>CAKVAS010000004.1 GCA_934725015.1 uncultured Bacteroidales bacterium
ATACATCGCACAGTGCCTTCTGAACCACACAAACCGTTATCGAATTGATATTTTCAAATTTTTGTCATATACTTAGAGGATTTATATTTTCTTGGAAACGATGTACATATCAAATAGAATAAAGCTCCCTTTAAAAGGAATTCTATTGATTGGCTATTGAAAATTCGTTGGGTTAGATGGATGAGGTTCGGCAAAAATATCAAAAATTCATAGTGAGACATAACGGATTACCGCCTCGGGTTGTATTGGCAGGCGTTGAATGGAAGGATACAGCTGAGCAGAACGAGTTTATTCTGTCTTTGGATGACACATGGGGAGATGATACCCCATATATGTTTCGCAGTACTGACTTGGGACAACTTCGGGAGGATGCAATTTTCTTTCATTTAGGGAGTGTTGGGAATCTTTATAAGTTGTTGGAGAAATCCGCAGAAGATTTTACGATAAAATATGTAATAGATTTTTATTGATATATGAGAGTAGAGACAATAACTTCGGCGCAGAACCGGAAGATAAAGGATTTGCAGGCGCTCGTGGAGAAATCTAAGGCCAGGAGCGCGGCGGGTCTTTTTGTGGTTGAGGGGCAGAGGGAACTGGGGCATTGTCTCGACGCGGGGTTTGTCCCGGAGACGCTGTTCGTATGCGGCGAGGTTGTCGCCCGTGAGCGGCAGCGAGTGTCTGAAACCGGGCTGCCCCGCTTGCCGGCAGGGCGGGACGGCGTTGGTGCGCCGACATCGGGTGCGGGGACGGGTCGCCTTGTCGAAAACATTGAAGGGAAGGACGGACTGGAGACTCTGGTCGCCAAGGCCGAGGCGCTGAACCCTCGCCTTACGGTGGTGCAGGTTCCCGCTTTCCTTTATGAGAAAGTGGCTTACAGGGGTTCCACGGAGGGAATCCTCGCCGAAGTCCGTGCCGTGCCGCGTCGTCTCTCCGACCTTAGGCTGGGGGAAGCTCCGCTGGTCATGGTGCTCGAGTCCGTCGAAAAGCCCGGGAACCTCGGCGCGGTGCTGCGCAGCGCTGATGCAGCAGGGGCTGATGCCGTGATTGTCTGCGACCACATGACCGACATCTGGAACCCGAACCTCATCCGGTCGAGTGTCGGGGCGATATTCTCCGTTCCGGTCGCCGTCTGCACATCGGAAGAGGCCATCGCCTTTTTCAAGGAACGCTGCATACGCATACTCACGGCGCAGCTTCAGGACTCGGAATGGTACTATGCCGCCGACATGACCGCAGGCACCGCCATCGTGATGGGCACCGAGGCTACGGGACTCACGCAAATCTGGCGTGACGCCGCCGACGCGCACATAAAAATTCCGATGCTCGGCCGTCTGGATTCCCTTAATGTCTCGGTCAGCGCCTCCGTGCTTCTCTATGAGGCCGTGCGCCAGCGCCGTCGTCTCATCTGACAGATGTCGTCCGCAGCGTCGGTCCGCAATTGTTATCAAAGATAATTTGCCAAATACAGTTATGTCAAAATATGGTCTCATAGGCTTCCCGATAGCGCATTCTCTCAGCCCGCGCCTCTTCAAGGCGGCCTACGGCGGGCGTTTTCGCTACGACCTGCTTGAGTTTGAGGACTTTGAGCAGGCGTTCCGCATATTCATGAAGTCTTATGACGCCGTGAACGTGACCGCGCCTTTCAAGGAACTCGCGTTCGACAAGGCGAAGTTCCGCAGTCCGGAGTCCGAGCTTGCCGGCGCGGCCAACATCCTTGTCCGGACTCCGAGGGGGCTGAGCTGCTTCAATTCCGACTGCTCGGCCGTCCGAACCTTGCTGGAGGATTTCAATGATGGGAAAGGCGAAATTCCGTCGGATGAATCGGCGGCGGCCGGCTGCCGGATGACGGACCACTCCTGTGACCGCGCCGCGTTAAGGAAGGTTCTTGTCGTGGGCTGCGGAGGAGCGGGGAAGGCCGCCGCCGTGGCCGCCTGTATGCTCGGCCTTGACGTGACCGTGATGAACAGGAATATGTCCCGCGCCCTGAGCTTTGTCCAGCATCTTTCCTCGGCTTCTCAGTCGGCGGCGCAGGCTTTGGGAGGACTGCATCAGAAGCCGTTCCGCATGGGGACGGTCTCCGCGCTGCCCCTTGACCGCTTCGCGTCGGATGTGCTCCGTTATGACGCGCTGATATACACTCTTCCTTTGCCCCTGCCCTCTTTCCCGTTCACGGCGGAGACCTCCTCTCGTATGCCTTACGGCCTGTGCGGATGTGAACTGCCTTCCGACGGCGTCAGCCTCAGACTGATAATAGAGGCAAACTACCGCAGTCCTTCGTTCACCTCGGATGTTCTTGCCAAGTTCCTCCCTCAGACAAGATATGTCCCCGGGGAACAATGGCTTCTCCGTCAGGCACTCACCGGCTACGGCCTCATGACCGGCATAAACCCTGACCCGCAGGCTCTTGCCGGGGCTTTGGAAACCTTTGGGAAGAGGGATGCTCCGGAGCGTGACTGAAGAGAAAATAAATTTTGACCTTGTGCAGCGCTTTTGCCCAAACAAGGATTAACTTTGCAATCGTAAGGAACAATTATATGGCTTCATTAAATAAGGTAATGCTCATCGGAAATGTCACCGCCGATCCGGAAATCCGCTATCTTGAGGGTGACAGCGCACAGAACAGCGTGAAGGTCGCGAGCGTTCGTCTCGCCACGAATGAACGCTACCGGGACCGCAAGACCGGCGAATGGAAGGAAGTGACTGAATTTCACCGGATTTCGGCATGGGGCGGGAATGCTGAAACAATCGAAAGATATGTCCGCAAGGGCACTCCGCTCTATGTCGAGGGCCGCATACGCACCCGCAGCTGGACCGACAGGGACAACAACGCCCGCAGCGCGGTCGAGATTCTGGCCGAGTCGGTTCTGCTCCTCGGCCGCAAGTCCGACAATCCGGCTTCAACCCCTCTCCCGACAGGGGTGCAGCCTCAGCAGCCGGGAAAGTATTCTCAGCCGCAGGGACAGCAGCCTCAGCAGCCGGCCCATCCGCAGCCTGCACCGCAGCCGACCGTCGTCCCTCCGCCAATCGACGACCCGGATGACGACCTCCCGTTTTAGATACACGCAGGAATGACACGACTATACGAGTATTCACTGATTGCGGCCTTGGCGCTGCTGCTTTTCTTTGCCATCTATTTTCTGGTGGCGAGGGTGCCCGACAAACCGATATTCGCGACTTATGTGCGCTCTTGCCGGATTATGGGGCTGGCTCTGCTGACTCTTGCCGTGAACTATATCGTGCATCTTTTCGTGAGCGTGCGCTTCCAGAACCACGGAGCCGCGATTCTGCTGAACCTCTCGACCTATTTTCTGACCTACTGGCTGTTCAGCTCCGCGTTCATGGTCCTGCTGGACAGGAACTATCTGACAGGGAAGAGGGTGGCCTTCCACACTCTTCTCTGGGTTCTCTATCTCGGGGCGTCGGTCACGGCGCTTTATGTCGGAGGTATGGCGCAGACGGTTTTCGTCATGATTCTTGCGGCCTCGCTCATCGCATACGGAGTGTTCCTGTCCACGAGGCTGGTGCGTACATACAGGAGGACGGTCAGGCTCTTTGACAACACGCATTCCGACAACATCGCATCATACATACAGTGGATGTCCGTTCTGACATGGTGGGCAATCATATTCGGAATAGGCTGCGGCCTGCTTACCTTCCTCCCGGACAGGTATGTCTTCATCTGGATTCTTTCCTCCATCGCGTTCTATGTCTATATATTCAGTTCCTACATGAACTATATGCTCTACTACGACCGCGTGGAGCAGATTCTTGAGAAATCAGACGAATACGAGGAGTTTGAGGAAAACCGGAATGAAGACATTGTTCCGGCCTATTATCAGGAAATCGGATACCGCCTCGACGGATGGAGCGCCTCTCACGGATACACCCGGCCGGGGCTTACCATCGAGGATCTCGCGCAGGAACTCGACACCAACAGAACCTATCTTTCGGACTACATCCGGACGACCTACAGGCTCTCGTTCCGCGAATGGATCACGGCCCTGCGCCTCGACTATGCGAAGGATATGCTCCGCGAGCATCCCGAATACACCATCGCAGCCGTCTCCGAGGCCGCCGGATTCATCTCCCTGAGCTATTTCACGAAAATCTTCCGCGAAAAGGAAGGCACGACCCCCGGCAAGTGGGCCAGAGCCTGAAGCCGTGTCCGAAAATGCGAAAACTTAAAGCGTCTGCCCGCCGATGAACTCCCTCATAATCGAAGTCGGCGGAATCATAGCAATCTCCTCAGGGCTCAGCGCTACAATGTAACTCAGGAACTTAAGCAGCCGCACGGCCTCGCTGTAGGCGGGGGATGTCGGACTGATGCGGCGCAGAAGCGGCTCTGCGTAGTATTTCAGCATCGGAAGCTCGAACACGAGCGCGGAATTGAACATCACGTCGGCGTTCTCCTGGAAAGGGAAGATGTTGCGGTTCTCTCCCCGGCGCACGCTCGGCCAGCGGAGAATCGTTTCCTCCGGGGATATGCCCCTGACGCGGTTGTCGCGCACCATCCGGCGCAGAATCCTGTTGTCGGTGGTGGAGATGTTGTTGTTCTCGTCGAGCGAGAGTGACGTGAGCGCGGAGGCATAGACACGGAAAATCCTCGACTGATCTACACCCGGCACCATCTCCGGATTCAGGGCGTGGATTCCCTCCATGATGAGTATGTCCTCCTTTTCGAGCCTCATCCTGTTGCCCTCGAAGCTGCGGGAGCCGGTCTTGAAGTTGAACTTCGGAATCTCCACTTCCCTGCCAGCGAGCAGGTCGTTCAGCTGCGCGTTGAGAAAGTCAAGGTCCATGGCGTGCAGGGACTCGAAGTCATAGTTTCCGTTCTCGTCCTTAGGGGTGTGCTCGCGGTCAACGAAGTAGTTGTCAAGCTCGATGACCTTGGGGTTCAGCCCGAGAATCCTGCACTGCTGCGCGAGGCGGAGCGACGAGGAGGTCTTTCCCGATGACGACGGCCCCGCGATGAACACAATCTTCACATTTTCATGCCTCTGCCAGATTGCGTCGGCGATTGCCGCGTACTTGCGCTCATGACGCGCCTCCGCGAGGTTGATGATTTCGCGCGCGTGCCCGTCGAGTATCGCCTTGTTCAATGAACCCACGCTGCTGACTCCGAGCACGCGGCTCCATTTCTCGTGGTCGTCGAGCGCCGCGGCGAGCTTGGACTGCTTCTTCATCGGCGTAATCCTGTCCTTCTGTCCGAGTCCCGGGTACTGGAGACACATTCCCTTGCCGAACGGACGCAGTTCAAAGACCTTCAGATAGCCGGTGGAGGGCAGCATCGGCCCGTAGAACGAGTCCGCCGTCTCGCCGAGGAAATAGACGCTGTAGGTGTATCGGCCGAGGGTCTTCAGCAGCTCAATCTTTTCCGGCTGGCCGTTCTCCGCGTAAAGCTTCTCGGCCTCGTCCTCCGTGAGTATCGCCTTGCGGAAAGGGATGTCCTGCGCGATGATTTCCTTCATTCTCGTCTTAATCCGGCGGAGCTCATCGCCCGAAGGCACATGAACCTCATATTTTTCACCCTCGGGATTCTCGTGCAGTTCGCAGTAGAGCCCGCTCGGCAGCGCGTACTTGATGTTAAGGAATTTCCCGCTGAATTCGTCCCTCACCGCCTTCTGAAGCACGAAGCAGAGCGAGCGGGCGTATGTCCTGATTCCGTTGGGGTCGCCATAGCCGATGAACTTCACCTGATGCGGCCTGCAAATCTCGAAGTTAAGCCCCTTCAGCGAGTTATCGACCAGCGCGGCGAGAATCTGCTTGTCCTCCGTGCCTTCGGTTTCCTTCGGCATCATGTCCCTTGCGATGTCGAGCAGCGGCGTCCCGAATTCGACGTCGCGATATTCATTAGTGTTTTCGCAATAAATCCGTATCTTATCCATATATCTTTATATTTTTATTTTCACGCAAAAGTCCCCCCCATTTCTTTCGCGAGGGCAAGAAAGCATCATCCAGCAAATTAACGACCGAATGTGCGACGTGTGAGCATATTTTCTACAAAATTAGTAATTTTGCAATATGAAATCGACCGACAGATACATCGAAATACGGGGCGCGAAGGCGCATAATCTCAAGAATGTTTCGCTCGACATACCTCGCGGCAAGTTCGTCGTGATTACGGGGCTGAGCGGGAGCGGTAAGTCGTCCCTCGCGTTCGACACTCTCTATGCGGAAGGGCAGCGGCGCTATATGGACACGCTCTCGACCTACGCGAAGCATTTCATGGGCATACTCGAAAAGCCTCAGGTGGAGAGCATCGGGGGGCTCAGCCCGGTCATCGCCATTGAGCAGAAAACAACGGGAAAAAATCCACGCTCGACGGTGGGGACGATTACGGAAATATACGATTTTCTCAGACTCTTGTATGCCCGTGCGTCGAAGGCCTATTCGCCGGCGACGGGAAAGGAGATGGTGCGATACACCGACGACCAGATAGTTTCGCTGATAATCGGCGGCTACGGCGGGCGCAAGTGCCTGCTTCTCGCTCCTCTTGTCCGGGGGCGCAAGGGACACTACAAGGAACTGCTCGCCCAGCTGCGGAAGAGGGGATATGCGCAGGCGCGGATTGATTCGGAAATCGTCAATCTTTCGGAAGTCGAGGCTCTGGACCGCTACAAGCCGCATTTCATCGAACTTGTGGTTGATAGGCTCAAGCCGGAGGCGAAGGACGAGAAGCGGATCAGGGAGTCAGTGATGACGACCCTGAACCTCGGCAAGGGCTCGCTGGCGATTCTCGACATGGAGACGGGCGAGCTGCACCATTTTTCAAAACATCTGGTGTGTCCGGACACCGGACTGTCCCTTGAGGAGCCGGCCCCGCACACGTTCTCCTTCAATTCCCCGCAAGGATATTGTCCTCACTGCAAGGGACTTGGAACCATCGTGAACGTCGATGTGAAATCCATAATTCCGGATCCGTCGGTTTCGATTGCGGACGGGGGAATCGTCCCTCTGGGAAATATCCGTCAGACGAAAAAGTTTGACATAATCCGCTCCATCGCAAGGAAATATGACTTCTCGCTATATGACCCCATCGAACTCGTGCCGCAGGAGGCTCTGACTCTGATAATCTACGGCTCGGACGAACTTTTCCGGGTCGGGGAGGGCACGATGTCCGAGATGGTGTCGTTCCCGGGAATCGTGGGCGACATCGACGACAAGATTGTGTGTCCGGAGTGCGGAGGGACGAGGCTGAAGAAGGAGTGCGGCTGTTTCAGGATTGACGGGAAACCGATTTGGGAGGTCTCGGCGATGGAGATCAGCACGCTGAAGGAGTGGCTGCTGAGCCTGCCGGGGAAACTTGACAATAGGGAAAACGCAATTGCGCGGGACATTCTCAAGGAGCTTGACGAGAGGGTGCAGTTCCTGCTCGACGTGGGGTTGGACTACCTTTCGCTTGACCGTGCCACAGCTTCACTCTCTGGAGGGGAGAGCCAGCGAATCAGGCTCGCGACGCAAATCGGGTCGAAGCTCGTGAACGTGCTCTACATCCTTGACGAACCCTCAATCGGACTGCACCAGAGGGACAACCGCAAGCTGATAGCGTCTCTTCAGGAACTGAGGGACAGCGGCAATTCGGTGATGGTCGTGGAGCATGACGAGGAGACGATGAGGGCGGCCGACTGGCTCGTGGACGTCGGCCCTGGAGCGGGCTCGGAGGGAGGACGCATCTGCATGAACGGGCCTTTTGAACTGCTGGCGGCGCATCAGGAGGCGCTGGAGGCGGGCTTGGCTTCGGCTCCGGCGAGGCGTGCTGAGCCTGATGATGCCGTGCGTGCTGCGATGGATGCCAAGGAAGCAGCTTGGACCGAACGGCCGGGAGTGGCTGTGGAGGAGAATGATGCCGTGCGTGCTGCGATGGATGGCGAGGAAACGACTTTGGCTGAACGGCTGGGAGTGCCCGTGGCGGAGGTCCGGGCTATAGAGCGGCACTGTATCTTCGGAAACTCGGTGACTCTGGACTACCTGCGGGGAATACGGAAGATTGAAGTCCCTGCCGAGCGCCGCGCCGGGAACGGGTTGTTCCTGACGATAAGGGGGGCACATGGCAATAATCTGAAGGAGGTCGATGCCGCGTTCCCTCTCGGATGCTTCATCGGCGTTGCCGGAGTCAGCGGCTCGGGCAAATCGACGCTGATTAACGAGACTCTGATGCCGATTCTGAAGAACAGGTTCTTCAAGTCCGGGCTGCCTGTGCTGCCTTACGGCTCGATTGAGGGTGTGGAGAACATAGATAAGGTCATAGAGATTGACCAGTCGCCGATAGGCCGCTCTCCGAGGAGCAACCCTGCGACTTTCACGGGCGTGTTCGACGACATCCGGAAACTGTTCGAGGCGACTCCGGACGCGAAGGTCCGCGGGTTCAAGGCGAGCCGGTTCTCCTTCAATGTCGCCGGGGGGCGCTGCGAGGAGTGCAAGGGCGCAGGCCTGAAGGTCATAGAGATGAATTTTCTGCCGTCGGTGAACGTTGTCTGCCCTCAGTGCGGCGGCCGTCGCTACAAGGAAGACACGCTTGCGGTCTATTATAAGGGGAAGAACATCAACGACATTCTTGAAATGCCGATTTCGGAGGCATACGAGTTCTTCAGACCGGTGCCCGCCATCGCGGTGAAGCTCAAGGCTCTGCTTGACGTCGGTCTCGGCTACATAACCCTCGGTCAGTCTTCCGTCACGCTTTCCGGCGGCGAGAGCCAGCGCATGAAACTTTCCGCCGAGCTCTCCAAGAAATCCACCGGCAAGACTCTCTACATCCTCGACGAACCCACCACCGGCCTCCATACCGAAGACATAAAGGTTCTTCTCGGCGTCCTCCAGAAACTTGTCGATGCCGGGAACACGGTCATCATAATCGAGCACAATCTCGATGTCCTCAAGTCCGTGGATTATCTCTTTGACCTCGGCCCCGAAGGCGGCCGCCGCGGCGGTCTCATAGTCTCGCAGGGCACTCCCGAGCAGGTAGCCGCCGACCCCGCCTCCGTCACCGGCCCCTACCTCAAGCCGCTGCTGTAGGGGCAGAACTCGCAGGCTCCAGCAGAAGGTCTTATCGTTTCTTCCGGAAATATTTTGATGCCGGAAGACTGTTTCAGGGATGTTTGGCCAAATTCAGGAACAAAATCGCGCCAAATTCAGGAACAAAATCGCGCCAAATTTCCTATTTTAGAAATTAATGTGTTATATTTGTCGAAAAATGAACACGATGCGGTTATGAAGGATTATAAACATCGGATAATGGATGCTTTGCTTGAGAGAAAACTTCAGGCAAAGGGAGCTGTTGTGATAGAAGGACCGAAATGGTGCGGTAAAACGACAACTGCCGGAGAAGTCGCCGCCAGCAAAGTTATGCTTGCCAGAAAAGATGTCAAGGAGCAGTTCAGAAGTCTTTTAGAAATAGATTCTGATGCGGCTCTTGGGGGAGAAACTCCGATGCTTATAGACGAGTGGCAGACGGTTCCGACACTATGGGATTCCGTGCGTTGCATTGTCGATGAACGTCAAATGACCGGGCAATTCATCTTGACAGGCTCTGCCGTTCCTGACAAAGAAGCGGAGGCGGAGATTGAACATTCGGGAACCGGGCGGTTCGCGTGGTTGACGATGCGTCCTATGACGTTGTTTGAATCCGGCGAGTCCAATGGAAGTGTCAGCCTGTCGGAATTATTTTTGTCGCCCGACAAGATTCTTGCAAAAAATGATTTGAAACTCAAGGACATCGCATTCCTGATATGCAGAGGCGGTTGGCCGATGGCAGTAGGACTTGCGGATGATGTGGCTCTTGAACAGGCTTTCGATTATTACGATGCTGTCACAAAAGAGGACATTTCAAAAGTCGATGGGGTAAAAAGGGCTTCCGAAAGAGTCAAGCGGCTGATGCGTTCATACGCTCGTCATCAAGGAACCCAAGCGTCCATCGCTACATTGCGCGATGATTTGAAGAATAATGATTCCTCGACTCTTGACGACAGCACCATATACGCCTATCTGGACGCGCTTCGGAAGATATTCGTAATTGAGGATATGCCGGCCTGGAATCCTAACCTTCGTTCGAAGACCGCGATACGCACGGCCGACACCCGATATTTTGTTGACCCGTCCATTGCCACGGCTGCACTCGAACTTGGACCGGCCGACTTGATGCATGATCTTAACACAATGGGACTCCTCTTTGAGACATTGTGCGTAAGAGACTTGAGGGTTTTTGCCGAGTCCCTGAACGGAAATGTGTATCATTATCGCGACAAGAACGGTTTGGAATGTGACGCCGTGGTACACTTGCGGGGAGGACACTACGGGCTTGTGGAGATTAAACTTGGCGGAAAATCGTTAATTGACGACGGGGCTGCAACGTTGACAGCTTTGTCTAATCAGATTGATACGACAAGAATGAAAGCACCCGCGTTCAAAATGATTCTTACCGCCACAGGGGATTACGCATACCGTCGCCCGGAAGATGGCGTATATGTAGTCCCGATTGGATGCCTGCGGCCGTAAGTATCTGTGTCTGTGTCTCTGCTTCTCACCAATAATGTTCTAGATTCCCAGCACGATGTTGGCATCAATGCCAAGTTCGGTGCTGATTTTTCGCGCGACTTTCAATGTCGGCTCGCTTCTTCCTGAGAAATAGTCGCTTATGCGCGATGGACTGACACCGAGCAATTCTGAAAGTTTCGTCTGGTTCAGTCCCATCTCGAACATCCGGAGTTTTATCACATCAATGAGTGACGGGGACTCTATCGTGTAGTTCCGCTCTTCATATTCTTCGACCAATTCGGACAGGAGTTCCAGTTCAATGAGATTCTTGTCCGATTTTGGCGTGTTGTCGTCAACTAAAGGCAAAAGTTCGTCAATTCTTGCCATTGCTGCATTATATGCAACTTTATTTTCAATCTTTGCCATGCTTCTAAATATTTGTTACATCTATCCTTTCATATTCTGAGTGTGTCCCGATGAAACGGATGAACACCGTCCGGATTGTAAATTTTATCACAGCGATAAGCCTGTGGTTGTTCCATCGGATATTGAATACATAATGTTGGTTTCCAACGCTGTCCACACTGTTGAACGAACTTCTTATGTCGGCGAAACACGCCCATTCTGCTCGCCTTGTCTTTGCAAACCATTCTTCCAACGCTATTTGTGCGTCCGGATGTTCTGTGTAATATTCTACAATTTTAGATCTCGCGATGATTCTCATATCCTGATGTATTTGACGCAAATATAGGTATTTTGTAAATCAAAACAAATTTTTGAAAAACAAAATCGCTCGTGAGGGCAAATTTCTGATGTATGTGTGAGAAATAGTCGGTAAAACAGTCGAAATTCGCGGTGCAATATCCCATAAACCGAAAACATTTTCTGTCTTTGCCGCGTCATCGAAGGGTGACGGACATATTGATGAAAGTGTTTGGCTTTTATCCTGTACTGGGAATCTGGTAAATTCAAAAAAGGAACAGGGAATAAGGCATTCACTCTTCACCTTGTATCACTGTGAGTTATCGTCAGGTAATCGCATATACGGGTGTGGGGTATTGCGCGGTTTATCTGTTCTTTGGCTTACCAGAGCCCCCGGTACGATAGGCTTCGACTCCACACTTTCTTTTTGAGTTAGTCATCCGCCTTGGGGTCTGGCGGAGAAGTTGAGGAATCAACAAATGAAAAAATCTGTTTTTATTCTGAGCTGCAGCATTGTTGCAGTCTCATTGGTCTCGTGCACAAAGAGTGAGAGTGCATGGGAGACTTCCTACGGAAGGAAATCCTACATCGAAATCGGTGGTGTTAAATGGGCCACGACGAATGTTGGAGCGACGAAGGACAATCCTTATGGCAATCTTTACACCTACGAGCAGGCTCTCAGTGCTTGCCCTGACGGTTGGAGACTTCCTACAGGTGATGAACTTGAGCTGTTGTCGCTGTTTCATTCTGTGCCGGTAAGTTATGACGGCATGAATGGCAGATGGTTTTCTGGTTCTACACTATACAAGGATGGCGTTGATGCAGTTTTTCTCCCCATGGCAGGTCGCGATATGCGCGACGGCAAGGAGCAATATATAGGGGAAAGAACTGGTGAACTCGGCTATTATTGGTCGTGCTCTGATGGCCGTCAAAACAATCTGGTTATCAGCCTGAGATTCAATGGTTCAGAAGTGTACATAGACTACTACGATGCTACTTATTACGCCCATTCCGTCCGTTGTGTCAAAGACTGACATATAACTCATTTATTCACAATTTAATTCAATTTATTATGGTACAAAAAATTACATGTAAGGTAAACCCCAAGACCGTCAATGCAGAAAAATTTGCTGCAATGGTTAAAGCACTGATTGAACTTGGCGTTTTCGTTAGTTCGGAAATTATGTATGATGACTCGGATGAAAATTTGTCAGCCAAGGTCAAGGAAATCACTGGAGCATACTTGAAATAGGGTACGCACCCTATAAGCAGTCGCAGAATCTTACCGCGTTTAACCGGTAAGAAAAAAGATTAACTTAAGAGATCGGGGAGGGTGGATTTGTCCGCCCTCCCTTTTTGTTGGCGGGCAGAAGTTTTCTGTGCCTTTTCGCGTCCGGTACAACCTTTTTCGTGATTCGTCCGAATTTGTGTATATTTGTAGCGCGTATTCGTCCGAATTTATGTTGTTTTGGGCCATATATTCGTCGGAATTTTTGTGGTATGAAAAGAGAAGTATATGCAGAACTGCTTGAGTGGCAATCTCGTAGAGACCATAAGCCGCTTGTTCTTGATGGGGCGCGTCAAGTTGGCAAGACATACATACTAAAAGAGTTTGGGGCAAAAGAGTATAGAGGTGTCGCTTATGTCAATCTGGACAAGGATGCTGTTGCCAGAAGCGTCTTTGAGCCGGATCACGATATACACCGTATAGTCCGCACTCTTTCAGCCCACACGGGCGTGGATATTGTTCCCAAAGATACGCTCATTATAATTGATGAAATTCAGGAAAGTAGTGCCGCTTTGGGATGTCTCAAATATTTTAAGGAGGACTTTCCGGAGTATGATGTGGCTGTGGCAGGCTCTCTCCTTGGAATCTCAATGCATGAAGATCAGTCTTTTCCCGTCGGTATGGTTGAAGTTGTGCGGATGTTTCCGATGTCTCTGCACGAGTTTCTGGATGCCACCGGCAATGAAAAACTGACTCAACTGTTGCTCTCTTGTGATTGGGAGGCCGTGAATGCTCTCAGTCAGAAGTATATTGACTTGCTGCGCCAATACTATTATGTGGGTGGTATGCCCGAGGCCGTGGCCAGTTACATTGAAGGAAAGGGACTGAATGCAGTCCGCAAGATTCACAAGGATATCCTCTCCGGCTACCGCAGGGATTTCTCCAAGCATGCGCCTAAGAATGAGGTGTCTCGTATTGAACTGGTTTGGGATTCTCTTCCGTCTCATCTCGCCAAAGAGAACAAGAAGTTCATCTATGGGGCCGTTCGTAAAGGTGCCAGAGCGAAGGATTTTGAAGTTGCCATCACTTGGCTCAAGGATGCCGGATTGATTTACAAGGTTCATCGGGTAAGCAAGATTGAGTATCCTTTGAAGTTCTATGAAGATTTCGATGTATTCAAGATTTTCCCTTTGGACATTGGCCTTCTGGGGGCAATGGCCGGGGTGCCCGCAGCGATGATGCTGGTTGGTGACAATATATTCAAAGAATTCAAAGGCGCGTTTACGGAATGCTATGTAAATGAGCAGCTCGCCCGTATTCAGATTCCGACATTCTACCATTCGTCCAATGAGTCGGAATGCGAGATAGACTTTGCTGTCCAGACGGAAAGGCGTGTTATTCCCATCGAGGCGAAGGCCGAAGAAAATGTCAAATCCAAATCCCTCAGGACCTACATTGATGAACATCCGAACCTGAAAGGTCTTCGAGTCTCGATGCTGAACTACCTTGACCAAGGCTGGATGGAAAATCTGCCGCTTTACGCGGTTGAAGGTTATCTTCGAGCTGAAGGGTTACCGCATTAAGTGTTCTTTATAAAACCGTGCCTGCTTTATAAAGTCTGTTTGATAAAAATAATTCGACTCTTCAAAAAGTTACGATTTGTGCACTTTTCACTCCTCGTAAGGCTCGTTGAAGGGCTGGAGGAAGGGGTTTTTGGTGCGCTCGTCGGCGATGGTTGTGGAGGGACCGTGGCCGGGGAGGACGTCGAGGTCGCCGGGGAGGCGGAGGATCTTTGTGAAGATGCCCTGCATGAGGGCGGTGTAGTCGCCGCCGGGGAGGTCGCTGCGGCCTATGCAGCCGGCAAAGAGCGTGTCGCCGCTGAAGAGGACCTTCCAGCTGTCCTCAATCTTGCTGTTCTCAATCTTTGCGTATTCGGGACTCTCGGAAACATGGGGCGCGGACGGGGACATTTCTTCTTTCTTGGATATATCTTCTTTCTTGACGGCCGTTTTTCTGAACTCGCGGCACAGGTAGCTGACGCCTCCTGCCGTATGTCCCGGAGTGAACAGAACCTTGAATTCAAGACCGCTCTCAGGAATGCCTGCACCGTTTGCTCCGTCGCCGCTTTCTTCCCCTGCATTGAGCACGGCGGCGCCTTCCTCCGGGACGAGAATCCTGTCCCCGTCCTCAATCAGGACAATCCGTGACGAGAAATCTTCGACGTCGTTGTGCCCCACATTGAAGCACAGCGCGTGAAGCGCCCCGAGCGTAACCTCCTCGCCCTTGTTCATATAGACAGGACTCCCGAATTCCTCGCAGAGACGGTGCACTCCATATACATGGTCCGGATGCGCGTGCGTCAGCAATATCCCCGAAGGCCGGAGCCCGTTTTCCTTCAGGGCCTTATGAAGCGCGTCGAACTCTTCCTCGCAGTCGAATCCGGGGTCGATGACGACACAGGCGTTTCCGGCCCACACGAGGTAGGAGAGTTCCTCAAAAGCGTTGCAGCGAAATTTTTTAATCCGTATCATATAATATATTTTCATTCACTTTTCCGGCATATCCTCTGCCGTTCGGAGAGAATTTTCCCATTTTGACGCAAAAATACGAAAGTAATTGCTAACTTTGTTCGATTATATGCACAAAAAATGCGGATTACAAACGCAGAAATTGTAGATGACAAACGCTAAAATTAGATAGAAATGCATGTAGCAATCGCCGGAAACATCGGCAGCGGGAAGACGACGCTCACCAGGATGCTGGCGGCCAAATACGGCTGGAAGCCAAGGTTTGAGTCTGTCGACTATAATCCGTATCTCGCTGATTTTTATGAGGATATGGAACGATGGTCCTTTAATCTTCAGATATATTTCCTCAACAAGAGGTTCAAGGACGTCGTCGAAATCTCCAAGAGCAAGGACGTCATAATCCAGGACAGGACGATTTACGAGGACGCGAGAATCTTCGCCCCGAACCTTCACGGGATGGGACTGATGACGACGAGGGATTTCGAGAACTATTCGGACCTTTTCGACCTCATGATGTCGCTCGTGAACCCGCCGGATTTGCTGATTTACCTGCGTTCGTCGATTCCGAACCTTGTGAGCCAGATTCAGAAGAGGGGGCGCGAGTACGAGAAGAGCATCCGCATCGACTACATAACCGGCCTCAACGAAAGATACGAGAACTGGATCAAGGACTACAGGAGCCGTCTGCTCATCCTTGACGTCGATCGCCTGAAGTTCGAGAACAATCCCGAGGATTTCAGCGAGATTTGTGACAAGATAGACGCCGAACTTTTCGGCCTTTTCAAATAATGTAAGGATTTTCCGGAGCCTTTCCCCTGCCGGGGCATGAGGTTCCGGACATTTGTTTAACCGGGAAGCCCGCGACTGTGTGTTCCACGGAGTTTCCCATAAACCCCTAAATTATGGACAAAAGATTGACAATCATTGACTTTGTGGAGAAATACACCCGTCAGTTCGCCGCAAACACCTTCCTCCGCGAAAAGGTGGACGGAGTGTGGACGGAGACTTCATTCGAGCAGACGCGCAAGGAAGCCTACCGCATAGGCGCGGGTCTGATGAAGCTCGGATTGCAGAAAGGCGACAAGGTCTCGCTCCTTTCGGAGGGACGCAACCTCTGGCCAATCACCGAGATGGGCATTCTCTATGCCGGAGCCGTGAATGTTCCGTTGTCGATAAAGCTTGAAGAAAGCAACGACCTCATTTTCAGAATACGTCACTCCGACTCGAAGTATGTGGTCGTTTCCGGAGCACAGCTTCCGAAAGTGAGAAATATTCTGGAAAACTGCGAGGCTGTTGAGAAAGTCATCGTGCTTGACCCGCTTGAGGAATACGGTCCTAAGGAGATGTGCATCACCGAGATACAGAAAATGGGAGACGAGTTCCTCGCCGCTTCGCCGGAAGAGTTCGTGAACCGCTACAAGTCCGTAGGTCCGGACGACTACGCGAACATCAGCTACACCTCCGGAACCACCGCCGACCCTAAGGGAATCCTCCTGACTCACAGGAACTAC
Source organism: uncultured Bacteroidales bacterium (assembly GCA_934725015.1). Lineage (GTDB taxonomy): Bacteria > Bacteroidota > Bacteroidia > Bacteroidales > UBA932 > Cryptobacteroides. The sequence continues at coordinate 16,440 of CAKVAS010000004.1, forward strand.
ACCGCGAACGTCGAGCAGGCGCATTCCGTCATCGGCATAAACGAAGATGACGTGATGCTCATCATCCTTCCGCTCGACCACTGCTTCGCTCACGTCGCCGGATTCTACACAATGATGTCCTTCGGCGCGTCGCTCGCCACTGTTCCGCAGGGCCGTACCCCTATGGAGTCGCTCAGGAACATCCCTATGGCAATCAAGGAAACGCGGCCGGCGGTGATGCTTTCGGTTCCGGCGCTCTCCAAGAACTTCAAGAAGGCTATCGAGGCAGGCGTCAAGGCAAAGGGTCCGAAGGTTCAGAAACTCTACGATTTCGCCGTACGCAACGCCATTGCATACAATAAGGAGGGCTACAACAAGGGAGGCAAGGATTTCTGGAGATGGCCGCTCGTCAAGCTCTTCGACAAGATTCTCTTCAAGAGCATACGCGAGTCGGCATTCGGAGACAGGATGCGCTTCTTCGTAGGCGGCGGAGCGCTTCTCGGAATAGACCTCCAGAAATACTACTATGCGATAGGCGTTCCCATCTTCCAGGGCTACGGACTTTCAGAGGCTACGCCTATCATCTCCGCCAACTCCATGGACCATCACATCCTCGGCTCGTCCGGAATGATTGTGCGCCCGATGGAAATAAAGATATGCGACTCCGAGGGCAGGGCGCTGCCTTACGGGCAGAAGGGCGAAATCGTCATCAAGGGCGAGAATGTCATGGCCGGCTACTGGAAGAATCCGAAGGCCACTGCGGAAACCGTCGTTGACGGATGGCTCCACACCGGGGACATGGGATATATGCTCGACGACACCTACCTTTATGTGACAGGCCGCTTCAAGTCCCTCCTCATCAGCTCTGACGGCGAGAAATACTCTCCGGAGGGAATCGAGGAGGCTCTCGTTGCGAACTCCAAGTACATCTCTCAGGTCGTCCTCCACGACAATCAGGATCCTTATGTGATTCTCCTCATGGTTCCGAACAAGGAGGCCCTCAAGGAGTACATGAAGAAGGAGCATCCGGAGGTCGAGCCAGACTCCGAGGCCGGCAAGAGGATGCAGCTTGAGAAGATTCAGTCCGAGGTCGATCAGTACCGCGCCGGCGGCGAGTTTGCAGGACTTTTCCCTGAAAGGTGGCTTCCTACGGCTGTCTGCGTGCTTCCGGAGCCTTTCACCGAGCAGAACCACATGGTCAACTCGACGATGAAGATTGTACGCGGAAAGGTGGAGCAGGCCTACGAAGACAGGATGAAGTTCGCCTACACGGCCGAAGGCAAGAACATTATCAATGAGCTCAATATGAAAAGCTTATAATTATTTACAAATTAAAATTAATAATCAGATGAGTAAAAAAAACAGTAACGTGCTGGCGATTGCAATCATGTTTTTCCTCTTCGGAATGATTTCTTTCGTCACAGGTCTCCAGAACCCGATGGGTGTCATCGTGAAGGCACAGTTCGGGGCGTCAAACTTCATGTCGCAGCTTGGTAATGCCGCGAATTTCATCGCTTATGCCTTCCTCGGCCTTCCTGCCGGAATCATCCTGAAGAAGAAAGGCTACAAGTTCACTGCGCTTGCAGCTGTCGCCGTAGGCTTCATCGGCGTGACGATTTCATGGCTTTCAGGTGTCGTGGAAAGCTTCGGAGTGTATCTCACCGGTGCATTCATCTCCGGCTTCTCCATGTGTATGCTCAACACCGTTGTCAACCCGATGCTCAACACTCTCGGCGGCGGCGGAAACAAGGGTAATCAGCTTATCCAGCTCGGAGGCTCGCTCAACTCTCTCTGCGCCACCATCGTGCCTGTACTTGTAGGTTATCTTATCGGTGACGCCTCCAAGGCGACCATCTCAAACGCCAACCCTGCGCTTTTCATCGCCATGGGAGTCTTCGCGCTTGCATTCCTGATTATCTTCTTCTCCTCCATTCCTGAACCCGAGCTCGAGAACAAGGCAAATTATGATGAGGAGACCGAACCGATGACAGTTTCTCTCGGGCATCTGTTCTCTCAGCGTCACTTCGTCTTCGGCATCATCGCAATCTTCATCTATGTAGGAGTCGAGGTCGGCATACCGAACTTCGTGAACCTTTATCTGACTACAGACTATGTTCTTCCGGGTACAGTTGAGCACGTCTCCGCTGCCGTTGCAGGAACGATTGTCGGAATCTACTGGCTTCTCATGCTTTGCGGCCGTCTTCTCGGCGGGGCCATCGGAGGCAAGGTGTCAAGCCGCGTGATGATGATTTTTGTGACGAGCCTTGCGCTTGTGCTCCTTCTCCTCGGAATGTTCCTCCCTGCAACTCTCGTCAAGTTCCCTACGGTTACTTCCGAGTTGAAATTCGCCCTCGCCGACGTCCCTCTCAATGTCGTGTTCTTCATCCTCTGCGGTTTCTGCACTTCAGTGATGTGGGGTTCGATATTCAATCTGGCCGTAGAGGGGCTTGGAAAATATACCTCCCTCGCGTCCGGAGTGTTCATGATGCTCGTGTGCGGCGGCGGTATCCTTCCGCTTATACAGGGCGCTGTTGCCGACGCTACTTCAATCATGACCGGATATTGGGTCGTGATAGCAGGTGTCGCCTATATGCTTCTGTTCGCATTGTTCCTTTCAAAGCCGAAGGCATCGACGAAATAATTAACTAATGTATTATCGCAATGGAAGATATGGCAAAGTCAATTGACAAACAGTATGTCGTCGGCATTGACGTCGGCGGACAGACAACCAAGATAGGCGTCGTCGATGCGCGCGGTCAGGTACTGGCGCAGACCGTGATTCGTTCGGACAACTACGAGGACGCGAACCCTTACCTTGACGAGGTGGCGGCCGCGATACGCAAGGTCGTTTCGGACGCCGACGTCGAGGGGCAGATACGCGGAATCGGCATCGGCGCCCCTAACGGGAACTACTACACCGGCATGGTCGAGATGGCTCCTAACGTCATCTGGGCCAAGTCCAAGGCCGTTCCTGTGGCGGAGATGCTTTCTGAGCGTCTCGGCGGCATTCCAGTGGCTCTTACAAACGATGCCAACGCGGCGGCCGTGGGAGAGATGACCTACGGAGCGGCGCGCGGGATGAAGAACTTCATCATGATTACGCTCGGAACCGGCGTGGGCAGCGGCATCGTCATCAACGGCGAGGTTGTCTATGGGCACGACGGATTTGCCGGGGAGCTCGGCCATGTGCGGATAGTCCGCAACAATGGGCGCCTCTGCGGATGCGGAAGAACCGGCTGCCTTGAGGCATACTGCTCGGCGATAGGAGTCGCAAGGACGGCCCGCGAGTGGCTTGACATATCAGACGAGCCGTCATCGCTCCGGGGCATTGACAACATCAGCTCGAAGGATGTCTATGAGGCTGCCAAGGAAGGCGACGAGCTTGCTCTGCGTGTGTTCCAGTACACCGGACATATGCTCGGCAACGCGTTCGCCGACTTCATCGCGTTCAGCGCCCCTGAGGCAATCGTCCTCTTCGGCGGTCTCGCGCGCAGCAAGGAGTTCCTCACGGAGCCTATCCTTGAGGCCATGAACGGCAATGTCCTCGCCATCTGGCGCGACAAGGTGAAACTCGTCTATTCTTCCCTCAAGGAGTCCGACGCCGCCATACTCGGTGCATCAGCCCTCGCCTGGGAGTTGTAAAATTGTCTAAACGGCACGCCTGCCGCGTTGGACTCCTGATTTTAATCCTCACAACCATCAGGTTGCTGCGGTTAAAATCCATCGCCCGCCTTGCATCCGCACCGTTTATACAATTTTACCTAATAGCATATAAAAAGGGAATGGCTCAACGGTCATTCCTTTTTTTATTGCTGAGGGTAGGAAGCATATAAAAAGATGAAGTGCAACGACGCAATTCGCTTTTTAGATGTTTCCCACCCATTTTATTGTGTTATCCCGTCGCCAATAGGACATCTGCCGTTTGGCATAGCGGCGGGAGTTTCGCTGAATCAGCTCCACGGCGCGACCCAGAGTGGTTACCGGCCCGTCGCCGGGACTTGTCGGTCCCCAGCCTTCCGTGCTGACCTTGCCGTCGAGAAAGTCGAACCATGCGAAGATTTCCTTATAGCCTACGGTCTGGAGTGCGGGGCGGTCGCGGAACGGGAGCAGGCTGCGGGCCTCTTCGACGAGTCCGGAGTCAATCATTTTCAGAACTCGCGTGTCGATGCGCGAATACAGCTCCTCCTTCGGGCGCATGAGGCCGATTTTCTCAACCTCGAAGTCGTGGCGGCGGCTTGGCGAGGTCTTGAACGAAGAGAACTTGCGCCCGGTCATCAGACAGACCTCAAGCGCCCGCACGACCCTCTGCCCGTTCGACAGGTCAATCGTCCCGCAGCTTTCCGGGTCAAGCTCCCGCAGCCGCCTTGCAAGTTCCCCGACCCCCTCTTCCCGCAGCCGCGCCGACAGCTCGCCGCGCAGCGCAGGGTCGGCCGGAGGAAAGTCGTCAAGTCCGTTCACGAATGCGTCGATATAGAATCCCGAGCCTCCGCACATGACGAGAGTCTCATGCCCCTGCGCGAACAGCTCGTTCACAAGACGGTTAGCCTCAATCTCGTAGCGCCCTGCGGTGTAGTCCTCCGTGACTGAATTCGAGTGGATAAAATAATGCTTCACGGCGGCAAGCTGTGAAGCATCCGGGACAGCCGTCCCTATGGTCATTTCCTTGAAAATCTGTCTGGAGTCGCACGAAATCACCGGCGAGCCGCATTCCAGCGCCCTCTCGACCGCGAAGTCGGTCTTTCCGACTCCCGTCGGCCCCAATATAATCTCAACTTTTTTCAACCTAACTTTATCAAAATGAATTCCATCAAGCCGATACCTTGAGTTTCTGATAAGTAAAATTTCTTGGCGGGATGGCGAATAGGCGGATGGAGTGCAAGGCGGACGAGAAGATTAAACCGCAGCAACCTCACGGTTGTGAGGATTTAATCTGTCGAAGTCCAACGCAGCAATCCGCCGCCTATTCGTCATCCCCCTCGCGTTCGTCATAGACAACCTCTTCACCGTCGTCCTCATCCTCATCGTCGTCGAAATCGTCATCATCCTCGTCCTCATCGTCCCAGTTTCCCTCCTCCTTGCGGATGATGTTCCGCTTCTTGTCTTCCGGAAGGTCCTCGTAGGCCACGTATCCGTTCTCGAACTCAATCGGATTCGGCCCCTTCGACTCGACCAGGGCAGGATAGACCACGCCCGGACGCGCCTCGACCTCGCCCTCGAAATCCACGAGCACGCTCTTCTTGTTGGTCGTGTCGTAGAAATAGACAAAGCTGTCCTCGCCCCTCTTGTGGCAGTCTCCGAGCGTCACCTCGTCAATCGTGCCCTTGCCCATGTTCTGGACGCTGTAGCGTGCAATCGCGCTCCCGTCCGGGTTGACCGCCTTGAAAAGCACAATCTGATCCATCGGGAAATCCATGTCCGCGTGCATCCTCTTGTGGAACGAGTAGAGCGAACTTGTCGCCTTGAGTTCATAAACTCTCGCAAAGCCCTTCAGTCCGGGCAGGGAAACTCTGTATTTCAATATCATACGATAAAAATGATTATGCGGGAAACCTCGGCTTCCCGAAAACGCCCCCAAAGATACAAAATGAAAGACTATGCACCCCAAATTTTTTGCAAAAACTGACGAAAATCGCTTTTGTCGCTCCGTAATTTTGATAACACCGAAAATATGCCTATTTTTGAAAATGACGGGAACGTCGGATATGGGAAATATGGACGGGATAAAGGACACTTTCAGCAGCATCGCCGGGCCGGCGCGGGGACTCTTCCGGGACAACGGAAGCCGATTTCTCGCGTTCGCCTATCCCGTGGAAACCGAGGCTCAGATTAAGGAAATCGTGTCTTCGCTGAAGAAGGAATATCACGACGCACGTCACCACTGCTATGCCTATCGTCTTGGCTACAAGGCCGATGTGTTCAGGGTCAACGACGACGGGGAACCTTCTGGCTCTGCCGGGAGACCGATTCTCGGACAGATTGACTCTCGCGGGCTCAGCGATGTGCTCGTCGTGGTCGTCCGCTATTTCGGCGGCATAAAGCTGGGAATCCCCGGGCTTATCCGTGCCTACAGAACCTCCACAGACGATGCCCTGTCGCAGGCTGTCGTCGTGGAAAAGACGGCTACCGTGAACTATGCCATGGAATTCGGGTATATGTCGATGAACTCCGTGATGAAAGTGCTGAAAGACATGAAGTTGGAAGCCCGTGACCAGATGTTCGACACCCGGTGTTCGCTGACCGCCTCCGTGCGTCTTTCTGCTGAAGAGGATTTTCTTTCGCGGACGGAGGACATCGACGATTGCTGTGTGAAAAAAATATAATGTTTATATTTGTAAAAAGATACGATGCCGCAGACCTAAGTGGAGGCTGGCTAACCGTATGAAACATAAATGGATATGAAGACAGTTCATAATTTCAACGCGGGACCGTGCGTCCTGCCGAAGCCGGCCGTGGAGGCCGCTATTGAGGCTTTGAAGGATTTTTCCGGAACGGGAATGTCGGTAATCGAGGTTTCGCACAGGTCGAAGGCCTGGGAGGCGGTGATGGACGAATGCCGCTCGCTGTGGAAGGAACTGCTGAACATTCCGGACACGCATGAGGTCGTGTTTTTCGGCGGGGGAGCCAGCATGGGATTCCTCTATGCCGCGATGAACTTCCTTGAGCGGAAGGCCGGCTATCTTGACACCGGCGTCTGGGCGAAGAAAGCCCTCAAGGAGGCTAAGGGATTCGCGGAGTCGAAGGGCGCTGATGCCGTGGTCGTGGCGTCTTCGGCCGACAGGACATATTCCTATATCCCGAAGGGCTATGAGATACCGTCCGACCTGGACTATTTCCACATAACCACGAACAACACCATTTACGGGACGGAGATTCCCCGTGACATCGACTGCCCGGTTCCGCTGATTGCGGATATGTCCTCGGACATCATGTCCCGTCCGGTTGACGTCTCCAAGTATGCAGTGATTTACGGCGGCGCCCAGAAGAACGTCGGCACGGCGGGAGTCACCTTCGCGATTGTCCGCAGGGACGCTCTCGGCAAGGTCTCGCACTATATCCCTACCATGCTGAACTATCAGACCCTTATCGACGGAAAGTCAATGTTCAACACTCCTCCTGTGTTTCCGATTTTCGTGATGAAGGAGACCCTGAAATGGCTCAAGGCCCAGGGCGGAGTCGAGGCAATCCACGCTCTCAACAGGAAGAAGGCAGCGATGCTCTACGACGAGATTGACCGCAACTCGCTCTTTGTCGGCACCGCCGCCACGGAGGACAGGTCGATTATGAACGTCTGCTTCGTGATGGCTCCCGGATTCGAGCATCTTCAGAACGATTTTCTCGACTTCGCCACGGAGCACGGGATGGTCGGCATAAAGGGACACCGTTCGGTGGGCGGATTCCGCGCCTCGATTTACAATGCCTGCCCGGTCGCGTCGGTTCAGGCGCTGATTGACGCGATGAGGGATTTCGAGACCGCCGTACTTGAAGAGAAGGCTTAGGGAATAAAAGGCTTCTTTGCACCATTGGGTTTGGAGGCCGTTTCTAAATTAAAGACTATGAAAGTTCTGATAGCGACACAGAAACCGTTCGCGAAGGCGGCGGTCGATGGGATAAGGGAAATACTGGAGTCTCAGGGACATCAGCTGTGCCTTCTTGAGAAATATGCGGAACAGAGTGAACTTGTCGCGGCGGTCGCCGTGGCGGACGCGCTGATTGTCCGCTCGGACAAGGTGACCGCGGAGGTGCTGGATGCGGCTCCGTCGCTCAAGATTGTGGTGCGGGCCGGGGCTGGCTACGACAACATCGACCTCGCCTCCTGCACGGCTCACGGGGTCGTGGCGATGAACACTCCGGGGCAGAACGCCAACGCGGTCGCCGAGCTGGTGATTGCTCTGATGATATATATGTCGCGCAACCGCTTCACTCCGGGCACCGGTTCTGAGATTCTCGGAAAGCGGCTCGGTCTTCAGGCCTACGGCAATGTGGGCAGGCTCGTCGCGGCCAAGGCGAAGGAGCTGGGAATGTCCGTGATGGCCTTCGACCCGTTCGTGAATGCGGAAATCATCGAAAGGGACGGTGTGGCGGCGGCGTCTTCGCTTGAACATCTCTATTCTTCCTGCGACTTTGTCTCCCTGCACATTCCCGCGACCCCTCAGACGGCCGGCTCGGTGGGCGCAGCCCTTGTCGGGCTCATGCCTAAGGGAGGATGCCTCGTGAACACTGCCCGCAGGGAGGTGATTGACGAGGGTTCGCTGCTGGCGCTTCTGAGGGAGCGGGAGGACTTGAAATATGTCGCCGACGTGGCTCCCGAGGCTGCGGACGAATTTGCGGAGACGCTGGGCAGGCGCTATTTCGCGACTCCGAAGAAGATGGGCGCGGAGACCGCCGAGGCGAATGTCAATGCGGGGCTCGCCGCCGCTCGTCAGATTGTGGCCTATTTCGCCACCGGCTGCGAGAAGTTCCGGCTGAACCGTTAGGCGAGAAGATCTCTCACTTCGTTCGAGATGACAGAGATTGAATGAGGTGACGTCGGGTAATCGGGATGAAAGTGAATATAGCACGATATGGTAAGAGTTAAACCTTTTGCGGCGCTTCGTCCGCCGCGCGAGATAGTCGAGGAGGTGGCCGCGAGGCCTTATGACGTGATGAACTCCGAGGAGGCCAGGGCCGAGGCGGGGGAAAAGTCGCTGCTTCATATCACCAGGCCGGAAATCGACTTCACTCCTATGGTCGATGAGCACTCCGGGCAGGCCTACGACAAGGCTGTGGAGAATTTCAGGCTGTGGCAGAAGAACGGCTGGCTCAGGCAGGACTGCAAGGAGTGCTACTATGTCTATGCGCAGACCATGGGCGACCGCACGCAGTACGGCATAGTGCTCTGCGCCCACATCGACGACTACGCCGACGGAAGCATAAAGAAGCACGAGCTGACACGCAAGGAAAAGGAGGACGACCGCATGATTCACGTGCGCATCCAGAACGCCAACATCGAGCCCGTCTTCTTCTCCTATCCGGACGACGAGGTGATAGCTTCGATTGTGAAGAAATACACTTCCAAGGCTCCTGAATATGACTTCACGGCTTCCGACGGCTTCGGACACCGTTTCTGGGTGATTGACGACGACACCGACATCAAGGCAATCACGGACGGGTTCTCCGGAATCAGCGCGTTCTATGTCGCTGACGGTCACCATCGTACGGCTGCGGCCGCACGCGTGGGGGCGGAAAAGCGCGGGAACAATCCCGGCCACACAGGCGAGGAGGAATACAACTGGTTCATGGCGGTCGCGTTCCCGGAGAGCGAGCTGAAGATTATGGACTACAACCGCGTCGTGAAGGACCTGAACGGTCTCGACCCCATAGCGTTCAAGCGCGAACTGCAGAAGGAATTTTCTCTTGAGGGAATCGGGACTGAGGAGGAACGTCAGAGGGCAGTGGCGGCGGGATTCCTCGACTACACTCCGAAGCGTCGGCACCAGTTCACCATGTACCTTGACGGCTACTGGTGGTGGCTGGATTACCGGAAATGCGTTGACGAGGATGACCCGATAGCCCGGCTGGATGTCACTGTACTTTCGGAGCGGATTCTTGACAAGTTGCTCGGAATCAAGGACCTGCGCAAGGACAAGAGGATTGATTTCGTCGGAGGGCTCCGGGGACTCGGGGAACTGGCGCGCAGGGTCGATAGCGGCGAGATGGCCGTGGCCTTCGCCCTCTACCCGGTGTCGATGAAGGAACTTGTGGATATTGCCGACAGCGGCAGGATTATGCCGCCTAAGACCACCTGGTTCGAGCCTAAGCTCAGGTCCGGACTGGCGATACATAAATTGGACTGATTTTGAAAAGCATAGAAAACGCACTAAAGAGAACTACGGACACAAAGGCTCTCATTATCGGTGACGGCGCTACGGCACGTGCACCGGAGATGTTCCTGCGCCTGTTCCCGGGGAAGACGGCGGTGATTGTCGCCGACGAGACCACATGGGAGATAGCGGCCGGGGATGTCTATGGATATATGAAGGCGGCAGGCATCGCCATGGCCGAGCCTTTCGTCTTCCATTCAAAGAACTTTTACGCGGAATGGTCGTTCGTCGAAGAACTTGAAGGCTATCTCGGGACTGTCGATGCCGTTCCCGTGGCGGTAGGTGCCGGAGTGGTAAACGACCTGACGAAGCTCGTCTCGGAGCATCTGGGGCGGAGGTACATGATAGTTGTGACCACCGTCTCAATGGACGGCTTTTCGGCATACGGCGCGTCAATAATCAAGGACGGCTTCAAGCGCACCTTCGACTGCCGCGCTCCTTACGGAATAATAGTCGAACCGGCTGTCGCGGCCAGGGCCCCGAAGTATCTCGCCGTCTCCGGCTATGCCGACCTGCTGGCCAAGATTCCTGCGGGGGCGGACTGGATTGTCGCGGACGCTATGGGCTGTGAGAGCATAGACGAATTTTCCTATTCTCTCGTACATGACGGGCTGAGGGAATCGCTCGCGCATCCGGAGGCCGTCTATGCCGGCGAGGTTCCTGCCATAGAGAAGCTTGCGGAGGGGCTGATACTCAGCGGGTTCGCGATGCAGACCTACCAGAGCAGCCGCCCGTCTTCCGGAACCGAGCACATTTTCGGACACTATTGGGAGATGATTGACCTCCGCTACACCGGCGCGGAAACCGTCCCGGGATTCGAGAGCGGCAAGTCGTTCCTTACTGCGGGTCGTCCCGTGCCCCACGGCTTTGAGGTAGGCATCGGCTCGCTTGTCTCGGCCGCCTGCTATGAGTTCCTTCTCGGCCGCGACCTCTTGGCGACTGATGTGGATGCCTGCGTTTCCGCGTGGCCGTCGTGGCCGGAGATGGAAGCGGAAGTACGCCGCGCCTTCGCCGACCTCCCGTCCGACCAGACCGAGGCCGCCGTCGGAGAGTGCCGCGCGAAATATCCGGAAAAGGAGCGGCTTCGTGAGCAGCTGACCCGCGTCCGCGACAACTGGCCGCAGCTGAAGCGGAAGCTTGAGGCGGAACTCATGACCGTCTCCGAACTCCGCGACCTCCTGAAGACCGCTCATGCTCCGTACGAGCCGGAGATGACGGCAGTTTCCCGCGCCGGGCTCAGGAACGCCTTCCTGCACATTCCGTATATGCGTGACCGCATCACCGTCCTCGACCTTGTCCGTCGCCTCGGCCTGATGTCCGAACTGGACAGCTTCCTCTTCGGCCGGGGCGGCTACTGGGAAATACGTGATTAAGAAAAAGCGGATTGCTGCGTTACGCTCAACTTTTTAATCCTCACAACCGAGAGGTTGCTCCGGTTAAAAAGATTTCGCAAGCCTTGCACTCCATCTTTTTCTTAATCCCTAATCTCGCTAATTAAAAAAGCTCGTTTGAATATGTGTCATTTCGAGCGAAACGAGAAATCTTTGCGCGAGTTGAACAACTGACAAGGTTTTATTCCACCTGAACTAAAAAAGCTCGGCTGAATTTCACTTTCAGCCGAGCTTTTTAATAATCCTATAGTAAGGAATTGAATAAAAAGATGGAGTGCAATCCGCTTTTTATTCAGTTCCGTCCGTCCGTTAGAATGGCAGGTCGTCCTCGCTGTCCCCGCTTCCGGAATTAAAGTCCGTCGCGGCCGGAGCCGCAGGCTGCTGCGGAGCGCCCGCGCCGGTCGGAGCCGCATAACCCGGAGCTCCGTAGGCCGGCGCCTGGCCCTGAGGAGCCGCTCCCGCGTGCTCTATTCTCCATGCGCGGATGTCTGAATACCAGCGTCCGTTGTACTCGCGGCTCGAAAGGTTGAAAGATACTTTCACCGTCTCGCCGGCCTGGAACTGCTCCAGATCCTTCACCTTGTCGTCGCCCCAGACATTCATGCACACCTGAGTAGGGTAGTTGCCCTCCTGATACTCAATCACGAACTCCTGCTTTGACCACGGCCCCCTTGCCGAGGTTCCGCTCTGAACGGGCAGCTTCGTGATGATCTTTCCTTCAAGTTCGAGTGCCATAGACTATTTCCTCGTCTTTTTTTCAGCCTTACCCTCTTCCGTTTCCTCAGGTTTGTACTGGCCTACCTTATGAACCTCAACCTCGAAGACGAGCACTGAGTTAGGCTCGATTCCGCGGGTGCCCCTCTCTCCGTATGCGAGGTCTGAAGGAATGTAGAAAGTTGCCTTTCCGCCTTCGCCGAGAAGTCCGAGACCCTCGGTCCAGCCCTTTATTACACGGTTGGCGATGAACTGCGTAGGCTCCTCTTTGTCCATGTTGCCGTCGAACTCCTTGCCGTCGATGGTCTTGCCGCTGTAGAACACCCAAACGGTGTCGTTAGGCTGCACCTTGTACTCGGCGCCCTCCTCGATGATGGTATATTGGAGTCCGCTGGCGGTCGTATCGACGCCGTTCTTGAGGTTTTCCTCAAGGAACTTCTCGCCCTTCGCCTTATTTACGGCAGCCGTGTATTCGCTCTTCTTTGAAAGGTAGCCGTTGATGATGCGTCCCATGTCCTCAGGGTTAATCTTGAACTGCTTGCCGAATTCAGGGTCGTAGTAATTGCCCTCGGCCTTGAGGAAGTCGTTCATGCCTTTCTTCATCTCCGACATGTTGAGCTCGGAAAGATTGTCGCAGAGGCCGTTGCCCTTGAGGAACGAACCGAAGTTGATGCCGAGCAGGTAGCTTACTGAATCGACGTCGGAATGCGTAGGCAGTTCAACATCCACCTTCACGTTTGTGTTTGACTTGCAGGAAAGTGCAAGCGCGGCCACGAGAACGGCCGCAAAAATTCTTGATGCTTTCATAATGCGTATTTATTTAATATGTTTTCTCTACCATAATATATGACCGGACATTCCGTAGTCTCCCGGAAAGACCGAAGCAACCGCAAAGATACTCAAACTTTCTCAAATAAAATCCCATTTTATTTTGCCATACGCAAAAATATGCCTACCTTTAAGAAAATTCTCCCAACGAATTATGGTAAATACAGAGAAACTGTTCGAGAAACTGAGGGTGTTCTTCGGCTACACGTCATTCAAGCCGGGGCAGGAGGAGATAATCCGTCACCTTGTTGAGGGCAACGACGCGTTCGTCCTCATGCCCACCGGCGGAGGGAAGAGCATGTGCTACCAGCTTCCGGCCCTGCTGATGGAGGGCACGGCGATAGTGATATCCCCCCTGATCGCGCTGATGAAGAATCAGGTCGATGTCATACGCGGCTTCGTCTCCGGGGACGAAGGCGTGGCGCATTTCCTGAACTCCTCGCTCGGCAAGGCCCAGATTGCGGAAGTCCGCGCCGACCTTCTCTCGGGCAGGACAAAGCTTCTCTATGTCGCCCCGGAGTCATTGACTAAGGCCGAGAACATAGCCATACTCAAGGAGATACGAATTTCGTTCTATGCCGTCGATGAGGCGCACTGCATCTCGGAATGGGGACACGACTTCCGTCCGGAGTACCGGCGCATCCGCTCCATAGTCGATGAGATTGGCAGGGCTCCGATAATCGCACTCACGGCGACGGCCACGCCTAAAGTACAGAGCGACATAGTCAAGAACCTCGGGATTCAGGACGCCAAGGTCTTCAAGTCTTCGTTCAATCGTCCGAACCTCTACTACGAGATAAGGGAGAAGGTCGATCCTAAGAGGGACATAATAAAATATATAAGGCATAATCCTGGGAAATCCGGAATCATCTACTGCCTCAGCCGCAAGAAGGTCGAGGAAATCGCCGAGCTGCTGAACGTCAACGGGATAAAGGCCCGCCCGTACCATGCCGGGCTTGACGCAAAGACGCGGGCGGAAAATCAGGACGCGTTCCTCATGGAGGAGGTGGACGTCATCGTCGCGACAATCGCCTTCGGGATGGGCATCGACAAGCCGGACGTGCGCTTCGTGATTCACTACGACATCCCCAAGAGCCTTGAAGGCTACTATCAGGAGACGGGGCGTGCCGGCCGCGACGGACAGGAGGGGCAGTGCATCACCTACTACAGCTACAAGGACATCCAGAAACTGGAGAAGTTCATGCAGGGGAAGCCGATTGCCGAGCAGGAAATCGGACGGCAGCTGCTGATGGAGACCGTGGCCTACGCCGAGTCCAACCAGTGCCGCAGGAAGCTGCTGCTCAACTACTTCGGGGAGGACTATCTCCCGGACAACTGCGGAGCCTGCGACAACTGTCTGTATCCTAAGAAACGCTTCGAGGGCTCGGAGCAGATGTGCATGGTCATAGACCTCGTGGAGTCCCTTCCGGAGCGCTTCAAGACGGAGCACCTTGCCAACATACTCGCGGGGGAGAGCAATTCGCTGATTAAGTCCTACCGGCATGACCGTCTGGAACTTTTCGGGGCGGGACGCGACCACGGCTTCCGTTTCTGGTGCGCCGTCATCCATCAGGGACTTGTCCTGCACCTTCTTGAAAAGGACATCGAGGCCTACGGGCTCATCAGCGTGACACCAGAGGGCAGGAAATACGCCGAGTCCCCGACGCCTCTGATGCTCACCGAGGACAGGGTCTTCGCCGAAGGGGAGGATGACGATGACGACGGGGTGCCGTCTGCCGCCAGGGCCGGCGGCGGAGGCGGGGACGAGAAGCTGCTTGCCATGCTGAAGGACCTGCGGAAGAGCCTGAGCCGTCGTCTGAAGCTCCAGCCTTGGGTGATTTTCAGCGACGCGGCCCTCGACGATATGTCAATCATGTACCCCGTCACCCTCGACGAGCTCCAGCGATGTCAGGGCGTGGGCGATGGAAAGGCGAAGAAGTATGGTAGGGAATTCGTTGAACTGATTGCCAAGTATGTGGAGGAGAATGAGATAGAACGCCCGTATGATTTCTCGGTGATGAAGACCGTTCGTCACAATTCGGACAACCGGATTATCATCATCCAGAACATCGACCGCCGTCTTGCGCTTGAGGACATCGCCGAGGCCCTCGGGCTTGAGTTCGAGGAACTGCTGACAGAGATTGAGTCAATCGTGCAGTCCGGCTTCAGGCTGAACCTCGACTACTATGTGCGGCAGGTCATCGACGACGATGTCGTGGAGGAGATTTACGAGTATTTCCGCGACGAGGCCGAGTCGGATTCGGTCGAGGAGGCCATAGCAGAGCTCGGGGCGGACTACGAGGAGAATGAGATTCGTCTGGTGCGGCTGAAATTCCTCTGCGAGGTCGCGAATTAAAATTTGTTTATTCTTTTCGGTCTATATTCGATTCCATCGCCCTTTTCTGCGTTCTGCATAGCTCAAGCAAGCTTGGCTCTGCTCTCACTTATCGAAAAGATTCCTTTTCTCGAAAATAAAAAAAACAAATCCAAGGCGGTTTATTTTTAGTAATTTTGTGAATTAAAATATAAGGACATGATAACATTCGGTTACAAGACTCCATGGAGCGGACTCGCCAGAGCCGCCGCTTCCCTCGGATTAGGCGTTCTCGCCGTCGCATATCCCGGCGACGTGATTCCGCTGCTGGTGAAGATATTTGCCGCAGTGCTTTTTGTGTATGGCTGCGGAATGATGGTCTATGCCTTCGCGCACAGGACGGAGAAGTCCTTCTCGCTATGGCTCTCCAACTCAATCATCGAGATTGTCGTTGCAGTGCTGGTGTTCGTCTTTGCGACCTTTATCTCCAACATCGCGGTCAAGCTCATAGGACTTATTCTGCTCCTTTCGGGAATCTATCAGATTATCGCCCTGATAAGCGCGGAGAGGGCGTCCCGCTTCGGATTCTGGTTCTTCATCCTGCCTTTTATCGAGGCCATCGGAGGCGGCATACTTATGTTCGCGTCGCAGCTCTTCACGAAGGGTGTGGGTCTGATCGTCGGAATAGCCCTCATAGTTTCGGGACTTTCGGAGCTCTTCTCGTCGATTAAGATTTTCCGCATACAGAAGAAGTTCGCATCGGACACGAAGACCGAGGAGCAGGACGCCGAGGTGAAGACGGTCGAGGATGGAGAAAACAAGTAGTTGTCACAGGAGGACGGGGCGGTTATGATTCCACGCGACACGGTAGAGCGCATTCTGGACGTTGCCCAGATTGTTGATGTGGTCGGCGATTTCGTCGATCTGAAGCGTCGTGGGGCAAACTGGACCGCGTGCTGCCCGTTCCACAACGAGAAGACCCCGTCGTTCTATGTCTCTCCGGCCAAGGGCATCTACAAGTGCTTCGGCTGCGGGAAGGCAGGCTCGGCCGTGGATTTCGTGATGGAGCATGAGAGCATGACCTTCCCGGAGGCCATCCGCTATCTCGGCAAGAAGTACCACATCGAGGTGAACGAAGAGGAGGAGACCGCCGAGGACCTCGCCCGGAAACAGCACAAGGACAGCCTCTACATAGTTTCGAAGTTTGCCGCCGAGTTCTTTCAGAAGTCGCTCCATACTCCTATGGGACAGGCGATTGCATATCAGTATTTCCATGGGAAGCGCAAACTTGACGACTCCACAATCGAGAAGTACGGGCTAGGATGGGCTCCGCAGTCACGCGACGAGCTGAGCCGTGCGGCGAGGGACGCAGGATATAAGGAGGACTACCTCGTCGAGACCGGGCTGAGCATACGCCGCGACGACGGTTCTCTGGTTGACAGGTTCTTCGACAGGGTCATGTTCCCGATACATTCCGTCACCGGACAGGTCATCGCCTTCGGCGGACGCACCCTCAAGACGGACAAGAGCGTAGCTAAGTACGTCAATTCCCCGGAGACTGAGATATATGTCAAGAACCGCTCGCTCTACGGAATCTATTTCGCGAAGAACGAGATTGCCAGACAGCGCAAGTGCATACTCGTCGAAGGCTATCTCGACGTACTTTCGATGCATCAGCTCGGCATACTGAACGTCGTGGCTTCGAGCGGAACCTCGCTCACGACCGGGCAGGTGGCTCTGATAAAGCGGTTCGCGGACGACGTGACCATCATCTACGACGGAGACAGCGCCGGCATTCATGCGGCCCTGCGCGGAATCGGGCTTGTGCTCCGAGGCGGGCTGAACGTGCGCGTGGTGCTGCTTCCCGACGGGGAGGACCCGGACTCGTTCGCCTGTTCGCACACTCTGGCGGAGGTTCAGGACTACATTGCCGCGCATGAGCAGGACTTCATCGGCTTCATGACTGATATGCTTCTCGGCGAGGCCGGGAACGACCCTCTGAAAAGGGCTTCTCTGATTAACGAGGTGGCGGACACGATTGCCCTGATTCCGGACCAGATAGTCAGGGCTATGTATGTCCAGTCGTGCTCGGCCAAGTTCGGCACGGAGGAGGGTATGCTCTACGACAGGGTGAGGCAGTCCCGCGAGGCCATGCTTGTGGCGGAGAAAAAGCAGCAGGAAAGGGAGGCGGCAAGGGAGTCCGCCGCGGAGGAAGGACAGGATTCCCCTGAGCCGGAGCCTGCGGATGAACCTCAGCGGCCGGAGCGGCCGCAGGCGGCCACAGGAACTGCGCAGATGCATGAGGAGGAGCCTTTCACGGCTTCCGGCGAGCGTGAGCTGCTCTGTTTCCTTCTCGAGTACGGTGAATGTGAGCTGAAGTTCGACAAGGACTCTCCGTTCAGGACGGATGAGGTTCCGACTGTCGCCGACTTCATACTCAACACCTTGGACGACAACGGGATGGTCTTTCACAACACGATGTATGCCCGTATATTGGAGCAATATACGAAGTTCTATGACGACGGTCTTCAGCAGAGCCGGATTCTTGCCCGCCTTCGCGACAGCGCGGATCCGCAGATCAGTGCCGTGACGCGCGACCTGCTTGTCGATAAGTACAACCTGACTGTGAAGAACTTCGAGAACTCGCTCACTTCGGCGGAGACGATGCTGGTGACATACGTCCCCAAGTCGCTGATAAAGCTTCAGCTGCTCAATGTCGAGCTTGAGCTCAAGGCTCTCCAGAAGGAACTCATGACGACGCAGGATGCCGGAAAGATGGAGGAACTGATGCGGAAGATTACGGAGCTGAGCAGGATGAAGTCGTCCCTTGCGTCGGAGTTTCGGAAATAGGGGGATTTCGTTGATATATAATGATATACTGAAAAATAAAAGAATATAGAAATATGGAAAACAAGGATTACAGGAGACAGCTGGTGACTTGTGCGCTCCCTTATGCGAACGGTCCCGTTCATATCGGCCATCTCGCCGGAGTTTATGTTCCCGCCGACATATACGTCAGGTATCAGAGGCTCAGAGGGCAGGACGTGCTTTTCATCTGCGGTTCGGACGAGCACGGCGTTCCGATTACCATCAAGGCGAAGAAGGAGGGCGTCACTCCGCAGGACATCGTTGACAGGTATCACTCTCTCATAAAGGCTTCGTTTGCGGGTCTCGGAATCAATTTCGACATATATTCACGCACGTCGTCAAAGGTTCACGAGAAGACCGCCTCGGATTTCTTCCGCAAGCTCTACGACGACGGGAAGTTCATCGTGAAGGAAAGCGAGCAGTACTATGACGAGGAGGCCAAGACCTTCCTCGCGGACCGCTACATCGTAGGAACCTGCCCGCGCTGCGGCGCCGAGGGGGCATACGGCGACCAGTGCGAGAAGTGCGGCGCGACCCTCAGCCCTGACGAGCTCATCAATCCGAGGTCGGCACTGAGCGGCTCCCCGCTTGTGAAGAAGCCGACGAAGCACTGGTATCTGCCTCTGAATGAATATGAAAAGTGGCTCTCCGAGTGGATTCTCGACGGGCACAGGGAGTGGAAGACCAATGTCTATGGACAGTGCAAGAGCTGGATTGACGGCGGGCTTCAGCCGCGCGCCGTGAGCCGTGACCTTGACTGGGGCGTTCCGGTGCCGGTCGAGGGAGCGGAGGGCAAGGTTCTCTATGTCTGGTTCGATGCGCCGATAGGATATATCTCCAACACGAAGGAGCTTCTTCCGCAGTCTTGGGAGAAATGGTGGAAGTCGGAGGACACGAAGCTCGTGCATTTCATCGGCAAGGACAACATCGTGTTCCACTGCATCGTGTTTCCGTCCATGCTCAAGGCTCACGGCGACTACATTCTTCCGGACAATGTCCCTGCAAATGAGTTCCTGAACCTTGAGGGCGACAAGATTTCGACTTCAAGGGGCTGGGCCGTGTGGCTGAACGAGTATCTGGAGCAGTTCCCGGGACAGGAGGACGTGCTCCGCTACGTGCTCTGCGCCAACGCTCCGGAGACCAAGGACAACGACTTCTCGTGGAAGGATTTTCAGGCACGCAACAACAGCGAGCTCGTGGCGATTTTCGGAAACTTCGTGAATAGGGCCGTGGTGCTGACACACAAGTATTTCGGAGGGAAGGTGCCCGCCGACCTGAAGCCGGAGGCGATTGACCGCGAGACGCTTGCGCAGATTCCGGCGATTGCCGCCGAGATTGAGAGCAATGTGGAGCAGTACCGTTTCCGCGAGGCTCTCAAGGCCGCCATGAACCTTGCGCGGCTTGGCAACAAGTACCTTACGGACACGGAGCCGTGGAAGGTGGCCAAGACTGACATGGGCAGGACGGCGTCCATTCTCAATGTCTCCCTTCAGATATGCGCCGCGCTTGCTGTGGCGTTCGAGCCGTTCCTGCCGTTTTCCGCTGAGAAGCTCCGCCGGATTCTGCGCGTGGGCATCATCGCCGGAACGGACCATCGCGCAGGAGAGGAAGGCACGGGTGGGGAGAACATCTTCACCGCCTCCGAGGCAGCCGCCCTGCACACCGTTGATTCCGCGTCTTCGATCCTGTCTGAATTTCCGATTTCCCTTTCTTGGAGCGACCTCGTTTCCGAGCGCATACTCCCGGCGGGTCATGAGATAGGTGAGGCCGAGCTTCTGTTCTCGAAGATTGAGGACGAGGTTGTCGATGCGCAGATTGCGCGTCTGAATGCAATCAGGGCGGAACGCGAGGCCGCCGCTGCCGAGGCTGCCGCGAAGGAAGCCGCCGCGAAGGTCGAGCCTCAGAAGCCTGAGTGCTCCTTCGAGGATTTCGAGAAGATGGACATCAGGACGGCGACGGTGCTTGAGGCGGAGAGGGTTCCTAAGACGGACAAGCTGCTCAAGCTGACGATAGACACGGGCATTGACAGGCGCACGATTGTTTCCGGCATAGCGGAGTACTATTCTCCGGAGGATATGCTCGGCAGGCAGATTTGCATTCTCGCCAACCTCGCTCCGCGTAAGATTCGCGGCATCGAGTCCAAGGGAATGATTCTGATGGCGCGTCAGGGCGACGGCAAGATGCGGTTCATCACGCCTGCCGAGGTGCTGACCAACGGAGCCACCATAGGGTAAAAGTCCACTAAAAAGCGAATTGCCGCGTTGGACTTGTTGTCATTTCGAGCGGAGCGAGAAATCTTTAATACGGATAGGCCTATTGTATGATACAGTATAATAAGGACATAAATAATACCTTCGGGATGAAGGTGCGGGCGGCGGCATACGCCGAATGGGGGAGCGAGGACGCGCTGCGGGAACTGCTGAAGGACAGTTCCCTGCCGCGTCCTTTTCTCTTTGTCGGAGCCGGAAGCAACCTGCTGTTCACCGGAGACTTTCCCGGTACTGTCCTGCATTCGGCCATGAAGGACATCCGGAGCCTGTCAGATTCAACTGCTGTCTCATCTGCTTCTGACTCTTGTTATATTGAACATTCTGTGCCTGATGACTCCGGTTCATCAGATGCCCTTGCTGAGGTTGGCTCGGGAGTCGTGTTCGATGACTTCTGCGCATGGGCTGCGGATTGCAATCTCTGGGGAGTCGAAAACCTTTCGCACATCCCTGGAGAGGTAGGGGCGAGCGCGGTTCAGAATGTCGGGGCTTATGGCGTTGAGGCGAAGGACGTGATTGCCCGGGTGAACTGCATCGAACTCGCGACCGGGAAGTCTGTCTCCTTTGACAATTCCGAATGCGGCTACGGCTATAGGGCATCCAATTTCAAGACCGTCTGGAAAGGTCTCTACGCCGTCACCTCGGTCGTGTTCCGCCTTTCGTCAGTCCCCACTCCGCATCTCGACTACGGTCATCTCCGCTCTGCGGTCGAAGCCGTATCCTGTCATTTCGAGCAAAGCGAGAAATCTTTAACCCCGTCTCTCATCCGTGAGGTGGTGACAGAAATCCGCCGTCAGAAACTCCCAGAACCGTCCGAACTCGGTTCGGCCGGAAGCTTCTTCAAGAACCCGGTGATTCCGCAGGAACATTTCGACCGCATTCTCAATGACTTCCGGCAGGCAAACGGCTCCGAAGCCACTGTTCCTCACTATGTTGTGGTGCAGCCGGGCAATGCGGCTCCCATGATTAAGGTTCCTGCGGCCTGGCTGATTGAACAGTGCGGCTGGAAAGGCCGGCAGACCGGTAATGTCGCCTGCTACTCGAAACAGCCGCTCGTCATCGTGAACCTCACCGGCAACGCCACCCCGCAGGAGGTGATGGACCTCGAAAACTCAGTCATCGCTTCCGTCCGCGACCGCTTCGGCGTAACCCTCTCTCCCGAGGTAGAACACATCTGACGCCAGAATTGCACCGTCAATCGTGCAACTTTTTTTAAATATTGCACGGTAAGTAATGCAAAAATCAATAAAAGTTGCACGGACTATCGTGCAACTTTTGTATATCAAGGAATATCGGCAGCATGGGTGTTATCCGTTTTTCCGTGAACCTGAATTCCGAACGAGACTGCGTCAGGTCATCACCACCACTGTCGAGGTGGATATTCCCAAGTATGCCGAGATGACGGTTGCCGCTACCGAGAAGCTGAAAAAGCTGATGTACTATGTCTCTCAGAGCGTTCCGGTGAAGATTAACTATTCCGATATGGAGCGTGACCTTGACATCCCGAGGAACAGTCTTCCGACATATCTGGAATATCTTGAGAAGGCGGAACTCGTGTCCATGCTCCGTATGAAGGCGAACGGGGATGCGGTGCTCCGCAAGATGGACAAGCTCTACCTGAACAACTCAAACATGATGTATTCAATGTCAGACCATGAGCCGAATCCGGGCAATGTGCGCGAGACAATGTTCCTTTCATGGATGGAAAACACCTTCGACATCGTCGAATCCCCGATTTCGGACTTTGAACTCGACGGCAAAACCTTTGAAGTCGGAGGCCGCAAGAAAGGCAAGAAACAGATTGCCGACGCTTCGGAAGGCTACATCGTCGCCGACGACATCGAATATGCCTACAAAAACAAGATTCCCCTCTGGATGTTCGGGTTTATATATTAGTGTAGTCTTAGCGCCTTATTCAAATGTAGTTCATTCTGCGTCTTTTGCGTTTTCTGTGATTTGTTTTTGTATTGTTTGTAAATTCCTTGTCGTTTGTTTTTGGCTGTATTGTGTGGTTGTTGATAACTTGTTTATAATTATGGTGACATTGCTTGTTGATTAGCATTGTTTTACTTAAATTTGTGTCGCGATGAGTTCTGGTGGAGAAAATGACTGTGATTTAAATTATGTGAACAGAACTTTGATGTGGTTAGTTTGAAAGATGCAAACAAAGGACGACGCAAGAGATACATTATGGGAGGTATAAAGTTTTTCAGTGCGAGACAATACAGCGCAAAATTGAAGGTTACGATTCAGTCTTCCGGCAAACTCGGTTTCACAGACGAGACTGCCAAGGAACTGAACTTGTCGTCTCAGACCTATATAAAGCTCGGAGTTGATGAAAATGAACCGGAGGATATGTATCTCGTGGTTTTGAGGGAGGCGGACGAAGATGCTTTCAAGGTCTGCAAGTCAGGAGACTATTATTATCTACCGACGACACTGCTTTTCATGTCCCTTGGATATGATTACAAGAATAGGACAATAATGTTCGACCTGACTCGTTCATCTGAATTTGATGACGAGTATGGCGGGACGGTTTATAAGTTGAACAAACGCGAAAGCGATAAAAAAAGGAGGAAAATAATGGCATCGTGGCATATTGAATAGATACAAAAAGCCGCACTGATTGCCGTCAGTGCGGCCTGTACAGTCCTGATTGCCGGTTGTTAGGACAAAGTCTCAACATCAACACGGAGTGCAGAACCATGGATACATCTGCAAATGTATGATTTTTTTCAAAGTCATGCAAACTCCATAACCGGTTTTATTCATCGCATCATCCTTTTATTGGTTGGTGTAAAGTATATTTAAATAAAATAAAGCCGATATGGTAAGAAATTATAAAATACCATTACAGCACGAACTGTGCAAAAATCTGTCCTATACGGACATTTATCAGATGCCGAAAGTGAAACCATACATTGGAGAAATTCCTTCGGAAATGATTTCGTTTAACAGAGCAAGGGCTTCGCGAAAAAATCCGGTGGCGGCTATTCATTTCTTCATTCAAGACATATTCTTCAATTGTGTCTGGAATGCTCCTGCGAAGTATTTGGAGATGTTTAGACAGTTTTGGGGTGTCATTTCTACTGATTATTCAGTATATGCGGATATGACGAAGCCTGAAGTTGTGTGGAACTCCTACAGAAACAAACTTCTTGCAGCATGGCTTCAGGAAAAAGGCGTGACAGTAATCCCCAATGTCAGCTGGTCTCGCCCTTGGAGCTATGATTTCTGTTTTGATGGTTTCCCGAAACACTCCGTAATTGCTATCAATAGTACAGGGGTCAGAAAAAATTCTTTTTCGTCGGATTTGTGGATTCAAGGTTATGAGAAGGCCATAGAGATTCTAGAACCGATAAAGATTGTACGCTATGGAGCCAAGCAAGACGGAGAAAATGAGTCCATCAGCGTTTACTTTCCCAATGATAACTATAAATCTGCGTGCTATGGGAGGTAATGGTGCATATATAGCTTCAGCAGGGGGCGTTCCTGTGAGTAAAAGGACGCATACAGATACTGATTATCGGGTTGATGGACATAAGGTCTTGGTTCAGTCGCGGCAGCCGATGCAGAACAACACGCCGGTTAATTCTAATTCGGAAAATCCTATTTATCTTTGTGGTAAGACTGACAAGAATGGGAAAGTGACGGTTAACACTGTCGCTATTTACGAGAAACACAAACTTGTCATGACAATAGACCTCAAATATGATGCGAATGGGGACATAATTCCGTATGCCAATGGCGGCAAAGGAACGACGCATGCTCATAGGTGGCCGTCAGGCAGTGACGGAGAGGTCGGAAGAAAGTCTCATGACCCGAGAAATTCGCTGCCGTATGACTCGAAATATGATAGCTTGCTGAAAAAGATTGTCGAGTTTAATAAAAAAGGAAATATATGGAAACCGAGAACAGAAAAGTAGTGCTTGAGAACTTCTATGGCGATGGCAAACACCTTTATGAAGATGAACTTGGCTGGTGGCCGGAAGCTAAGGAGGAAGCCCATTCTCTTGTGCCAAGGGACATCTTTGAGTATGAGATTGTCAAGGTTGGGTTCAACCTTGCATTCTACTACATTGACAATGACACCTGCTATGGATTGCATACCGAGGCTTTGCCTATTGAATTCAAAATTTTGCCGCGCAACAGAGCCGAAGAGTTTGTATGTTGGCAATGCGATTTCGATACGCATGACGACGGGGAAGTGCTCTATTCATTTGACGAATGCTCAATGAAAATATGGGATACTATCAGGATTGACGGGAAAGGTCTCGGGGAAATTCTTGACAGATCTGTCATTATGACTCTGAATTAAACTGAGACTGAGCAATGTGTAATCGGTGGCATATATTGTCGTATGCCACCGATTATTTTGAATCTGAGAATTGCTTAAACTGCTACCTCGCTCCTTTGCGGCGGTTGCAGTCGCGGCAGAGGAGCTGGCAGTTGGAGGCTACGGTGCGGCCGCCGTCGCGCCATGGGGTGATGTGGTCGGCTTCCATCTCGCGGATGTCGATGATTTCGCCGTGGCGGAGACAGTCGGGGTTCGCGCAATGACCGTTCTGACGCTCATAGACCTCGCGCCTGGTGTTCTCGTCGAAGGCACGGATGTCGAGGTGGCGTTCGTCGTGGTCGAAGACATATTGATAAATCCCCGACTTCTTTTTGACGTCACTGTCCATCATCAGCCTCTTCACCTCGGATTCGAGTGCTGCCGAATCATAGTTCTCTTCCCCATAGCGGTTGTAGAGCCCGCCCCAGTTCACGCCCTTCATCTCCTTTCTGTAGTTCGGGAAGAGGACATTCACCCAGTCTATGACTTTTCTGAAATACAGCCACAGCTCGTTTGCGTTGCTGTCGTGCTGGTGCTTCGCCATATAGATTCGGCCGTTTCCCTTTGAAATCCAGTCAAGCGCGGTCTCAAGATAATCCTGTCTTATCGGTGAACCGGTGAGATACTTGTTCGCCATCCCATATGCCGGACATCCGCTTTTGCTGAAATATTTCTTCGCGTCTGACAGCCACGGACCTGCATAGACGGCGTTTAGCAACTCCTGCTCGGTGAGCTTCTCGCCTGCTATGTTGATTGTCTTGAACCAGTCGAGTTTCTCGGAGTCCGTGCCCTCGCAGACATATATCATCAGCCTGTAATTCAGGAACTTCTCCTTTTCGTCGTCCGGGAGATTGTGGAAATATTGGAAGTTGAACGCGAAGTCTCCGTTCACATACTGGCATAAGGATATTGTTCTCTGCTGTCCGTCAATGACTTCGAACCCTCCGTCGTCGCGCACCGCCCAGTACATCACGTTGAGCGGAAACTCCTTGAACACGGTGTCGATTACCGCGTTGCGCTGGTTCTCTCCATAGACGAACTCCCGCTGATACGGCGGGCGGATGTCAAGTTTCCCGTCATATCCTACGACACCGTTTTCCGCGTTGTCCTTGTATCCTGCGGTCAAATCCCTGACTGTCACTTCTTTAAGCTGAATTTTCATGATTGGTTACTTGTTTTATTGTTTTCGGCGGATTAGGATTCTTTTATACATACCATTCCCATTGACAACTGGTGCATCATACCTTGTATGGGGTTTCTTCAAATTCTCAATCATTCCATCTCCGCCTCTGTCTGTTGTCCATAGTATCTCAAATTGTTCTGGATTATATTTATAGAGAAATGTAATAGGAACGCCCATAACCCCATAATAGTCAGAAGGAATTTCATTTGATTTACCGACTTCTATCGCTTTGTAGTTCTCGTATTCCGGATAATCGTCAGGATTATATGTCTTATATAGAATCAATTCCTCGTGTCTCTTGGCGATGTCAAGATTGGTAAACCAAGTTACGCCCGATACTCGTATCATGCCTGCACGGTGGTCGCCGGCTGACGCGATGTCTTCATACTTTGAGTAGAAATGCCCGGCACATCCTTTGAACCCGACTCCGAGCCACAATTTATTCTGCTGAATCAGAGGAAATATTTCCTTGTAAGTTATGGCATTCTGATGTCCGACAATCACAAATTTCTTGTCATATTTAATCAGCTGCGCCACATATTCCCTGAACAGGCTGAACGGAGGATTTGTCACCACGATGTCCGCCTCTTTCAGAAGTTCGATGCACTCGGGGCTGCGGAAATCTCCGTCAGAATGCTCAAACTCACGATAGGGAATCTGTTTCGCGTCTTCCACGCTGTTGCACACTGGTGTACCCCCGTATATGGCATAGACGGCGCGGTCGCACTCGTTCATCGAGAACAGGTCAGGCTCGTTGTTCTTGTAGCAAGTGGTAATCAGGCGCTTGAGTCCGAGGTTATGGAAATTGAGTACGAAATAGACGGAGAAATTGCTGACGCGCGGGTCATCGCAGTTGCAGAGCACGGTCTTGCCTCTGAAGTGCTCCTTGTAGTGACGGAGTTCGTTCTCGATGTCCGAGAGCTGCGTGTAGAACTCGTCCTTTTTCGCACGGTTTGCCGCGTGGAGGCTTTCGTTTCCGGCCATAGTGAATGACAGTGGTTTTAATGGCATGACTATCATTCACTTGCCGCGACAGACAAAAAGATTTTTCCGTCACGACTTGACGCAACAAAAAGGTGTGAGCTTCTTATTGCGTTCTGCTGGGTAGCCTCGCAAGCAAACCCTTTAACCCCATAAGTCACTCACACCCGAAGTCGGGCGCGAGCATTCTACTATTGGGGTTGGAGGCTCACTTACGTGGTTCTCCTGCTCATTATTTCGGCGATTATTTGCTTTGAAAGTTTGCGAGGCTTTAGCAGAACGCGAAATAATAGCAATGCTGCGTTATTTTAATATGTCTTGTCAAACCGACCGCTTGCCTTCGGTCGGTTGACGGCAGCAAAGTTAGAAAATATTGATGAAATAGAAAATACTACGGATTTTGTTGCAACATATTTCGATAAAAACAAAACATTGTTATAACTTTGTGGCATGACAACGAACGCTACAATATTAAGAATCGGCAACAGCAGCGGAATCATAATCCCGTCGGCTATTATGAAGTCCCTTTCACTTTCTGTGCGGGATAAAATCAGCATCTGTGAAGAGAATGGGAAAATCACATTGCGTAAACTGCCTGAGAATAAGGCTGAAACGCCATTCTCTGCACTGGACGCATGGTGTGACGAGAATGGGTATGGAGGAGAGGATTCTCTGGATGAGGCATTGGAATATGTTTCCGGAATAAGGGCAGACAGGAACAATAAGGAAATTCCGCAATGGTAAAGAAAGCGAAGAAATATCTGATAGACTCGGACATTCTTATTGCACTGCTTCGTGACAGGGATGGTAAGACTGGTCTTCGGCAAAAGGCTCTTGATGTCGGCCTGCAAAACTGCTATGTGAGTTCTATTTCGCTTGCGGAATTGTCTTCGGTTGCGTATAGAATGGCTTCGGAGCGTGGATTGTTTGAAGTCGAGTTCGTGAAAGGCATATTCAACATCCATCCGTTCGGACTCAAGGAATCTGCCGATGTAGAATGTTTCGGAAGGAACAGGGCATTGCTGTATGGAGCAGGTATCCCGATAGATGATATGAATCTTCTAATCGGATCTTCCGCTCTCGCCGGCGATTTTATAATGGTGACGCACAACACACGCCACTTTTCCCACATTCCGCATCTGAAAATAGAGGACTGGCTGAAATGAATAAATTTTACAAACCCTTCAAGAGAATCATTTAGTTATGACAGCGATTCAGATAGTTTCATTGGGGCTTCTGGCCTTGTTTTATGCGGTTTATCTCGGGAAGATGATTGCGCAGCGGAGGCGGGGGATAAGGACGGACGTGCTCGGCGCGGCGGGGAAGCCGAAGAGGGAGAGGGCGATTGAAGTTATGCTTAAAGTGATGACCTACAGCACTGTGACCGTTGAGGTGGGGAGCATTGTCTGGGGGCGCTCGTTCCTGCCGGAGGCCTGCGCATGGTGCGGAGTGGCGGTGACTGCCGCCGGAGTGGCTTTCTTTGTCGCCGCAGTGCTGACGATGAGGGACAGCTGGAGGGCAGGGATATCACCGGAGGAAAAGACGGAGCTTGTGACAGGCGGAGTCTATGGAATAAGCCGCAACCCGGCATTCGTCGGCTTCGACCTCACCTACATCGGGATCTGCCTCTCGTTCGCCAATGCCCTCAACATCGCATTCGCGCTCGTGACTATGATTCTCTTCCACCTTCAGATTCTACAGGAAGAAAAGTTCCTCCTTTCCCGCAGGGACATTGACTATGCCTCCTATATGCACCGCGTGAGGCGTTATCTGTAGGCTGCTCGGATTAAATAAAACTGTATTAAACAAAATTATATTAAATAAAATTGTTTAATCTGTCGTGTCTGCCTAATCCTGGCGGGTGATGCAGGCGCCGAGGGCGTTGAGGCGGAGGTCGATGTCTTCGTAGCCTCGGTCAATCTGCTCGATGTTGGATATGACGCTGGTGCCCTTGGCGGACATCGCCGCGATGAGGAGGGCTATGCCGGCGCGGATGTCGGGGGAGAGCATATTGCCGGCCTTGAGGCTGATGCGGTGGTCGTGGCCTATGACGACGGCGCGGTGAGGGTCGCAGAGGATAATCTGCGCGCCCATGTCAATCAGCTTATCGACAAAGAAGAGACGGCTCTCGAACATCTTCTGGTGAATCAGCACGCTGCCCTTGCACTGTGTCGCCACCACGAGCATCACCGAGAGAAGGTCCGGGGTGAGGCCCGGCCACGGCGCGTCGGCGACGGTGAGGATTGATCCGTCGAGGAAGGACTCGATTTCGTAGCTTTCCTGCTCCGGGACGAAGATGTCGTCGCCCCTCTGTTCCAGCTTTATGCCGAGACGGCGGAAGCACTCAGGGATTATTCCGAGATTTTCGTATGACACGTTCTTGATTGTAATCGAGCTGCGGTTCATGGCCGCCATGCCGATGAATGAACCCACCTCAATCATGTCGGGGAGTATCGTGTGCTCCGCGCCGTGAAGCTCGCTGACTCCGTTGATTGTCAGAAGGTTCGAGCCTATTCCGGTTATGTCTGCGCCCATCGCCGTGAGCATCTTGGAGAGCTGCTGGACATACGGCTCGCAGGCGGCGTTGTAGATGGTTGTCCTGCCTTTCGCGAGCGTCGCCGCCATCAGGATGTTTGCCGTTCCCGTGACTGAGGCCTCGTCGAGGAGCATATATGCGCCCCTGAGGAAGCTGCCGTCCCCGTTTGCGGAAGCTCCGGCGTCTGAACTCGCCTTGTCGGAATTTCCTGTACTGGAATCCTTGCACGAGAGGTAGAATGCGCGGAGCTTTGAGTCGTAGGTGAGTTCCGCCCCGAGGTTAATCATGCCCTGAATGTGCGTATCGACCCTTCGGCGTCCGATTTTGTCGCCGCCCGGCTTAGGGAAATATGCGTGTCCGAACCTTGCTAAAAGGGGACCGACAACCATCACCGAACCTCTCAGGCGCGCGCATTTCCTCACGAACTCCTCGCTGCTGATGTAGCTTTCGTCGAGGTTGTCCGCCTTGAAGGTATAGACCCCCTTTTCGAGCCTGTGAATTTCCACGCCCATGTCCTGCAGCAGCAGAATCAGGTTCTTCACGTCCAGAATCTCCGGAACGTTGCTGATTTTCACCTCCTCTTTTGTAAGGAGCACCGCGCTTATGACTTCAAGCGCCTCGTTCTTAGCTCCCTGCGGCATGATGGTTCCGCTTAATTTGTGGCCTCCTTCAATTACAAACGAACTCATATTATGAAAAAATTTTTTGAAACATATCGGCTCGCTGAGGTTACGATATGAAACCATTTTCGCCGATAGTATTTCACTCGGATGCAAATTTAACGAAATTATATTACAAGACAACGGATTGGACGGGAATTGTCAGCGCCTCAATATTTTGAAAATAGAAAAATTTGTGCTAATTTTCCATGCTTTTTGCGCTGTGACCGGCATTTTGCGGCGTATGAGAGAGTAAATGCAATGAGTGGAAAATGAGAAGAATCCTTTATATTATAGCGTTGGTATTTCTGGCCTTAGTGCTCGGATTTGAGGCTTTCGCGCAGACTCGGACGGTAAGCGGGACGGTGAAGGACAGCGATGGCGTGCCTATGCCGGGCGTGAGCGTGATGCTCGGGAGCGACGGCAAGGTGGGCGCGGTGACTGACATTGACGGAAAGTGGACTCTCGGCATCTCCGGGAAGTCGCCTGTGATTGTGTTCTCGTTCCTCGGAATGGAGACGCGGGAGGTGAAAGTGACTGATGGACAGAAGGTTATCAATGTGACTATGAAGGAAGCCGGGACTATGCTCGACCAGGTGGTGATTACCGGCTACACCCAGACTTCGACCAAGAAAATGACGGGTTCAGTAGAGGTGCTTACGACCAAGGACCTGATTGACAAACCGCAGTCGTCCATTGACGCGATGCTTCAGGGACAGCTTGCCGGAGTCAGCGTCACCGCCACTTCGGGACAGCCGGGCCGCAGCCAGGAAATCCGCATCAGAGGCCAGGCGACGCTCACCGGAGACCAGAGCCCTCTGTGGGTGGTCGATGGCGTGCCTCTTCAGGGCGAGATGCCGAACGTCTCCGACAGCCAGCTCAAGACAGGCGGACTGGAAGATTTCCTCATCAACGGAGTCGGCGACATAAATCCGAATGACATCGAAAACATATCCATACTCAAGGATGCTTCCGCTGCGGCCATTTACGGCTCGCGCGCGGCCAACGGAGTCATCGTCGTCACCACCAAGCGCGGCTCTGACGGCCCTATGCACGTGAACTACTCCGGGAATGTGTCCGTCACGTTCCGTCCGCAGAGGGATGCCGCGCTGATGAACTCGGCCGAGAAGATTGACTGGGAGCAGGAGCTCTGGGACGAGTTCTCCGCGGAGCGCTTTGGGGTGGGCAGGACATATCCTGTCGTCGGAATCGTCGGTATGGTGCGCTCGGGCTACGGGAAGTACGCCGCGATGGCAGGGGACAAGGATGCGCAGGACAAGTATCTTGAAGGGCTGAAGTCCCGCTCGACCAACTGGTTCGACGAGATTTTCCGCAACTCCGTATCCACCAACCACCACCTTAACATAAGCGGCGGTTCCAAGAAATACAACTACTATGTCGGACTGGGCTACACCCACGACGCCGGACTTCTTATCAGGGACGACTACAACCGCTACAACCTCAAGTCCAACTTCACCTTCACCCCGAACCGCATTCTGAAGCTCGACCTCGGACTTGACATATCCCGTCAGGAATCGAAGGCACCGAACCTCAGCGACGTCGATCCTTTCAGCTACGCATATTACGCGAACCCATACGAGTATTCCTACAACGAGGACGGCTCCTACCGCCCTGACGAGACATGGCAGGTGCTGAACCAGGCGAACGGAAGCTCCGTCCTGCCGGTCTATAACAAGGGCTACAACATAATGCGCGAGCTGAACGAGACTTCGAGCAAGACCGGCAACTGGGCGAACACCGCACGCGCCGGGGCTGAGGTCAAGTTCCTTGAACAGCTCAAGTTCGTGGGACTGCTGTCCTATTCCTTCGCGAACAACCGCACGGAGAAAATCAATCCCAAGAACACCTACGCCGCATGGAGCGAGATGCTGGACTACGACAAGTCCTTCAACTCTAACCTGTGCTACGGTTCCATAATCCAGAATTCCCTCACGCGCAACTCCTTCATCGCACGTGGCCATCTTGCCTATAATCAGGAATTTGCAGGCGGTGCACACGCCCTGTCGGTGATTGCCGGCGCCGAGGTCAGGGGAGAGAACTCCAACACCCTCTACGCGAAGAGGCTGAACTACGACTCCAACACCCAGACCACATCCATGCCGCAGCCTCCAACGGGCAAGAACCAGCTTGAGTCGTGGCTCCGCGAGGTCGAGCAGCTGAGCGGAGAGTACTGGTCTAAGAGCCGCTATGCCTCGTTCTATGCCTCAGGAGACTATTTTCTGCTGACCCGCTACATCCTCAACTTCTCCTTCCGCACCGACGGCAGCTCCTACTTCGGAAGCAGGAAGCAGTTCAACCCGACATGGTCGGTCGGCGCGGCATGGCACATCCAGCAGGAAAAGTGGATGCAGTGGGCCTCGCGCTGGCTCGACAGGCTGATTATTCGCGCCGCGACGGGCTTCACGGGCAACATCAACAACGGCGTGGCTCCGCAGCTCGTGATGAGCTACTGGCAGCAGCAGTACAGGAAATACGGCGGTGAGTCGCTTGACATCGCCACCTTCTCCGGCACTCCGAACCCGAACCTCGGATGGGAAAAGACTCAGGACTACAAGCTCTCCCTCGAATGGGGGCTCTTCGGCGAGAGGCTTTCCGGCGTGGTCGAGGGCTACAGGAGGGTCAGCACCGATGTCGTGGTCAGCTCCCGCATCCCGAGCATAACCGGCTACACCTACCAGAAGTACAACTCCGCCGACATTTCGAACAGCGGCGTGGAATTCACTCTCAACGGCCGGATTCTCGACACGCGGGACTGGAAGATAAACGCTTCCGTGAACTTCTCCTACAACTACAACATCGTCACCCGCTACGACAGCGTCGATAAGATGACCTCATCCACCCGCTACTGGGTGGGCTATCCGGTCAATGCCCTCTTCATCGGGAAGCTCGACGGGCTGAACTCCGAGGGGCTCTACAAGTTCGCGCTCCGTCCGGACGCCGAAATCACCAAGCTCTCCGACTACCAGAACGCGGACAACTACCGCTTCTATCTCGGCACGAGCACCGCGCCGTACACCGGAGGATTCAACCTCAGCGTCGCGTGGAAGGGGTTGAGCCTCAGCTGCTTCGCCGCCTATTCGGCGGGAGCGAAGACTTTTGAGAACCCTGCCGTCCCGGGCTCCTACGGCTCGATTACAAGGACCGGTGCCGACCCCGAGCGTCCGCAGACGATTTACAGCGACCTCTACACCAACCATTTCAACGTGCGCCGCGACCGCACCGACCGCTGGACCGAGACCAACAGGAACGCGAAATATCCGCGAATCTATGACGCCTACGGCGAGTCCTACAATTTCGACCGCGACAACCCGTTTGCCGGCGACATCATCCGCGGTGCCTATGTGAAGGACAACTCCTATCTGAGAATAAAGAACATAATCCTGTCTTACTCGCTGCCTCAGTCAGTCGTGAAGAAGATGAAGATGACCTCGTTCCGAATGAACCTTTCGCTGAACAATTTCTTCACGTTCACGGACTATGACGGACTCGACCCCGAGACGCCGGGCGCTGTCTATCCTGTGAGCCGCAGCGCCACATTCGGACTTGTGATAGGATTCTAAAGTATTGTGTGACAATGAAAAGATATACGGTAATATCGTTTTTGCTCATGGCTGCCGTGCTCTCCGTCGGCTGCAAGAGGTTTCTCGACGTGAAGCCGCAGGGGAAGGTCATCCCTCAGACCGAGAGCGAGTATGCGGCGGTGCTGAACTACCGTCTGAACAACATCGAGGCTGGGGCTTATGATAAGGCCGTCGGGACGGCGACCGAAATCGCGATGTACGAGGGCTTCGCCGACGACTTCAACGCGAACCTTGCGGTCGGCAATCTTCCGATTTATGCCGGCACGGACTTCAACAAGCATCAGGACATCTACCGCGACCTCTATGCCGTCATCAAGGACTGCAACATCATCATTGAGGCGATGGACTCCAAGGACAGCGACGAGGCACGTATGCTCTCCGCCGCCTGCAAGGGTCTGAAGGGCGTAAGCTACTGGCAGCTGATGCGCAACTACTGCAAGGCCTACAAGAAATCCTCCGCGGAGAATGAACTGGGGCTGTGCATCGTGGATGCCTTCGACATCGAGTACTATCCCGAGCGTTCCGACCTCCGCAGCACTGCGGAATATGTCGTGAACACGCTCAAGTCTTCGATTGCCTACGGAATCACGGATCCGAAATATATGTTTACTTCAGATGTGGTGAAGGCCTACCTCGCGAGGACCTATTTCTGGACCCAGAACTGGTCCGAATGTCTCGCGCTGTGCGAGGAACTGGTTAAGAAATATCCTCTGGAGGAGCGTGCGGACTACATCGCTCAGGTGAACAGCGAGTATGAGAAGGGCGCGTCGGTGATTGTCCGCTCGCACATCAACGACAACAACAGCTCTTCGGCATCAATCCGCAGTCAGGCCGTGGCCGACCTTCGTTCCCGTCCGCTTTCCGCATCGCTGGTGAAGCTGTTCGACGCGAAGGATGTCCGTCTGGAGAATGTTTCGGGCAAATGGAAATCCCTCAAGGAACCGTCGATGAAAGTGCGTTCGGCCGAGCTGTATCTCATGATTGCCGAATGTCAGGCTCATCTCGACCGTCCTGCGGATGCTCTTGCTACCCTGAACTTCATCCGCTCCAGGCGCGTTGAGGGATGGGGCGGCTGGACGGAGGCCACTCTCCCTGAAGTCGATGCAGGCCAGAGAATTACGGTCGATTCGGAGGGCAAGCCGCTCACGAGGCTGATGTCCGCGATTCTGAACGAGCGCCGCATGGAGCTTTTCGGCGAGGGCGACCGCTGGTTCGAACTCAAGAGAAACGGGATGCCGACATGGTGGATAATCAACGACGCGACGGGAATCTATCAGAAATACACGATGGAGGAATATATGTACACGTTCCCGATAAACAAGGACGACACGGAGTTGAAGGATTACATTAAACAGAATGAAGGTTATGTGGAATACAGCAGCAAATAGGTTCATGAAGTCGGCGGTGGCATTTTTCGGAGCACAGTCCATTGCAGGCGTGTTCAGGTTGGCATCGGCGGCTTTCTCTCTGTGCGCAGTAGTTGTTTTCGCCGCATCGGTTTCGTCCTGCGGCAGCTATGACCCGCTCCCGCCGAAGACCGAGGCCTCGACGTCCTACTACATTCCGGCTCCCGAGGCTCCGACCCAGACCGAGATTGACGAGATGAAGGCCGAGCGGGCGGAATATAATGAATTGACAAGATGAATATCATCCCCAGTGTCATCTTGAACACCAACCCCGATGTCATCTCGAACATCATCCCCGATGTCATCTCGAACATCATCCCCGATGTCATCTCGAACATCATCCCCGATGTCATCTCGAACATCATCCCCGATGTCATCTCGAACGAAGTGAGAGATCTTTAAAACAAAGAAAATAAACAAGAACACAAGTTGTTTTAATTATTAAATAGTTATGCGTATGAAAAAGATTACTATCGCATTGGCAGCCGCGCTCGCGGTTCTGAGCGCCTGCGAAAAGACCCCGGACCTTCCGGTGGTACAGTTTGACAAGACGAACTACATCCTGCCGGCCGACGAGCCGGTTACGGTGAAAGTCGTTTCTGATGTAGCGATTACTGATGATGTTACATTCACTCTCGGCGGTACGGCCGCAAAGGATGTTGATTATACGATTTCTACGGAGCAGTCCGTCACTTTCACTGATGCCGTTGAGGCTGAGATAGTCATAACTCCTCTCAACAATCTCGAAGACAAGAACATCGTTCTTGAACTCGCTGCAAAGGCCGGCTCGTTCACAGTCGGACAAAACGCCAAGACAACCGTTGTCATCACACCGAAGGAGAAGGTGTATTGCAGCTTTGCAAAACCTGCGACCCGTCTTTCCGGAACTGTTGAGAGCACTATTTCCCTCAAGCTGGTCGGGGCTGCTACAGGAGATAAATTCCAGACATCAGGCGAGCTCAAGATTCCTTTCACCGTTTCGGGAACGGCCGTTGAAGGCACTGATTATGAGATTGTAGGAGGTGAGAAGTTCCTTGTTGCGGCAGACGGCGCGAAAGTGGCCACTGTCAAGATCAAATCAAAGCACGAGACTGTTCCGGAGACTATTCCTACGCTGACGATTGCCTTTACCGGCAGCGACAGGTTCCTTGCGGGAGTTAACGCTTCAACGGAAATTGTATTCGGCGGCGTGCTCCAGTTCGCCGAGATTGTCGGAAAATGGGCTTATTCAAGCTATCCGCTCAAGGATGACCCGGAGGCGGATGATGCAGGCACATTTAAGATGATGTTTGATGAAGCCGGAGATACTTGGGAGGAGAATATCCCATGCAAGAATACAGCTCAAGATGTAATAGAATTTAAGACGACTGATGGAAATAATCAGCTTGCCGTATCCGGTACTGGCGACATCTTCGACTTCCTTACGGACTGTGAGGTTACTGATGTTGTGGCACGCCCTTATAAGACATACATTTACTACAAAGAGCCGGGCTGGACAAACTCCGTCGCACTTATTTTATCAAAGGTAAATTACGACTTTTCAAAGACTTCTAAGACATTCAAGGCTGGCAAAATTATCGTCAACTTAAGCGAAGACGGTACAACATTAGATGTTGTCATCCCTGTTTGTTATGACTATGATGGACATGACAACTTTGTGCCTAAAGGCGATTATTTTAAAGGACTCCATGGCTATGGCGACGGAGCGATTTGGGATATGTATAAGGGGATTGACTTTAATGGAGACGAATGTAATATGTTTGACTGCGTTTATGTCTTCAAGAAAGTCTCTGAATAACAAGCACAAAGATTTTTCCCTTCGCTCAAAATGACAGTTTGAGTCATGGCGAAATAATAAGAGAAGCGCCTCTGCTGCAAATCGCGGCGGAGGCGCTTTCTGTATGCTGCCATTCCGCGCAGTACCCTCGCCGTCATTCCGCGCAGTACCCTCGCCGCCATTCCGCGCAGTACCCTCGCCGTCATTCCGCGCAGTACCCTCGCCGTCATCCGAGTCGTACTTTCCTTGTCATTTCAGGCTGTACTCTCGCCGTCATTCCAAGTCGTACTTTCCTTGTCATTTCAGGCTGTACTCTCGCCGTCATTCCGAGTCGTACTTTCCTTGTCATTTCAGGCCGTACTTTCGTTGTCATTCCGAGCGAAGCCGAGGAATCTTTGCGCGTGGTCTTATTTCTTATAAATGATGTTCAGCCCGTCGCGAAGGGGGAGTATCACATTCTCGACCCTCGGGTCGGCGGCGACCATCTCGTTGAAGGCGAGTATTCCCTGAGTCTGCCTGTCCTGCGAGACTGTCTCGGCGCAGACCTTTCCGTCCCAGAGGACATTGTCGGCGAGAATCCATCCTCCCGGGCGGACGAGCGGGAACACCAGCTCGTAGTAGTCGCAGTATTCGCGCTTGTTCGCGTCAATGAAGACCAAGTCATACTGATTGAATCCTTCGTTTTCTTGCTTTGCAATCATGTTACAATCGTTCGCAGTCCAGGTCTCCTTAACGCTGCCCACGCTCTTTTCTCTTGACGTCGTGTTTTCTTCAGGAACTTGACTCCTCCAGTTAAACTCCAGCAGCGTCTCCTTGCAGTCGCCGATGTGGAGCGAAATCCTGTCGCTCACCCCGGCGCGCTCAAACCCCTCGCGAATCAGGTCCTCAAGCTCGTCGTTGAGCTCCAGCGTGTCGAGATGCCCGTCCTCCGGCAGCGCCGAGGCGAGACATATCGTGGAATAGCCCGTGAATGTCCCCAGCTCAAGCACGCGCCTCGCCCCGCTCATCTTCACGAGCATCCTCAGCAGCTCCCCCTGCACGCTCCCCGAGAGCATCCTCGCATGATTGGTGCGGATGTTGGTCTGCTTCTCGACCCAGCGCAGCGCCTCAGACTGCCTTGTCGAGTGCTCCTTAACATATCTGTAAACCTCTTCGTTCATATTGCTGCTTAAAATCTGTACCCTTGTCATCCCGGGGGAATCGAGGGGTCTTTTTTCTGAATAAAAGATTTCTCACTTCATTTCATTTCGTTCGAAATGACAACATGGTTCATCCTGTTCGAGATGACAGTGCGGTTCATTCAGTTCGAAATGACAACGTGGTTCATTCAGTTCGAAATGGTGGATGTTATCCTTCCAATTGCTTGTGCGGGTCATGGACATGAATCAGGCATCGCGCCCCGTCCGGTTCAATCCGATACAGCTTCTGGTTCGTCTTCGGGCTGCGCAGTCCGCCGCAGGCCTTGATGTACGGGCCGAGCTTGATGTAGTTGAAGTTCCGCTCGTCAATCCCGGAGGGCACCTCGTCCCGTCCCGAGTACCACCCTGTCTTTAGCCCCGGCCAGAGCTTCCGCACCCTAATCGCGCACAGCTCCACCTCCTCCGGCGAATTGTCCCCGCCCATGAAGCAGACGCAGGTCACGCAGGAGGCGTAATTCCCGACGATGGTGTCAAACCCGCTGAAATCCTCTCCGCTCCCGTCCGGCATCGCCCCGCACAAAACCTCCCCGGTGTCCTCCCAGAGCCACTGGCTGTGACAGCCCTCGCAGCGGTTCGGACACCCGGTGATGTTTATCGCAAGAGTAACCTCGTCAGGAATCTCCTGACAGACAATGTCATAATTGTAAAACTTCAGCATTCTCTTTCTGCACAAAGATTTTTCGACTCCACTCCGTTCCGCTCAAAATGACAGAACAAGAATCAAGATGATAAATTCTTGAACACACCATTGGGGCACAGGAAGTCGATAAGTAGATGAAGAGCAAGGCGCGCGAGGAGTTAAAACCGCAGCAACCTTATGGTTGTGAGGATTTTGACGACGACCGCAACGCAGCTATTCGCTACTTTGCGACTTCCGCACTCTCGATTTCGCCGTGGTCGTGGGCGTAGTACCTCCGTGCCGCCTCAGCCTGCCTTGCGGCGGAGAAGTTGCTGACCCTCTTCATGTAGCCGATGATTCGGGTGAGGTAATCGACGTTCTTGCTGTGGCACTTAGGGCACTCGTGCAGATAGCGCTTGTCGATGTGCCCGCAGTCGTTGCAGATTGTGTTCGGGATGTTGAAGGTGAAGTAGTTGCAGCCCTCGTGAGCGGCCACCCTCAACAGCTGCCTGTACTGCTCCTTGCTCAGGTGCTCGTCCAGGTTCATGTGCAGCGCCGAGCCTCCCGTGAGGTGCTCGATGTACTTGCGCCCGTGGAGACGGAACTTGTCGATGATGTTCAGCGAATCGTCCTCCACGACGTAGAAGTAGCTGTTGTAGCAGTCGCGCGGAACCATATATCCGTCCTCTCTGTCCCACTTCGCGTGCTTCACGCCCACGTTCTCCGCAGGAATCATCTCGCAGTTGAAGAGGGTCTCCTTCGTGCGGTACTTCTTGTTGTATCGTTCCATAACGCCGAGAACCTTCTGGACGAACTCGGTGTATTGCGGATTGTCGGTAATCGGAATCCCGAGGAACTCGGCCGCCTCAACCATGCCGTTGATGCCGACCGTGAGGTACTGGCGGGCGATGTTGATGTAGCCCGCGTCGAACAGCGGAAGCATACCCTTGCTCTGGAGCATCTTCAGGTTCTCGTTGTAGCCGAGCTGAACCTTGTGCACGGTGTCGGTCACGTCCTCAAGGAACGCGATGTAGTCCATGCCGTTCTTCACGGCGTACTGGATGCAGCGGTTGAGGTTGATGGTGAGCACGGACTTCGAGCCGGTGGAGACTCCGCCCGCGCCGAGCGTGTAGCTGAAGCCGTTGTCCTGAATCTCGTTGCGCAGACGGCAGCAGCTTGCCAGCGAGTCCGCGTTGTCACTCATGTATGTGAAGAAAGAGTGCCCCTCGGCATACATCTCGGCCGTGAAGTCGCCCCACTCCCGGTCGCGCACGTCCCCGTCCTTCGTGAGCAGCGACATCGTCTCCACAGGGAAGGTGAGCGGGGTCTTGAGCCTCTCGGCGTTGAACCACTTCATGAACCTCTTCTGGAGCCAGCTCAGACCCTCCCAGTCAGGCTTGCTGCCGTCCGGGAAGAAGAACTCCCCGAACATGCTCTCGAAGTAGCAGCGGTCGTAATACGCTATGTTCCAGAACACTGCCTGAAAGTTGCGCGCTCCGGTAGGCTGGTTGATTGAATAGACAATCTGCTCGAAGCAGTCGGTGATGACCTTGTCAATCGTCCTCTTCTTGAGCGAGAGATCGACCACCTCGTCGGCTCTCTTGTAGTAGTCGAGGCCGTATTCCTTGCCGATGAAATAGTTCATGTACATCAGGAACTCCGGCGTCGCGCACGCGCCGCTCAGCATGCTTGAAACGATGAACACGAGGTTCACGAACCCGCCGCAGAACGACTTGAGGTTGGTCGGCTTCGTCGAGTTTCCTCCGATTGAGAGCGTACCCCCGAGCAGCCACGGGTACATGGTGATGCTGGCGCAGTAGTTCGCGAGGGAGGTCTCGTCATTCTTGTAGATGAAATGGTTCTTGAGCAGCTTCATGTACTTGTCCGCGAACTCCTTGCCGTACATCTCCTTGAGACGGTCGCAGAGAATCCTGCGGTTCATCCTGATGAACCCCTTCTTCGGAAGCTCGCCCATCAGGGTGGCTATGTTCTTGTTCTCGACGTTTGCGTTCGCGTCGAACTTGCTTCCGGTAGCCGGGTTCGTCGAGTTGCAGTAGTCGATGAGGAAGTTCAGCTTGTCGCGGGTGTCCCTGTCCTCGGCGTGCCTCTGGCGGTAGAGCATGAACTCCTTCGCCACCTTGAAATATTTCTCGGCCATCAGCCCGGTCTCCACCTGATTCTGGATTTCCTCCACTGTCATACCGTTGGTGAGTCTCACGTGAGAGAGAATCGTCGTGAGGTCGTCGTCTGTCGCGAATGCCCCGACCGCAAGAAATGCCTTGCGGATTGCGTTCTTAATCTTATCGACCGAAAAAGGCACGTGCTTGCCGTCACGCTTGATGATGTAAATTTCTGAACTGCCCATAATGTGTTTATGTTATCTTAGGTTGTCGGATATACGGACGATGAAATCCAACTTATTGAAAATCATCGCCTTATCCTCGAATATATTACTTTCCTTCTGTTGAGGGATAACAAAATTAGACCTTGTGAACGAAATAGTCAAGTGATGAGCGGTCTAATTATTCACAAAGTTATCAACAATGCCGCTGGAGGCGCGTGAGGGCGCGATTTTTGAGGATGTAAAATTTATAGATTTGAATATATATAATTTATATCCCCATCTTCGTGAACTCGTGCCGCCCATTCGCCGTTTATGAAATTTTATGTCGGAAAATTTGAAACTGTTTAAATTTTTCTCACATTTATTTTTATGTGTTCGTATTTCATACGCCACTTTTCTCCGCTCGGCATAGC
Organism: uncultured Bacteroidales bacterium; assembly: GCA_934725015.1. Lineage (GTDB taxonomy): Bacteria > Bacteroidota > Bacteroidia > Bacteroidales > UBA932 > Cryptobacteroides. Next base: position 57,716 of record CAKVAS010000004.1, read on the forward strand.
TCAAGCGAGTTTGGCTCTGCTCTCGCTTATCGAAAAGGTTCGTTCTTTTGGTGTCTTTTTGGTCATATTTCCTCATTTTGCTCGTCATTTAGCACCGCTAAACTCCTCTCAAAACAAGAAAATCTGACTCAAAAATACATCTCAAAATAACTGAACAAAAAATTTAAACAGTTTCATGTTTTCGGGTGTATGAAATACGAAAATTTTGCTATGTCGATGTTTTGGACTACCTTTGCCGACCATTTGTGGGTGGTAGTGTATTAAATTATTATAAGTCAAAGATTTATTGCTATGGAAAAGATGAGGGACAGCATCGATTTCAGTTCTGAGAACATCCCCGCGCTTTACCGGAAAGTGCTCTATCCCACGCTGTTGGGAATGCTCGCCGCCGTGTCTTACACCATCGCGGACGGAATCTTCGTGGGACAGGGCGTGGGAAGCGAAGCCCTCGCTGCAATCAACATCGCCGCTCCGCTCTTTCTCATATCGTCCGGCGTCGCGCTGATGTTCGGCTTCGGCGGCTCGGTCGTGGCATCGATTCATCTCGCGAACGGCAAGGAAAAGACTGCGCGGATTGTCACGACCCAGTCTCTCGCGGCGGTCGCCCTTGTGCAGCTTCTCGTGACCGCCGTCGCGCTCATGTTTCCGGAGCACACCCTGAGGCTTTTCGGCTGTTCGGATACGCTGCTGGCTCCCGCGAAGGACTATCTTTTCGGCTATGTGCCCTTCCTCGCCTTCAACGGCCTGCTGATAGCGTCCGAGTTCTTCGTCCGGCTGGACGGCTCCCCGAAGTTCGCGATGATTGCAAGCGTGGTCGCGTCGGGCATCAACGTGTTCCTCGACTGGCTGTTCATTTTCCCGATGAAGATGGGCATCTTCGGAGCGGCGCTCGCGACCGGCATAGGCACGGCGTTAGGCATGATTATGCTGGTCCTCTATCTCTCGACTCCTCAGCATAAACTGCATTTCGTGAAGTTCAAGCTCACGAGAACAGGGCTCGGGCTGACGCTGCGCAATATAGGGTATATGTGCAAGCTTGGCGTGTCGTCGCTGCTTTCCGAACTTTCAGTGGCGTTTCTCATGCTCTGCGGCAACTTCGTGTTCATCCGTCTCGCAGGCGACTCCGGCGTGGCGGCGTTCAGCGTCGTGTGCTACCTCTTCCCGGTCGTATTCATGATTAACAATTCCATGGGACAGGCGGCCCAGCCCATCATCAGCTACAACTACGGTCTTCGGCGCACGGACAAGACACGCCTCGCGCTCAATGTCTCGATGAAGACCGCGCTCGTCTATGGCATAGTCATAGTCCTCGTCTCGCTCCTCGGAGCCGAGTGGGTGGTCAAGCTGTTCCTCAAGTCCTCCGACCCTGCCTATCCTCTCGCCGTCAGCGGCCTGCGCCTTTTCTCTGCCGGATTCATTCCGTTCGCCGTCAATGTCATAGCGATGAGCTATTTCCAGAGCATCGAACGCGCCCGCTCCGCCACCCTCATCACCGTCCTCCGCAGCTTCGTCTTCATGGGCGCCGCCTTCCTCGCCCTCCCGCCCCTTCTCGGCGTCAAGGGAGCCTGGCTCGCCGTCCCCACCTCCGAAATCCTCACCATGCTCGTCGTCCTCCTCATCTTCCGGAAGTCCCCGACGGCGAAGCGGTGACGGGTAATTCTTAGCGAGTTTGATTCACATGTGCGGCGAGAAATACTTGCCGCACATTTTCTTTTATCGCGCGCGATTATTTATGCGCTCCCTATTCTATCACCCAGTCTTCGATATTGCCCGTGGTGGAGTCGAAGTTGATGCCCACCTTGGTAATCGGCAAACCACTGAGTGCAAAACGCTTGTGATACTGTCGGAGATTGATTTGGTTCATCGCCGCCTGTGGGCTCTTGTTCAGCTTCAGCTCCACTAGATAAAGGTCGGTCCTGGTCTGCAACACCATATCTACCCTGCCCTTAGGCGTATGCACCTCCACATCCACAACGAAGGCGGTAAGAAGGGTGAAGATGATGTAGAGCATCTGCTGGTAATGCCCCTCGTAGTTAGTCACGTTGCAGTAAGGCACCGTGCCGAGATAATCCTGCAACAGATGCAATGCCCCGTCCATATCCTTGCGACGGATGAGTCCCGACATTCGGGCTATCGCCACCCCGCCCCGCTCGGCATAGATGCCGTCCACGTAGTTCGGGAGGAGGTTCTCGAAGAGTCCCACACGAATCTCCTTGTTCGGGATGTCGAGGGTATAGAGTTCGATGTCAGGGTCGTAATCCTTGATAGTGACGTAACCACTCTGATACAGGAGAGGCGTGATGGTCTTCATCTTCTCCGTAGGCGCATCGAATGCAGATGCAAGGGCTTCGATAGGAGCGATGTCGGCCGGCAGGACATCAAACTTATTGAGCATGTTGATGAGATAAGTGGGAGTGCCGGAGCTGAACCAATATTTGCCGAACTTCCGCTCAGAAAAGCAATTGAACAAACTATACGGATTAAACACATCCGGCGACACACTTGCGAAATGATAGCCGTCGTAATGCTCCTTCAATTTGGCGATTGTCGCCTCTCTGCTCAACCCTTGTGACTCTGCCAGCTCATCGATGTCTTCCGACATCTGAGTCAGCAGTTCCTCCTTGGTGACACCACAGATTCCTGCGTATTCTTCATTCATAGAGATGTTGGTGATATTGTTGAGTTCGCTGAATATGCTCACCTGCGAGAACTTGGTGATTCCCGTGAGGAAACAGAAACGAAGCTTTGCCTCGCTATACTTCAACGGGCTGAAGAAATTTCGCATCGTGTTTCGAAGCACATCGAGCTGTTCCTTCTCATGCGCTACATCAAGCATGGGCGCGTCGTATTCGTCAATGAGTACCACCACCTGCTTGCCGCTCTTCTCATAAGCGGTATTGATGAGGTCTATCAGGCGATTGTTTGCACCTTTGGCTGGTTTTGTAATACCCCATTTCTTTTCCTCTTCCAACAAACGATAGCCTAAATACTCATCCAACTGTTCCTTCTCCATGTGCTTGCCTCCGCTCAGGTCGAAGTGAAGCACCGGATATTCTGTCCATTCCTTCTCCAACTTTTCGATGGCAAGTCCCTTGAAGAGACTCTTCTTTCCCTCGAAATAACTTTGTAAAGTAGTTACTAAGAGCGACTTGCCGAAACGGCGTGGTCGTCCCAGAAAACAATACTTACTATTCGTATGGGTCATACGATAGATGTATTCCGTCTTGTCGATATATAGCTTGTCTTTCTCAATGATTTCCGAGAAGGTCTGAATGCCCAAAGGATATAATTTTCTTGCCATAGTCCGCTATTTTCTGCAAATGTACAATTTTATTTGAAAATCAAATCATTACACTCTAAAATCCGCTAAATTTTTTCTCGTCATTTACAAGAAATACTCGCTGGTCTTATGCGGCTTGTCCTGAGATATTCTGAAGTGCCGGCACGGCTACAGCCGGACTTCGGGGGCTTCGCGGTCGGGGTAGAGGATGCCGTCGAGGTGGTCGCATTCGTGCTGGAAGATGACTGCGGTGAAGCCTCCTACGGTTTCCGTGACATATTCCCAGTCGGGGGCGGGTGCAATGTCACCTGCGGCGTCGGTCATCACCGTAACCGTGCCGGCAGCCGTGCCGAGTGCTTCAGCGGCCTTTGCATAGCTGATGATGACGGTGTCCCACCTCTCGACGATGCCCCGGCGGCCGGGAATGGAAAGGCAGCCTTCGGCTCCGGTGCGGCGGCCTCCTCGCTCTTCGAGGATGCGGATGTTCGGATAGACCTCAAACGGGCTGCCGGGCTTGTCGAAGCGCTGGACAGCCACGATTCTGCGGCTCAGTCCGACCTGCGGCCCGGCTATTCCGACGCCGTCCTGCTCCGGGCTCGTCACCGTCGCGACCATCTGCGAGGCGAGCCTTGCGCAGGGAGACAGGCTGTCGGCGAACATCGCTGCCAGGTCCTCCTCCGAGAAATCCGCGCATGGGGTTCTCAGGACGAGCGAGTCCTCCCTGTCATAAACCGTGAGTACGCGCATGATGCCGTTCGTGTCGGCGGAGCCGATTGTGCGGAGCTCCTCGCGCGTCAGCCCCATGTTGCCGCAGGCGGCCGCGATGACTGTGGCTGCGAGTATAAAAATTTTGCCGTAAACTTTCATTTCATAAAATTTACGGCAAATATATAGCAATATTTTCAGAGTATCCCCGATTTTGAAGGTTTCTTTACAAGAAAATGAAATAGAGAAGAATGTAAATCGGGAGCAGGATGACGAGGGAGAACTTGACCATATAGCCGAAGAATGTCGGCATCTTGATTCCCTGGCTCTCGGCGATGGACTTCACCATGAAGTTCGGACCGTTGCCGATGTAGGTGAGGGAACCGAAAAAGACAGCTCCGATGGAGATTGCCTTCAACAGCAGTTCCGGGATTCCTGCGACAAAAGGCACTCCGTTGAACACTCCGTCCACGACGCCGGCCTGTGCTGCGGCTACGGATTCCGGAAGACCGCTAGCGAGGCTGTGGAAGGCGACGGCGGTAGGGGTGTTGTCGAGGAATGAGCTGAGGGCTCCGGTGGAGAAGTAGAACTCCCAGACCTGGTCGACGCCGAGCCGGGCAGCGTTCTCCTGCATATAGATGAGCGCCGGGGTCATGGTGACGAAGATTCCGAGGAAGAGCGCCGCCACTTCGAGAATCGGGCTCCAGGAGAATTTGTTGAGACCGTAGCGGATGTCGTGCGGGGTCGTGTAGATTGATACGCCCATGAGCGCGAGAAGCACGAACTCGCGGAGGAACTTAATCCAGAACTTCGCGTCGTCGGCTCCCATCTGCGGGATGAAGCTCGGGTTGATGAAGGCGACTGCGAGTATGACGCCGCCGAGGTACCAGAAGTTCCTCTTGCCCTGAAAGCGTACCGGCTGCCTGTTTTCAGGAAGTTCGAACGCCGACGGGTCTTCTTTCTTTGAGAAATAGAACCTGTCGCTCAGGTAGTATATGAGGAGCAGAAGGCCTCCCGTGAAAAGCCACTCCGGAAGCATCTTGAGGAACCATGTGAACGACGCGCCCCTGAGGTAGAGCATGAAGAGAGGCGGGTCTCCGAGAGGGGAGAGCAGGCCTCCGCAGTTCGCCACGAGGGCGATGAAGAACAGCACCGTGTGCACCTTGTATCTGCGCTTCTCGTTCACGTCAAGCAGCGGTCGAATCAGCAGCATGGCCGCGCCTGTCGTTCCCATGAAGGAGGACAGCACGAACCCCGTTCCGAGCAGAGCGGTGTTGATGCCTGCGGTCGGTCTGATGTCTCCTGTGAGATGAATGCCTCCGGTCACGACATAAAGCGTGAGCAGCAGAATCACGAACGGCCCGTAATCGAACAGAATCTGGTGTTCGAGCTCCCCCGCAAGGCCATGCCTTACAAGGAAAGCCGCCACCGGAGCTCCGAGTATGATTGAAACGAAAAGTTTGTGGGAGTTCTTGTCCCACCATTGTCCGGCGAACAGCGGCCCGACGGCAATCATAATCAGCATCAGGGCGAAAGGAATCATCGCCCATGCCGGCATTGCCCATTCGGCAGCTGTCGCAACTGTCTCTACGGCTGTAAGTTGTATCATAACCACCAATAATTAGTGTGGCAAATATACCGCTTTTTTGAATTGGGACAAATGATTTTCTTAACTTTGCGATGATTTGTAAGAAACATGGGCAACTCTGTCATTCCGGCCATTTGTCATCGGGAGCGGAATCGACGGGTTTGCCGGAAAACAATATGCAATGAAAAAGTTAATAATCGTCATTCTTTCAGTCCTCCTTCCGCTGGCGGCTCCGGCGCAGGAATCGTCCGAACCGGCAAGATACACCGTCGAGACAGTCCCGCAGACGGAAATTCTCTCATGGAGCTATGTAACAGACCTTTCTGGGGTCGTCTCCCCGTCCCAGAAGGACAGTCTGAACGCCCTCTGTCATTTCGCGAAGGACTCTCTCCAATCCGAAATTGCGGTCGTCGTGCTCCCTGCGGTTGACAACGGAAAATACGGCTCGCTTCACGAGTTTGGGGTTGAGCTGTTCAACAAGTGGGGAATCGGCGGAAAGGACAGCGAGAAGGGGCTTCTGATAGTGCTGGCGACGGCTCCGGGGGAGAGGGAGGTCGTGTTCAACACCGGATATGGTCTTGAGGGCGCGCTGCCGGATGCCTACTGCAAGCGCATACAGGCTGATGTGATGATTCCTTATATGAAAAGAGGCGAGTATGGTTCCGGGCTCATCGCCGGCGTTTCGGCCGTGAACGGGATTCTCAAGGGGGATGTCGATCCGGACGGGTTTGAGGATGCGGGTGATGATGACTATGCCATGCTTTGGGAGCTTCTGATTGTGGGGCTGTCCATCTTTCTTGCCCTTGTCGTCGTGGCGCTCAAGTCTCCGGAGCGACGTCGCAAGAAAATGGGGAAATCGATTACCTGCCGGGGATGCGGGGTCACTGGGGATATGAAATATGTCCGTTCCGAAGTCATCGAGTCTGCTTCATCGGTAAAGACCGGGAGACTGAGGAACATATATGTCTGCAACCGCTGCGGTGAGGAAAACTATATTGACGAAATCATTCCTCGTCGGCATTCCGGCGGCAATTCCGGTTTGGGTGGTGGCCGTCCTGGAGGTTTCGGAGGCTTTGGTGGCGGTTCATTCGGCGGCGGTTCGTTCGGTTCTTTCGGCGGCGGAATGACGGGCGGCGGAGGTTCTTCGACTAGATTTTGACCCCTCCCGTCCCCTCGAAGGGGAAGTGGTGCTCCGTGCGCACTATCGCACGAGGCCTCGCTTCGCTGTTCTCCGCACGGCGCTGATGCGCCTTGTTTTGACTCAATAGATTTTTACAGTTGGAAATAATAAGGATAAATACGGAAAGCCCGCTGTATGCGGAGACGGAGAGAATTTGGCTCGGAAGTTTCCCCGAGAATGAGCGGCGTGACGTCGGGCTGCACAGGGCGGCAGTTGACGGGGACGGGCGTTTCTTCTATAATGCTGTGATTGAGGATGGTTCCGCCTGCGACTGTTGTGACGCGGACGATGCGGCGACAGTCTCAAAAGCTCAGAATCCGGGTGGGGAAAAGACAAACTGTGTCTCTTCGGCAATCGTTGGCAGATGCCGTGTGATAGGCATGATAAGCTGGTGGACGCTGGACGGGATGGCCTACGGGGAACATTTCGCGATGAGCCACTCTGTCCGCGGACAAGGCCTCGGCGAAAAGGTCTTCAAGGAAGTGACAGGAAAGTTTCTTGCACAGGGTCTGCCGTTCGTCTTCGAGGTTGAGGCTCCTTCGCCCGACAATCCCGTCGCGGCCAGAAGAATCCGCTTCTACGAGCGTTGCGGGATGCACCTGCTTGACTATCCCTACTTCCAGCCGCCGTATCGCAAGGACGACGCTCCTGTCCCCATGCGCCTCATGTCCTCCGACCCGTCAATAGCCCCCTCTCTCGCCGCCGCCCTCATCCGCACCGTCTATCCGGACATGTAGTGTCCGCCCGGAACATTCCTTCCAAGGTTCTTCCGAATCTCATAAGTTTTGGATTTCTATTCTCACAAGTTTTGGATTTTTTATAAAAGTTCCGGTGAAAGAAAACGAGATGACAATCATTTTTGCATCATCGAAGACAGAAAGGGAGGGCGTGTCAAATCCGCTCTCCCAGTCTATAAGGTTCTTCCCGGTTTCAATTGTGCCGATCAGTAGTTTTCTTTGTGAATCTCGAAATATGCCTTTGGGTGGGCGCAGACCGGGCAGATTTCCGGAGCCTTCGTGCCGACGACGATGTGTCCGCAGTTGCGGCATTCCCAGGCCTTGACCTCGGATTTCTCGAAGACGGCCGCTGTCTCTACATTCCTGAGCAGTGCGCGGTAGCGTTCCTCGTGGCGCTTCTCGATGGCCGCCGCGGCGCGGAATCTCGCGGCAAGCTCCTGGAAGCCTTCTTCTTCAGCGGTCTTTGCAAAACCTTCGTACATGTCTGTCCACTCATAATTCTCGCCGTCGGCAGCCGCAGCGAGGTTCTGCGCCGTGTCACCGATGCCGTTAAGTTCCTTGAACCAGAGCTTCGCGTGCTCCTTCTCGTTCTCGGCCGTCTCAAGGAACAGGGCGGCTATCTGCTCGAAGCCCTCCTTCTTCGCCTTTGACGCGAAATAGGTGTATTTGTTGCGTGCCTGCGACTCTCCTGCGAAAGCCGCCTCCAGATTTTTCTCGGTCTGTGTTCCGGAATACTTTGTTGCCATAATTATAAGATATTAAAAGTTGATTGTTTCATTCAAATCTCGACTTCGCCTTGGGGCGTAGTTCTTATTTCAGAATCTCCCAATGTCCGCCTTTCTTTCCTACTCGGAGCAGGATGCCTTCATCCCTGAGCTGTTCAAGATTATATCTGACTCCCGCTACCGATAAACGGCACGTCACCGCCAATTCTTTCAGCGTAATATCTGGTTTATTGCGTATTGTACTCATTATTAGATTTTTAACCTTGGTTTTTGTGCTAGTTTTTGTGCTAGTTTTTGTGCTAGTTTTTGTGCTAGTTTTATCGGTAGTTTTCACGCCGCCATCCCCCGTATTCCCGGGCAGATGCCGATAGTATGTCACGGTTGAATACGTGATTTCGCTGTTGAACGCGACATCCTTTCCCGTAAGTTCCGTCCACTTCCGGATTTTGTCGATTCCATAACCCGCATTCTCACCCAGTTTCGCAGCCCTGAACAACTTGATGATTGAGGGATTACGAGGCTGCGATATTGCCTCGGACACCAGTCTGTCGAGCGGAATGTGGAAACCTCCGGGATTTTGGAGTTCAATCCTGTCCGTATAGACCCGGATTGTCGGATGCATCGGACTGAAATAGTCGGAATGGGCAAGAAAGTTCACCAGTCCTTCCTTCAGCGCATACAGTTGCGAGTCATCTTCGGGTGAAACCCCTTCGGGAGTGGTTGTGAACGGATTGTCCGTATATAGCCTGAACCTCTGGATGATTACCTTATAGTACTCCCAAAGGTTTTCCTGCTCCTGCATCCTGAATGTATATCTCTGTGCGGCATCATTATACGATGTCCCCGGAATCTCGATGTAATCAACCCAGAAATTAGGAATGAACCGATGGATGCTGTCAAGTTTTCCGAGCATCAGCAAGCCTCCCAGACACAGTTCCGAACTTCCCCGTGCAAAGAGGCCGGTTTTTCTGCAGAATGTTTCATTTTCAGCGTCGGCATAGGGGTAACTTTCATTGAATAGCTTTATATGTCGTCTGAATGTGTCGAATGATCCCGGGTCGATGTCATCAAACGATGTTCCGGCAGCAGGTTCATCGGATTTTATCCCGAAGGCTTGGTCTCTCAGCATCGCGTTGATTTCCATCTCAGTGGCACGCCTGTCTCCGGAGCCTGAACGGATGAATGTATTTGTTATGCTGTTGAACCACACCGGTTTGAACGGAGACGACGGAATATAAAATGCCAGCACGGTCTTTCCGTCAATTGAATACTTCTTCGAAACCGGGAGAATCGGATGGTTCATCTTGCTTCCTGAACGCAATGTGTTCAGAAAGTCAGACTCAATCTTTTCCCCGTTTTCGACGCCTTCAACCTCGAACTTCTTCCCGTTCTGCGCCACGCCGAACACAATCCACCCTCCGGAACAGTTGGCAAAGGCGCTGACGCTTTCCCAAATGTTCTTCGGCAGTTCATTCCGCGCACTCTTCACCTCGAAATCTTCCCATTCGATGTCGTTAAGTCTCTCTATCAATTCCTCTTTCGTCATGTCCGACACTCCATTTGTTCTCTGCAAAAATAGTCATAATAATCAGATTTCAGCGTGAAAACGGCCGGATTGTGTGATTGTTTTGCAGGATGTTTCCTATGTGACGGATTTTGAGTAAATTGACAGCGAAATAATTCCCCGACGGTGCGGTTCGTAATGAAATATTTTCTACCTTTGCAACGCTCAAGGTTCGAGTGACCGGGAGCATACATATTTGGTGAAAGTGTTTTCGCATTGTCCTTAAGAGAGAAATCTGACAGTTTCAAAGGAAATAAGGATAGACTACAGCACCGTTTCTGTATCCGCTTGTGTGTGCTCAAAACTGTCGATACAGGTGTGATTTATGAATGACGAGGATGTCAGTAAAAAAGACTTTGTCAAAATGTGTAAAGAAAAAACACACACGACAGTTCGTGTTAATCGCGGTCTATGTCAAAGATATTATGCAAAATTAGTCACGATTATTTCGTTCTTAAAGTCGGAGAAATCAGTCTGGTTGTGCCGGAAATGAGTCTGCCTTGAAGAATTTCTAACGAAAATAAATCTACAATATATTGTTCTGTGAACTCATAATACAAAATATTGTCATTAACAGTTCTCAAATATATGTATGAAATACGGGTTTTCCAAGCATTCAGCATTTCCGCAATCGGCTGTGCTGAATGTTCTCGATGCAGATTCCGAAAAGATTCTCAAATGTGCGGACAAGAACCTACAGCAGAGGCGTCATATAGGCCGGAAGAAGAGTCGTCCCGTTGTCCTTTGCGAGGTCTTTTGTGTAGATTAGGTAGCGGCTGCCGACTCTGGCGGAGTATTTGTCGCAGAAGGCGTCCAGCGAGGCGTGGGTCTTGTAGCCGGAAGATTTCACCTCGACGGGGCAAAGCTTTGCGCCTCTTGACAGCAGAAAATCAATCTCGAAATAGTGCTTCTCGTCTTTTTTCCATGTGTGGTAGAAGAGCCTGTTCCCTGATGCCACGAGCATCTGTGAAATGAGATTTTCATACACATATCCGAGATTTACGGAAAGTTTGTCGCTCAGCAGTTTATCGTATATGATGTTCTCCGTGAAGTCCTTGTCCCAGAACGCCAGCGTGACGAACAGACCCGTGTCCGCGAGGAATATCTTGAATTTATCATAACTGGCACTGACGGGAAGCCCTATGTTGGGGTCGTCGGCATGATGTGCGATGTTGACGGTCTTGCTGTCTTCCAGATTCATCAGCAGTTCACTCATCTTGTCGTCCGCGACATTCCCTATTACAGACGATGGCACATAGCGCGATGCGTTGCGGGACAGTGCCGCAGGAATGGACATGAAGAGGCTTGAAACCTTGCCTGTTTTGTCTATCTTGGCAAAATCTTCCCTGTACAGGAGTATGATTTTTCTTTTTACCTCATCCACCGTCCGGAGATTATTCGTGTCAAGGTAGGCATTGACGGCCTGAGGCATTCCGCCCACAAGCAGGTACAGACGAAGATTCCGCATCGCATCCCGGTGAGCTGCTCCGAGAGGTATCTTTTTCTCCCAGAATGTCTTGAGCAGAGGTACGGTTACCGTGTCTCCCAAGGCCCATCGGAATTCCTCATAATCCATCGGATTCATCTGTATCCTGTCTTCTTCGCTTGGAATCGTTATGTTTTCGATATTCTTGCGTATGCTTATCAGTGACCCGGTTTCAATGTAGTCGTATCGACCGTCCTTCACAAGGTATTTGATTGCCTGCCTTGCTTTCGGGCATTGCTGCACCTCGTCGAAGACAATCACGGAGTTCCTTTCAAAAAGTTGTGTGGAATACGCCTGCTGAAGTCGCAGAAATATGAATTCCAGGTTCATCAGGTCATCGAAAAGTGACTTGACTTCCGCGCTGGCCGTGTTGAAGTCGATGAGTATGTATGATTTGTATTCGTTCCTGGCAAATTCCTCGACAATCGTTGATTTCCCAATTCGTCTCGCTCCCTCAACCAGCAGTGCCGTCCTGCCGTTATTCTTCCTTTTCCAATCAAGGATGTTGTCGTATATTTTCCGTTTGAATACCCGTTGTCCCATGGTGATTGTTATTTAGAGGCAAAAATAATCGATAAATTCCGAATAATCAATATGTAACGTTCTTTATTCCGAAATCCCCCGCGATTTTATTTCGCGTTTTACCCATTTCCCCCGCGATTTTTCTTGCGGCATTCCGCACTTCCCCCGCAATCTTGCACGGATTTTGTGTGCCCTGCGGGCGTTTGCCCAGCCGGATGAGGCGGGCGAATTGTGTAAGAAGCTGTTTTAATTTTTTGTTCAGTTATTTTGAGATGTATTTTTGAGTCAGATTTTTCTGTTTTGAGAGGAGTTTAGCGGTGCTAAATGACGAGCAAAATGGGAAAATATGACCAAAAAGACACCAAAAGAACGAACATATAAAAATAAATGCGAGAAAAATTGAAACAGCTTCTAAATGACAGTTTGTGAAATTATATGATGGAACCAAGACTCTATAGATATACGGTCATTCCTCAGGAGATTGACTTCACGGGGAAGGCGCGCTTTTCGACGATAGTGAACGCAATTCTGAACACGGCGGGGGAGGATGCCCGGGTGAACGGGTTCGGGATTGACGTGCTGTCGGGGATGAACCTCGGGTGGGTGCTGTCGAGGCTGGCGGTGGAACTTGACCGCAGGCCGATGGAGCAGGAGGAATACACTGTGGAGACATGGGTTACGGAATATGCGTCGCTGACTACGACCCGATGCTTCCGCTTTCTGGACTCCGAGGGGAAGTGCTTCGGACGCGCCGTGTCGAACTGGTGTCTCATCGACTTCGCGCAGAGAAGGCTTGCGCCTATGGCGAAGATTGCGGACATCGCCGGGCACACCGTCACGGACAAACCGCTGCCTTGCGCGGCTCCGGTGAAGCTGAAGCCGTTTGAAGCCGAGCCATGTTCTTCGCACAGGGTCAAGTATATGGACATAGACTTCAACCGCCACATGAACACTCTCCGCTACATCGACCTTCTCGCCGACGAGCTCCCGATTGAACTCGTTGCCGCCGACCGTCACATCCGCGTCGATATTCATTTCGTCAAGGAGTCCGTCTATGGCGATGTCCTCAACATTTTCTGCATTCCGGAATCCATTGTTACGGAATCAGCGGAATCGTCAAGGAATGATGAGACAGCCAAGTACCGCATGGCTATCAAAAAGGAGGACGGAACTTTGAGCATTCTGGCACACATCGGGTCCGTGGGCGAATAAAAAGCGATCTGCCGCGTTGCGCGTCTTGCCAAAATCCTCACAACCATCAGGTCGCTGCGGTATTTGGCTTCACCGTGCGCCTTGCATCTCATCTTTTTCTTCATCCCACGGTTTCATGTTATTTTTAAAGTTCTTGATGCAAGATTTTATGGTTTTGGGATTATATATTCGGAAATTGAAAAATACGAATATTATGAAAGCAAGAAACATCATCCTTATGGCGGCGATTGCGGTGCTTTCGCTGTCATGTTCAAAGAACACGACGGATTACTCCAAGTATTACCCGAATTACATCCTGACCTGCAAGACTGACGACGCGGGGACATTTTACCTCCAGCTCGACGACAAGACCACGGCTCTTCCGCTGAACGTCAAGAAGCCTCTTTTCGGGGGCAAGGAAGTGCGTGCGCTCGCGAACATCACCGACAAGGGCGAGGGCACTGAGGAAAACGGCGGCGAGGGCTTTGACAGGGTCGTTGAAATCAACACCATCGACAGCATACTCACCAAAAAGCCGGTTCCGACGCTCGGAAGCGTGGCCGAGGACGAGAAGAAATATGGCAAGGATCATGTCGCAGTCATAGACCTCTGGGCGACCGGAATTGAGGACGGCTATCTCAACCTCTGCTTTGACGCGGCGTGGGGACGCTACGGACGGGTTCACTACATCAACCTCGTCACCGGCACCGACCCTGCCGACCCTTACACTCTCGTGCTCAGGCACGACGCCAACGGCGACGACTATATGGCCGGCTCTTATGTTGCGCGTTCTTTAGTGGCATTCAGCCTGCGCGAACTTCCTGACACACAGGGCAAGACGGTCGATCTCACGCTGAAGTACGACACCCGCGAAGGGCAGAAATCCAGAAAGTACAAGTACAGCAGCGGCAAGTCGGAGGACGAGACACAGAAGCAGTCCGTGCTCAAGGGTGTGGACCTCAGTCTCAGGATTGAATAAGACTGCGGAAGATTGCCTCGGATTGATGCAATTGAACGAAATTTGCATCGGTTTTTTGAGGGCGGATTTCTTCAGAAACACGGAAAGGCAAGTTTCCTCGGATTGGGGACTTGTTTTTGAGCACGGGTTTCTTCTGGAAGAGTGCATGTACTTGAAAATATGTGTGGCTGACGAGGAAATAAAATAGCCCTCCGGGAATATGCAGATACGGGAACAGGAACTCATAAAATCTTCGATACGGGGAGACGCTGACGCACGCAGGGCATTGTATGGCCGCTACGTTCAGTATCTCTCCGCCGTATGTTCCCGCTACATCACCGGCCGCGACGACATTAAGGACATCCTTCAGGAGTCTTTCATAAAGATTTTCCGTTCGCTCGACGGCTTCGAATGGCGCGGCGATGGCTCGCTGAAGTCGTGGATGACGCGCGTCGTCGTCAATGAATGCCTCAAATTCCTGAGGGACAATCGAAGGCTTGATATGTTCGTGACTATGCCGGAACTGCCGGATGTGCCTGAGGAAGAGGACGATGACGAGGGGCTATCCGTCGAGGACGTGCCTCCGGAGGTCGTGCATTCGATGATACGCGAACTCCCCGACGGCTACAGGACGGTCTTCAACCTCTTCGTCATCGAGGGGCGGAGTCATCGGGAAATTGCGAAAATGCTGGGAATCAGCGAGGCGACGTCGGCCTCCCAGTTTCATCGGGCGAAGAAGATTCTCTCGAAAAGGATTCGGGAATATGTTTCCGGGGCAGGAGCGCAGGGCAAATGAAAAATAGACTTTGGGATATAGCTTCATGAATATGAAAGAGGATTGGTTGAACAGAATACGCGAAAGTCAGGCGGATTTCTCCGAACCGGAACCGGAAGGGCTCTGGGAGGGGATTGAGGCTGGGCTTGAGGCGGAGAACGGCGGGGCTTCGGCCGGCATTGATCAGGCAGGGGCTACGAGAGCGATGGTTTCGGCCGAAAGGGCACGGACTGGAGCTTCGGATGCCGGGGCTTCGGCTGGAATGGCATCACGTGGAGAGGCTGCTGTTTCAGGCCGGCGGTCTGCTCGCCGGTGGTGGGCCGCGCTGCCTGCCGCCGCTGCGGTGGCATTGGTGCTGTTCCTTTCCGTTCCGGGACATCGGGACGCTTCGGACGACCCGTTGAGATCTTCTGCTGTTGCCGCCGTTGAGCCGGCTGCTCCAGTTGAATCTGCTGCCTCCTCCGTTCCTGCCAATCTTCTGGCATATTCGGCGACACCTCAGGCTTCCGAAAAGAATATTGCCGAGAGAACAATCCTTCCAGAAAATTCGGAGTCGGCAACTTCGGAGTCTTCCGACGCGACTGCTGGTGAGGTCGGCAAGGCTTCCGGTGAAGAGTCCCCGAAACGGCAGGAAACCTCTTCGTGGAATAATGCTCAGGGTGACGTCCCTCCGGGAAATCAGATTAAAAGAAATGAATTTAAAGAAAGTGGTTCTTCAGAAAACCGGCTTCCGGGAAACCTGCCCTCGGAGATCTGGCCTTCGGAAAACGACAGGCCGACCCGCAAGGCACGTCGGAGCGGTTTCAGTCTCGGTCTCCTGGCCTCGAATGTCGCCGGCAGCCGCAGTTCCGCCTCCGAGTATGCCGCGTTATACGGCTCGACGGTCACCCGTCAGATTCACGGATTCTCTGAAACATCAGCGGATTTTCCTGACAGTCAGGGATATGCCGGCGTGATGCAGAGCAACTCGGGCAATGAGGTCTCCTCAACTGTCAAGAACTGGCAGCCGGTTCAGGTCGGGGTGAGCGTCGCATACTCCTTCACTGACAGGCTTTCCGTTGAGAGCGGACTGACATATTCCTGCCTCGTCTCGGACTTGTCTTCAGGCACGCCGTCCGGCAACTACGACATCCGCCAGACACTCCACTACATCGGTTTGCCGTTGTCCCTGAAGTACGACTTACTGAAAGTCAATGGATTCAGCCTGTATGCTTCGGCCGGCGGTCAGATGGAAAAGTGTGTCGCCGGGAAGACGCGCACGGATTATTTCATTGACGGGAGAAAGGTCTCTTCGGAGAACGGGCGCATAGCGGTGGAGCCTCTGCAATGGTCGGTGAATGCCCACATCGGTGCTCAATACAGTTTCAATCGCCTGGTCGGGCTGTATGTCGAACCCGGCGTTGCCTATTATTTCCGCAACGGTTCGCCCGTAAACTGCATCTATAGCGAGCGTCCTTTCAATTTCAGCCTTCGGGCGGGACTTAGGTTCTCTTTGTGAACAGGAAGCCTGGTCGTCCGGGCGAGGAGCGGATATATGAATTTTTGAGAAGGAAAATAAGATGTTTAATTGCCTCGGAGTGAGGATTATTTTTTAATAAAATCAATTGATTATGAAAAGGTTAATATTTATGATTATGAGCGTGGCCGTGCTGTGCAGCTGCGGAACAGGAAAGAAGATTGATGCGTCAAAGGCGATTCTCGGAGACTGGGAAATCGTCGAGGCCGGGGGACACGCGGTCGAGACCGGATTCGACAAGGCGACAATCTCATTTGACGCTAATGGCGGGGTGAACGGATGCACGAGCATCAACCGCTTCTTCGGCAGCTACAAGCTCAAGGGGGATTCGCTTGAGTTCGGCAGCATCGGTCTGACCAAGATGATGGGGCCTACTCCGGATGTCGAGAGGGCTGTCGTCGATGGGCTCAACACCGGAGTGAAGGTGAAGTTTGAGGACAAGGACAATGCGGTCGTGCTTTCAAAGGACGGCACGGAGGTTCTGAAGCTCAGGAGAACTGAACTCAAGGAGGAAGAGAACGGCGGGACTCCTGTAGAAAGCGCCGGAGAACCGGTCGCCGCTGACAGACCGGCCGTGGTTGAGTAATGGCAGTCATACACTCCTTGTTGGCATAGCCGCCGATGAAATGCGTTATAGTTGTGCGCTAACCCGATTTTTCAATGCGTTAGCGCACAACTATTTTATTTATTGTTGTGCGCTAACGCATTTTTTTATACCTTTGTCGCAAAACAATAATGCTTATGGCAAAGGAAATAATCGGTCGGGAATTGGAAATAAGGCTTCTCGAAGAAGCCTATAATTCGGGAAAACCGGAACTTGTGGCTGTGTATGGCCGAAGACGAATAGGCAAGACGTATCTTGTGAAGACGCTTTTCCAGGACAGGTTCGACTTCTTTGTCACCGGGCAATACGAGGGGAAACTCGCCGACGAACTTTATTTGTGGAACAGGAAGCTTGTGGAATGCTCCGGCATTTTCTACCCGATGCCAAAGAACTGGACCGAGGCCTTCGATCAACTCAGACATTACCTCGGCACACTTGACGGGAAGCGGCGCATATTGGTTTTTATTGACGAGATGCCGTGGCTCGACACTCCAAAATCCAAATTCGTCCGTGCGTTCGAGAATTTCTGGAATGACTGGGCCTCGTCACGAGACAATCTGATGATAATAATTTGCGGTTCCGCCACGACATGGATGAACGACAATGTCATCGCGCAGAAGGGCGGACTTCACAACAGGGTGACGCGCAAGGTGAAACTGGCTCAGTTCAGTCTTCATGAGACATCACTTTTCCTCGAAGGGAAGGGAATAAAATGGACGCGCCATCAGATTGCGGAATGCTTCATGATTCTTGGAGGGACTCCATATTACCTTGACTTGCTTCAAAAGGGCTACAGTCTGCCGCAGAACATAGATTTCCTTTTCTTCAGGAAAAATGCGGAGCTGGACGGCGAATACAATGTGCTGCTGAAGTCATTGTTCAAGGACTCCCAGATATATCGTCGTGTAATAGAGACTCTTGCAAAACGGTCAAAGGGCATGACGAGGAAAGAGATATATGATGATGTGAAATTTTCGGACGGAGGAACGCTTACCGTTGTCCTTGAAAATCTTATGAACTGCGATTTCGTCCGTTCATATTCAGCGTTCGGCAAAAAGGACCGCGACACAATGTACCAGCTCAGCGATATGTTCATTCTGTTCTGTCTGAAGTTCGTCAGAAAAGGGGACGGAAAGGACGAGTCGTTCTGGTCCAATTCAATTGATGACCCCTCACGCAGAGCCTGGTCTGGCTATGCCTTTGAGCAGCTATGTTTCAGCCACATTCCGCAGATTAAGGAGCGGCTCGGAATACGCGGGGTACTGAGCAATGTGTGCTCGTGGTACAGGCCCGGAAACAAGGACAAGGGCATAAAGGGACGGCAGATAGATATGCTGATAGAGCGCCGCGACCAGGTAATCAATGTGTGTGAGGCAAAATTCTCAGTCCGCCCATACATGGTCACGGAAAAGTACCTCGCTGAAATGAATGAAAGAATGGAGGATTTCCGTGAAACGACCGGAACAAAATCCGCCCTACACTTGACCATGATTGCATCTTCCGGCCTCGTTCCAAATGAATGCTCCGGCGAGATTCAAAGCGTCGTGACGCTCGACGACTTGTTCAAGCCTTTGTAAAAAGTCCGGGCAATCACTAAATTTTCCGTCACTTCCTATTGCTTACTCTTCAAATAAGTTGAAGCGTCGCTATCTTTGAGGTTGAGAACAATTCTCAATATTTGAGTGTGATGATAAAGTTGAGTCTGAATATGTGCCTGATATAATGCGGAATCGCATTGTAAACATAGACGATATAATATCCAATAACATCAGTGAGGTAATAGCTTTGGCCAATAATTGATGTTCTTACAAGATTCTTAGCAGGGGAGTAATCGGGAGTCCGGAGGGCTGAGAGGCTTTCCTGAGAGGAACAGCAAGCTCAGCGGTCCACTTAGTCCCATAGAATTCGAGGGGTTTAGGGACAGGTGGGATTGGATTGATTTTGTTGTGAGAGCGGGCGAAATTCGGTAAAAAAGTCCGAATTTCGCCCGCTCTCACGCAAATGTAAAACTGGTTCGATAACTTATCCGACCGTATAGTTGTGCGCTAACGCATTTTTTGAACCACTTACCGCAAAACAATAATGTCAGATGGCGCTCGACGATTTGTTCAAGCCATTGTAAAAGTCCGGGATAAATTCACATTAAGTGGCAAAAATGCCGAGATAATGTGGAATTATCTCGGACTTTTTGTATTTTTGCGGGAAACAATCGGGTATGCAGAAAATTATTGGAAGGGAAAACGAGCTTGCGGAACTGAAGCGCTGTATGGAGTCGGACCGTTCGGAGTTTGTGATTGTCTATGGGCGCCGTCGTGTAGGAAAGACTTTCCTTATCGACACTTTTTTTCATGGGCAGTATGACTTCTCTTTCGTCGGGGGCAATCGTCTCTCAAAAGACAAGCAGCTGCGCAATTTTTCGAAGGCTCTCAAGAAGGCCGCCGGGTTGCCGGCTCAACCGAAATTCTCGGATTGGTCAGATGCGTTTGACGCGTTGGAGGAGTACCTTGAATCCATCGACGAATTGCGGAAGAAAGTGGTGTTTATAGATGAGATGCCGTGGATTGACACTCCGAAGTCAGAGTTTGTGGAGGCTTTGGAGACTTTCTGGAATTCTTGGGGCTCCAGACGGAACGACATAATGTTTGTGGCAAGCGGCTCGGCGTCCTCTTGGATGATGGACAAGCTTGTGGAAAATCCCGGAGGGCTGCACGCGAGGATAACCAACAACATTTATGTGCGTCCGTTCACGCTGAGGGAGACCGAAGACTATCTGCGCAGCCGTCGGATAGGCTGGGATCGCTACCAGATACTGAAACTCTATATGGTCTTTGGCGGAATCCCTTTTTATCTCAGCCTGCTCGACCCGGCAAAGACTATGATTGAGAACATCGACTACCTTTTCTTCCGGAAAAACGGCGCGATGCGGATTGAGTTCGATGAACTTTACAATGCAATATTCAGCAATTCAGGCAAATATCTCGAAGTCACGGAAGCCTTGTATAAAAACAAGTCGGGACTCACATCGACGGAAATACGCAAGGCTACAGGACTCGATGGGAAGACTCTCGCGACGGTTCTGAGAAACCTTGAGAGATGTGATTTCATATTGTCATACACGCAGTTCGGGAATAAGTCACGTGGGACATTGTATCGGCTCATTGATTTTTACACCTTGTTCTATTTCAAGTTCATCAAATCATTCGACACGAAGGATGAGCAATGGTGGCAGCACAACTACAATTCCCGCTCCGTCGAGTCGTGGCAGGGAATTTCGTTTGAACTCGTCTGCCTCACTCATCTGAACCAGATAAGGCAGAGACTTGGAATCTCTGGTATATCGACGAGTGCCTCATCATGGAGATACAGAGCTTTGCCTGATGGTAAGGAACGGGGAGCGCAGATTGACCTTGTCATAGACCGCGGCGATCATGTCATAAACCTGTGCGAAATGAAATTTTGCTCAACAAAATTCCCCGTCACCGCCGACTATGAACGGACACTCAGGGATAGGATTCTGCTGTTCAAGGAAAAGACAGGAACGCCGAAGTCTCTCTCCTGCACATTCATAACGACTTTCGGCGTGGCTGACGGCGCACATCGCGGAATCGTTGACAGTGAGGTTGTTGCTGATGACCTTTTCGAGTAGTTTTCCATTCCCTTTGGCCGGTGACACTCGGCGATTTGTTCAAGCCTTTATAAAAAGTCCGGGCATTTGCCCCTATTCCCAATCACTTCCTATTGCTTACTCTTCAAATAAGTTGAAGCGTCGCTATCTTTGAGGTTGAGAACAATCCTCATGGCGGCGCTGCTTTGACAAACAGAAACTTTTACTTACCTTTGCGTCGTTGCGGATGAAAGTCTGCGACAGACATATTGGTGAAAGTGTTTTCGCACTGTCCTTCAAAGAAAATCTGGCAGTTTTCAATGAAAGTAGGGACAACGACGGCACCGTCATCTGTATTCGTTTGCGTGTGTTCAGCACCATCGATACGGGTGTGGGGATTGTTCTTGTCTGTTTACTTTCAGGTTTTGCCAGAACCTTCTTTGAGACGGACGAATCAGACTCCACACTTTCTTTTTCGCAAACGTCCGTCCGGAGTCTGGCGGGAACAAAACTCTCATGATGAGATGAAAAAATTATTTGTATTTCTTGCGTGCGGTGTTGCGGCAATTGCCCTCAGTTCTTGCACAAAAAGTGCCTGGGAGCGTTCTTACAGCCGCAAGTCCTATGTCAAGGTCGGCGGCCTTAAATGGGCCACGAAAAATGTCGGAGCCACGAAAGACAATCCGTATGGCGAACTCTTTACCTACGAGCAGGCTCTCAAGGCCTGCCCCGACGGCTGGAGACTTCCGACTGGAACAGAATTGGATCAGTTGTCTCAGTTTTATTCCGTGCCGGTAGACTATGACGGAATGAATGGCATGTGGTTTTCCGGTTCCACTCCTTACAAGGATGGCGTTGATGCCGTCTTTCTCCCAATGGCTGGATATAAAGAAGGACGCGGATGGAAAAATTTGGGCTCCAGCGGCAACTATTGGTCGTCCACGGTGCGCAACAGCGGCAGCAACCGTTACATCAGGTACCTGTACTTCGATAGTTCGGAAGCTGGAGTGGAAATCTGCGACTACTACAGCGAACGTTCTAACGGGTTGTCCGTCCGCTGCCTCAAGAACTGACAGGTTCCTGCCTGAAGGCGGAACCTGCCGGTTCATCCAAAGAAATAATCAAGCCAGTCGGGGCAGATATGCGGTATTTCACACGATAATAAGATTTTCAGATGGAAAATTCTTTGACTTTGTATGAGATGTTATCAATACTTTCTGTGTTGATACCATTGATAATCACAGCAATCACATTGACTTACAATGCAGTGCAGATGCAGAAACAATATAAACTGGATTTCTTCAAGGAGTTCACACATCGTTATCAGGAAATACTGCTGGCATCTGACGGGATGCAGATGGATTCCAGAGGCATTCCTAAACGGATTGTGATGTATTTCAATTTGTGCAGTGAGGAGTTCTATCTTCATAGATGTGGATACATTCTATCTGATGTTTGGAATTTCTGGGAAGAAGGTATGCGGAATTGTTTGGCTGCATCAGATTATAAAGATGCATGGAAGAGGTGCTCAGATGATTATAATGTTGAATTCCAGAATTATATATATCATCTGATGGGAGAAATTGATACCCGGGAATAGATAAATTTCAGCAGGGGCGCAATCGGGAGTCCGGAGGGTTGAGAAGCTTTCCGGAGAGGATCTGCAAGTTCAGAGGTTCATTTAATCCCATCGAATTCGAGGGGTTTAAGTGACAGTCGGGATTGGATTAATTTGTTGTGAGGGCGGGCGAAATTCGGTAAAAAAGTCCGAATTTCGCCCGCGCTCACGCTATTTGAACAAATCGTCCATGGTCACGACCTCGTTGATTGCCGTTGAATATGCGTTGCGTTTGAGGCCAAAGGTCGTCACGATTGTCTTGTGGATAGGATATTTTGTCCCGGATTCTTCTCGGAAGGCACTCACTCTGTTCCTGAGCTTCATGTCTTCGTCCTTCTGGATTGAATATTCAGCTTCGGAATACTTCATCTCACAGACATTTATCATTCGGTCGGCACGTTCTATCACCATGTCAATCTGAGCTCCGGATTCCACCTGGCGGCTTCTCCAACTGTAATATTCCGTACTGATGGACGAGATTCCGAGAGCCTGCTTGATTTGTTCTATGTGATACATGCAGATGCGTTCGAAAGCCAGTCCATGCCAGTTGTTAATTTTGCTTGAGCCAAGGTGGTTGCTCCAGAAGTGCTGGTCTGTCGTCGGGGATGACAGGAACGCGTCGTGAAAAATGGTGAAAAAATCGGTCATCTGGTAAATGCCTCCGGTTTTCTTCAATTTCTTCCCTTTGGAGTCCTTTACATAATAAAGTCTCAGAAAGTCGCATTCCACGAGATTGTCGAGATAACCGCTGAGGTGCCCGTTGTCTTTGCCGGACATCTTGGAGGATATTTCGTCCCGTGTCATTCCCCTGCGGTTTTTGCATAGCATTCCGACTATCTGCATATATGGTTCCGGCGCCTTGAAGAGGGAATTGAAGAGTCTTGCATATTCATTTTTCAGCTCAGCGTCTCTGCCGAAGAAAAGATGATCTACCGCCAACGCTGCACTGTCACTTTTGTCAATAAGGCTCAGATAGTAAGGAATGCCTCCCAAAACGGAATATATCTGAACGATTGAGAGCCTGTCCCATTCAATGCCCTTGGAGAGGAGGTATTGTTCAGTTTCTCCTAATGTAAACGGGTGAATATGCATCTCGTGGGTTATTCGGTTATGGAGTCCCCCGTGGCTGTCTATGATGTTCTTTATCATCCATGTGGTTGCACTTCCACAGACGATGAGCATAACCTCCGGATGCTTGAGGCACCAGTCGTTCCAAAAGTCTCCGAATGCCTTGACGAAACCTGCCCTGATGGTGTCGAAACACGGCAGTTCATCGATGAAGAGCACGCAACGCTCGCCCTGCTTGATTTTTCTGTCAAGAATCCCCTTCAAAATCTCGAATGCCTCGTACCAGCTCTTGAATCCCGGTCCTGTATATCCTATCCGTTTCAGAGCATTCATGAAGACCGTCTCCTGATCTTTTCTTTTGCCCTCTATGACTCCGGTTACGGAAAAATGCAGGCGATTCCCATAGAGTTGCTCGACGAGATATGTCTTGCCGACCCTTCTTCTGCCATACAGCGCAATAAATTCCGGCCTTCCGGACTGGTGGAATTGTTCCATCATACTGATTTCATGCTTGCGTCCTACGATTTCCATGCGAGTTCAATATTTTTGCAAATATAGTTATTTTGCGTGAGAGCGGGCGAAATTCGGTAAAAAAGTCCGAATTTCGCCCGCTCTCACGCAAATGTAAAACTTGTTCGATAACTTATCCGGCCGTATAGTTGTGCGCTAAATCATTTTTTTTTGAACCACTTACCGCAAAACAATAATGGTAAATGACATTAGACGGTTTTTTCAACCTTTGTAAAAAGTCCGGGATAAATTCACTTTAAGTGGTAAAAAATACGAGATAAAGTGAAATTATCCAGGATTTTTATGTTTTTCTTTCACTTATAGAATCTATAAAAACAGAAAATAATCCGTCATTTTTATTGTTGATGTAAAGAAAAAATTACATGAGTATAAGAAAAAGAAAAATCTTGCATTTCTTTTTTTAGGTTTGCCTATGGTTTCAACATTTTTTCCGACTATTGCTGCGGCCCTCAGGGATGGGTGCGCTTTTATTTTATGTCTATAGTTGTATTATATTGAAACTTTTTGTACTTTTGCACCATGACACGGCGAATTGTCAGCTATGGCGGATACTTTGAAAGTTTTATGGAGACATTGACACCAAAGGAGCAGGAGAAAATCAAATATGGCTTGCTTCTGCTTAAGGCTCAGAACCGTATATCCACAAAATTTGTCAAGCATCTTAGGGATGGAATCTATGAATTGAGGACATTGTACGAAGGAAATATCTTTAGGGTATTCTTTATTTTTGATGAGGGGAGCATAGTTGTCTTGTTCAATGGATTCCGAAAGAAGTCGCAGAAAACGCCGTTAAGGGAGATAGAAAAGGCAATAAACATTAAGAATGAGTATTATGCAGACAAACAATCATCAAATCGTTGATTATGATGCTGTTCTCGACAAGGAGTTCGGCACCGTCGGCACACCGGAGCGGGCGCGTGCTGAGGAACGGGCATACGACTTCTATTCCGGTCAGATTATTTTGGAGGCGAGAAAAGAAGCGAGGATGACGCAGAGTGAGGTCGCCGACAAGATAAACGCGTCGAAATCCTATATATCAAGAGTCGAGAGGGGCGCAATAATTCCGAGCGTCGGGACATTCTACAGGATTGTTAATGCCCTTGGAATGCGAATCGAGATTGTGCCCGAACACTCCATGGCTTGATTTTCTTGTTTTGATTGATTATTAAATATTTAAGAGCAAATTCGGTAAATTGTGACAAATTCGTTCGGTAAATTATGGCGATTTCGTTCGGTGATTTGTGACCTATTTGTTCGGTAGTTTGGAGATTGCGGCGGCGATTTGTGGGATGGAGAGGCCGTCTGTTGAGATTGTGTGGCGGGAGGTTGCTTCGTAGATGGGGGCGCGCCGGGAGAGCAGAGTTGTGATGCGCCGGAGAAGCTGCTGGTAGGGGGCTTTTAATGAGATACTTGGGGTGTTCTTTGATGAACTTGGGTGCGAGTTCTGGGGCATGACTGTTTCCGTGTTGTCGGTGCTTGTTCCCGCGTCGTAAGTGCTTGTTTTTGTGTCGGTGGGGTTTAGCATCGGGCGGCCTGCGGATTCGTGTTCGAGGTGGGAGAGGAGTGTGGCGGGGGAGGCTTTCAGATAGATGCAGAATGTGCGGGCGGAGACGAGTTCCGCACACTCCGGCGTGGTGAGCGTGCCTCCGCCGAGGGCAATAATAATGTCTCGGGCCTGCGGGCGGCTTGTTGCGGGGGAGGTTTTGCCCGTCGCTTCGGCTGCTTCGGAGCTTTTAGCGTCGCCGAGTTTTGATGTGACTCCTTGACCGGGCTCTGAGGCGGCTGCTTGAGACAGGATTTCCTTCAGAGCCTCCAGCTCCATATTCCGGAACGCCGCCTCTCCCTCGCTCTCAAAAATATCCCGGATGCTTCGTCCCTCGCGGCTCTCGATGTATTCGTCCAAATCGACGAAAGGCCACGAAAGCAGCCCCGACAGTTCCCTGCCGACGCTGCTCTTTCCGCATCCCATCATTCCTGTTAATGTTATAATCATTTATTCTGTCTGTAGCAGTGTGGAAACGCCATTCTGTTCATGAATGTACCATCTTGAACACGAATATTGTCATCCGAACATGAATATTGTCATCTCGAACGGAGTGAGAGATCTTTATGCTCAAAGGTTTACTTGAAAAGATTCACTCGACTTCACTTCGTTCCGCTCGGAATGACATTATGCAAACAATCACTTCCGGCATATTCCCTTCCAAATTGAAACTGCTCGGAATGACATTGAGCGTCACGAGGGACTGGCGGGTCAATTTACAAACAGAACGGGTCAAAATAAAGTCGGTTCATCATCCAAGTTGAGGTCCAGCGGCTCGTCCGGGGTCACCTGCACGACCGTCGCTTCGCCCCTGCCCGCATCCTTTGCCGCCGCTCCCGCCTGAACATCCTGTGTCTCGGCTGCTGAGTCAGCGCCTTCAGCGTCTTCCGGCTCCTCGACTTTGTCCTCCGGCTTCACAAGCGGCTCGACAAAGCGCACCTTCTTCACGTCCATCGCGCTGACCTTCTTGCCCTTCGCCGCAAGTCCCTTCTTCGCTATGAACTCCTCGGCATCGACCTTCTCGGGTTCGCGGTGCGCGTGCTTTCCGCCGAAGACAATCTCGAACTGCGGATGCCTGTCCTCGCTCAGGGCGACGAGATAGGAGCCCTTGCTGTCCGCGATGAACGGGACGGGGTTGTTGTCGCTCACGTCGAAGGAGAACCGCTTGACATAGAACGACTTCGCCGCCTTGTCGTAGTAGAGCGCGGTGAAGGTCTTGCCGACCTCATATTTCTCGATGAGGAGAAGCTCGCCCTGGTAGCGGCTGCTCAGGTCGAAGCCGGTGGTGTAGTAGGTTCCGTCCTTGAACACCGCGAGGATGTGGTCGCCGGTGTTGAACTGGCCGAGATACTGGCCGCGCTCCTCGTCGTTGAGCTTCTGGATGTCGGCGTCGAACCAGATGTCCTTGCCGCCGATGGTCGATGCTCCCCTGGACTTGAGCGCAATCTTCTGCACGGCGTTCTTTTTCGCCACGACATTTCCGCGTGAACTGCGTCCCTTGATGTCGAGCTGCGAGAAATCGTATTCGTCGATGAGCTTCTTCAGCTTAGGCTTCGCCTTGAGATAGACCTTCACCGTCTCCGCCTCGCCGTTCGGATTGACCGTGAGCCACTGAATCACTGAACCCGGCGTGCCCTGCGTGATGTCATAGTCCTTGTCACGGGTAATCGAAGTGAGCGCGAACCTCTTCGCGTAGCTTACCGGACCCTTGCCGTCACGATAAATCACATTGTAAATCGTCCGCTCGTCGCCCCGGTTGAACAGACCCACATAGAGGAAATCCTGCCCGACATAGACCTTCTCCCCGACCTTCATCACCTTGTACTTGCCGTCCTTCATAATCACGACAAATTCGGACATATCCGAGCAGTCGCAGACAAATTCCGTGTTCTCGTCCTTCTTCAGCCCGATTCCCACGAATCCCTCGGCGCGGTTGGCATAGAGCTTCGCGTTGTTGTTCACGACCTTCGTCGCGGCGATGCTCTCGAAGCCGGTGATTTCCGTCTGCCTCGGCCAGTCCTTGCCGTATTTCTTCTTGAGGCTGCTGAACCACCGTATCGTGTATTCCGTGAGATGTTCGAGATTGTTCCGGACCTCGTCCATCTCGTCCTCGATGCCCCGAATCTTCTCATCGACAGCCTTCGTGTCGAACTTTGAAATCTTGCGCACAGGCTTCTCGACAAGCTTGAGAATGTCCTCCATGAGGATTTCGCGCTTGAGAAGGCTCTGATATTCCTTCATCTTCGCGAACACCTCCTTCAGCTGGATTTCCCATGTCTTCGCGTCGTCCTTTTCAAGAATCTTATAGACCCTCTGCTCGAAGAATATGCGTTCGAGGGAATTGTAGTGCCAGTCGCTTTCGAGTTCGCCGAGACGAATCTCAAGTTCCTGACGGAGAAGGTCCTTCGTGTGGAGAGTGTCGTAGCGCAGGACTTCATCGACCCCGAGGAACTGCGGCTTCTTGTCTATGATGACGCAGGTGTTCGGGGATATGGAGACCTCGCAGTCCGTGAAGGCGTAGAGCGCGTCAATCGTCTTGTCCGGCGAAACATCGTTCGGAAGATGAATCAATATCTCCGCCTTCTCGGTGGTGAGATCCTCAATCTTGCGAATCTTTATCTTGCCCTTGTCCTTCGCCTTGAGAATGGAGTCAATCAGAAGGTGGGTCGTCTTGCCGTAGGGGATTTCGGTAATCGCGATGGTGTTCTTGTCAATCTTCTCGATTTTCGCACGAACCTTTATCACACCGCCGCGCTTTCCGTTGTTGTATTTCGAGCAGTCCGCGTAGCCGCCGGTAGGGAAGTCAGGAAGAATCTCGAACGGCTTGTCCTCCAGTATGGCTATCGACGCGTCAATCAGCTCGTTGAAGTTGTGCGGAAGAATCTTCGAGGCAAGGCCGGCGGCGATGCCCTCGGTGCCCTGCGCGAGCAGCAGCGGGAATTTCACCGGCAGTTCCACCGGCTCCTGGTTGCGGCCGTCGTATGAGGTCATCCACGGGGTCGTCTTCGGATTGAACACTACCTCCTTGGCAAACTTGCTCAGGCGTGCCTCTATGTATCGCGGAGCGGCGTTGGCGTCGCCCGTGATGATGCTTCCCCAGTTTCCCTGACAGTCGATGAGCAGCCCCTTCTGACCGAGCTGCACGAGGGCGCCCCCGATTGAGGCATCTCCGTGCGGGTGGTACTGCATGGCCTGTCCGATGATGTTCGCGACTTTGGTGTAAGCCCCGTCGTCAATCTTGTACATCGCGTGCAGCACACGCCTCTGCACAGGCTTCAGTCCATCGACTATGTGCGGCACCGCCCTGTAAAGGATGGTGTAGGACGCATAGTCCAGATACCATTCCTTGAACATTCCGGACAGCTTGAAATGCCGACTGTCCTCCCCGAGAAGCTTGTCAAACTTCCCGGAGGCCTCCCCGTCGGGAACCTCGGCGTCAGTTTCCTCCGTTCCGTCATTCTCCGGAGCATCCTCATCCTCCAAATCCTCGGCGGACTCTTCGTCAGAAGATGTCATTCCGTTTTCGGAATTGTCGTCAGATGAAGCCATATCCCCGGAAACTCCGTTCTCAAGTTCCTCGTTTTCCGGCGTTTCCAAATCGTCCTTCTTGCTCATAGTCAGTACATTTTATTTACCATTCGTAGCCGAACCTCTTCAGTTCCTTCTTGCTCTCCCTCCAGCCGTCATCGACCTTGACGAAGAGGTTGAGAAAGACCTTCTTCTGGAAGAAATCCTCCATGTCGATGCGCGCCTGCGTGCCGACCTTCTTCAGCATCGCGCCTCCCTTTCCGATGATGATTCCCTTCTGGGACTCCCTCATCACATAGATTACGGCGCTGATTTCATATCTCTCCTCGCCCTCCATGAACTGCTCCACGACGACCTCGCAGCTGTACGGCACCTCCTGGGAATAGTTCAGGAAAATCTTCTCCCGGATAATCTCCGATGCGAAGAATCGCAGGTTCTTGTCCGTGAACACATCCTTGTCATACCACGGCGGAGCAACGGGCAGTGCGGCGACAATCGCGTCATAGATGTTTTCGAGATTGAACCTTTCCTGTGCCGACGCCGGGAATATGGTCGCCTTCGGCAGCCTTTCCTTCCACCACGCCATCAGCTCCAGCACCTTTTCCTGCGTGCTTATGTCTATCTTGTTGATGACCAGCACAATCGGGCATTCGAGTCTCTGGAGCTTCGCAATCCACTCCTCGTTCTTGTCAGGCTTCTCCACGGTGTCCGTCACATAGAGGATGATGTCCGCGTCGCCGATTGCCGTCTCCACGAAATTCATCATGCTCTCCTGCAGGCGGTAGTTCGGCTTCAGGATTCCCGGGGTGTCGGAATAGACAATCTGGTAGTCGTCCCCGTTCACTATTCCCATAATCCTGTGCCGCGTCGTCTGTGCCTTGGCCGTGACTATGGACAGCTTTTCACCGACAAGGGCGTTCATAAGAGTGGATTTGCCGACATTCGGATTCCCGATGATGTTGACAAATCCAGCCCTGTGCCTTGTGGTTACATTATTCTTGTTCTCGCTCATGACTTGCGCGGACTAAATGTACGCGCCCATCTTGAGGATATTGACCTCGCCCTCGGTGAGGTAGCGCCAGTCGCCCCTCTTGAGGTTCTTCTTGGTGAGGCCCGCGAAATAGACCCTGTCAAGCGCCTTCACGTCGTAGCCGAGCGATTCGAAGATGCGGCGGACGATGCGGTTCTTGCCGGAGTGGATTTCGATTCCTATCTTGCGGTGGTCGTTCTCCTCGATGTAGTCGAGGGCGTCAGCCGCGACATCTCCGTCCGAAAGCGTCACGCCCGCGAGAATCTTGTCATAATCCTCCTGCGAGAGGTCCTTGTCAAGCGAAACCTGATAGATTTTCTTCTTGTCGTATGCAGGGTGCGTGAGCCTTTCGGCAATCTCCCCGTCGTTGGTGAACATCAGCACTCCGGTGGTGTTCTTGTCGAGCCGTCCCACAGGGAACACCCTCGCGGTGCATTTCTTCAGAAGGTCCATCACGGTCTTCTCGGCGTGCGGGTCGGAAGTCGTGGTCACGAAGCCCTTGGGTTTGTTCATAACGATATAGACCTTCTCCTCGCCGTGAAGCCTCTCCCCGTTGAAGCGGACATCGTCCTTGGTGACGTTGATTTTCGTTCCGAGCTCGGTGACCACGCTTCCGTTGACGGTTACGCAGCCCGCGAGTATGAAGTTGTCGGCCTCGCGCCTTGAGCATATTCCGGAATTGGCGATGTACTTGTTCAGACGGCACTCCTCCTTGAACGGAATTGCCACGTTGTCGTTGTCGGACAGCCTCTCCTGCTCGAATTCCTTCCTCCTGTTAATCATCTGCCCGATTCCGCTCTCGTCCTCGGCGCGGAACATCGGCTTAGGTGCAGGACGTTTCTTGCCTCCCTTCGCTCCCGGCTTGCCGCCGAATCCCGGCTTTCCTCCCGGAGCCGCCTTCTTGAATCCCGGCTTTCTGTCGCCGTTGAAGGAAGGCTTCCTTCCCTCTCCGTAGGACGGTTTCCTGTTCTCGCCGAAGCCGCGGCGCTCTCCGGAAGGCCTCTCACCGCCGAACGACGGCTTCCTGTCCCCGTAGGAACGGCGCTCTCCGTAGCTGTTCTCTCCATCTGCCTGACGGAACTGCCTGCGCTCTCCCGAAGGCCTGTCGCTGCCGTAGGATGGTTTCCTGTCTCCGTAAGGTCTCCTCTCACCGCCGAACGACGGCTTCCTGTCCCCGTAGGAACGGCGCTCTCCGTGGCTGTTCTCGCCCTCAGCGGACGCGCGGTATGGCCTTGCCGGCCTGTCACCGAAGCTTCTTCTCTCTCCGTAAGGTTTCCTTTCTCCGTAAGGACGGCGTTCACCCCTCTCTGCGAAGGCCTCTCCGCTGTCCGATGACGTGATGTACGGGCGCTCCTCCCTTTTGCCCGTGATGATGCGGCGGCGTCTCCCGCCATTCTCTGAATGTGACCTGTAAGGTCTTGATTCGTTGTTGCCGTACTCCCTACGGCCTTCAGTGCTGTGGTCGTTACCACCTCTTTCGTTGTTCTCCATTTTCTTTGCCTTTCCGGCGTTTAAAGATTAAATATTCCTGACTTCACGTCAGCCTGATATGATTGTTCTATTTTAATTTGAATATATACGTAATAGTTCCGTATTGCTTCATCTTCGTCACGTCCGTGGTCTTCGAGAACCTCGCCTCCATCGCCGCGTTCCGTGCCGCGTTCCACAGAGTCTTGTCCGTGACGGTCGTCCCGTCGGCTCCCGGTATCGCCTCGATGACCTTGCCGTTCTGATCGACCGCTATCCTGACAACGACCGTGCCTTCCTTCTGGATGTTGTAGGCCGGCCGTGCAAGATGCCCGACTACGCTGCGTCCCTCAAGCCTCGCGTTCGGCTCTCCGGAAATCTTCCCGCGTTCCACGTTTCCGCTCGCGTGCCCTGTCTCCAGCTCGTCGCTTGCGGTGTGTGCGGTCTGCGGCGCGAGCGTGTCCTTCGCCTCCGGATTGTCCGCGGCATGGAACAGCGCCCTTCTGTTTATCTCCTTCTCGCGTTTAGGCTCGTTCACCTCCACGTCCCCGTCCGGCCCTACGGTAGCCTCCTGCGCGACATTCTGTTTCGTCCCCTCCATCTGTGCCTTCGACATTTTCACCAGCTCGTCCGGCCTTGTCCTGTCAGGCTCCGGCGACTTTACCCGCGTCCGGCTCCATCTCCTTTCAGGCTTCACCTCCTCAACCTCCGGGTCGTCAAAATCAATCAGAATCTCCTCCCTCTCCGGAGGCGGCGGGTCCAGATATGTCATTCCGGCAAAGCACGCGCAGGACAACGCCACAGCATGCACCGCCACCGTCAGCCCTATTCCGGCCGCCCGCGACAGCTTCCTCTGCTTTTCCCTGTCCTGCTTGTACTCTTCCATTCTATTCTGGCTGTGTTGCCATTATCACTTTATAATGATTGCGTTTCGCAATGTTCATCACCTGCACCACTTCCTTGATCGGAACCGTCTCGTCCGCATAAATCGAGAAAGTCGGGTCGTCCTCGCCCTGAAGCAGGTCAATCAGGTCGTCCTCCACCTCGCCGAACGGAACCGGGTTCCTGTCCCCGTTTATATGATAGGTGTAGTCCCCGTTCCCGTGGTCGGCAATCGAAACGCTCACCGTGGCCTTTGCCGACACCTGTCCCGTGCTCTTGGGGAGCATGAGCTTCAGCGCGTTCGGGCTTATCAGCGTCGATGTGACCAGAAAGAATATGAGGAGCAGGAACACGATGTCCGTCATCGAAGACATCGAGAATCCCGAATCCACCTTTGTTGTTCTCCTTATAGCCATATTCCCTAAACTATCTGTATTCTCAAAGTATCAGTCGCTTACCCTTATTTCCCGCTCTCCGCAGGCTCGTGAAGAAGATCCATGAAGTCAATCGTGACCGACTCCATCTTGAACACGAGGTTTGAAATCTGCGAGGTCAGGTAGTTGTAGGCGAAGTATGCGAGGATTCCGACGACGAGACCTCCGACGGTCGTCACCATCGCCTCGTAAATGCCTCCGGCGAGCAGCGATATGTCGATGTTGCTGCCTGCGGTGGACATATTGAAGAATGCCCGGATCATTCCGGTCACCGTTCCGAGGAATCCGATCATAGGCGCTCCTCCGGCGATTGTCGCCAGCATGGGCAGACCCTTCTCAAGCCTTGCGACCTCGACGCTGCCCATGTTCTCGACGGCAGTCTGGATGTCCTGAAGCGGCCTTCCGATTCTCTCGATACCCTTCTCGACAAGCCTTGCCGACGGTGTGTCATATTTCTGGCAGAGCGAAACCGCCGACTTTATCTTTCCCTCGTGTATGAGGTCCCTGATTTCATTCATGAAGTTCTTTTCCACCTTCCCGGCCTTGTGAATCATCCACCATTTGCTCGCGAAGATATAGACTGCCACGATTGAGAGCAGAAGCAGCACAATCATCAGCCATCCGCCGGACTTGGCCAGCTCGAAGTAAGACATCTTCACCTCCTGCTGCACAGGAGTCGCCACGACCTCCGAAACCGTCGCCGCCGTGTCCGCAATGCTCTGAAGTAAGCTTAATGACATATCCCTTAAGTTTAAAATTTTCTCAAAAAACAAATAACCCGCAAAGATACAAATTTTCTCGAAATCCTGCCGATGAAATTTACGGCATCGCGCCATCACAGCAGCCATTCAGTCCAGTTGTCGGGAGTGACGATGGCGGTCTGCTCGACGTCATAGGTTTCGAGGAATGCCTTGGGCAATTTAGTTGAGGCTTTTTTAGGGTTGAACTTCATCTCGAACAAAGTGAAGCGTCCGTCTTTCTCTTCTACATAATCAATTTCCTGCTGCCGGGTGGTGCGCCAGAAATAGCTTTTCGCTAAATTTCCGGCATAATGATTCTGTTTCATCCGTTCGCCTATCACAAAGTTCTCCCATAGCGCTCCTGTGTCCTGACGCATGGAGAGAGGGGCGAAGTTCTGAAGAATTGCGTTACGGATGCCATTGTCGTAGAAATATATCTTCTTGCTTTTTTTCAGTTCGGTTCGCAGGTTACGGCTGAATCCGTTGAGGCGAAACACGACGAAACACTTTTCCAGCAGGTCAATGTATTTCTCCACTGTCTTGTTGTCCGTTCCTACGGTTTGGGCGAGTTCGTTGTAGGACACTTCGGATGACAGCTGCAGGGCAAGGGCGGTCAGAAGCTTTTCGAGCAGGACAGGTCTGCGGATGTCCTCTATGGCAAGCAGATCTTTATATAGGTAGCTTCCGGCGATGTCCATCAATATCTTCTTCGATTCTTCCGGGCGGGAGAAAACTTCCGGATATGACCCGTAAATCAGCCTCTGTTCAAGAGTCTGTCTGACATGGAGCAGTCCTTCGGATGCACAAATCTCGGCGGATGAAATTGGAAAAAGCTGATATTCAAATTTCCTTCCGGTCAGAGGTTCATTCAATTTATTCCGAAGTTCAAATGAAGATGAACCGGTGACAAGCAGCTGGATGTCGGGGAAATTGTCAACTATGCGTTTCAGTGTCATCCCGATTCCTGAAACAGACTGGGCCTCGTCAATCATCACAATCCGGTTCTTTCCGATGAGCAGCTTCAAGTCCGATGTGCCGGCATCCGTCAGCAGTGTCCGGACTTCAGGCTCGTCACAGTTCAGGCGTAGAACAGGCTCGTCGCAGTGCTCCAGAAGCATATTGAACAAAGTGCTTTTCCCGACCTGCCGAGCTCCGATGACAACGATAGCCTTCCTCTGGAACATGTCATTCTCTATCACGTCCTGTAATGTGCGCCTTATCATATCCTTATGATTTTAATTTATTGCAGCAAAGGTAAGTAATCGGGACTATAATCCCAAATTTTATGTGAATTTTGGGATTACAATCCTAAAATTAAGCATAATTTTGGGACTGATGAACTGTGCTTCATGCCTGTCTTCATAAAAACATTGATTGCTGCGGCGCTTGTAAATCCGAAATCATCGCAAATGCAATACCTGCTTTCACAGTTGGCAAAAAAGAGAATCGCGCTTGATTCACACCGAGCGCGATTCAAATTCTAACCTAAAACTTAACCTATGAAAAAACTATTCAATGAAATTCATTTGCAATGTCTGTGCCAAAGTCGTGAAATCTGTTCAAAAATAGATGAAAATTCGCATTTTTCTTGGAATGAATGTTATTTCTTCCCCGGGGATGTTGCAAAAGACTCGCGTTTCATTTTCAGAACTGGCTGATGACATGAGGAATGTCGAGGATGGACTCCACTTCAAAGACCCTGTCTGAGTCCGGCATCTCGGCGAACTCGTGCGCCCAGACCATCTCGTGCGGGACGTGAATCGCGCGGCCTCCGATTTCAATCACCGGGACTATGTCCGACTTGACGGAGTTTCCGACCATCACCAGTTCTTCGGGGGCGATGTCGAACTTGCGGCAGAGTTCGAGATAGTTCCTCCTGTCCTTGTTCTCCAGCACCTCTATGTGGTGGAAGTAGCGGTCAAGCCCGCACTGGCGGTACTTGCCCATCTGCTCCGTCAGGTCACCCTTCGTCGCCACGGCCATCTCCCAGCCCATTCCGCGCACTGTCTCGAGAGTCCGCTCCACTCCTTCTATTATATGGAGCTCATGGAAGGCGAGTTCCGTGATGATTTTCTTTATTCCGTAATATATCTCCTCCCGCAGGTTCCCGCCGCAGAGCTCGACTGCCGTGTCTGTCATTCCGAGCATATAGGTCTTGGAGCCGTAGCCGAAGAGGGGGATGTTCGCCTCCTGCTTCTCCCAGAGAGTCCGCTGTACGGCTTCCGCCTCGGTGTCCCTGTTCAGGAGCCCGGCAAATTCCTTTTCAGCGTTTCTGAAATAGCCCTCGTTTTCCCAGAGCGTGTCGTCGGCGTCGAAAAAGATTATTTTTTCAGTCATTTCCTTTCCTCCCGCCGCTTAGTCTTTCTTCATTTCCGTTTCCTTCGCGAGGCTTTCGACCTTCGGGGCAGCGGTGCTGTCTGCATTCTGAACCTTGAGGCTGTCCTCCGTCTGAATTCCGGCGCTGTCGGCAGGTTCCTCCTGCGGCGTCTCGACCGGCCTTATCGTGATGATGCGTATGTCATTCACCGGCCTGTCCCTTCTGTCCGTCGGCGCGGCGGCAATCCTGTCTATCACGTCCAGGCCGTCGATTGTCTCTCCGAACACGGTATATTGCCCGTCAAGGTGTATGCAGTTCATCTCGTCCTGGACTATGTAGAACTGCGAGCCGCTTGAGGACTTGCGCGGGTTGGCGACATCCCCCCGTCGAGCGGCCGCGAGCGCTCCCTTCTTGTGGTAGTATTCGCTGACGAACTCCGCCGGAATCGTGTAGTCCGGGCCGCCCTGTCCGTAGAGCTCTGTCTTGGAACTGTCGCGGGTGTAGGGGTCTCCGGTCTGAATCATGAAGCCGTTGATGACCCTATGGAAGAGCAGGCTGTCATAGTAGTGCTCGCTCACGAGCTTGCAGAAATTGTCCCTGTGCCTTGGGGTCTTGCTGTAGAGTTTCACACGGATTGTTCCCTCCGTCGTGACGATGTCGAATTCCGGTTCGCTGTTCTGTACCATAATTATACTGTCTTTCTGTTCTTCCGCAACTTTTTTCCCGCCTTTGCGATTGCCGCATGAGGCAGCACATAAGCATATAGTTATGGCTGCCGCTAAGATGATACCTGTTCTTCTCATATATGGCCTTATGATTTGCGCGGAGGGACTGTCCTCCGGATTTTGACGTGCAAAGTTAGAAAAAACCATTTGCTCCGCAAGCGGCGGGGTGTTAAAAATATATAAAAATTGACTAATTTTGCGCCGATGAAAAGAATGCTTCGGCTATATATTATATAGGTATATGTCATAATGGCAAAGAATCCTCTGAAACAGCTTGCCGGCGAGACCGCCGTCTATGGGCTGAGCACGATACTCGCCCGCATAATAAATTTCCTCTTCGTCCCGTTCTACACGAGGCTGCTCACCACGGCGAGCTATGGCGTGGTGACCGAGTTCATGGCCTACATAGCCGTGCTGCAGGTGGTTCTCGTCATGGGGCTGGAGACCGGGTGCTTCCGCTTCGCCAACAAGGAGGGAGCGCAGCCGAACAGGGTATATTCGAGCGCCCTTGCGATGGTGAGCGCGGTGAGCTTCGCCTTCCTCGCGCTGATGATTGTCTTCGCGAAGCCGCTCGCGCATCTTCTGGGCTACGACGGCTACGGGAGCTGCATGATGTATATGGGCGGAATACTCGCGCTGGACAGCATCACTGCCATCCTCTTCGCGAAGCTCCGGCAGGAGCACCGCGCCGTCAGGTTCGCCGTGTTCAAGACCGTGAAGATTCTGGTGGAGACGGGGGCGAACATCCTGCTTTTCTTCCCGTTCGTGTCCTTCTGTTCCCGCCGGGCGGCCGCTCTCGGGGTCGAGGTCTCGCAGCTCACCCCTTCCGACGTGTGGCTGCTGCATTTCATAAGCCCGACTCCCGACTTCAGCTATGTGATTTTCGCGATTTTCCTCAGCTGCATAGTCTGTGCGCTGCTTTTCATTCCGGACCTCATACGCCTGAACTTCGAGTTCGACGGACGGCTGCTCCGGCAGATGCTCGCATATTCCCTTCCTCTGATGGTTGCGGCTCTCCCGGGAATAGTCAACGACTTTCTCGACCGCATACTCTTCCGTTTCCTCGACACCAACGCGGAGCAGTGGCAGTCGAGCCTCGGCGTCTTTCAGGCGGCGGTGAAGCTTGCGGTCATCATGAACCTCTTCATCCAGATGTTCCGTTTCGCGGCCGAGCCGTTCTTTTTCCAAAGGGCGAAGGACCGGGGCAGCAAGGAACTCTACGCGAGGGTCATGGAACTCTTCACGGCGTTCTGCGGACTCGTGTTCCTCGGCGTCATATATTATATAGACATCATCTCGCTGCTTCTCGGGCGCAATTTCCGCAGCGGGGTCGGCGTGGTTCCGATAATGCTCTTCTCCTACATGATTTTAGGGATGCTCTTCAACGTGTCGATGTGGTATAAGCTCTCCGGCAAGACGAACATGGCAATCTGGATTACCTCGGCGGGACTTGTCGTGACGCTCGTCGTCAATTTCGTCTTCATGCCTGAATATTCCTACTGGGCGGCGGCCTTCGGGCATCTCGCCAGCTATGTGACGATGTTCGTCCTCAGCGCGGTCCTCGGGCAGAAGCATTGGCCGATTCCCTACCGCTGGGGCCGCATCCTCGGCACCCTCGCCCTGATGTTCCTCTTCTACGGTGTCGCGACCCTGATTGACACCCAGCTTTTCCACTTCGCCGGCTGGGAGACCGACCGCCTCCTCCTCCGGTGGAAGCTCGGGGTCCACACCGTCCTTCTCCTCGGCTACCTCGCATCAGCTTGGGCGCTCCTCCGCAAGGGCATTCCTGCCGACGAACAGGCCGTCGTCAGCTGACGGCTACAGCAGCCCGGTCATATACAGCGGCAGATAGACAATCCCGTCATCGGACTTAAGGTCGGCTGTGTGCAGCACATAGGGGACGGAAAGATAGTCGCCGTACTTTGCCATGCATTTCTTGAGCGACGTGAGAGTGTATCTGCTTGTGGATTTCACTTCTATCGGTGAAATGTTATGTTTCGCAGTGATGGTGTCCTTGGCAATCAGAAAGTCCAGTTCCATCCTTTCTGACGCATCGTCCTTATTATATTTGGAAAAGAAATATAGCTTATGCCCGGCGGAGCGAAGCATCTGAGCCACGATGTTTTCAATCACCATACCGCCGTTAAACTCCAGCTTGTCCGTAAGGAGTCTGTTATATAGATTTTCGGCAACGATGGTGTTTTCGTTGAATGCATGGCTTATAAGCAGGCCGGTGTCGGCCATATAGCATTTCAGCGTGGTGTCGTCGGTATTCAGACCGAGTCCGATGCTGGGCTCTGTAGTGTTGTAGGCCATATTCACAATCATCGCGTCGGACAGCCAGAAAAACGAGGTTTCATAGTCCCGCATCCTTGCGCCTTCGGTGAGAGCCTTCAGCATAAACTTCTTCTCGTGTCTCTGGAGCTGAGAAGGGATGGTGTCAAAGACCTTGGTGACCTTTGATGCGTATGTGGAGGCATATTTCTGTATATCATTGCGATAGAGAGTCAGAATCTGACGTTTTATGTGATCGGCTTTCCTGAAATCCCGCGTCTCCGCATATTTCGCAACCGCCTGCGGCATTCCGCCGACAATCAGATACTGTCTGAAATAGTCCATCGCTTTGCGGTGCATCACCTGCCCCATCTCATGCCGGGTCTCGAAGTTCCTGCGGACAAGGGGCATGAGCGTCTCGTTGTCCATAGCCCAGAGAAATTCCTCAAAGTCCATGGGGAACATCAGGATTTCCTCCTCTTCCGACGGTATCATTATATTTTCCACATTCTTCTTTATTGAGACCAGCGACCCCGTCTCTATGTAGTCGTAGCGCCCGTCTTCCACCAGATATTTGATAGCCGCGCGCGCCCTCGGATAGAGCTGCACCTCGTCGAAGATTATCACCGACTCACGCGGGTAGAGCGTGGTGTTGGCATAGCTGCTCAGATACATGAAGAATGTGTCCAGGTCATCCAGGTAGGTGTCGAAGAGTGATCTGACATCATTCCCGACTTTGTTGAAGTCAATCAGAATGTGACTCCTGTATTCGTTCCGTGCGAACTCCTTGGCGATGTAGCTTTTGCCGACACGCCTCGCCCCGTTGATGAGGGCAGCGCTTTCCCCGTTCTTTTCTTCTTTCCATTTCAGAAGACTGTCGTATGCCTTTCTTTTCATGCTTTTTGCACCTATCCGCGATTATTAAAATCCATGTTTTACACCTATCCGCGATTATCGAAACTCGAATTTCACACCTATCCGCGATTAAGTCCGACTGCAAAATTACACTAATCCGCGATTATTGTCAAGAGTATCTGCTTTTATCTGTCAAAATTTGCCTGTTTTTGACAGATGGCAGGTCTTCTGTCAAATCTTTTCGGTTACCAGAAGAAGCTGCTGCCGAAGGCGAGGAGGAGGGAGTGGTTTAGGGGGAGCATGAGGTTGTACTCGGTGTGGAGCTTCAGGCGGAAGTTGCAGCCTAGGCGGAT
The DNA here is from genome assembly GCA_934725015.1 of uncultured Bacteroidales bacterium. Classification (GTDB taxonomy): domain Bacteria; phylum Bacteroidota; class Bacteroidia; order Bacteroidales; family UBA932; genus Cryptobacteroides. The sequence continues at coordinate 97,516 of CAKVAS010000004.1, forward strand.
GCCTAAGGAGCCGCCGCAGAGGAACTCGCCGTAGCCCTTGCTTATCAGCGGCTTCATGGCCTCGGGACAGCGCGGGCTTCGATAGCCTCCTCCGACCAGAGCGCCGGCCTCGACATAGAGGACCTTGGCAAAGGGCCAGTTGAAGACGGCCCCGGCGAGGTAGTCGTAGAAATTGGCGGTCAGGCCGAGTTCAGAGGCGGTTTCGGAGGCGGTGTCACGGTCGCGCAGGGAGTTGATGCCGAGGCGGATGCGGGCGGAGACCCTGGGATGGAGCGGGATGTCGGCCTGGATGGCGGCGAGACCTCCCGACAGGCGGCCGTGGGAGCCTATGCCGTAGCGGTGCCCGTAGAGTGACTCAAGGGAACAATAGCTCAGCGACCTGTCCTCGTCGAACTGGAGCGGCTCCCATGCGTCGGAGATGTTCTTCTTCTTGAAAATCGCGTCGTTGATCAGGTAGCCCAGTTCAACCGAGCCGACGCCTATGAGCGCGCCTCCGAGAATGTCGGTGTGCCAATGCCTGTGGTTCATTATCCTTGATGCTCCGGTTATGGTCGCCGCGGCATAGCCCGCGAAACTTATCCACGGGGAGCGCCAGCCGTACTCCTTGTGAAGCATCGTCGCGCACATGAACGCCGTCGCGGTGTGTCCCGACGGGAATGAATTGCGGGTGCTCTCATCCGGACGCAGCCGTCTGACGCTGTACTTTATCCCATTTACGGCAATGGCCATGATTCCGGCGGAGAACGCCTCCGCGCTGAGCCAATGACCCCATCCGGCGTTTCTTCCTTCCACTCCGCAGGCACGCATGACCACCATCGCCGCGGCGGGGGACAGCTGGAGGTAGTCGTCGTAGCTGTATCTGAACGTCGGGATGTCATTCAGCCTTATGTTCCGGATGTCATTGTCCCAGTCGATTCTCTCTCCAAGAGTCTGCGCGGACATATAAACTCTGCCCCCCCCGAACGGGAAAATCCCGAGAAGGAAAACGAATGTCAAAAATGTCAGCCTTTTCATAAACCCGCTAAAAATATTTCCTCTCGTTTTTGTCCAACGCCATGAAAATGAAGAACATCAGTGAGAACGACAGCAGGGACGAGCCTCCGTAGCTTATGAACGGGAGCGGGATTCCGATTACGGGCATGAGGCCTATGGTCATTCCGACATTGATGAAAAGGTGCATGAATATGCAGCCGGCGAAGCAGTATCCGTAAATCCTCGTGAATCCCTCGCGGCTGTGCTCGGCGTCGCTGACGATTCTCCAGATCATCAGGGCGTAGAGCAGAATGACGGCCACCGAGCCGAGGAATCCCCACTCCTCGCCCACGGTGCAGAAGATGAAGTCGGTGCTCTGCTCGGGGACGAACCCGTAGGTTGTCTGAGTACCCTGGAGATAGCCCTTGCCGGCGAAGCCTCCCGAGCCGATGGCAATCATGGACTGGTTCACGTTGTAGCCCACGCCGGCAGGGTCGTCCTTCAGTCCGAGAAGAACCTCGATTCGGCTGCGCTGGTGGTCCTGAAGTATGTTGTTGAAGATGAAATCGACGGAATAGGTGAAGGCTATGCCGGCAAGCAGCGCTCCGACGGCGATGTAGGTGTAGAAATGCCTGTTGCGGAAAGCGGAGCGGAGCGCGAACGGCACGGCGATGAGTATGGTGAGGAACAGCAGATAGACAGGGCGGACTTTCATGAATAATGAATCCGGGTTGCCGACGGCCTGCGCAATCCTGTCGAGAACCGTCGGGACGAATGCGAAGAGCAGCGTCACCGGGATTCCGACGAACAGGAGGAGCTTTGTCTTTCCGGCCTTGAGTGCGATGTACGCCGCCACGACGACGGAGAGCGCGAGTATGGCCGCGTAGGGGCTGACCATGAGGGTGAGGATGAATATGAGTATGGCCATCCCCGCCGTCACGATGAACCAGCCCGAGAGCCCTTCGCGGTAGAGCATGAATATGAACCCGCAATAGACGAGCGCTGAGCCGGTTTCCTTCTGCGCCACTATTATGGCCATCGGGAGGAGTATGATTGCCGCCGTGAGCAGAAAGTCCTTCGTCTTGTTTATCCTGTAATCCACCTGGCTCATGAGCGTGGCGAGCATCAGCGACGTCGTTGTCTTGGACAGCTCCGCCGGCTGGAAGCTTACCGGGCCGAGCGAGAACCAGGAACGCGAGCCGTTGACGTCGTGGCTGAGAAAAATCACCGCAACGAGCAGCCCGAGCATCAGAATGTAGAGCGGCAGCGAGAATCCCTCATATATCCTCGGAGGAATCACGAACAGGACCAACGCGCCGACGCCGAGCGAAATAAGCAGCCAGATAATCTGTTTCCCGCTGCGCAGCGACGGGTCGAAGATGTTGCCTCCATCGACCGAGTGGACCGAGGCGTAGATGTTCAGGATGCCGACTGCCACGAGCGCGAAATAGCAGCCTAACAGCCACCAGTCGATGGTCTTCGCGAAGCTGCGCCTGTTTGTCCTTGTGTCGTAGAGTCCCATGTCTGTCAGTCCTTCTTTACCTTATGCATCAGGTCTCCGGAGAGAACCCTCTGCTCCAGCGGCCTGCGGGATTCCGAAATCTCCCCGTTGAGATACTTTTCAACTAAAAGCGACGCTATGGGAGCCGCCCATGTCGCGCCGAACCCTCCGTTCTCCACATAGGCCGCCACCGCAATCTTCGGATTGTCCTTAGGGGCGAAGCAGATGAACACCGAGTTGTCGTCTCCGCGAGGGTTCTGCGCCGTTCCGGTCTTGCCGCATATTTCCAGTCCCGGAACCGCCGCCACGCTCGCCGTTCCCCCGGAGCCGTAGCCGCTGTTCACGGCGCGGTACATTCCGTTGATGACCTTCGGGAAATGAACCGTATCGACCTTGGTGTAGTGCCGCACCCGGTACTTGTCGTCAATCTTGTGGTTTTCCGAGTCCTTTATTATGTGGGGGATGTAGTAGTACCCCCTGTTGGCCACCGTGGCGCAGAGGTTCGCGAGGTGGAGCGGCGTGCAGCCGAGCTCGCCCTGCCCGATGGACAGCGAGATGACCGTGAGCGACTTCCATCCGCCCTTGCGGTAGCGCTTGTCGTAGTATTTTGAATCCGGCACGAATCCCCCGAGCTCCGACGGGAAGTCGCTGCCGAGCTTCTGCCCGAAACCGAAGCTCTTCACGTAGGCGTTCCATGCGTCCAGTCCCTCGGCGACATTGTCGTAGCGTCTGTTGTCGAGTATGTCCCGGAGCACATAGCAGTAGTAGGCGTTGCAGGACATCATGATGGACTCCTCAAGGTTGAGCGGAGACTTGTGCACGTGGCAGCCGAGCTTGTTCCTTCCGAAGTGGTAGCCCCTGCTGCACGGGTGCGTGGTGGCCGGGGTGACCACCCCCTCCTGAAGCCCTATCAGGGCGTTCACGAGCTTGAACACGGAGCCCGGAGGATAGGGAGCCTGCACGGCGCGGTTGAACATCGGCTTGTAGGGGTTGCCGAGAATCTCGGCGTAGTGGTTGCCTATGTCCGCGAGCATATCCACGTCTATTCCGGGGCTCGACACCATCGTGAGAATCTCCCCGGTCGATGGCTCGATTGCCACCAGCGAGCCCACCTTGCGGTTCATGAGCGTCTGGCCGTAGTGCTGGAGCTCCGCGTCTATGGTCGTGGTGATGTCGTTGCCCGGCACAGCCTCCCGGTCCATCTCGCCGTCCCTGAAGCGCGTCTGGATGCGGTTGCTGGAGTTGCGCAGGTAGATGTTGTAGCCCTTCTGCCCGCGAAGCTCCTCCTCCATGGCCGCCTCTATTCCCGTCTTGCCGGCATAGTCGCCGCTGCGGTACTCGTCCGGATGCCTCTTCAGAAAGTCCGCATCGACTTCGGACACATACCCGAGAAGGTTTCCTCCGGCGTTGTACGGATACTCCCTTACGCTTCTGGCCTGCCCCCTGAATCCCGGGAACCTGTACTCGACCTCCGCGAACTTCATGTACCTTTCCGGAGGCAGCTGCTTGAGAAAGGGGAGCGTCTGCCAGCCGATTCTTGTCCTGAACTTCCGGTATTCGGCCATCTTCTCCCTCACGAAGGCCGTGTCTATGTCGAGCACGGCGCAGAACGCGAGCGTGTCGAATTCCGTGACCTCGCGAGGAGTGACGAGAAGGTCATAGACCACCTTGTTGCCGACGAGAATCCTGTCGTTGCGGTCGTGGATGATGCCTCGTGTGGGATATATCGTGGAATAGACCATCGAATTGTTCGACGAGTCAATCTTGTAGCGGTCGTCGATTATCTGGATTACGAAAAGCCGGACCATGAGGACGAGCACCGCCGTCCCCAGCCCGATCATCAGCTTATTCTTCCTGTCCAAGACCATAGCCTAATCCCTCGTGTTTTGGCTTGAGAATATGTGGATTACGATTGCGGCGGGAAGGAGGCTTGCCGCGAGGGAGCACCCGAAGCGGGCAGCCGTGAACCCGAGCGACCGTTCCCCGGCGCCGTCGAGAACCACATAGACGAGCAGAAAGACTGCCGTGGCCACGGTGACCAGCGCGAGCATCCTCAGCCATCCGCTCTTCACGACTGAAAGCGCCTCCGTCCTCACGACCGTGTCCTCGCCGATGAACAGCCTCACGAGAGGCTTCTGAACGAGGGCGACCGGCACGAGCGCGGCCATGTTCAGCCCTGGCACCCCGTCCGAAAGCCAATCGACGGCGAAGCCTGCTGCGAAGGCAATCAGCATCGAGACTTCCGTCCTCGTGTAGAGAGGGAGGAACATGACAAGAGCCGGCAGCATGGTCACCGTCACCATCGGGCCGAGGAAGATGCAGTCGCAGATGACAATCTGGCACACGACCAGAAGAATCCATGTGGCTATGAATTTCGTGTCGGTCCTGACCATATCACCTGTCCTCCTTTTCCAATGATTCCAATTCCTCCGCGTCCGGATTGCTCACAATCGTGACGTGCTTGAGGCTGCTGAATTCCTCGAACAGCCTGACTTCAAGATTGTAGGTCGCCCCGTCCTTGAGCTTCGAGCCCACCGTCACCCCGAGCGGGATGTCCCTCGGGAATATGGCGGAGAAGCCGCTGGTATAGACCGTGTCCCCGAGGCCTTCCACGAGGTGGTGGGGGATTTCCTCAAGCACGGCGTTCCGGAAGCCGTCCCAGCTCATCGGCCCCACGGGACCTTCCTTCCCGAGCCTCGCGCTGACGCTCATCTTGTAGTTGCGGAAGCTGATTCCGTAGCTGTAGTGCGCGCTCACGTTCTCGACGATTCCGACGACCCCCTTTTCGGTGATGACCCCGGCGCCTTCGAGAATCCCGTCCTCGGCGCCCTTGTCGAGGATGATGTAGTTGTGCTGGCGGTTGTCGCTGAGCTTCACGATTTCCGCAGGGGTGAAGCGGAACCTCCCGTTGGCTCCCCGGATGTCCTCCCTGACCTCAATCCCCGCTGCCGCGACATTGTCCTCAAGGCAGCGCAGGCGGGCGGCGAGCCTCGCGTTCTCGGCCGCGAGCGAGTCGTTTTTGGCGGACAGGGCAAAATACCCCCTCACCTTCTCTCCTCCGCTCCAGAGCACGGACATGACGCTGTGCCCGGCGTTCGAGAGCCAGCTTCTCTGGAGCTCGCTGCCGTAATGCAGAACGGCAATCGCAGCCGCCTCCAGAACAAGGAAGACGACTGCGGTCACTAATCCTGATATGGGACTGCGCTTCTGCATTCCGGACTCCCCGCTATCTCATGAGGAACGAGTAGTCGTCAGTGTGCTTGAGCGCGGTGCAGGTTCCGCGTGCCACGGCCCTGAGCGGGTCTTCCGCGACATGGAACTGGATGTTCACCTTGTCGCTCAGACGCTTCGCGAGTCCCCTGAGCAGCGCTCCGCCGCCTGAGAGGTAAATCCCGCCCTCGACTATGTCGGAGTAGAGCTCCGGAGGAGTCTGCTCAAGGACGTGCAGCACTCCGGCCTCGATTCTCGCGATGGACTTGTCGAGACAGGTTGCGATTTCCTGATAGGTCACCGTCGCCTCCACAGGGTGCGCCGTCATGAGGTTAGGCCCGTTCACCTTCATCGGCTCCGGCTCTTCCTCAAGCTTGGTGAGCACCGAGCCGACGCGAATCTTTATCTGCTCCGCCGTGCCTTCGCCGACCTTGATGTTGTGCTGCTGGCGCATGAACTGCATGATGTCCCCGGTGAGCACGTCGCCCGCCACCTTGATGCTGTCCTGCACCACGATTCCGCCGAGCGAAATCACCGCAATCTCGGTCGTTCCGCCTCCGATATCGACAATCATGTTGCCCCGTGCCGCCTGCACGTCAAGGCCGATTCCGACCGCCGCGGCCATAGGCTCGTAAATCAGGTAGAGATCCCTTCCGCCCGCGTGCTCGGACGAGTCGCGCACGGCCCTCTTCTCCACCTCCGTACTTCCCGAAGGTATGCCGACGACCATCTTGATGTTCGGCTGGAAGAGCGACTTGCGCGTGCTGTTAATCTGCTTGATGAACCCCCTTATCATCATCTCCGCCGCGTCGAAGTCCGCAATCACTCCGTCCTTCAGCGGCCTGACGGTCTTGATTTTCGGGTTTTCCTTTCCCTGCATCGTCTTTGCCTTCTGTCCCAGCGCGATGGGCTTCCCGGTCACGATGTCGATAGCCACGATGCTCGGTTCGTCCAGCACAATCTTGTCGTTCTGGAATATGACGGTGTTCGCCGTCCCGAGGTCAATCGCAAGTTCCTGCGTCAAAAATGAAAAAGCCATATTATGTTTCGTTTATATTCGATGTCGTCAAGAAATCTTCAATTTTCCAAAAATCTTGTAAAATTAGGCAAAAAAACTCATATTTGCGAATATTCATCGAATATAATATGAACGAAAGAAGAAAATATCTCGTCGTCGTCGCCGGAGGACGCGGGCTCAGGATGGGCGCGGAACTGCCGAAGCAGTTTCTCGGGATAGGGGAACGCTCCGTCCTGCACCGCACGATTGACCGCTTCGCCGCGGCCTGTCCGGACATACGGGTGGTCACGGTGATGAACTCCGATTATGTTGATTTCTGGAAGGAATATTGCCTCGGTTCGGCCATGGTTGTGCCGCAGACAATCGTCAGAGGCGGGATGACCCGTTTCCATTCGGTGAAGAACGCGCTCGCGAAGATCCCCGACGGAGCTCTCGTCGCAGTCCACGACGGCGTGCGCCCGTTCGTTTCGGAGAAACTGATAAGGGATATGTTCGCACGCGCTGAGGCTGTCCCGGCGCTGGTTCCGGTCATCCCCGCAGTTGATACGATGCGGGCTCTCTCGAATACGAAGGACGCTTCCGGCCGGGAAATTCTGGAAAGCCTTGACATTCAGCTCGACCGCTCGCTCCTATATGCCGTCCAGACCCCGCAGATGTTCCGTTCCGAGATCCTCAAGGCCGCATATTCCCAGCCCTACGACCCCTCCTTCACCGACGACGCCTCGGTCGTGGAGCGCTCCGGCGTGAGGCTCTCCTTCATTCAGGGCGAGCGCCTGAACTTCAAAATCACGACAAAGGAAGACCTCCTCCTCGCCCGCGCAGTTTTCAATCTTTCCAAGTAATAGTTCTTCCTCCCCATCTCCATTTAAATTTTTCAGATTTGGAAAAGCAGAACCAGAAAGCTTAGGGGAAGGGGATGCCGCTATCTCTTGCGAGAGGTAAAGATTGTGTTCTTGTACTCATTGACCCACACCTGCCTCTCGATAGGCTGGTCCAGTGAAATCATCGTGTCCGTCGATTGCACGTAAGGCAGCTTCTGAATCGTGTTCACAAGCACCTGCATCAGATGGTCGTGGTCGAAGCAGTAGAGCTTCACGAGCAGCGCGTAACGTCCGGTAACAAAGTGGCATTCAACCACTTCCTGAATGTTTTCCAGAGCCTCGACAACCTCCGGGTACTTGTTGCCCTCGGAGATGGATATGCTCACGAACGCGCAGATGTTCAGCCCGATCGCCTGCGGCTTCACCATCACACGCGACCCGGTGATGATTCCGTTGTTCTCAAGCCTCTTCACCCTCTGGTGGATGGCGGCTCCCGACACGCCGCACTCCCGCGCGATTTCGAGGAACGGCGTCCTCGCATTCTTTATCAGGAATGACAGGATTTTCTGATCTATCTCGTCAATGTGGTAGTTGATCATTGTTACCAATTATTAAGAATTTGCAGCGAATATAGCAATATTTTTACAAAACCGCACAAAAAACTTACAAACCCGCAGTTCCCCTCGCCGTTCACCCCCTGTCCCTGAAGACCGACGGCGTCACTCCGAGCTCTTCCCTGAAGAAATTGCAGAAATATTCGCTTGACGAGAATCCGCAGTCGAGGGCTATCTGCTTGACCGACATATTCGTGTTCTGCAGCTCGTAGCGGGCCTTCTGCAGGCGCAGCTTCCTGAGGAAGCGGACGGGGGATTCTCCGGTCTGGGTCTTGAACGCCACCGCGAACGACGTGTAGCTGACTCCGAGCGAGTCGGCAATCTCGTTCATGTCGATTTTCTTCTGGATGTTCGCCTCCATGTAGGCACGTGCCTTCGCGACCAGCCTCGTCGTGTTGCGCCCGTCCTTTGGGTTCATCGACCTTCCGCTCACAATCTCGGAAAGCAGCAGCGACAGCAGCGCCTTCAGGAACAGCATCGTGTCCCCGTTGTCCGCCCGCGCCCATTCCAGCGCCTTCTGAAAAATCTCGACAACCTGCTTCGTGTCATTCACCTGATACACGTTCGTGCTGTCCGACGGGAAGGCGTCCGCGATGACCCGCCTCATCATTTCCCCGTCAAATCCGAAGAAATATTCCGTCCATCCCGTCGTGGGATTCGGCTTGTAGGAATGCCATATCCCCGGACGCACGAGCAGGAGCGCTCCCCTTGAAACCTCGTACTGGATGCCCCTGTCGAGGAAATATCCGTTTCCGTCCGCAATCATGACGAGCTGGAAGGCGTCCACCGCACGCCCTCCGTCGTCGTTGAACTGCGTCTCCATGGGAAATCCCGCAAGCGGATACTTGTCTCCCGGCCTCACTTTCTGGTATCCTATCGCATAGACCAGATCTTCTCCCCTCCGGCTCTCCGTGCTCTGCGGAAACACAAAGCATTTGTTTTGTTCCGTGTCAATAAGCTTCATCCGTATTATTGTCGTACTTTTTCCGTAACAGTTTATTATCGTCCTTTTAACAAATCGCTCACAAGTTCGTAACGCTTGTGTAATGTACTGCAATTTTTAACAAATATACAGAGGAAAACAATAACCTGCAACTATAATCTCCTAATTTGACATACATTTGCGAAACAAAACGCATTGCAAAATCTACAACATCGTGTGGACACGACATAATACGAAACGACAAAATACACAATCAATATAAACACAACACTGATAAGCAATGAAATTACATCACGTGTCATTATTTTTTTCCGCCCTCGCCATATTCGCGTCATGCGCATCCGGGAGCGGTGACTCTCTCTGGCAGCCTGCCGGGGACCACATCCGCACCAGGTGGGCGAAGGAAGTCTCTCCGGAGAACTCGCTTCCGGAATATCCTCGTCCGCAGATGGTCCGGAGCAGATGGTCGTCTCTCAACGGACTTTGGAACTACGCCGTCACGCCGAGGGACAGCTCTTCTTTCGGGGCTCCGGACGGTCGGATTCTCGTGCCTTTCTCCATCGAGTCTTCACTTTCCGGCGTCGGCCGGTCATTTACGGCCGATGACGCGCTTTGGTACGAGACCTCTTTTAAGGTCCCTTCTTCATGGCGCAGGTCCAGAGTGCTCCTTCACTTCGGCGCCGTCGATTGGGATGCGCAGGTCTTCGTGAACGGCCGGTTCGTCACCCGGCATACAGGGGGATACACCTCGTTCACCTGCGACATAACTCCCTATCTTGCCAAGGGTTCCGTGCAGAGCCTCAGACTCAAGGTGCTTGATGCGACTGACGACGATTTCCAGCCTTGCGGAAAGCAGTCGCTGAAAGCAAAGCCGGCGTGGTACACACCCGTATCGGGGATATGGCAGAGCGTGTGGATGGAACCGGTGCCGCAGGCTTACGTCGTGGACTACCTTTCGGTTTCTGACCTTGACAGCCGCAGCGTGAGCCTTACCGTCGAGACGGCGGGAACTGAGCCCGGCGACATGGTGGTGGCGGAACTCCTTGAGGGAGGCATCGGCTATGATACCGCGAATCCAGGCAGGAAAGTCCTGGCAAGGACACAGGCGGCCCCCGGCCGGCCCCTTGGGCTGAAAGTTGAGGACGTGCACCTCTGGTCGCCGGACTCTCCTTATCTATATGGTCTTGCAATCAGTCTCGTCAGGAACGGCAGGACGCTTGACAAGGTTCAGGCCTACACGGCGATGCGTTCAATCGGCTCCGTCCGGGACTCTTCGGGAGTGAAGCGTATGGCTCTCAACGGCGAGCCTGTCTTTCAGTTCGGGCCGCTTGATCAGGGCTGGTTCCCGGACGGGCTCTACACGGCGCCTACGGACGAGGCGCTCAAGTATGACATCGAGATGGCGAGGGAATACGGATTCAATATGATACGCAAGCACATGAAGGTGGAGCCGGACCGATGGTACTGGCACTGCGACAGGCTCGGAATGCTGGTCTGGCAGGATATGCCGTCGTATGCCATACATGCGAAATACGGGGACTGGATTGCGGACGGCTACGATATGGGCAACGAATTTCCGGCGTCCGACGGGGCGAAGGCAAACTTCTACAAGGAATGGTCCGAGATTATTGCCGGGCTGAAGAAGTTCCAGTGCATCGTCTGCTGGGTTCCTTTCAATGAGGCCTGGGGACAGTTCGACACGAAAGACGTCGTGGCCTTCACATACGCTCAAGACAGCACCCGCCTTGTGAACATGGCTTCGGGAGGAAACTGGATTTCAGGAGGCTGCGGGGATATTCTCGACACCCACTACTATCCTGAGCCGCATATCCGTCTCTGGGACCCGGACATGATTGTCGTCCTCGGGGAGTATGGCGGAATCGCGCTTCCGGTTGAGGGACACCTTTGGAAAGAGGATGCCAACTGGGGGTATGTCAAGTATGACAATGCCGAGGCTGTGACCGACGAGTATGTCAGGTTCGCGGAAATGCTGGTTCCGCTTGCGGAAGAGGGCGTATGCGCTGCGGTCTATACCCAGACGACTGACGTCGAGGGTGAAATAAACGGGCTCATGACATACGACCGCGAGGTCAACAAACTTGACGTCGCCAGGGTGCGTTCTGCCAACAGGGCTGTTATCGAGGCTGTGAAATAGCGTCGGAAAAATAGAGAAAATAACTGAATTATATTGAAAGTCATTGAATTATGAAAGTGCGTGGAAATATGTGCGCTCTTGCTCTTGCCGCTGCTGTCCTCCCGGCCTGCGGCGGTGAGCCTCAGCTGTCGGAGCATAATATAGACAAGGTCGTGAAGGCGATGACGCCGGAGGAAAAGGCTCTTCTGGTGACCGGCATCGAAATGGACAAGGGCACTGATATTCATACTGCCGTCATCGGCGCGTCCGCGCAGAAAGTCGCGGGCGCGGCCGGCGCCACACACGCCATTCCTCGTCTCGGCGTCCCTTCGGTGGTTTTGGCGGACGGCCCCGCCGGACTTCGCATCGCCCCGACACGCGAGGGGGAGGAGCGGACATATTACTGTACCCATTTCCCCATAGCCTCCCTTCTTTCCTCGACATGGAATCAGGCTCTCGTCGAGGAGGTAGGCCGCGCAATCGGAAACGAGGCCCTTGAATACGGCGTGGACATACTGCTCGCGCCGGCTCTCAACATCCACCGCAATCCGCTCAACGGACGCAACTTCGAGTACTATTCCGAAGACCCGTTCCTTTCCGGGAAAATCGCCTCTTCATACGTGCGCGGAATCCAGTCGAACGGAGTCGGCACGTCGCTCAAGCACTTTGCGGCCAACAATCACGAGACCAACCGCACCGGAGTCGATGTCAGGGTCGATGAGAGAACTCTGAGGGAAATCTATCTCAGGGGATATGAAATCACGGTGAATGAGGCCGACCCGTGGACGGTGATGACCTCTTATAATAAGATAAACGGTCTGTACACCTCCGAAGACCCGCACCTGCTGCAGGACATACTCCGCGATGACTGGGGATTCGGGGGCGCCGTAGTGACTGACTGGTTCGGAGGCAAGGACACGAAGGCCCAGATGAGGGCGGGCAACGATATGCTCCAGCCCGGAAGGGTCTCGCAGTACGAGGAGATTGTCTCAGGCGTGAGGGACGGCAGCCTTGACGAAAAGTGCCTCGACAGGAACGTCGCGCACATACTCTCGCTCATCGTGCGCACCCCGACGTTCAGGAAATACCGCTACGGGAACAGCCCCGACCTCACGGCTCACGCCGCCGTGACCCGCCGGAGCGCGGCCGAGGGCATGGTACTTCTCGAAAACCGCGATGAGGCTCTCCCGCTTTCCGCCGGGGAGAAGAAAGTGGCTCTTTTCGGCAACACGTCCTATAGATTTATCGCGGGCGGTTCGGGCTCGGGCAATGTGAACCGCGCCTACACGGTTTCGCTTCTTGAGGGACTTTCAAACGCCGGTCTTGTCGTTGATGCCGGTCTTCGCGGGAAATACGAGGCCGCGATAGCCCGGGAAGATGAGGAGGCCGCAAGGGCGGGGAAGGAGGAGAATCCATTCATGGCGGAACTCCCGCTTCCGCTGCCTGCCGACTATGTGCCGTCCGTGAGTGAAATTGAGGGATATGCGAAAGCCGATGACGTCGCGGTCATCACCCTGGGGCGGCGTTCGGGCGAGTTTCTTGACCGCACTGACGCGGACTTCAATCTATCCGCGAACGAGCGCCGTCTCATCACCGCAGTCAGTCGCGCATTCCGTGCCGAGGGCAAGAAGACCGTCGTGGTTCTGAACGTGGGCGGGGTCATCGAGACCGCTTCCTGGAAGGACATCCCGGACGCCGTGCTCCTGAGCTGGCAGGCCGGACAGGAAGGCGGCAACTCCGTGGCCGATGTCCTCACCGGGAAGGAAAACCCTTCCGGCAGGCTCCCGATGACATGGCCGGTTTCGTGGCGGGACCACAAGTCGAGCGAGAACTTCCCGAGGGCCGAGGACTACAGCTTCAACTTTGACGCATTCCTCGGCAAGGAGAAGGCTCCGGGAAATGTCAAGGACTACGACTGGTGCAACTATGCAGAGGGCATCTATGTCGGCTACCGCTGGTTCGACAAGGCTGGGCTGAAGGTTTCCTATCCGTTCGGTTACGGCCTTTCCTACACGGCCTTCAGCTACGGAGAGCCGCGTGTCAGCCGTGACGGGGACACGGTCCGGCTCTGCCTCAGCGTGAAGAATGTCGGGAAACGCGCCGGAAAGGAGGTCGTCGAACTCTATGTCGCCGCTCCGGGGAAGACGCTGGAAAAGCCCGTGAAGGAACTCCGCGCCTTCGCCAAGACCGGTCTTCTCGCCCCGGGGGCTTCGGAGGAGGTCGTCCTTGAGTTTGCCGTTCCGGACCTTGTCTCCTACAATCCGGCCTCGTCCTCATGGGAGGTCGAGAACGGTGTCTATACCATCCTTGTCGGAGCCTCGTGCACTGACATCCGTTGCCGCTCGCGGATGGAAATTTGAGTGGAGAGGCCGCTTCCGGACGAAAGGTTCCGGGAATCGGATAATACTGTAATTTTTAACGGAGATACAAAGGAAAATATGTCTGCACCATTGTATTGAATACAATATATATAAATTTGCAGAGTGTATTAACTGCAAGATTTACACCTGAACTAATAAATAAAAATATGCTAAAGAAAACAACATTTATTTCCTTGCTGGCGCTCTTTCTTTCCTGCCTCGTGATGACGGCGCAGGTGAAGACGGTCACGGGAAAGGTCGTTGACGGCAAGGGCGAGCCTCTCATAGGGGCCGGAGTCGCCGTCGCGGGAACGAACAGGGGAACGACCACGGACGTGGACGGGCATTTCGTCCTTACGGTGGACAGGCTTCCCGTGAATCTCTCCGTCTCCTACATCGGCTTCTCCACTGCCGAGGTGACCGCATCGGGGGGGGGCGGAAATAACAGTCACCCTGAAGGAGGACACCATCCTCGATGAGGTTCTGGTGGTCGGCTACGGCGTTCAGAAAAAGGTGAACGTGACCGGTGCCGTGAGCCAGATTACCGCAGAGGAGATGGTTGACAGGCCTATCAGCAAGATGACCCAGGCCCTTCAGGGTCAGGTTCCGAACCTCAACATCACCTTCAGTTCCGGCAAGCCGGGAACGAGCGGAAGCCTCAACATCAGGGGCACGACGTCCATCAACGGCGGTTCCCCGCTCGTGCTGATTGACGGCGTTCCGGGAGAAATCGACAGGGTGAACATAGGCGACGTCGAGAGCATCTCCGTCCTCAAGGACGCATCGGCCTCCGCAGTCTATGGCGCGAGGGCCGCCTTCGGAGTCATCCTCGTCACCACCAAGAATGCCAGGGAGGGCAGCGTGAACGTCAACTACTCCTGCAACTTCGGATGGGCGACCCACGCGACCTCTACGGATTTCATAACCACCGGCTATGACAATGCCAAGCTGAACGACCAGGCCTTCTACAACAACAAGGGAACCCATCTGTTCCACTACACGGAAGCCCAGTGGAATGAGATGTACATCCGCCGGGGCGACAAGGTCGAGAATCCGGAGCGCCCTTGGGTGGTCGTGGAAAACGTTGCGGGAAAGGAGCGTTACGCCTACTACGGCAACTTTGACTGGTTCAACTATTTCTACTCCAAGGCGAGGCCGAGGATGAGCCACGACGTCAGCGTTTCCGGAAAGAACAAGGGCGTTTCCTATCTGCTCTCCGCAAGCTACAACGACGAGACAGGAATCTTCAGGGTCGCTCCCGACAAGGAAAGGCGCTATTCCGTGCTCTCGAAAATAGGGACCGACGTCACCAAGTGGTTCACTCTCAGCAACACTACCAAGTATTTCAGGAGTTCCTACACCTGGAAGGGATTCAACCAGAGCTACACCCCGAGCGGGAACGACAAGATAGGCTCCAGTGACGCGCAGTTCTATTCCCCTTACTATCACTACCATCCGCAGTATGTCCCGTTCAACCCGGACGGCACGCTGACCGGCAACTCCGGAATGTCCAACTACACGATGGGATTCGGTCTCCACGCCATTCAGGAGAACGGGAAGAGCAAGGGGCAGGAGAACCGGAGCGAGTTCCAGACGACTTTCGAGGCCAGGTTCAAGATTATCGAAGGCCTGAACCTCATCGCCAACTACACGTTCAAGCAGGAGAACTTCGACCGGTACTACCGTTCGGTTCCGGTGCAGTATTCCCTCAACGTAGGGGAGATGGTAACATGGAACTGGGACGCGCTTTCCCGCGACCAGCTCACCGAGCGCGAGTCGAGGCATCTGAGCCACATCGCCAACGTGTATGCGAACTTCGACAGGACCTTCGGCAGCCATCATGTCGGGGCGATGGCCGGATTCAATCAGGAGAGCGTCACCTACAAGACCCTGACGGCGGCCAACACCGCGCTCCTCTCGGAGACTCTCAACGACCTCTCGCTCGCCACCGGCACCCCTCAGCTTTTCGGAAACCAGTGGGACTACGCCCTCAGGGGCGTGTTCGGCCGCGTAACTTACGACTACGGCGGACGCTATCTCCTTGAACTCAGCGGGCGCTACGACGGCTCGTCGAGATTCCCTAAGAAATCCCGCTTCGCCTTCTTCCCGTCGCTTTCCGCCGGCTACCGGCTCAGCGAGGAGCCGTTCATGAAGCCCCTCAAGAGATATTTCGACAACATCAAGATTCGTTACTCCTACGGCTCGCTCGGAAATCAGGACGTCGCCCAGTACGCGTACATCACGTCGATGTCCATCAGCAACTCCTCATGGCTCGACAGCGCAGGCAACATTCACAAGCAGACCTCAAGCCCCGCTCCGGTCGCCGACAACCTGACATGGGAGGTGGCCACCACCCATAACCTCGGCCTTGACATCGATATGCTCTCCAGCAGGCTCAACTTCAGCGCGGACATCTATCAGCGCTCGACCACGGGAATGCTCACCACCGGAGCCCAGCTCCCGAATGTCTTCGGAGCCGCCGAGCCTAAGGAGAACGCCGCGGATCTCCGCACGAGGGGCTTCGAGCTCTCCCTCGGATGGCGCGACACCTTCAAGATAGGCTCGCATCCTTTCTCCTACAGCGTGAAGGGAATCCTTTCCGACTATCAGGCCGAAATCACCAGGTTCGACAACCCGACAAACCTTCTCAGCCAGTACCGGGTGGGACAGAAGCTCGGGGAAATATGGGGATATGTCTATGACGGCTTCTTCAAGACCGACGCCGAGGCCGAGGAATACACCAGCAGGGTCAACACCCGCTCCATTCAGGGCCGCGAGGTGCCGGGATACTATGCCGGCGACATCAAGATCCGTGACCTGAACGGCGACAACGTCATCAACCAGGGAGCCAACACCCTTGACGACCCGGGCGACAGGTGCATCATCGGGAACAGCACCCCGCGCTACTCTTACGGCATTACGCTCACGGCGTCATATTTCGGATTCGACCTCTACCTCTTCTTCCAGGGCATCGGCAAGCGTGACTGGTACCCGACCAACGAGACGGAGATGTTCTGGGGCCCGTACTCAAGGCCTTACGCTTCGTTCATCCCGTCCGACTTTGAGGGCAAGGTCTGGTCGGAGAACAATCAGAACGCCTATTTCCCTCGCCTTCAGGGCTATCTCGTGAGCTACGAGCTCGGAAGGGCGAACACCATGTACCTCCAGAACGCGGCATACTGCAAGCTCAGGAACGCCACCCTCGGCTACACGGTGGACCCGAAGCTGACGAAGAGGATAGGGATCTCCAACATCAGGGTGTTCGTCAGCGGCGAGAACATCTTCACCTGGTCCGGTCTCAAGACAAAGTACATCGACCCCGAGGAGACATACTCCGGCGACGCCAGGACATATCCGATGAGCAGGACATGGTCAGTGGGCGCAACCATATCATTCTAATCCGTTGAGAAACATGAAAAAGTCAATTTTTAACATAGCGATTGCCGCGTCAATGCTTTGCGCGGTGGCCTGCAACGACGACTTTCTTGAGAGATACCCTAAGTCGGACGTCTCTCCCGAGACCTTCTTCAAGACGGCGTCCGAGCTTGAAACGTATTGCAGGAGCTTCTACTCGGTGCTTCCGAGCGCAGAGGGGATGATTACTGACGTGTGCCAGGCGGACGACATCGCCTCCACCACGGTGCCGACGGAGTTTACCGGCCTGCGCACCACTCCTGGCTCCGGAGGCGGATGGGACTGGTCCGCGCTGAGGAACATCAACTTCTTCCTCGAAAACTCATACCGCTGCGAGGACGCGACGGCCAGGCAGACCTACGACGGAGTCGCAAGATTCTGGAGGGCATATTTCTACTTCACGATGATGCAGCGTTTCGGCGACCTCCCCTGGTATGACAAGGTGATAGGCCAGCACGACACCGAAGCCCTCATGAAGGGACGTGACAGCCGCACGTTCATCTACGACAGGATTATCGAGGATTTGAACTACGCCATCGACAACGCGCCTTCGGCGGTCGATCCCTGCACCGTTTCCAAATACACGGCAATGGCTCTGAAGACCCGCGTCGGCCTCTTTGAGGGAACTTTCCGGAAATACCGGGGGTATGACGGCTGGCAGAAATGCCTCGAAGACTGCGTCGATGCGGCGGAACGCCTCATGAAGAGCGGGGTCTATCATGTCCACACATCCACCAAGGAAAAGGCCTACGGCGAGATGTTCCTTGTCGATACCCCTTTCAACGAGTTCATCCTGGCGAAGACCTACAACTCCAAGCTCAGCAGGAACCACTATCTGAACCTCCACATCCAGGGCTCCTCGAACAGCCACCCGAGCATGCCGAGGGACGCTTTCCTCTCCTATCTCTGCAAGGACGGCACGCGCTACACGGACAAGGCCGGATATGCGACCGAGGACTTCTTCCAGTCCACGCAGAACCGTGACCCGAGACTCTCGCAGACCATCAGGACGCAGAACTACACCTACCCGAATCAGACGGAGGTGCTCCAGCCGGACTTCAACGCCACCACCACCGGCTACCAGATTGCCAAGTATGTTACCAACGTCACGACAATCAACGGGACGAACTCCATCCCGTACCTGAGGTATTCCGAGGTACTTCTCAACCTTGCCGAGGCAAAGGCCGAGCTCGGGACAATCCAGCAGGGGGACATCAACAAGACCATAAACCAGCTGCGCGACAGGGTAGGGATGCCGGCTCTCGTTCTCACTGAGGCCAATTCCCATCCGGACCCGTATCTCGCCGGGCTCTACACCAGCCTTCCCGCCGGCGGCAACCAGGGGCTCATCCTCGAAATCCGGCGGGAGCGCAGGGTGGAGCTGTTCATGGAAGGTCAGAGGTACTACGACATAGTGCGCTGGAAGGAGGGACAGAAGTTCACCAAGCCGTCAAGGGGAATGTACATCGCCGGGGAAGGCTTCATTGACTTCGACCACGACGGCGTCAACGACCTCTGCATCTACTCCGGAACGGAGCCTAAGCACGAGGGCAAGTGCCAGTACGTGAACATCGCCTCCCTCAGGCTTTCCGACGGCCGCTCCGGAGAAATCATCGTCAATGCCAACATCCGGAGGCTCTGGTCTGAGGAGAAGGACTATCTCTATCCGCTTCCTCTCGAAGACCTCCAGCTCAATAAGAATCTTAAACAAAACTACGGTTGGGATGAACAATAACATGAAAAATATACTTATTTCCCTGCTTGCCGTTTCCGCGCTCTGCGTTTCCTGCAAGGACAAGGCTCTGACTCCTGAAACTCCCGGCGGGGGCACTGGCGAAGGGAAAACCTTTCTTCCCGACTGGGAGGATGGATATATGGACATTCACCACATCGCGACGGGCAAGGGTGACTGCGTATTCGTCGTCATGCCTGACGGAACGACGATGCTTCAGGACGCCGGCGACGTCGGAGACCCGTATGGCTCGGCCGACTGCGACCGCCTTCCGAACAGGGACAAGACCGTCGGGGAGTGGATTGCAGACTACATCAACCATTTCTCGGAGAAGCTTCCGTCGCCCGGAGTGATTGACTATGCGTGGATTACCCATTTCCATTCCGATCATGTCGGATGCAGGACCCTCGGAGTCGAAGGCCCCAACGGCTACTATCTTTCCGGACTCACGATGGTCGGGGAGAAAGTCAGGATAAACAAGCTCGTCGACAGGGCATATCCCTCATACGACTTCCCTTCGACGGCGAAAATCGAGCAGGAATTTCCTCTGTTTCAGGATTATAAGATGTTCACGAAATATCAGATGGGCAAGGGGATGAAGGCCGAAAAATTCGTCATCGGAAGCAAGAGCCAGTTCGTGCCGGTGCATGACGCGGCCAAGTATCCGGACTTTGAAGTCCGCAACCTCTGCGCGAACGGGGAGGTGTGGACAGGAAGGGGAACCGCGACGAAGAAGATGTACAGCGGCGACGTCAGCCTGTTCGACGAGAACATGAACAGCTGCGCCGTGAAGATTACCTACGGCAGTTTCTCCTACTTCAACGGCGGTGACCTTCCGGGCAAGAACCTCAGCCAGTACCAGTCCACCGAAAGGAACTTCGAGATTCCGGTGAGCGAAATCGCCGGGCCGGTGACTGCCCTCACTCCGAACCATCACGGCTGGAAGGAAGCCACCACGGCCGACTTCCTCAAGAACATGAGGCCGCAGGTAATCGCGGTCATGTCAAACCATGTCGAGCACCCTCATTCCACCACGATGAAGAACATGACGGATATGATGCTCTGGGCCGGCGAGAGGGACATCTATGTCACAAGCGACAGTCCGAAAAGGGCGCTCGGAAATGCCTTCGGCTCATTCAAAGGCGTGGGGCACATCGTGATAAGGGTCTATAAGGGCGGCACGGCCTATCAGGTCTATGTCCTCGACGCCAAGACCACCGACTACCCCGTCGTCTATAAGTCAAACCTCAAGTATGTTGAAAAATGAAAAAATCAGTAATAATAACCCTCTCCGCGCTTCTCGCGCTCGTTTCCTGCACGAGATTTGACGACGGGCGCGTCAACGCGGTCAGGCTGCTCGCTCCGGAGGCGGATTCCTATTTCGACCTTTCGGCCGGAGGAGCCACTTTCCAGTGGCAGGTCTCCGGCGTTCTGAAGGACGGCTGCAACTTTGTGCTTTCCGCAGACCCGCGCGGTGACGTGACGAAAGTCTTTGAACTGAAGCCTTCCGAGTTCAAGAAGGCGTTCGAGCCCTCCGAAATCGACGCTGTTCTTTCCGAATGGGGCTATTACTCCGAGCAGAAGGCGACCGTCTATTGGAGAATCGAGCCGAAGGACGCCTCCGTCTCCGACATTTCCGCATTCCGCCCACTCCAGCTCAAAAGGCTTGAGGCCGCTCCTATAGCCATAGAGGATGTCTCTCCGGACACAAGGGCACTCGTGGACATGAACAATGTCCATTCGGTTGATTTCAAATGGAGCCCTGTGGATGGAGTCGAGGTCTATTCGCTTCAGTTCCGCCCTTCAACCGGCGACGCCGAGCTCCCTGTGCCTGCGGCCTGCTCCGAGATAAGGGGCACCTCCTACACGCTCGGCGAAGCTGCAATCAATGCCCTCATCGCGGACTATCTCCCTGACTCTCCGCTGGTTTCGCTGAAGTGGAGGGTGGTTTCAAACACCACCGAGATTCCAGCCGAGAGCGAGTACCGCCAGATTCGTTTCGTGAGACTCGGCGCGGACGGAATAGCTCCGGTTTCCGACGTCGTGGTCTATCCGGGCAGCAAGAGGGCGAAGATCACATGGAAGGTGAGCGACCCTCGTACCGACAAGGTCGAGGTTACCTGCGGGGACAGAACCGAGGCAGTGGCCGCAAATGAGGAGATTGAGGACTATGACATCGTTCTCGACGGCCTGGAGGAAGGCTCCCGTGAGATTTCACTCGTGAGCATCGACCTCTTCGGCGGCAAGTCCGACGCGGTGAAGGTCACCGCTCAGGTCTATGACGCGGAGAAACTCTCCGGCTCGTTCACCGCTCCTGTTCCGACAATCGGAGGACTCTTCCGCGAGGGCGTGCAGATAGCCCTTGCAAACACCGTGGACGAGAGAAGGATAAGTTCATATGTCGAATATGCCTCGGAGGAAGGCGACATCCTCACGATGGAATTTGAGAACGGAAGCATGACCGCGCTCATCCCTGACGGTGAGATGAAGCTCGGCTCCGACGTCACCCTCTACTCCCGTTTCAGTCCGGTGGAGAACGCTCTCGACCCGGTACTCGTGAAGTCGGACAGGACGGTCTTTGTCCCGGCATATTCCATGGTTCCTCTCGAGAGCTGCGCGCACTGGCCGAACGCCGCCGACAACGAGGGCATACTCTTCGGTGACATGGGCAACTACAACGCGGGCTTCCCGTTCAGCATGCTCTTCGACGGGGTCACCACGAACCACCTCAATATGTGGCACACCACCGGCGCGGACAACGGCGGAACGGTCGGCTACATACTCGAGCACCCGGTAGTCCTCACGCTTGACCTCGGCGAGGAGAGGTCTCTTTCAAGCCTTGTCGTCTGGGGACGCTACGGCGGCACTCCGTCAAAGCCTCTGAGGGACGGAGGCGGCACTGCCTCAAACGAGTCCTACTGGGCATACGGCGCCTACAATCCTCGGAACTTCGAGGTCTGGGGCTCGGCGACGGTTCCGGGCGACGTGACGAACGCGGCCAGATGGGAACCTCTCAACGGAACCTGGCGTACCGACGGCAGCTGGACGAAGATTGCCGACTGCGCCGTCAGGAGACCGTCCGGCGAGACCGCGACAGGCTTCTGGTACGACGAAGGATGCATAGACGGGGCCATCCCGACGGCCGAAGACTACGAGGCAGCCGCGAACGGTCATGAGTTCGCCGCTGACCTGGACGCTCCGAAGGTCCGCTATGTCCGCATCGTCATAACGAAGACATGGAACTATTTCAACAGGCAGAGAATCTCGTTCGGAGAGCTGCATTTCTACGAATACCAGAAATAACAAATGACACTGAACATAATGAACAGACTGACATTCAAGAATATCCTTGGCGCGGCCGTTGTGCTTGCCGCCGTTGTCGCGGGGCAGTCCTGCGTCAAGGAAAAGAAGACGGAGGCCTCAATCACGCTTGAGGCTCCCGCGAACAACGCGACCGTGGCTCTTGCCGACGGGAATGTCCTCTTCCGCTGGAGCACGGACAGCAGCGTCGGCGACGGCTTCTCGCTGGTTCTGACGGGGGATGACCCTGCCGACAGCAAGGTCTGGTCGGTCAAGGGCACGGCCTATTCGAGGGAAATCGTGGCTTCCGACCTCGACGTCCTTCTCAAGGAATGGGGTGCGAAGCCGAATGAGACTGTCTCGCTCCGCTGGACCGTGGCCTCCTCCGTCGAGGGGCAGGGACGCGCCTCGGAAGAGCGTACCCTCAAGGTGAAGGTCCTTCCGGCAATCACGGAAAAGATTTATGTTGCAGCCCCTGCGGAAAACGAGATTCTTGACCTCGACAACGAAGAGTCGTTCATGTTCTCATGGTCTGAGAGCCTTCATATTTCTTCCTACAAAATAGAATTTGCCGGGGAAGAGAACGGCGAGGCGGTGAAGACCTGGGAAGGCCTCAAGGGAAACAGCAAGGTGATTGCTTCCGAGGAACTTCTTGACGTGACGAAGGCGCTTGACCCGGAGAAGAAGTCGGGCATCGTTCCGGCTTACTGGAGGGTTGTCGCGACCGACGAGTTCTACACCGGAGCCTCGGCGTCCTCCAGAGTGCGCATCATGCGTGACGCCCCTCTCAGCGCGGTGGCCGGCCTGAGTGTCCGTCCCGGCTACAAAAGAGCTGTTGTCAGCTGCTCCATCGACGATCCGCGCACCGCAGCCGTCGTTGTGAAATACGGTACGGAAGAAAAGTCGTTCGACATAAAGAAGGGCGCGTCCTCGTTCTCGACGGAATTCACGGAACTTCCGGAGGAGGATCTCAGCTTCTCTGTGGCAATCCGCGACAAGAACGGCAATCTCTCTCCGGAGGCGAAGAAGACGGTCCGGGTCTATGGCGACGCCTACACCGCCTCAAAGGCCGCGAGAGACGGAAAGCTTGTCAGCCTCAAGCGTGCAGGCGCCGGCATCTCGGTCTCATCTGTTTCTGACTCTGACCTCGCGAAGACCTCCGTTGTCTATCCGACGGAATCCGGCGACGCGGCGGTTGAACTCGGAGCTGACGACACTTTCGCGCTCATCCCGTCGGGCGAGGCGAAGTTCGGTTCAGATGTGGAGATTGTTTCCGAGTATCTCCCCGTTGAGGATGCCCTTGACCCGGTTGTGAAAAAGACGACCGTCTATGTTCCTGTCTATGAAATGATTCCCCTTGAGTCATGCCGGCACTGGCCGGATGCGGCTTCCGACGCGAACATCATTGCCGGCGACCACGGAATGCACGGCAGTTTCGGCTATGAAAAGCTTTTTGACGGTCAGTACAATCTGGCGAAGGGTGACAATATGTGGCACACAAGCGGCGGCAACAAGAATGCTTCCGGCAATGCCAATTCCCTCAAGTCAAGCCCGATTTGCCTTACGGTTGACCTCGGCTCCGAACTCTGCCTCAGCGGCCTTGTGTTCTGGGGCCGCCGTGCCGGGGTCATATATGAGGACGGCACGTTCAAGGCCTATGGCGACGGAGACACCGGAGCCGGCTCAATCTTCGCCTACGGTGCCTACAACCCTCGCTCCTTCGAGGTCTGGGTGTCATCTGACGAACCGGTCAACATCACCGACGAGAAAGTCTGGGACCCGGCTTCCGGCTCATGGAAGACCGACGGGAGCTGGACAAGGGTCTGCGCCGGATGCAGCGTCAAGCGTCCGTCAGGCAAAATCTGCCCGACAGGCTGGATCAACTTCTTCGGAGAGGACGGAAAGCCTACCCTCGAGGATATGAGACAGGCCATTGACGGGTTCGAGTTCCCGGTTGACAGCTACGACGCTCCCGTCAGGGGACGCTATGTCAGGATTGTCATCACCGAGAACTGGCACAAGGACCAGATCAAGAGGGTGTCCATGGATGAACTTCATTTCTACAGCTTCACGCCTAAGGAGTAAGAACAGCACAATAACATCAAAATTGGACGGAAGAACAACAATAACATTAAAATCAATAATTATGGAAAACAAAAGCTATCTGTCACCTCGACTGGTGAGCCTTTCCTTCACAAATGAGCAGGGATTCTGCCTCAGCGGGGGGGGATTTGATGTAAACAACCGCACGGAAATCTTTTTTAACGATGATGAATACAAACTGTAAAAAACACTAAAACAATGAAAAGGAACTTATTTTTAGCATCCGCTATGGTTCTTCTGGCCGCAGCGGCCTGCAAGAAGGAACCGGCACAGCCGGCTGCTCCGGACAGAAGTGAGCACATATACACTTTCGAGACCTCGGCGGCGTCGAAGACGACCCTCGGTGAGAACTGCGTCGAGTGGGAAGAGGGCGACTGCATCGGAACGTTCGCGAAGGGTCAGCAGAACATAAAGTCAGGCGTGGCGGTCGGCACGCCATGCATTTTCCCTGTGAAGACCACCGGAAAGCTGGAGGCGGGGGACAAGGTCTATGCCTACGCTCCTTACGGTGCCGAGGCCGGCACAACCGCTTCTGAAGTCACAGTCACCATCCCTTCCGAGCAGAGCACGGCACATTTCGCGATGCCGCTCGCCGCATTGCCTTTTGAGGTCGAGACTGCCATTGAGGCCGACACGGAGACTCCTGTCGCCGGGATGAGCTTCTGCAACCTCGCTTCCGCAGCCGTTCTCCGCATCTTTTCCGACGGCACGGCCGGCGCGGGAGAGAAGATTCAGAGCGTGACCGTTTCTTCCGAAAGCGACATCTGCGGAAGCTACACAATTGACCTCACCGCAATCGACGCATCCAGGGAGGAGACCCTTGCCCTGACTCCGAAGACCGGCGCCAAGGCTGTCACCGTGAACCTTGCCGAGGCGGCGGACGTAGCCGTTGAGGCTCAGGCATTGGAAATCCCGGTAGTTCTCGCTCCTGGCAGCTACACCGTCACCGTTGTCGTCAAGACCGACAGGACGTCCTATTTCAAGACTTCCGCCGAACCGGTTGAGTTTGCCCGCAACCACAGGAAGCCGCTCTCCCTCAACCTTGCGGAGGCGGAGCATTACGGGATAGAGAAGGTTGAACCGGCGGAGCTCCGCTCGTTCAAAAAAGGCGAGTCTCTCGACTATGCCATAACTTTCACCGGCGAATGCGACGTGACTCCAGTCTGCCCTGACGGATGGACTGCCGCCGTTGAGGGAACAAAACTCACCGTGACAGCTCCGGCCGACGACACAAAGGCGCTTGAAGGCAATGTCGTTCTCTCCGTCGGCGGCACTGCGACAAAGCTTCCTGTGCGTCTTGCCGGCATCAACAGTCAGGAGGATCTCGTGGCGTTCACCGAGTCTGTGGATAATATGCTGAATGATGGATATACGATTGACCCGATGTATCTTGTCGATGATGAACTTTCAATCAACGCCGACATAACCATCCCTTCCTCAAGCATGGCATACGGCGCATATTGGCTCAAGAGACTTCAGACTCCTATTAACGGAAACGGACACACGCTGACATTCAACACCACTCATGGCGCAAGAGGCGGTCTCGTTCAGAACCTTGGCGCTGACGTTCATGATTTGAAGCTTGCCGGAACAATCTCTGCAAAGGATGCTAATGCTTATGTCGGCAGTCTTGCCTGCCTGCTTTCAAAGGCCGGACTTACGGTTTCCAATGTGATTTCTACAGTGGAGTTTACCATCAGCAATACAGGATGCCGCGCGGGCGGTCTCATCGGTGCCGGTGACACGACATTCGGCAAACCGACCAGCTTTACGATGAAGAATTGTCAGTTCAACGGGAAGATGATCATTACGGCCAACGCCTATGCTGTGGGCGGTCTTCTCGGTGATGCTTCTGACAATAATGTTCGTTTCACATTTGAGAACTGCAGCAGCAAGGCTACAATTACTGTCGGCGCCTGCAAGGTCGCCAACCTCGGTGGTCTCGTAGGACGCGGAGGCGCATCTGACAACATTTTGACATTTAATGAATGTGAATTTGGCGGTGTTCTCTCATATACTCTTGGCGGTTCGGAATATGACTTGACCCGCATCGGCGGTCTCCTCGGTAATCTTGAGCGCGGAGGCGTATTCACAAAGTGCTCGTTTACAGGTGCAATCAATGTCGATTTTAATAGAGTTAAGGTTCTCGGTGGCGGTGGCGGAAGCTGTGGCATCGGAGGTTTTGTCGGAAGAAATACGGCACACAACGACAATGCGGCATTGAACATAAAGGCCATATTCACAGACTGCGTTTCAAAGGGAACGCTCGCCGTCACAAGTTCCACGGATACGGAAGGCACGAATAAGACTCGTCTCGGACATATCATCGGTTCGTCAAACAACACCAATGCGACGACTCACGTCGAGACAGGTTGCACATACGGTTCAACCATCACCGTCAACGGAACCGAACTCACAATTGAAAAATAGTTGATGAAAAACTGCACGAAACAAATTCTTTTTATTCTCGCTCTCGCCATGTGTGTCGCCTGCTGCGGCACACGCGGCGGGCAGCGTGATGACTACCGCGTCTGCGCATGGGTCTGGCCGTCCTGCCACGACGATTCTCTCGGCCGCACAAACTGGGAAGAGGGGATAGGCGAGTGGGAGGTCATCAAAAAGGGCGACCCGCGCTATGAAGGGCACTATCAGCCGAAACGGCCTCTCTGGGGATATGAGATGGATGATGACCCGGCGGTCGTCGAAAGGTGGATTGACACGGCTCTTGAGCACGGCGTGAACACCTTCATCTACGACTGGTACTGGTTCGACCACTATCCCTACCTCGAAGGAGCCCTCAACAACGGCTTCCTCAAGGCTCCGAACTGCCGCAAGATGGACTTCTACATCATGTGGGCGAACCACGACGTGCCCCACAACTACTGGAATCCTCACAAATGGGGCGACGACAGTTCCATTCTCTGGCACGGGGCGGTCGGGATGGACGACTTCAAGATTATCGTCGAGAGGGTCATCCGGCAGTATTTCACGCAGCCGAACTATGTCAAGGTTGACGGCTGCCCGGTGTTCGCCATCTTCGACCTGAACATCTTCGCGGACGGTCTGGGCGGAAAGGAAAAGGCTGCGGAGGCCATCGCCTATATGCGCTCGGAGGTCCGCAGGGCCGGATTTCCTGACCTGCACCTTCAGATGGTTCACGGCGGAGTCCCCTATCCGAGCCCCGAGAAGATTGAAGAGATTAAGGCTACGATAGACAATCTCGGGGTCGCCAGCATGGTGGGCTACAACCCGGGGGCATACTCTCCCGACTATACCCAGATGAACTGCGGAGCCATAGGCATCCGTGACGTCTGGCACAGCGTCCTTGACATCCCCGTCTATCCGACGGTGGCCGTTGGCTGGGACGACACTCCGCGCTTCCCGGAAAAGGGAATCGACGACGTGATTCACATCGACGCCACTCCGGAAACTTTCCGGACCTACCTTCAGGTCGCGAAGGAATATGCCGACCGGAATGCTGACAGACAGGAAAAGTTCATCATGATTAACGCCTGGAACGAGTGGGTTGAGGGAAGCTACCTTCTCCCGGACGAGGTCTGGGGCTACCGGTATCTTGACGCGGTGAAATCCGTTTTCGTCGATGGACGATAGACGGGGCTTAGGAATGCGGAGGATGACGCCTGAAAATCGGACAATGAAATTAAAAGGAAGGAATATGAAGAACAGACTATTTTCATCTATTTTGTGCGGGCTCGTCGCTGTCGGTGCGCTGACATTCGGCGGAACGGCTGCTTCCGGGCAGCCGGCCTGCGGAGAGCGGGGATGCTGCGGGACGTCGTCGGCCGACCGCATCAAGGTTCGTTTCGTCGGCACCGGGGCGGCGGACTGGAACGGACCGGACGAGCGCGGGGAGCACCGCCGCTGGTCCAGCATCGTCGTCAACGACAGGGTGCTTGTGGATTTCACCCCGTCGGACAAGGATATGCTTCCGGAAGGGTTCATTCCGGAGACCATCCTCTACACCCACTCCCACGGCGACCACTACAATCCGGAGGCCGCGCTCGAAATCGGAGTGAGGAGGGTCTATTGCGGCTCCACTTGGGTCAGCCGCTGCCGTGGGGACTTCGAGAGAACGGCTGCCAGGCTCGGCGTGAAGGCCCCGGAAGTCATCGGGCTTGAACAGCAGGAGGAGGTGACCGTTGATGGCGTGACGTTCAAGGCTCTCCCGGCCAACCACTGCACCGGCGACCTTCATGAGCAGGCGCTTATTTATCTGATGATTAAGGGCGACTGCCGTGTCCTCTATGCCACCGACACGGGCGGCATCCCGGCCAATGCGGCGCGCGGGGGACAGTTCGGGGTTGACGGTCTCGACAGGAAACTCTGGAAGCCGCTCAACGGGCTCATAATGGAAGCCACGATGGGGCTCGGGGAAATAGAGAATTTCAGAATTTTCTCGCACAGCTGCGTCGATGACGTCATTCACACGCTCAATGTCCTGAAGAAGACACATTGCTATGAGCCTGCGGACGGAGTTCACGTCTATATCACCCACCTCGCCCGCACGCTGCACGGCACTCAGGCGGAGCTGGACGCGACTCTTCCGGAGCCTTTGAAGGCGGCATACGACGGGCTTGAGGTCGTTTTCTAAGTTTGTTTTATTCCGTTGGTTTTGTTATATTTGCCTGTCGTGCGCGGCATTGGCGTCAATTATTAACTAAAGTGTAATGAAGAAGATTAAGGTCGGACTTATCGGGTACGGACGAATGGGGGGCTTCTTCGCGGACGAGTTCCGCAGGAGCGACAAATGGGAACTGAAGTATATCTGCGACATTTCGGATGTCTCTCTCGGCATTGCCGCAGAGAAGTTTCCCGATGTGGTCAGGACCAAGGACGAGGACATCATATTCAATGACCCGGAAGTGGAGGTGGTCGCGCTGACAGCCCTTGCCGACACGAGGCTCGGACGGGTGCGGAAGGCCGTGGCGACAGGGAAGAACATAATAATGGAGAAGCCGATTGCCGACTCCGTCGAGAGGGAGTGGGAAGTGGTGCGTGAGACCGAGGGCTCGGGACTCCTTTCGACTGTTGACCTGTATCTGAGAAACTCCTGGTACTACAATGAGCTGAAGGATGTCATCCGTTCCGGTGAGCTCGGCGAGCTTGCCATTGTCCGGCTCTGTCACATGACCCCGGGACTGTCGCCGGGAGAGGGACACCACGAGTTCGAGGGACCGGCGTTCCACGACTGCGGAATGCACTACATCGACATCGCGCGCTGGCTCACCGGCAGCGAGTTCAAGACATGGAACGCGCAGGCGATAAGGCTCTGGGAGTGGAAGGACCCGTGGTGGCTCCAGACTCACGGGACTTTTGAGAACGGAGTGGTCTTCGACATCACCCAGGGACACAACTACGGCCAACTGGCGAAGGACCAGACGCACAATTCCTATGCTGACATCATCGGCACGAAGGGCATAGTCCGCATGAGCCACGACTTCAAGACCGCCGTGGTTGACATTCACGGGGTCACGCGCACCGAAAGGATAGAGAGGCCGTACGGCGGGAAGAACATCGACAAGCTCATCGACGTCTATGCCGACTGCCTGAGAAACGGAACCTCCGACCCGAGGCTTCCGTCGCTCAGGGACGCCGCCATCGCGTCTGAGGTCGCGTGGAAGATGCTTGACGACGCGAGGACGCACGACCTTCCTGTGAAGGGCACTCATGAGGAACTGGAGCAGATTTGGGAGCGCCGGCGCACGGCGACTGAAGGCTATGGGCTGATTCGTCAGAACAGATAACATTTTATTAACACAAATACCACATTCATTATGTCTAAAGAACTATCCAGAAGATCATTTCTGAAGGTCGGAGCCGCAGCCGCAGCCGGTCTTGCCGTCGCTCCGAATGTCCTTTTTGCCGGCAATTCGGAAAGGGCGGACGAGGAGAAGCCCCGGCCGAAGCCGCTTGACAGGAAACTCAGGATTATAGCCGTCGGTATCGGCGGCAGGGGCGCGAGCGTGCTCAAGGACCTTGAGACCGAGGACATCATCGGGCTGTGCGACGTCGATTGGAAGTATGCCGACCACGTCTTCAAGCGCTATCCTAAGGCGAAGAAATACAACGACTACCGCGTCATGTTCAAGGAACTGCTTCCCGAGTGTGACGCTGTCGTGTGCGCCACCGCCGACCACACCCACGCGATTATCTGCGCGGAGGCCCTGGCCGCCGGCAAGCACGTCTATTGCGAGAAGCCCCTCACCCACACCGTGTATGAGTCCAGACTTCTTACGAAGCTCGCCGCCAAGGCCGGCGTCGCCACCCAGATGGGAAATCAGGGCGCGTCCGAAGAGGGCGTGCGGCTTGCCTGCGAGTGGATCTGGAACGGCGAAATCGGAGAGGTGACCAAGGTTGACGCCTTCACCGACCGTCCAATCTGGCCGCAGGGCCTTGAACGCCCGACCGAGAAGATGCGCGTGCCTTCGACCCTCAACTGGGACGCATTCATAGGACCGGCCCCTATGCGTCCGTACCATTCCGTCTACACGCCTTGGAACTTCCGAGGCTGGTGGGACTTCGGAACCGGCGCTCTCGGTGACATGGCCTGCCACATCCTCCACGCTCCTTTCAAGGCTCTGAACCTAGGCTACCCGATTCATGTTCAGGGCTCTTCGACGAAGCTCCTCAGCGAGTCCTGCCCTACGGCGCAGCACGTGAAGTACATCTTCCCTGCCCGCGACAATATGCCTAAGGTGGCGATGCCGGAGGTAGAGGTGAACTGGTACGACGGAGGCCTTCTCCCGGACAGACCGGAGGGACTTCCGGCCGGAGTGGACATGAACTATCACGGCGGTGCCGTGATTTTCCACGGCACGAAGGACACGCTCATCTGCGGTTGCTACGGGCACAGGCCATACCTCGTTTCCGGAAGGGTTCCCGAGGTTCCTCAGACTCTCCGCCGAATCACTGTCAATCACGCTCAGGACTGGGTACGCGCCTGCAAGGAAGACCCTTCTGTCCGCGTGCCTTCCGCGTCTGACTTCAGCGAGGCCGGGCCGTTCAACGAGATGGTTGTCATGGGAGTGCTTGCAATACGCCTCCAGGGACTCAACCAGGTCCTCGACTGGGACGGCGAGAACATGAGGTTCACGAACATTCCTGCCGATGCCACGGTAAGGTCAATGGTGAAGGACGGCTTCTCAATCCACGACGGTCACCCGACGTTCGAGAACACCTACACCGACCCTGTCAACGCGAACCAGTTCGCCGCAGAGCTCATCAGGCATACCTATCGCAACGGCTACGAACTCCCGCCGATGCCTCAGGAGTAGGATTTGGAAACGGCTGCGGGCGGCCCCCCGCTCGCAGCAAGATTTGTTGAATACCAATATTTTAAAATGAACAATAATATGAAAAAGTCATTTATTTATGCGGCTGCGGCCGTTGCCGGTGCGGCGATGGTCAGCTCATGCGCCTGCAACAACAATTCTAAGAAGGCCGAGGCGAGCGAGACTCCGGCGGTTCCGGAATACACCGTGGTCGAGAAGCCATGCGTAGATCTCAGCGAGTATCCGCAGGACAAGGACGGATATTATGTAATCTTCGACGGCTCTTCCCTCAAGGGATGGAGAGGCTATATGAAGGATGTTGTCCCTCAGCGCTGGACCATCGAGGACGGCTGCCTCAAGTTCACCGGCACAGGCACCGGCGAGGGGCAGACCAAGGAAGGCGGCGACCTCATCTTCGCGCACAAGTTCAAGAACTTCAAGCTTGAATTTGACTGGATGGTGGAGAAGGGCTCGAATTCGGGTGTCTTCTATCTTGCACAGGAGGTCACCACAAAGGACAAGGACGGCAACACCGAGATTCAGCCGATGCATGTCTCTGCTCCCGAGTATCAGATTCTTGACAACGAGAACCATCCTGACGCGCTTCTCGGCAAGGACGGCAACCGCCAGTCGGCTTCCCTCTACGACATGATTCCTGCAAAGCCGCAGAACTTCACAGGCTTCGGCAAGTGGCAGACCGGCGCAATCATGGTCTATAAGGGCACCGTGGTTCATTACCAGAACGGCGAGAATGTGC
The DNA here is from genome assembly GCA_934725015.1 of uncultured Bacteroidales bacterium. Classification (GTDB taxonomy): domain Bacteria; phylum Bacteroidota; class Bacteroidia; order Bacteroidales; family UBA932; genus Cryptobacteroides. Next base: position 129,687 of record CAKVAS010000004.1, read on the forward strand.
TTGAGTATCATCTGTGGACCCAGCAGTGGACGGATATGCTCAAGAACTGCAAGTTCAACCCGCAGAACTGGCCGATTGCCTTCGAACTCCTCAACAACTGCGGCGGCCCGAACCACGAGGGCTACATCGGTTTCCAGGACCACGGAGACAATGTCTGGTACCGCAACATCCGCGTGAAGGTAATGGAATAATTTCCCTCTGATTATGAAACATTCTGTACTTTCGACAGTTACAGCAGTCGCAGCACTCGTCCTCGGGTGCTGCGATTTGTTGGCCGGAGAGCCGCTTGTCGGCATCCAGCTCTACTCCGCGAGGGACTTGCTCGGCTCTCCCGAGAAATATGCCGAGAACCACGGGACTGTCCTGAAGCAGTTCTCCAAGATGGGCTACAACTGCCTTGAGACGGCATCGTACTCGGACGGGAGGATTTATGGGCTCACTCCGGAAGAGTTCCGCGCAGACTGCGCCTCCGCAGGTCTCGTCCCGCTTTCCACCCACACCACAAGAAACCTCAGCGCCGAAGAGTACAGGCTCGGCAAGCCAGGCGAGGAGACCCTCCGCTGGTGGGATGAGTGCATCAGCGCCCACAAGGCCGCGGGGATGAGCTTCATCGTCGCCCCGAGCGTGTATTTCGTCTGCTCCGGAGGCGGCGTTCCCAAGACACTCGCCGAGCTCCGGACCTATTGCGACTACCTCAACACGGTGGGAAAGATGGTTTCCGAAGCCGGGATGGAGTTCGGCTATCATAACCACTCGTTTGAATTTTCCAAGGTCGAGGGCGAGGTGATGTACGATTATATGCTCTCGCACACGGATCCCGACTACGTGTTCTTTGAGATGGATGTCTATTGGACCGTCATCGGCGATTCAAGCCCGGTCGATTATTTCAAGAAATACCCCGGACGCTTCAAGCTCCTCCACATCAAGGACCACAGGGAAATCGGTCAGAGCGGAATGGTCGGCTTCGACGCGATCTTCGCCAATGCGAAGGCCGCCGGCGCGAAAGCCATAATCGTCGAGGTTGAAAGGTATTCCTACCCGGATGTCATGCGCAGCATCCGCGAAAGTGCCGCCTACCTCCGCAAGTCCGGCTACACCAAGGTCCTGAGATAATATTCCCCCGGCCAGGCTTGGACTGATTCAAATGACAGATTCAAATAAACAATTTTTATGTGATAACAACTGACAAAGCCGAGTATATTCTGGAATCAGATAATCTGAGTTTTTTCCCGAATGCTGCAATAGATGCTGGCAGCGTGACCGGCTGCACGTTAGGTTGGCGCGAGGCGAAGATTGGCGGTGCAAAAGTTGAGGAGACCGTGCAATCTAAAATATTTGTACCTTTGCAGGGTAAAAGTGCGGTTATCCGCAAAAATATCCTTTAGAAGCTATAATGATTCGCAGACCGTGTGGAACTTTGCTGAAATTTGGCGGCGGAGTCCGGGACGCCCGTACAATTGGCAGCTAATCGAAAGACACCGCAATGCTGTCTTCAAGGATGTCTCCGGCATCGGTCGTCATCTTCACAGTGATGGTGTGCTCTCCGGTCTCGGCAGGTCGTGACTCGAAACACAGGATTCCGATAGGCCATGTCCAGTCATGCCCGAGAAGAATAAGGTCTTCCTGTCGCAGTTCATTCACCATCTTGTCGATTGGATAGCAGGTAGCGTCGGTTTCGCCGCGGAACCATTCTTTCCCGAAATATATGGGCATCACGGACTTGAATGATTCGGAGACATCACTTGACCTATAATGATAGTATCGGGAATATCCGCTCCTGATAAATCTGTATGGAGACCATGACATAAAACGGACTATGTCGGACAATCCTGTTCCTGCCGGATGATTCGAGTCATAGTATTTGTCGGAGATTATCTCTATTGACGTGAAATCTTTGTCGATATATTCCAGACTTTCGGATGCGAGATTTCCAAGGAAACTGCGGTATTTGTTGTAATTCAAGTCATCGTGCTTCCTGCACAACCTGTCATACTCCTCTTTTTCTTCCCCCCGTGCTGAAAAGACTGAATTCCACCATAGGAATGTCATTCCCGGGACAGATTAGGATGCATTTCAGACCCGGCGGTATCCGGGACACCTCGTCCTCCTGTATCGGCAGCAGCCTTATAGTTCTGAGATTGCTGTAGCATGAAACATAAGACCGGCACAGTCTCGGCTTATACACATCGCAACCGCCAAGCAGCAGAACCGCAAGAATCCAGCAACTAATTATTCGTTTCATCAGTCTCTGATTTGTTAGGATTGTCGTATGTTATTGTGTTAAATGCATGCCTATTTCCGTCCCCGTGGACGTCTGCGGCCGGTGGGCTCGGTGGTCTCGATGATGGACTTGCAGTCGGCTTCGGTGAGCTTGGCCGCGTCGGTCTTTGGCGGAATCTTGTAGTTGCCGCCGTTGAACTTGATGTACGGTCCGTAGTTGCCGTTGATGACGGTGATTCCGCTGTCCTTGAACTCGGCTATGATTTCGTTCGCCTTCTTGTTCTCGCTCTCGTCGATGACGGCTATGCATTCGTCGAGCGTGATGGAGAGCGGGTCGGACTTCTTAGGGAGGGAGACGTTGCGGTCGCCGTATTTGAGGTACGGGCCGAAGCGCCCCTTGGTGCAGACTATCGGGATTCCCTTGTACTCGCCGACCGTGCGAGGGAGCTGGAAGAGCTTGAGCGCCTCCTCAAGCGTGAGGGTCTCGATGAGCTGTCCCGGCGCGAGGTTCGCGAACTGGCGGTTCTCACCCTCGCCCTTCTGGACATACGGGCCGAACTTGCCGAACTTCGCGACGAGAGGCTGTCCGTCGGAAGGGTCGGCGCCGAGCTCGCGGCTGACGTGGCTGTACTCGTTGTTGTGCAGGCATTCCTCCACGGTCTTGTGGAACGGGGCGTAGAAGTCACCTATCACGCGGTTCCATTTCAGCTCGCCTTCGGCAATCTCGTCGAGCTCGTTCTCAACGTTCGCCGTGAAGTTGTAGTCAAGAATCTCGCTGAAGTTCTTCACGAGGAAGTCCGTGACGATGACCCCGATGTCCTGCGGGAGGAGCTTGCCCTTTTCCGCGCCCATGGTCTCCGTGCGGTCAATCTCCGAAATCACCCCGTCTCTCATCTTGAGGTTGGTGACCTTGACCTCCGTGCCCGGCTTGTCTCCGATTGTGACATATCCCCTTGCGCGGGTGAGGGTCCCGACGATGGTCGAGTAGGTCGACGGGCGGCCGATGCCGAGCTCCTCGATTTTCTTGATGATGGTCGCCTCGGAATAGCGCGGCGGCGCGGCGGTGAAGCGGCATTCCGCTGTCATCTCCACCTGCTGCACCCTGTCGCCGACATTGATGTCCGGGATGACGGGCATCTCGTCGTCGTCCTGCGGCTGGTCGTCGTCGCGTCCCTCGATGTAGAGCCGCAGGAATCCGTCGAACTGAATCTTCGTGGCCTGCGCCGTGAACTTGCCCTCGGTACTGTCGGACGAGAGCCTCACGTCTGTCCTCAGGGTCTTCGCGTCGGCCATCTGGGAGGCCACGGTGCGCTTCCAGATGAGCTCGTAGAGCTTCTTCTCCTGAGCCGTGCCGTCGATGGAGACTCGGTCTATGTAGGTCGGGCGGATGGCCTCGTGGGCTTCCTGCGCGCCCTTGGACTTGGTCTTGTAGTTGCGCACCTTGGAGTACTCGGCCCCGTATTCCTTGCAGATGTATTCCTTCGCGGCGTTTATCGCGAGTCCGGAGAGGTTGGTGGAGTCGGTACGCATATAGGTGATGAGTCCGCTCTCGTAGAGGTTCTGGGCAATCCTCATGGTCTGGCTCACCGGCAGGTGCAGCTTGCGGGAGGCCTCCTGCTGGAGGGTCGAGGTGGTGAACGGGGCCGCCGGCGTGCGCGTTCCTTCCTTGTTCTCGATGTCGCTCACCGCGAACTGTGCCCCGACGCATTTCCCGAGAAATTCCCGCGCCTCTTCCAGCGTGCCGAACTTCCTGTCCAGCACGGCCTTGAGGAATGTCCCCGTGCCGGTGTTCTCCGGATGGAAAAGAGCCTCGACGCGGTAGAACTGCTCCCTCTCGAACGCCTGAATCTCCCTTTCCCTATCTACGATGAGCCTCAGCGCGACGGACTGCACGCGGCCGGCGGAGAGCTTCGGCTGCACCTTTCTCCAGAGCACCGGCGACAGCTCGAACCCGACAAGACGGTCGAGCACGCGGCGGGCCTGCTGCGCGTCAACGAGATCCATGTCGATGTCCCTCGGATTCTCCACCGCGTTCAGTATGGCGGACTTGGTGATTTCCTGAAACGTGATTCTCCTCGTGTTCTCCTTCTTCAGTCCGAGCGTCTCGTATAGGTGCCACGATATGGCCTCCCCCTCTCGGTCGGCATCGGACGCGAGCCAGACTGTCTGTGAGTCGGCGGCGAGCTTCTTCAGCTCCGAGACCAGCTTGCGCTTGCCCGCAGGAACCACATATTCCGGTTTGAACCCGTCCTTTATATCGACGCTCAGCTCATTGTCGTGCAGGTCCCTGATGTGTCCTTCGCTCGACTTGACGACATATTTCCCCTTCCCCAAATATTCCTGAATCTTCTTCGCTTTCGTCGGAGACTCGACAATTACAAGATTTTCCGCCATATCGTAATCCGTTAAATAATTTTATACCTTATTATACCGCAATTTTCGTTTGCGGCTGCAAAGTAACGGACAATTCGTCCATATTTCCAAATTTATTGACTAATTTTGCGGCTTTGTACGAAAAAATATGCCCGATACATGAAAAAACGGGACGGAGAAAACTGAAAAAAGCTGGAAATATATGACCGAAAATACGAAAAAAAAGATAGTGCGATGGTTCTGGGGGCTGTTTCTCGCGCCTATATGTCTGCTCGCGCTGATGATTCTGCTCGTCTGGGCGTTCGCCGACATCCCTTCGTTTGAGGAGCTTGAGAATCCGGACAGCAAGCTTGCCACGCAGATTATCGCCTCGAACGGTGACATTCTGACGACCATCCACGACGAGAATCGTCTTTTCGTCAGCTACGACGAGCTGTCGCCCTATCTCGTCCAGGCGGCGGTGGCCACTGAGGACTCCCGCTTCTACAGCCATTCCGGGATTGATTTCTGGAGCCTCGGGCGCGTGTTCTTCAAGACCCTTCTCGGCCGCGACTCAAGCCAGGGCGGAGGAAGCACCATTACCCAGCAGCTTGCCAAGACCCTTTACCCGAGGGCGGACGTGAGCAGCAAGGTGCCGGGGTGGTCGAAGGTGAAGATGGTGTGGATTAAACTGAAGGAATGGATTACGGCGGTGAAGCTGGAGCGCAACTACACCAAGGACGAGATTATGGACATGTATATGAACGCCGTGTTCTTCGGGAGCAATGCCTACGGGGTGAAGGCTGCGTCGAGGACCTTCTTCGCGAAGAATCCGTCCGAACTGACTGTCGAGGAGAGCGCGACTCTGGTCGGGATGGTGAACAAGCCTACGCGCTACAATCCGGTCCTCAATCCGGACAAGTCGCTGCAGCGCAGGAACTTCGTGCTTTCCCAGATGGAGAAGGCAGGCTATCTCACTCCGGCTCAGCGCGACTCGGTCCAGCAGATTCCGATTAACGTGTCCTCCCATCAGGTTATGGACCACAATGCCGGGCTGGGGCCGTATTTCAAGGATATGCTCATACGCACCATGAAGGCCTCCAAGCCTCGCCGGAGCGACTACTACTATGCCGAGGACTATGCCGCAGACTCGCTCCGCTGGGAGACCGACGCTCTTTACGGCTGGCTGGACAAGAACCGCAAGGCCGACGGCTCGCGGTATGACCTCTACCGTGACGGGCTGCGGATATACTCGACCATAGACAAGAATATGCAGCGCTATGCGGAGGAAGCCGTGGCGGAACACCTCGGGAAAGACCTTCAGCCGACTTTCTTCCGTGAACTGCGGCGCAAGCCCAACGCTCCTTTCGCGTCGGATGTGGATGCCGCGACGAGGGACCGTCTCATGAAGCAGGCCCGCCGCTGGAGCGACCGCTACCGCATGATGAAGAAGGACGGCGCGTCGGAGCCCGAAATCATGAAGAGTTTCGGCGTGAAGACCCAGATGAGGGTGTTCTCATGGAAGGGGAAGGGATATATCGACACTCTGATGACTCCGGACGACTCCATAAGGTACTACAAGTCTTTCCTCCGTGCGGCTTTCGTGGCCGTTGAGCCGAACACAGGGTTCGTCAAGGCTTATGTCGGCGGCCCCAACTACCGCTGGTTCAAGTACGACAACGCGCGCCAGGGCAAGAGGCAGGTCGGCTCGACCATCAAGCCGTTCCTCTATTCGCTTGCCATGCAGGACGGCCTCACCCCATGTACCGAGGTAGTGAACGTTCCGCAGACATTCATCGTCGGGGACGACACCTGGACTCCGCGAAGTACCGACCGCGACGAGTGGATTGGGCTTACGGTGACGCTGAAATGGGGACTTACGAAGAGCTCGAACAACATCTCGGCCTACCTCATGAAGCAGTACGGCCCGCACGCCATGGCGGAGATGATGCACAAGATGGGCATAAACGGCCATCTCGATGAGGTAGAGTCGCTCTGCGTGGGCTCGACTGACCAGATGCCGTATGACATGATTGCCGCCTACAACACTTTCCCGTCCAAGGGAATGGCAATCACCCCTATGTTCGTGACGCGCATCGAGGACAACAGCGGCAACACGCTCAGCGAGTTCACGAACCACAAGAAAGTGGCGATAAGTGAATATACGGCATATGAGATGGTCGATATGATGCGCTCCGTCGTGGATCACGGCACGGGAATCAGGCTTCGCGCGAAATACGGTCTGAAGGGCGAGATTGCCGGAAAGACCGGAACCACTAACGACAACTCGGACGGCTGGTTCATAGGCTACACCCCTACTATCACGGCCGGTGTCTGGGTCGGCGGCGAGGACCGTCAGATTCATTTCAGCTCCACGGCGCTCGGAGGCGGCTCGAACATGGCGCTGCCGATTTGGGGAATCTTCATGAAGAAGGTCCTGCGGGACGGGACGCTCGGAATCAGCGAGGAGGACCGCTTCACCCCGCCGTCGGGAGTCGTGATGAACATCGGCTGCGACGCGCTTGCGACCAAGGCCCCGGGAGAGAAAAAGACCGTCGAGACTCAGGAGGCCGCAGAGGAGGATTACTACTTTGAATAATCATTCCTGCTGTGGAACTGTCGTTCCGACCGAGCGCGGTTCTGTCGTTCCGACCGAGCGCGGTTCTGTCGTTCCGACCGAGCGCGGTTCTGTCATTCCGACCGAGCGCGGTTCTGTCATTCCGACCGAGCGGAGCGAGTGGAGGAATCTTTGTGCAAGAAGAAAGAAACATAGTGAATATGAAGAATTATAAAAGCATAGCCGTGATTTACGGCAGCGATTCATCGGAATGGGAAGTGTCCTGCCGCAGCGGAAAGTTCACTGCGTCGCAGATTGACGGGACGAGATATGACGTCTATGAAATCTTCGCTCGTTTCGGCTCGTGGACCGTGGTGGCGATGCGTCCCAAGGGCGGCGGGCGTGTTGAACTTGCCGAGGCTCCGCAGGTCGATAAGACCGATTTCTCCGCTGTGATAGACGGCGTCAGGGTCAAGTTCGACTACGCCTACATCATGCAGCACGGCATCCCGGGGGAGAACGGCCAGATGCAGGGCTATCTCGAAATGCTCCGCGTCCCGTTCAGCAGCTGCAGCGCGTTCGTCTCCGCAATCACCTTCGACAAGTTCTCATGCAAGAACTATCTGAAGGACGTTGATTTCGTGAAGGTGGCTAGGGACATATTCATCCGCAAGGGAGAGTGCCTTGACGGTCTTGCGGACAGGGCTGTGGCGAGGCTCGGGCTTCCGATGTTCGTCAAGCCTACCGACGGCGGGTCGAGCTTCGGGGTTACGAAGGTCAAGACCGCGGAGGATTTCGACAGGGCGGTAGCCTTTGCCTTCGAGGACAGCTGCATGGTTCTCGCCGAGGAGGCGATTGTCGGGCGTGAAATCACCTGCGCGGTCTATTTCGACGGAAAGTCCGAGGTCGCGCTCCCTGTCATAGAGATTGTCACGGACCGTGAGTTCTTCGACTACGACGCTAAGTACAACGGGTTCAGCGATGAGATATGCCCGGCTCCGCTTGATGCGGAGACCACGGCCATGGTCCAGGAGGCTTCGAGGAAGATATATGCCAGGATTGGCTGCTCCGGGGTCGTCAGAATGGACTATATCCTCGCCTCAGACGGGCTCTATTTCCTTGAAATGAACACGATTCCCGGCATGACCGCCGCATCCCTTGTCCCGAAAATGGTGCGCACCGCAGGTCTGGAGATGACGGATTTCCTGAACACGATAATAGACAATACAGGTCGTTAGTTCCGTTCATTCCGAGCCCCTTCATTCCGAGCCCTTTCATTTCGAGCTCCTTCATTTCGAGAACCCTTCCTGTCATTTCGAGAACCCTTCCTGTCATTTCGAGTGAAACGAGAAATCTTTGCGCAAACCATGTGGCTGAAAGACTTATATAATAAGGGACGCGAACTTACGTCATCCGAATACCCGGATTCCCGCGAGCGCGACGGCCTGCTCAGCATCCTTCTGGAGGACGTTCTGCATCTTCAGCGATACACCGTCCTTACCGACCCGTTTCAGAACATCGGAGAGCGTGACTGCGAGCTTTTCCTCGGCTGCGCCCGTCGTCTTGCGGCAGGGGAGCCGGTTCAGTACATCGTCGGCCGGACGGAGTTCTGCGGCAGGCATTTCAATGTGACCCCGGACGTGCTGATTCCGCGCCCCGAAACGGAGCAGCTGTGCCGGGAAATCATTGAAAGGGCGCGGCTCGCCTTTCCTCGCATGGCGGGATGCATGGCGAGACAGGAGTCTCTCCCGTCTGATTCTGAAATCCCACCGCTGCGTGTTCTGGACCTGTGCACCGGCTCCGGCTGCATCGCGTGGACTCTCGCGCTTGAGCTCCTCGGTTCCTGCGTCGTTGGCGTCGATATATCTTCTGCGGCTTTGGAGGTGGCGAAGGCTCAGAATCTTATGCCGCCGAAAACGAATGACGGCATCTGCTGCCCGCGACGTCCGTTATTTGTGGAATACGACGTCCTCCGCGGACCGGATTATTTCGACTGTGACTGCGGCGAGTTCGACATCATTGTCTCCAATCCGCCCTATGTCCGCGAGAGCGAGCGTCCTCTGATGCGGCGCAATGTCCTTGAGCATGAGCCGTCACTTGCTCTCTTTGTTCCCGACGGGAATCCCCTGAAATTCTACAGGGCCATCAGCGACTGGGCAAAACGGTTTCTTGCTCCAGGCGGCCTGCTGTTTCTGGAGGGAAATGAGGCTCTCATGGAGGAGACGGAAGCGCTTTTTCGCGATTTTTCCGACCACGGAACTTTCAGCGACTGTTTCGGAAAGCCGCGCTTCGTCTTTGCCCGAAAATAGTGCCGCGGTAGCCTCTGACGGCGTTTTCAGCATACGGTTCCGTTCATTGCCGCGCAAAAAGTTTGCGCAAACTTTTTGCATTTTATCGTAATAAACAGGTCTTGTAACCCGCTCTGTGGCCGATTTTGCAAATTAGCCGCTGAATATTTCATTCAACGGCTAATTGGTCGTTTCTTTGTGGCGGATAAAATTTATTGCCATGAAGAATATGAAATTTATTGCGGGAATCCTTTTCCTGCCTGTGCTTTTTTCCTGCGAAAAGGAGATTCATGTAAAGCCCGCCGAAGCGGCGGGAAGTCCTGTCGCGCTTGATGTGGTCGCTGAAATGCTTTCGGAACTGCCGCTTGAGCCGGAACATTTCCGGGAGGTCCACACCGCCGTGGAGTCCTCGTCGGGAAACGGATATGACGAGGAATACACGATGGCGGATTTGTTCTCCTCTCCCGGAAAAGGCGTCGGTGACACCCCGACCAAGGCCGCTGCCGCCTCCAAGGCCTTTTCAAGGCCGCTCCGCGAACTGATTCGCGAACACGTCCGCTCGTCCGCCGCCACCAAGGCCGGCGGGGATTCCGCCTATGGGGACGATGCCGAGGCGTATCTTTCCGCCCTTGAGTCTTCCGACGTGCAGATTTACTGGCCCTATTCGGAGAACTGGGATGGGGAATCCTCGCCGGTCTTCACCTTCGACCCTGGAGACGACTCTGAAATCAATGTCGGCTACCGGGTCCTGAAGAACGAGTTCGGGGAGACGAGCGTCGAGAAGATGGAGGTGACGGAGGACTATGCCGAGAAGAACCCTGTCTGGGTGGTGAACCGCAACTCGGACTGCGGCTTCACCTCGCTTGAAATCATGCGCCGCGAGCATCCTGAATGGGACAACGGCGGCGGTGCCCTGATTATCGGCGGCCGGAGGCAGGGCATTGCTCGGCCGGACTGCGTGCCGTCGCTTTCACTTGCAGCCGGGGACAGCCCGCTGGAAACTTGGGGCACCAAAGCCGGCGGCACTGGGCTCAAGACACTCGTCCTGAAGGAATTTACCATGAAGCGCAATTATGACTGCTGGTTCGCCGGCGGCTCGGAATTTTTTATCAAGGCCGGCTCGGTCTCCGACTTCTGTGCCGCCACAGAGGCCGAACTGCAGCTCTACAACCCTATGGTCACCGACTTCATGATTGTGGTAAAGCGGAAGCAGAAGGGGCAGGCTCTGCCGTTCAACACGGTAATAGTTTCCGACTGGTCGGAGCAGCTGACTCATGTGGCGTTCATGATTGTCGAGGACGACGGCGGCCGCATCGAGCAGTGGAAATGCTCGGCAGTGGTCAAAATCAAGTCCAAGAGCTACGGCTTCGACATCTCCCTCCCGTTCAACTCACGCGACGACATTGTCTGGCGAGGTCAGCTCAGCCGCCGCTACATCGATGCCACCAGCAACCTCGTCGGCCACTTCGGCGACGTGGACATCACCTTCGAGGTCATAGAATACTGACGGGGCGCAGAAAAAGCGGTCTGCGGCGTTGGGCGGCTTGATGAAATCCTCACAACCATCAGGTTGCTGCGGTTTCATCTTCACCGTCCGCCTTGCATCCCATCTTTTTCTGCATCCCCTCTTGACAAGATTATCATTTCGCAGTTTTTGCAGTCGAAATGTAGGCTGAGGAAGCGGCCGTTGTTGCGGAGGTAGAGACCTTTGCAGATGTCGTTGGCGGCGGCGAGGGCGGTGTAGGCGGGAGTCTTGCGGCAGAGCCCCAGCTCGTGGAGCAGGCAGTACTTGCTGCGCATGAGCTCTATGTTTGTCCCGTTGTCCTGCGTCCGTTTGCCCTCCGCCGAGGCCGTTCCGTCGGTATTCCCGATTTGCAGCCCCCTGTTCAGAGTTTCGTAGGCCGGCTCTATCGTCTCTGCTCCGAGACGGCGGTAGAGCGAGGCCGCGAGACCGTTGGCCACGTCACTTTTGTAACTGATGCGTTCCGGAAATTTCAGGGTGTCAGGGAGGCTGCCGCTGATTGTTGCCTTGTTCAGAGGCCTTGCCTTGCACGGCATCCTGTCGAGTTCCCCGGCTATCTCGCGGCGGATGGCGTTGAGCTGCGCGGTGCCCATCATCGGAATGCTGTCGCCTTCTGTCCCGCTTACGACTGCTGTTTTGCCGTTGCAGCGGATGTCTTTTACGGCGAAGCTGTATATGCTCGCCTCCTTGTCCAGCTGACCGGAAATCATGCTGAGCATACGCTCCCTGTTTCTCGCCGGTTCAGCTTCAATGACAGTGTCATGCAGCACCTCTCGTCCGTCCTCGCTGACGGCACGGACATGAAAAAGGAAATTCCTGACACTGTTCCCCTCACCCGGTGATGACGACTCCTGGCCTTCAACCTCGTTTATCTCCACTGACAGACTGACCGCAATCCTCCGCACGCCTCCCTTCTCGAGTTCCCGTTCAAAAGCCGTGTCAAGATTGCGGTAGAGCCGGGTTCCCGGAGCGAGCCCTTCGGCCGTCCTGCAAAGGATAGTGCTCCCGTTGCAGACATCGGCTCTGAAGCCGGCTTCCTTGCCGTCTCGTCCGATGAATGAGAATCCGTCGCCATTGTGAAACTGAACCGACGGTACAGCGGCTCTTGCGCCCTGATTCTTTCCGTCGTGTGCCGCGACGGCATCCGACCGCGTCAGCGGCTTGACAGTCAGCTTTATGCCTTCCCCTGTGCGGGACACGGCGGAAACCGTCCCGACCTCCTCTCCGAGTGCCTTCCCGGCATCAAGACAGGCCCATCGGCCGCGCCTGCCGTCGAAGAAAAGCTGCGTGAATCCTCTGTTGAAACTCTTGGCAGGATCCGGAATGAAGCCGCAGTCCGCGTGCCCGAATGCTGCGCGGCGGTATTTTTCAGGATTCGCTGCCACGAGCCTGTCAAGGGCCTGCGAATAGGCCGCCACTATGTTCCTGACATAGGAGATGTTCTTGAGCCTTCCCTCAATCTTGAAGGAAGTCACTCCGCCGTCGGCCATTTCCGGCAGCCTGTCCAGAAGCATCAGGTCACGCAGCGACAGCAGCGTCCTGTTCATGGCGACCGGCTGCCCCGGCCCGGGCGCTGCTGCCGGGAACTCTTCGGAAGACGGCGATTTGCGCCCGCCGCCAAGCCTGCCGTCCATTGCGGGCCACATGACAGGCTCGCCCTGCGCGTTCACAAGGTCATATCTCGCCCTGCACGCCTGCACGCATTCGCCCCTGTTCGCGCTCCTTCGGCTCAGCATCTCCGACAGATAGCACTGACCGCTGTAGCACACGCACAGCGCCCCGTGCACGAACGCCTCCACCTCACAGCCTACGGCCGAACATATTTCCCGGACAGCCGCCATCGGCAGCTCCCTTTCAAGCACAATCCTTGAAAAACCGAGGGCGTCCATTCTCCGCGCCTGCTCGACCGTCCTGATTGAGCACTGCGTCGAGGCGTGCAGCGGGATTGTCAGCTTCTGAGGATGCTCCATCTCGAAGGCGGGCAGCGCGAAGTCCTGCACAATCAGAGCGTCCGCACCGGCCTCCTGCATCCGCAAGGCCAGTCCGAAAGCCTCGTCAAGCTCGTTGTCAAAGATGATGGTGTTGAGGGTCACGAACACCCTCGCGCCGAACCTGTGGGCATATTCGCAAAGCCTTCGGATGTCCTCCACGCTGTTTCCGGCCGCCTGTCTTGCCCCGAAGGCCTGCCCGGCGAGATAAACGGCATCGGCACCGCAGTCAATGGCCGCGATGCCGATTCCAATGTTCCTTGCCGGAGCAAGCAGTTCAAGTTCTCTCATTTCAGGGAAAAAGCGCTGCCGCCGGGCGGATTATTTCTGAAGAGCCGCAATCTGAGCCTTGGCAACCTCAGTGTATTTCGGATTTGTGAGAATCTGCTGATAGAACTCTATTGCCTTCGCCTTGTCCCCGGCCTTCTGGTAGGAAACGGCCAGCGTGCACCTGATGTCGTCAGCCTTCTTGTCGTTCGGAGCGACCGCGAGGAACTGCTCGAAGGCCTCGTTCGCCTTCGCGTCCTGACCGAGCTTCTGTGCGGACATTCCCGCAAAATAAAGCGCGTTCCCGCTCTCCACATAACCGTTGGACTTCATAGCCGCGTCGTATGCCTCTGCATATTTCTGACCCTTCAGGGCAGCCTGAGCCTCCCTCAGGTACATATTGGCAAGCTGCTTGTTGGCCGCCTTTTCCTGACCGTTAGCCGCAGCCGCGAGGTAGGCTTCCTCTGCTTTTGCCAGATTCCCTGCCTGTGCATAGGCCACTCCGAGACGCAGCTGTGCGGTACCGTTGGACGGATTCGCCTTCAGAATCTCGTTGTACGCTGCAATGGCTCCATCGTAGTCCTTGGCGTTGAGAAGGTTGTTGGCCTTGTTCATGAGTACCTGAGGCTTAAGCGTCTCGGCGTCCTCGACAACATCCGTCACTCCGTAGGCCTTTGCCTGCGCGATGGCCTCGTCAATCTCAGCGAGCCCCTTGTCGAGGTTGCCGTCCTTGATTGAATCCTTGGCGATGCTGAACATGATTTTAGGGATATATTCCTTGCAGTTGTTCACGATGTCCGCACCCTCCTCTCCGCAGGCCTCAGCCATTGTGAGAGCCGACTTGAAATTGTCAAGAGCCTCGGCGTTGTTCCCGGCCTGGAGAGCCATGGCCCCGTTGTTGTAGGTTTCAGTGGCCTGCGCCATGTCCTGCGCAGAAACGGCAACCGCAGTAGCGAGAGCCGTCGCAATGATAAGCAAAATCTTTTTCATATCACTAAAAATTAATCTTCGTGTTTCACACCCGTCCGGATGCACTCCATGTCGAACGCTGTCTCCCGAACGCACGAACCGCAAATTTAACATATATTTCTTAAAAATGTACAATTTGGCCACGGTTTATTGCTATTTGCACTAACTTTGTACACAAGATGGGTTCGCATCCGTTCGGCAGACCGCTTTTGTCGGACGGTTATTGATTGGGATTATGAAGAATGCACGAGTTTTATTTCTTGCGGTGACGCTGCTTGCAATCTGCGGCGCTCCGTCAGTCATGTCGCAGAGTCTGAATAAGCTGCCGGCCGATTCAAAGATTGCCGTGGGGACATTCCCGAACGGGATGAACTGGTATGTCGTGTCGAATCCTGCGGAAAAGGGATTCGCTGACTTTGCCCTGGTATATCGCCATTCTGCGGATGCCCGGGATTATGTCGATGTGTCGCGGCGAATACTATCGGCGCAGGGCAGGCTCCGGAACAGGAACCTCCAGAAATTCCTGTCATCCAACGCCGTGGCTCCGACGAGGACGGGATATGCCGAGTGCACGGACGACGCGGTGACCTTCCGTTTCGAGGATGTTATGCTCCGGCGCAGTCCGGACATCGCCGATTCGCTGCTTCTCGCCGTCTTCGGAATAGCCGACGAACTCTCCGCGAATGCCGTGACGACGAGAGACAGTCTCCATTTTCCTCTTGAGAATATGGCGGTGATAGTCTCCGGCGATGTCAACGGAAAGGAAATTGTCTCGAAGATGGGGATATTCTCGCTGATGACCCCCGAAAACGTCGTCGCCCGCGATTCTGTCCCGACCGTGAGAGGTATGACGGAGTCCAGGAGAACTGCGGAGGTGGCCGCAGACACTCTGGGCAACGTGTGCCGCCTTTCGGCATCCTTCCATTTCCCGAGGATTCCGAGGGAATATATGCCCACTCCGCAGTTCGCCGTGGTTGACAAGATGTCGGACACGTTCCGCTTCATTGCCGAAAGCAGGCTTCGGGACGCGCTGAACGCCGAAAATCTTCCCTTTGCAGAGATTCGCTCGGAGCACGTGTCGAGCGCGGATGTCTCCGGATTCGAATCCATAAGCCTGTCTTTCTGCACGCTCCGGGAGAATGCCGATTCCGCGATGCGCTGTTTCGGGGAAGTCCTCGGGTCGCTTGGCAGGGGAGAGATGAGCGTCGATGACATAATCCTTTCCTCTGCTCTGTACAGTGAAAAATGTCTCGGGAAGTCGGCAAATGCAGTGAAAAATTCTGAATATGTGAAAATATGCTCGGCGTCGTTTCTCCATGGGGCTCCGCTCACCACGGGTGCGAAGCTCTGCGAGTTCTGCCAGTCGAGGGTGCTTCCGGACACGCTGCAACTGCGGCTTATGAAGACCTTTTCGGAGGCTCTGCTTTCTCCTGATGACAGCTGCAAGTCATTCTGCGCCGGGTGGAATGACGGAAAGAGCATTTCCGGACGGGCGCTTGAACTGCGTGACACGCTTCTGCTTCCCCGGCCGTCGCAGAAGAAGTCCAAGGTGAGGACCGGAAAGGAACTTATGTCCGGCGGCGAAGTCTGGACGTTCCAGAACGGCCTCAAGACCTACTACAAGCGCGTCCCCGGAGCCAAGAAGTTGCATTGGGCGCTGAACGTCGATAAGGGCTATGCCTCAGCCGAGGGGCTCGTTCCCGGAGAGGCGGCGTTCCTTCCGGAGCTGCTGAAATGCCGGACGCTTCCGGGAATTGACGGCCGGAGCATTAAGGACATCATGACCGCGACGGGCATCACGGCCGAAGCCGAGGTCTCCCTCTATTCCACGACGCTGAAAGGCACCGCGACGCCACGGAGCCTGAACCTCCTTCTTCAGGGACTTGTCGGAATGTTCCGAGGGAGCTGCGCCGACTCATCGGCCGTGGCGGGGCTCATGCGCTCGGCTTCGGTGAGCCGTGAGCTTGCAGCCGGAGGCCGCAGTGCAAGACTTGCCGGGATTGACAGTCTTGTCTGTGCGGACAATCCCTATTCCGGAATAAGGATGTATGAAAATTTCACTCCCGAGACGGTCCTCAAGGCCGAGCGCCTGTTCGCGGAGGTTTTTTCCGACCTCGGGAACGGCTTCCTCGTGATTACAGGGGACATGGAGCCGTCCGAACTGCAGAAGCGGCTCGCGTGGTATGCCGGTGAGTTTCCTGTCGCTTCGCGGCCGGAAAAGCGTCCCCGCGTGCGCTTCAGCCCGGTCTCCGGGCAATCTACGACTTTCCGGAACGGCTTCGAAGAGAGCATCGACGTACTGCTCTCTACGGCGCTTCCTATGAATGCCGCAAACCTCTGCGCGTCGCGCCTTGCCGTCTGCCTGCTTGAGGACAGCCTGCATGACGCCCTTGTCGGGACCGGCTTTCATGTGAATGTCTCGTCCTCGTTCCTGATGTATCCTCAGGAGCGCTTCAGCGTGATGGTCTCGCTCGATCGTATTCCGGAGGACGGCTTTGCCTACGGCAGTCTGGACGACACCGAAATCCTCTCCGTCCTTGCCAGACTCCGTTCTGCTCTTTCCGATGTCCCGTCCGCTGAGTGGCCTGCGGCTGTCCTGAACGCCTATAAGGAACGGCTGAACGGTGAGCACGATGCCGAGGCCGCCACGGCTGAGTACTGGAGGGACGCGCTTGTGGTCCGTTATGCGGACGGCCGTGACTTCAGCACGAAGATAAACGACAGGATGAATGCCGTGACAGCGCCTCAGGTCAGTGATGTCCTTAAAAGTCTTGTCAATGGCAGCCGGGTGGAATATGTCGTGATGAAATGACGGCGCAAAGTTCCCTCACTTCGTTCGGGATGACAGCATTGCTCCTCTGTAATTTCTGTTGGAGTGAGATGAAGCGGGGAATGATATGGCTTTTGCCAATCGAACGAAGTGAAGTCGAGAAATCTTTTAATAATAGGAAACATTGACAAAAATGAATGAGTACAATTCGATAATTCAGATAGACGACGTCCTCGTCTCCGGTGAAATCCTGACCGAATACTTTGCCTGCGACTATGCCAAGTGCAAGGGAATCTGCTGCGTGATAGGCGACAGCGGCGCACCGCTGCTTGAATGCGAGCTGCCGGCTCTTGAAAAGAACTATGAGCATTTCTGCCGGGCGATGTCCGAAGAGGGGCGCAGGGCCGTGGATGAAAAGGGCTTCTTTGAGATTGACATCGACGGCGATCTCGTAACCCCGCTCGTTCCGGGCTCCGAGGAATGCGCCTACTGCCGGCGTGAGCCTGACGGCAGCTGCCTGTGCGCCATTGAGGAACAGTGGAACAATGGCAACGGAGACTTCTGCAAGCCCATCTCATGCCGTCTCTACCCGATTCGCGTCTCCACGCTCTCCAACGGCATGACCGCCCTGAACCTCCACCGCTGGGACATCTGCCGCGACGCCTTCACCAACGGCCGCCGCAGGAAAATCCGTGCCTACCGGTTCCTCAATGCCCCCATAACCCACTTCTTCGGCGAGGATTTCTACGCCGCCCTTGATGCCGCCGCCAAACAATTACGGGGCGAATAAAGAGCGGTCTGCCGCGTTGGACGGCTTGATGAAATCCTCACAGCCGCCAAGGCTGCTGCGGTTTCATCTTCACCGTCCGCCTTGCATCCCGTCTTTTTCTTCACCCCCCCCTTTCCCCCAAGTTATTTTGAGACAGATTTATGCCGGCTCAAAATACGATGTCGTTATTCTTCTTGGCTGTTCAGTTTGTACTCCATGTGAGAGACAATGCGCGCCAGGTCCTTCGCCGGGCCTTCGAGCGTGCCGCCGCCGAAGACTGGGGTGACGGTGATGCGGTCTTCCCAGAGGCGGGCGATTCTGACTCCGGCGCGGCGGGCGCGGAAGCAGAGCTTATCCGGAGTCTCGCTTTCGAGGAGGTAGTCTCCTCGGTCGGCGAAATATCCCTTGACCACATCGGAGACCTCGCTCCATTCTCCGGGGATGCTGACCTGCCTTTTCTGGTAGCCGAACTTGGGATAGAGGGCCGAGAACACGAGAAAGACTCCCGCGATTTCCAGGACTGACCTCCATCCGTGGACGAACAGTCCAGCGACCCCGTTGTCTGTGGGCACGAACTTTGTAAACACGAGCGCGCTGATTACCAGCGTGAAGAGAACCGCGAACCAGCAGAAATACTTGACGGCGCGGACGATATATCTTACGGCAGGTTTCATGTATTCGAAAACTTTTGTGTGAAACGATAACATTATATCCCCATGCCGGGGCATACGGAACGCAAATATAACGATTAATTCGCATATTTTATGTAAATTCGCATCCGCATACAAATAGAATCAACAAAAACGACGATTATTATGGAACAGAACAGTCTTAAGAAAGTGACATACGCCTTGGCTGCGGTGGCTGTATTACTCGCAGGTGGGTTGGCGTGGAAGTGGTTTGAAGATCATAAACTCGTGACGGAACTTCAGGAGGAAAAGCAGGAACTGACGGAGCAGATGCTTGCGCTTCAGAGCGATTACGCTACGTTGTCATCAGACTATGACACAATCAATTCGCAGCTCGACTCCTCCCGCGAGGAGGTCAATCAGCTGATTGAGAGAATCAAGCAGACCGACGCGACCAACCGCAGGAAGATACGCCAGTACGAGAAGGAACTCGGGACGCTGAGGAGCATAATGAAGAACTATATCGTTCAGATTGACTCCCTCAACACGCTCAACAAGAAGCTTACAGCGGATGCCGCAGCAGCGCGCCGCGACGCCGCCGAGAGCAAGAGACGCTCCGAGGAACTTTCAAAGACAGTCGAGACACTCTCCTCACAGGTGGCTACAGGCTCTGTCATCAAGGCACGCGGGCTTTCGCTCACCGCCTACAACGCTTCCGGGAAGGCTACCGACCGCAGCAGCAGGGTGGCGCAGTTCCAGATTCGCCTGAGCCTCGTCGAGAACGACCTTGCACCTAAGGGACCGGTGCGGATTTACATCCGCGTGAAGGATTCCGACGGAGTGCTGATTGCCGGCACGGAGCAGCGCGCGTTTGAATTCGGCGGCGAGACCCTTGCAAGTTCCGCTTCCCGTGAGGTGGATTATCAGGGAGCCGAGACGGATGTCGTGATTTATGTGAACGGCATCAAGGACTGCAGCAAGGGCATCTATTCAGTCGAGGCATACACTGAGCAGTCTTCTCTCGGAACCGCCGAGCTGATGCTCAGGTAGCGCCGGCTGCGAATACAGATAGAAAGTATGAAAAAATGATTTATGTCCACATCCCTTTCTGCAGGTCGTTCTGCACCTACTGCGGATTCTACTCCGAGACTTCGGAGTGCTATGGCCGCTACATCGATGCCTTGCTGAAGGAAATCGAATGCAGGAAGCAGGAAATAAGGGGAACAATGGACATGAACACGCTCTATATCGGCGGCGGTACACCATCGGTGTTGCCGCCGTATCTGTTTATAAAGCTCGTCAGGGTGCTGAAGAGGGCCGCCGGCGTCAGGAGATTCGACGAGTTCACGGTGGAGGTGAATCCGGATGACATCGCGAGGGGATTATGGTACAAGTCGGAATATCCCGAGGTGATGAAGAAATGTGGAGTTACCCGCGTGAGCATCGGCATTCAGTCCTTAAGGAATCCGATACTGCGCTGGATGAACCGCCGCCACGACGAGGACAACGCGCTGAGGGCTCTCGATACCTTCCTTCATTCGGGAATTGATGACGTCAGCATCGATCTGATGTTCGGACTGCCCGCCGTGCGGCGCGAGGGCGGTCGGTTTGCGGGGCGATATACTCCGCTGCTGTCGGATTATGTCTGGCGCAAGACGCTCAGGGACATCGGCTTCTGGTGCAAGTCCGGGAATGTGCACGTGTCCGCATACCAGCTCTCCGTCGAGCCTGGTTCCGCCCTTGAGAGAATGATTGAGGACGGGCGGTGCCGGGAACTTTCAGACGAGGCCTGCGGGCGTCAGTACAGCATCCTGTGTGAGGAAATGGCCAATCTCGGCTATAACCATTACGAAATCTCGAATTTCGCGAAGCCGGGGCATGAGGCGAGGCACAACTCGGCATATTGGCGTCATGTGCCTTATGTCGGGCTCGGCCCGGGGGCGCATTCGCTGGAGCTGCTTCCCGACGGGGGACGGCGGCGCAGCTGGAACAAGCCTGATTTGGCGCTGTACCTTGACACCTATGCGCCCGGAAGAGGCCGTGGCCGGAATTTCGAGGCCAAGCTTGAGGCACTGCGCGGCAGTGAGACGCTTTCCCCCGAGCAGATTGCCATTGAGAACGTGATGCTCGGGCTTAGGACATCCGGGGGCTGCCTTCTTTCGGAACTGGAGGAGATATGCGACCGGCAGGCTCTCAGAAAAGCCGTTGCAGACGGTCATCTCGTGCCGGTCGGCGGATGGGAAGCGGCCGGAAACCCCGAGCTTCCGGAACCATACTACAGGATTCCGGAGAGATATTTCTTCATTTCGGACAACATCATCTCCGCTTTGGTGACGAGTGTGTTCTAATACAGTGACATTATGGAAAACATCTATGCTCAGAGAATTGCCCGGTTGAGGGCGATGATGAAGGAAAACGGCTGGGATGCGGTGCTCGTGGGAGCCTCGGACCCTCATTGCAGCGAATATCCGGCGGCACGCTGGAAACAGGTGGAGTGGCTGACGGGATTCACCGGGGAGGCGGCAAGCGTCGTCGTGACCCGCAGCCATGCCGGGCTCTGGACGGACACCCGCTATTTCATTCAGGCCGTCGAACAGCTTGAAGGAACTGGTGTTGAACTGCACAAGCTGCGTGTTCCGGATGCCGTGCCGATTCCTCAGTGGCTCGCGGAGAATGTCGATTACATACTCGGAGCTCCGTCAATCCAGTCCTATTATCTCGGTGACGGAGCCTGCCCGCGCAGACTGAACCTTGTCCTCGACGGCCTGTGCTGGAGCGCGGATGAGGTGCTTGCAATCGACGATGCGCTTTCCGGGGCGACGGCAGACAATGATTTCCGCTATGAAATAATTTCCCGCCCCGACTTCCTGAATGCCCTCTGGACGGACCGCCCTGCCATCCCCGTCACGCCAGTTCAGACGCTCGACCTTGAGATTTCCGGCGGCGAGGACCGTCTGGCGAAGATTGGCTGGCTGCGCAAGTGGATGCTCCGCAACGATGTCGATAATTTCCTCGTAACGGCTCTCGACGAGATTGCGTGGCTTCTGAACGTCCGCGCTGACGACATCGAATATAATCCTTATGTCATATCCTATCTTCTTGTGTCACAGGAGAATGTGCGCTGGTTCGTCCGGAAGGACGGATATGATGACGACGGGGACACTCCGGACAGTTTCGAGGAAATATCGGCGGATGACATCAGCATCGAGAACTACGATGCCGTGGAGACCGCCCTTGGCGAAATCGGGTCGGACGAGTCGCTGTTCGCCGATTCGGCCTCGCTCAACTGGCAGTTGTTCAGCCTCATCTCTTCAATGTACGCTCCGGAGCCGGGCGCAGCTTCAAAGTTCCGCCTCGGGAAGTCTCCGGTGGTTCTTCGCAAGGCTGTGAAGGATGATTCCGAAATTGAACGCCTCCGGGAGACCTTTGTCGAGGACGGGCTTGCAGTTGAGCGCTTCCTCAAATGGCTTGAAGAAAATGTCGCGGCCGCCGGAAGGGGAGAGGCGGAGCCGGTGCGCGAATGGGATGCCTCTCTGAAACTCAGTTCCCTGCGTGCCGAAATCCCGGGATATAGAGGTGACAGTTTCGAGAACATATCCGCCTACGGTCCTTCTGCGGCCCTGCCTCATTATGTGACTCCCGCAAATGGTTCGAGGATTATAGAAGCCCACGGACTCTATCTAGTGGATTCCGGCGGACAGTACCTCACCGGCACGACCGACATCACCCGCACCGTCCCGATGGGCGCATGCACCGAGCTTGAGAAAGAGGACTACACGCTTGTGCTCAAGGGCATGATTGACCTGTCGATGGCCGTGTTCCCGAAAGGCACGGCAGGCTGTCAGATTGACGCGCTTGCCCGCGGCCCGCTCTGGAGGGCAAGGCGCAACTTCGGCCACGGCACCGGCCACGGCATAGGCTACTACCTCGGCGTGCACGAAGGCCCGCAGGACATCCGCCAGAACTTCAACCCTCAGCCGCTGCTGCCGGGGATGATCACCTCGAACGAACCGGGGCTCTACCGTGCCGGAATGCACGGAATACGTCACGAGAATGTCCTCCTCACCGTTCCTGACCGCATCCCTGACATGAACCCGACAGGCTGCAACGAGTTCGGCGAATGGCTGCGCTTCGAGACCTTGACCTGCTGCCATATAGACACGTCGGCGGTCATAGCCGAACTGCTGACCGCCGACGAAAAAGAATGGCTCAACTCCTACAATGCCTCCGTCTATTTCCGCCTCGCTCCCCGCATGACTCCCGAGGAAGCCGCCTGGCTCACCGCAAAGACCCAACGGATATAGGAACTTAAACATTTCTGCCTTGAGCCGTCGGCCTCCGAAGATAAACTACTTGGTGTAGTTGACAAGGTTGCCGGAGAGATACTGGTCGTATGCCGTCATGTCGATGAGTCCGTGTCCGGAAAGGTTGAACAGAATCACCTTGCTCTCGCCGGCTTCCCTGCACTTGGCAGCCTCGTCAATGGTCGCCGCAATGGCATGACAGGACTCCGGGGCCGGAATGATTCCCTCGGTCTTTGCGAAGAGCACGCCTGCTGCAAACGAGTCAAGCTGCTGGATGTCAGTCGCCTCCATCAGACCGTCCCTGAGGAGCTGCGACACGACCGCGCCGGCCCCGTGATAGCGCAGGCCGCCTGCGTGGATGTTCGCCGGAATGAAGTCATGCCCGAGAGAATACATCGGAATCAGCGGGGTAAGGCCGCTCTCGTCCCCGAAGTCATACTCGAACTTGCCGTGGCTGAGCTTTGGACAGCTTGCCGGCTCGGCCGCGATGAACCGCGTCTTCTTCCCGTCAAAGAAATTATGCCTCATGAACGGGAACGAAATGCCGCTGAAGTTTGAGCCCCCTCCGAAGCATCCTATCACGATGTCAGGATATTCCCCGGCCATCTCCATCTGCTTCTCCGCCTCAAGCCCTATGACCGTCTGGTGCAGCCCGACATGGCTCATCACCGAACCGAGGGTGTATTTGCACCTTTCCGGAGTCGTCATCGCAAGTTCCACGGCCTCCGAAATGGCTGTTCCCAAAGAACCCTGGTGGTACGGATTCTTTGTCAGTATGTCCTTGCCCGCACGGGTTGACATCGACGGTGACGGAGTCACCTGCGCCCCGAAAAGCTGCATCATCGAGCGGCGGTAGGGCTTCTGCTCGTAGGAAATCTTCACCTGATAGACTGCAGCCTCAAGTCCGAACAGCCTTGCCGCATAGGAGAGCGCAGTTCCCCACTGGCCGGCTCCCGTCTCGGTCGTGACATTCGTTATTCCCTCCTCCTTGCAGTAGTAGGCCTGTGCCAGCGCCGAGTTCAGCTTGTGCGAGCCCACAGGGCTGACGCTCTCGTTCTTGAAGTAGATGTGTGCCGGCGTGTCCAGCGCCTTTTCCAGCCCGTAGGCGCGTACAAGCGGAGTGGAGCGGTAGTAGGTGTAGAACTCCCGGACCTTCTCCGGAATCTCGATCCACCTGTCCGTCATGTTCATCTCCTGCCTCACGCACTCGCGGCAGAACAGCACCGCCATCTCGTCTTCCGTCACGGGCTTGTGCGTCGCCGGGTTGAGCATCGGCTGCGGCTTGTGCGGCATATCCGCCTGAATGTTGTACCATTGTGTCGGAATCTCATTCTCCTGCAAAAAGAATCTTTTCTGTTTCATTGTATTTGATTTATAGGGTTTGTGCCAAAGTTATATGAGAAAGGAATACGAAAAAATAAGCGGTGGCTCCGTGGGAGTCACCGCTTTCGATTTCTATGTTTTCGTCGTTATGCGAGGCAAGGGCAGTAATTGTGGATGCATACTGCAACAGCGACAGTCGCGAAGCCGAGGAAAATCAGAGTTGCGAAGATGTAGGCGATGACCTTGAGTCTCTTGAGCCAGATCATATTGTTCCATCCAAGGGTCTGGAATGCGCTCCAGAAGCCGTGTGTGAGGTGGAACCAGATGGCTCCGAACCAGACGAGGTACAGAACCGTAATCCACCATCGTCCGAAGGTGGCGTCCAGAAGGTCATAAGGATTTGTCTCCTCTACACCCATGAAATGCTTGAGCTGCATATCCGCCCAGAAATGGGTGAGGTGGAACGCGATGAATCCGAGGATGATAATTCCGAGGACAATCATGTTCCTTGACGCGAAGGAGTCGGTCTTCGCCTTGCTTGAAACGGCGTAGCGGCAGTAGCCTCCGCGAGCCTTGAGGTTCGTGTATGTGAGGTAGCAGCCGTAGAAGATGTGGATGACGAATCCGAGCGCGAGCACAGGAACCATCACCGTCACAATCGGAAGCGACATGAACTCGCAGCCTTTCTGGAAAAGTCCGTCCGGTGCACCGTATGTGCCTTTGACGAGGTCAATCACAGCAAAGAGGTTGATGCTCATGTGAAGCAGGAGGAAGATAATCAGAAAAAGTCCCGAGATGCTCATTATGAGCTTCTTTCCGATTGATGATGTAAAAATGTTAGCCATAGATGTTCAATCAATAATTCAAGTTTCAAATGCCCGAACTTGGTTTAGCGGTGCAAAGATATATTCTTTCTTGCAACTTTCAAAGAAGCTGTTCAAATTTTTTGTTCAGTTATTTTGAGATGTATTTTTGTGCCGGATTTTTTCGTTTTGAGAGGAGTTTAGCGGTGCTAAATGACGAGCAAAATGAGAAAATATGGCCAAAAAGACACCAAAAGAACGAACACATAAAGATAAGTGAAAGAAAAATTTAAACAGCTTCGTAATTATTCGGGAAATTTGTTTTCGTTTGATGACGAATTTGAACTATATTTGCAGACTGAATGGCGGTATATGCCGTTGGAAAATACATATAACAGACGAATATGTACAGAAGAGTTTTGCTGAAACTGAGCGGGGAAAGCCTCGGCGGACCTGCGGGAAAGGGGATTGACGAGAACTGCCTTTCCGAATATGCTAATGAGATTGCGCAGGCCGTTAAGGGCGGACTTCAGGTGGCGATTGTCATCGGAGGCGGCAACATCTTCCGCGGACTGAGCGGCGTGGGAAAGGGCTTCGACCGCGTCAACGGAGACAAGATGGGTATGCTCGCGACTGTCATAAACTCTCTCGGCCTTGCCATGGCGCTCCGTTCGGCGGGCGTTGAGGCGGAGGTGTTCACGGCAACCCCGATGATGCCGGTGGCCCGCTACTACATGAGGGATGACGCCGTTTCCGTTCTCGAGAGGGGCGGTGTGGCTCTTCTTGCCGGAGGTACCGGAAACCCGTTCTTCACTACTGACTCCGGCGCCGCGCTCCGTGCGCTTGAAATCAAGGCGGACGCTCTCTTGAAGGGTACCCGCGTGGATGGCGTCTATACGGCGGACCCGGAAAAGGACCCGACGGCGGTGAAATATGATGAACTTACCTTCGACAAGGCGATGGAAGACCACCTCAAGGTCATGGACCAGACGGCGTTTGCGCTCTGCCGTGAGGGAAATATGCCTATTATAGTTTTCGACATGAACCGGAAGGGCAATCTCCTGAGCCTCGTCAACGGCGACAAGGTCGGCACGCTTGTTCATGTGTAGTTCCCGTTCATTGTCATCTCAAACGACATCAACATTGTCATCTCGAACGAAGTGAGAGATCTTTGTGCAGAAAAAATACTCCAAACAAACACAAGTTATGATTGAAAAAGCAAACGAAATCCTGGAAGAGGCCAAGATGAATATGGAGGACGCGGTGGTGTTCCTCGAAGAAGACCTCAAGACCTATAGGGTAGGCAAGGCCAATCCGACAATCTTCGCAAATGTGCTGGTTGACTACTACGGCTCCATGACGCCGGTTCCGCAGGTCGCTTCAGTGACCGCCCCGGACGCCAAGACCCTCGCCATCCAGCCGTGGGAAAAGAAGATGATTCCTGTCATCGAGAAGGCCATCATCGACGCGAATCTCGGACTCACCCCGTCCAACAACGGAGAGACCATCCGCTGCACCGTACCGCCTCTTACCGAGGAGCGCCGCAAGGAGCTCATCAAGAAGGCGAAGGCTGCCGGCGAAAGCTCCAAGATTGTCGTGCGCAACGCCCGCCGCGACGCCATCGAGGCCCTGAAGAAGGCTCAGAAGGACGGCCTTGCGGAGGATATGCAGAAGGACTACGAGGACAAGGTGCAGAAGGCTACGGATTCATGGGTCAAGAAGATTGACGAGCTGGTCGCTGCCAAAGAGAAAGACATCCTTACAGTGTGACGGGGCGGGGCGCCTAAAAGGCGAACTGCTGCGTTGGGCGTCTTGATGAAATCCTCACAACCATCAGGTTGCTGCGGTATTCATCTTCACCGTCCGCCTTGCATTTCATCCTTTTATGCATCCCCTCTCTTTCAGCAACTTTGACAGATTATTGAGAAGCATTTTTATCTGCTTTGATAGATTCGGGAAATTGACTGAAAGCGAAGTGATTTAAAATTATTCGGGAACCGGTGACACCGGTTCTTGTTGTGTGTGAAGAAGATATACGATGAATAAGAAGATTAGGCGGATTTCGCCGGCGAGCACGATGAAATCCAATGGCGATTATGAGTGGAAGTTCTCGACTTTCGGAGGCGTGACGCGTGTGAACATCAGCACCGGCGAGGACATTGCCCATCTGGACGAGCTTGACCAGAAGCTCTGGACTGTGCTGAGCTGTCCGGCTTCGGGACTCGAAATGGATCATGACACGCTTGCGCTGCTTGACCTCGACGGTGACGGGAAGATTCGGGTGAACGAGATAATCGCCACGGTCAGCTGGCTCAAGCCGCGTCTCGCGGACATGAACGTGCTCATCGGCCGTCCGGCTGAACTTCCGCTTTCGGCGATAAACACGGGAACGGACGAGGGCGCGAGGATATATGCCTGCGCAAGGCAGATTCTCGAAAACCTCGGTCTGAAGAAGGACACGATTTCGATTGCCGACGTCAGCGACAGCATCGCCATATTTTCCAGGACACGTTTCAACGGAGACGGCATAATCACGGAAAATTCGACGGACGATCCCGGACTCAAGGATATAATTCGGGAGTGCATAGCCTCGTTCGGACCGCTTCAGGACCGCAGCGGAGACCCTGGCGTGGATGCGGACAGGATTGCCGCGTTCTACAAGGCTGCGGCGGACTATGTGGCTTGGAAGGATGCCGGAGTGAAGGACATATTCCCTTATGGCGACAACACCGCCGACGCGCTTGCCGCCTGCGCGACCCTGAAGGAAAAGGTGGCGGACTTCTTCATGCGCTGCAAGCTCGCGGCGTTCAACTCCGACAGCACGGCCGTGCTTGATGTAACGGTCGAGCGAATCGGGGAAATCAGCACTAAGGACCTGGCCGTCTGCACGGACGAGATTGCGGCATATCCGCTCGCCAAGGTCAATGCCGACGCGCATCTTCCGCTTACGGGAATCAACCCGGCGTGGAAGGCTGTCTTTGACAGGTTCAAGGCTTTGGTCGTTGATGCAGATTATCCGTCTGCCGAATACCTCACGGAAGATCAGTGGAACGGCATTCTCGCCAAGTTCGGCGCCTACGAGGCATGGTGCGGCGCGAAGGCCGGGGCCGAGGTCGAGGCTCTCGGGTACGACAGGCTCGCCGCGCTGCTCAAGGAGAACCGCAAGGCCGAACTCGACGCTCTGGTCGCTGAGGACAAGGCGCTCGAAGGCGAGGTGAGCGA
This sequence comes from uncultured Bacteroidales bacterium, assembly GCA_934725015.1. GTDB lineage: Bacteria > Bacteroidota > Bacteroidia > Bacteroidales > UBA932 > Cryptobacteroides. The sequence continues at coordinate 157,670 of CAKVAS010000004.1, forward strand.
GATTCAGACGGTCAGCAGGCTGCTGCACCTCTGCCGCGACTTCTACACTCTTCTGCGCAACTATGTGACGTTCTCCGACTTCTATTCCACCGAGGATTCCATGTCGTCGGTGTTTCAGGCGGGACGGCTCTACATTGACCAGCGCAACTGCGACCTCTGCATAAAGGTCACAGATATGGGCAAGCAGGGCACGATGGCCGGGGCGAGCGGGATGTTTCTGCTCTATTGTGACTGCACATCAAAGAAGACCGCCTCCAAGATGACCATCGTCGCGGTGATGACCGACGGCGACATCAACAACCTCAAGGTTGGCTGCAACGCCGTCTTCTACGACCGTGCCGGCAACGACTGGGACGCCGTCGTGACGAAGATAGTCGATAACCCGATAAGCGTCCGCCAGGCATTCTGGTCGCCGTACAAGAAAATCGGGAACTTCGTCGAGACGCAGATTAACAAGATTGCGGCAAAGCAGGACTCAAAGGTTTTTGAAAAGGCAACGGCTGATTTATCCGCAGCCGGGACATCGGTTGTGGTTACTGCTTCTCCCGCTACCCAACAGGCTGCGACACAGGCGTTTGATGTCGCGAAATTTGCAGGTATCTTCGCGATGGTCGGTATGGCTTTAGGCAGTATAGGGACATTCCTTGCCGGTCTGTATTCGACATTCGTAAGCCTCAGCTTTTGGGGCATGATTGCTTCGGTCGTGGGAATCATTCTTGTCATCTCAGGACCGTCCATGATTATGTCCTGGCTCAGCCTGCGCAAGCGCAACCTCGCGCCGATTCTCAACGCCAACGGATGGGCGGTGAACTCCAAGGTGATTGTCAATGTCCGCTTCGGTCAGACCCTCACCGGCATGGCCAAGATGCCGGTCTTCGTCGGCAACGACCCGTTCGCCGAAAAGAAGATGCCTAAGTGGAAGAAGGCTCTCATCGGCATCGCATTCATCCTCGGCATCCTTATCGGAGTCTATTTCTGCCTCCCGAAGCACATCCGCCCGTTTTGGCCGCACCAGAAGGCCGAAACCGAGTGCCCGGCCCAGGAACCCGCTCAGCCCGAACCGGCACCGACAGCGGAAAGTCAATCCTAAAACTATTATGATTCATGGCGAAGTCTTTCACAATCAGGAACGGTAAAATTATTGTCAGTGAAGAAATAGAGATAACAGATTGTGCTCTATATCTCAAATATGATTGGCATTTGTACAATTTGGCCAACGATATAAGGAATGCCAAAGATGTCCGTTTTCAGGATTACCTCAAAAAGGCCAATGAATTGTTCGCGGAAGATGTTTCCAAATCCAGACCAAACAAGAGGGTGAACCGCTTTTGGCTTTTGTTGATGATGAACAGTGGCTTATCGGGCTTATTGAAAGCATGGGTTATACAGATATCGTGGAAGAATTTGATTCTCACCAAGAGATAATCAGCCGATTTATCGACGAACGTTTCGCTCTTGATGGACCGTGTGACGTCGATGTTGTTCTTGCGGCAGTCGAATCTATTGTTCCTCAAAGATATATGAAAATTATTAAAAAATTCCAGTAGGGACCTTATCTTTTGCGATAGCTGTTTTGGTGGAAGGCTTGGGCATTTATTGATTTAATTTGTTTCAGACTAAGCGTGTTATCGCGATTCCTGTGAGAATCGCAATTGTGAAACTTGCGAATGTACCAATCAGTACATATTCGGTCGTGCGAATCTCCTTTGCCTTGTTCAGTTCTCCAAAACGAAACACCGATTTGGCTGCCAATAAAAAACCGACGCCTTCAAAGCTGCCTGCAAGGACAAATGTGAGTATCAGTATTCTTTCAATGTAGCCAATCCATTGGCCGGCATTCGGCAGACTCTGAGAGTTGGATGACGTCGGTGTCCATTTCCCGAGGAATCGGTTTAATAGAATTGACGAAGGCTTCAGCATCAGAATATAAGCCATGGCAACCAGCCATATTTCGGGTGAGTCTATGCTGCCAAAATAGAATAATTTGGTAGTAGTCCCATACAGCATAAACCATAATATGCAGATGACTGCAATATGGAGGAATTGGTCAATGAGGAATGTTCTGAGAGTGTCTTTACAAAATTTGCACTTTATGAAATCTATTGTGAAGTGGCTTATGAAAATAATCAAAGGAATCAGCCAACAATACCAGTCCGCCACAAATAAATATGCTGTTCCGGCATGGATAAGACTATGAAGTACCTGATATTCGATGCCTTTTATTCCTGGCAGGTGCTTCCCGTTGTTTATTTTATCAGTCTGGAAAATGAAATCGGAGCATAGGTGTGCGCATAGCAATTTTACAAGTATGGTGAAATATTCCATGTTACTGTTGATTGTGTTTTGCGATTAACGATTTGTAATATTCTATATAGTCCAGAATAAGCGGGACTTTTGACGAGTTCCAATGATAATTGAAGTTTTGTCGTGTCATGCCTAACTCTTCTGCCAAGTCTTTCTGCCGCTTTGGGAAAAGTATAGAATGATAAACGACTCGTGCCTGTTTTGCTGTCCATGATGATATTATATCATCCGCAAAACGGGTGACAAGTTCAATGTTATTGTCAAGATCCTTCCAAGGCGTAGATATGTGCAGTTTCTTTTTCCCAAGGTTGTCAAACGACCGCCCTGATAGTCTGAATGCTTCTCCGTCACTGGTCAAAATGCTGTCACTTTCAAAAGAAATTTCACCGATTCCGACAGATAGCCTTGCATCCCACATCATATCAGATTCGTCCGGGGTCGTGGATTTGAGCTTCGCTCTCAGTGCAATGGCGGCTGTCAAGGCATCTTCAGGCTTGTCAATAACAACTTGGAAACTGTCTCCGCGATACATCTCTAATTTTATCGGAGATAATGTCGCGAGGTCTGTGACGCATATATTCAAAGCATTCATGACTGTCTGCCTCCAGTTGGAGGCAATATTTGAGGAATTTATTAAATCTCCTGTGATTACACCTTTTACCATCGGTATATATTATTTACGAAAGCAAAGGTATTACTTTTCTTTTGTAAAATCAAATGATTTACTTTTCTTTTGTGAAATCAAGGTAAATTGTTTTACACAAATTGTGGCCTTTGATTTAATGTAAAGTTATTCTACACAATACCATATTGTTTATGTAATTTTGTTGTGTCGCTTAAGATTTGCATGAAATGAATGAAACGGTCATATTGCTTGCCGGTGGAATCGGGAGCGGGAAGTCGGCGGTGAGGCGGATTCTTGAGGGGATGGGCGTGCCTTGCTATGACGCGGATTCTGCGGTGAAGGGGTTCTATGAGGTTCCGCCGGAGCGGACGGCGACGGCTTTCGGGGCGGAATCCGAGCTTGAGCATCTTGGCTCAGAGGGGGCGCGAAAGCCGTTCCTGCTTCCAGAGATTGAGGCTGTTCTCGGACAGAGTTTCCGCAGGGAGGACGGCGGTTTTGACAGCCGGGCGCTGGCGGCGGTGATTTTCAGTGATGCGGATAGGCTCAAGGTCGTCGAGGATATTGTCTTTCCGGTGCTCGCCGCTGATTTCGGGCGGTGGCGAAAGGCGGTGAGCCTTGTTCGGGAGGATGTTCCCGCTTCGGTTCCTGCCCATTTCCCGTCAGCGAAAGCCTTGCAGGGCGTTGTCGTCTTTGAATCCGCCACGGCGCTCGACAAGCCGGACTTCCCCAAGGTCTGGGACAAGTGCATCTGGGTGGATGCTCCGGAAGAACTGCGGATAGCGCGCGTGATGGCCCGTGACCGCTGCACCCGTGAACAGGTTCTGTCCCGCCTCCGTCTCCAGTCTCCCCTGGAGGCTCATCGCTCCGAGATTGACGCGATAATTCTCAACGACTGTTCCCTCCCTGAACTTTCCTCGCGAGTCCGCACTGCATTGATTTCTATAATTCCGAACGCAGAATAAACTTGGATACAGCGCTGAAATAAGAGGGGATGCAGAAAAAGATGGAGTGCAAGGCGGGCGGCGCGGCAATCCGCTTTTTATGCGCCCCGTATTTATGCGCCCCGTGAACCTATATAGATAAATATCATTCCGAGTATAATGAGACCGAGGTCCAGCGCCTTCGCCTTCAGGTTCTTTTCTTTGAAGACGAGCCAGCCGCAGAGGAAGGAGACGATGACGGCTCCTCGGCGGACGAGCGATATTATGGAAATCATCGAATCCGGTTGGGCGAGGGCCGTGTAATAGACAAAGTCGGCGGCCGAGATGAGCACCGAGATTGCAGGGATTGCCCAGCTCCAGTGGAACGGTGTCGTCGAGCCGCGCTTCGGAAACCACAGAACCATCATCAGCACGCCCATTATTATGCACTGGTAGAGATTGTACCATGTCTGCACGAAAATCGGCTCGAACCTCCGCATGATGAACTTGTCGTAGAGTCCGCTTGCCGCCCCGAGCAGAACCGAGATGCAGAGGCAGAGAATCCAGCGGTTGTGGGCGAAGTCAATCGACTCCTTTTTGCTCGACCGGCTGAGCAGGAACACCGACACGATGGCGAGCAGCACGCCCGCCCACTGCCAGAGGTTCAGCCTCTCCCCGAAGAAAATCATCGCCCCGAGCAGCACCAGAACCGGACGTGTCGCGTTAATCGGCCCCACGATGGTAATCGGCAGATGCTTCAGCCCGAAATAGCCGAAAATCCACGACGACAGCACGATGACAGCCTTCCCGAGAATGAACAGGTGGGCCTGCGCCGGATTTTCGAGGGTCTCACGTGCGGACGTGATGTCAAATAGTCCTTGTCCGAACCATCCGAAACAGCCTATGCAGTCGATGAGGAACGGCAGGAAAATGACCGTTGAGAACAGCGTGTTGAGGAACAGCACCGGAATCACGGCATTGTCCCTGAGCGCCTCCTTCTTGGAGACATCGTAGAGTCCGAGCAGAAACGCCGAACAGAAAGCGAGCGAAAGCCAGAGTGGCATAACCTATCCTATTTATATATTGCGAAACATGAGAATGCCCGTGTCCGCGAAAAACGTCGCAAAGATAATTCATATTCCTTTTGCATTATCCTCAAATGTTCTTATTTTTGCGTCTTGCAGATAAATCCCCCAAATAAGTCCTGAGAGATTTTGGATTTATTTTGGAGGATAGATTTCTTTTTGAAGAGGGAGTGTACCGGGCGTACACGACTGATGAAGAAAGGAATCTTTTCAATAAGTGAGAACAGAGCCAAGCTTGCTTGAGCTATGCCGAACGCAGAAAAGGGCGATGAAATCGAATATAGACCCAAAAGAAACCAAAATCACCATGATAAGACCGGCGAGAAGGACAGAAGTAGTCAAGGAGTATTACTTCTCCCGCAAGAACAAGGAACTGGCGGCGCTGAACGGGTGGCGCGCGAAAAACGGACTGAAGCCGATAATCAGCCTCGGCATAGGAGCACCGGACAGGATGCCGCCTGCGGCCGCAATCGAGGCGCTGTGCGACTGTGCCCGCAAGACTGACTCTCACGTTTATCAGAACTACAAGGGACTCCCGGAACTCCGAGGCGCCTTTGCCTCCTGGTACCGCCGCTACTACGGCGTGGAACTCGACCCTGCCACAGAAATCCAGCCTTTGGCCGGCTCCAAGGAGGGCATCCTGCTTCTCGCTCTCGCGTTCATCGACAAGGGCGACAAGGTGCTTGTCCCGGATCCCGGCTATCCCACCTACACCTCGGCCCTCGAACTAGTCGAGGCGGAAATCCTCACCTACGACCTGCTTCCGGAGAATGACTGGAGCCCGGATTTCGAGGCTCTGGAACGCATTGACCTCAGCGGCGTGAAGATGATGTGGGTGAACTACCCGTCGATGCCGACCGGCAAGGCTGCGTCAGAGGAACTGTACCGGAAAATCGTGAAGTTCGGTCTCGAACACGACATCCTGATAGTCAACGACAACCCCTACAGTTTCGTGCTCACGGACAGGCCTCTTTCAATACTCGCGGTTCCGCGCTCGAAGGAATGCTGCATCGAGCTCAACTCCCTCAGCAAGGCGCACAATATGTCCGGGTGGAGAATCGGAATGGTCGCCGGGGCGCAGGAACTGATTTCGGCCGTGCTCAAGGTCAAGTCCCAGATGGACTCGGGGATGTTCAAGCCTATGCAGATGGCGGCCGTGGCCGCTCTCTCGCAGGGACAGGAATGGTTCGAGCAGCTGAACTCCGGCTACCGCGAGCGCAGGAAGATTGCCTGTGAAATCATGGACGCTCTCGGCGCGGAGTACCCTGCCGACGGCACCGGCCTCTTCGTCTGGGGGCGTGTCCCGGGGGATAGTCCGCTGCTTGGCAAGGCTGAGGAAACTGCGGAACTTGCGCGGACGGCAGGCTCGAAGCTGAGTGCCCCGGAGGACGGCAGGGCAAAGACACGGGGTGAACTCGTGTCCGACTACTTTCTTTACAAGACCGGCGTTTTCGTCACCCCCGGCTGCATCTTCGGCCACAACGGACGCGACTACATCCGTATCTCGCTCTGTGCCAATGCAGAAAGGCTCACCGAAGCGCTTGGCCTGATTCGGGACATCATGCGCAGAGCCATTGACGGGCGTGAAGAATGATGGACATGAAAGAATGATGGACATGAAAGGATGATGGATATGAAAGAATGACGGGTGCGAAAGAATATTGAAAAAATATGGCAAAGTCTCCGAAACTCGAAATAACCCCGCTGAACGAATGGGGTATGTTCCATCTTCCGCCGCGTCCGTGCGTGATAGCCGGGCCATGCAGCGCGGAGACTGAGGAACAGGTGATGACGACGGCCGCACAGCTGAAGGAAATAGGGATAAATGTCTATCGTGCCGGGATATGGAAACCCCGCACGCATCCCGGCTGCTTTGAGGGAGTCGGCACTCCGGGTCTGAGGTGGATGCAGAGGGTCGGGCGTGAACTTGGGCTGAAGACTGCCACTGAGGTCGCCGGGGCTAAACATGTCGAGGATTGTCTGAAATATGGCGTCGATTTGGTTTGGCTCGGGGCGCGGACGACCGCCAATCCGTTCCTCGTTCAGGAAATTGCCGAGGCGCTCGCCGACACGGACATCCCCGTGCTCGTGAAGAATCCGGTGAACCCGGACCTCGACCTCTGGATAGGTGCCCTTGAACGTCTGAACCGTGCCGGAATACATAAGATAGGCGTGATACACAGGGGATTTTCAACGCCGGAGAAAATCAAATACCGCAACGACCCTCTCTGGCAGTATGTCATTGAACTCCGCAGCCTCTGCCCGGAACTGCCGTTCTTCTGCGACCCGAGCCACCTTGCCGGCAGCCGCGAGTACATCACGGAAGTTTCGCAGCGCGCGATGGACCTCGGACTTGATGGTCTCATGGTGGAGAGCCACTGCGACCCGTCTGCGGCCCTGAGCGACGCGAAGCAGCAGCTCACCCCGGCGGCTCTGGCCGATATGCTTGAAAACCGCCTGACTGTGCGCGAGACCGACACCTCCGACTCCGCCTACAAGGAGACCATCAGCCAGCTTCGCGCAAAGATTGACATCATCGACGAAAACATCATCCATGCCCTCTCTCAGCGCATGGAAATCAGCCGCAGGATAGGCCGGAGCAAGCGCGAGAACAACATCGCCATTCTCCAGACCGGCCGCTGGGAAGCCGTCCTCGCCGACGTCTGCGCCAAAGGCCGCGAGCGGGGTCTCGACGAGGAGTTCGTCAAGACTGTCTTCAACGCCATCCACGAAGCGAGCATCAAGGCGCAGGAATAATGAAAAAGCAGCCGGGGTTATGCCTCGACAAACTCCTTCCTGAAGGCGTAACCGTTATAGTCTGTTAATCAGCCCGGCGAAGACGGCACGCTCGTCGTCGGAGAGGAACCGGGCGCGGATTGGCATATAGAACATCCTCCGGCGCAGTTCTTCGGGAACGTCCTTGCAGTCACGGATGCGCTGGTAGTCCTTTTCCGTGGTGATTATCAGCGATGTGGGATGCGCAGCGGCAAGCGAATTTATGGACGAGATGTCCGATTTCGTGAACTTGTGGTGGTCTCCGAACTTTATGTGACCCACCAGCTTGTAGCTCAGGCGCAGCTGTTCCGAAAAGGGAGTGTCGTCCGCTATCCCGCTGAACATCACCGCCATCTTTGAGTAGAGGTAGCGGCTGTTCCCCTCCGGGAACACGGGCTGAGCCTCGTCGTAGCCTGTTTTCGTGAAGAACAGATACTGCCTGCGACCGTTGTCCGTCCGCCATCCGAAGCAGTCCTTCTGGTTGTACCTCTCGATGCCGAGCGACAGCGCCCATTTGTCCATCTCCCACGGGTTGATTTCCCACGGGCATTTCGACACAATCAGAGCGTCCGCAGCCGCAACCCTCTCAGGAAGATCCCGGAGCCGTCCGAGCGGCAGCAGGCTGTCCTTGAACGTCGGCCTGTTGTAGTCCACAAGCACAATCGACAAATTCGGTTTCAGTGCCCTGAACTGGAAACAGTCATCAAGCACCAGCACATCCGCCTTCGCAATCTCCTTCGCCCTGCACCTGCGGGACTTCTTGCTCTCAAGGAAAGGCTTGGGGTCACACAGAATCCTGCATCCCTCGACCCTGTCCTTATCCACTGCCACAGTGACTCCCGGAAACTTCTTCTTGATTTGGAGCGGCTCGTCACCGAAGTCCCTCGCGGAACCGTCCGCCGTCACAATCTGGAATCCCCGGAGCCTGCGCCTGTAGCCCCTTGACAGAACCGCCACATTCTTGCCGTCCCACTTTTCACTGCGGAGCAACATCCTGATAATCATCTCGGTATGCGGAGTCTTCCCCGTTCCTCCCACGGTGATGTTCCCGACTCCGATTGAGGGCACGCCGCTCCCGTGAACCTTGCGTATGCCGTGGTCATAGAGAAAATGTCTCGCCTTGAGTGTGAAGTAATATGGAAACAGAAGAATTTTGTCAATCATATATTTTTCTGATAGTTAAGTCTTTATATATTCATTCGTTTGAAGAAATATTACCGCATTTTTCATCATATACGGAAACCGCCTCCGGCGTCCGGTCGCCCCAACGCTCCGCCACATAGTCGAGCGTGGCATAAAGCTCCGGTATGTCATAGAGCGTCACAAGTCTGAGCCTTGTCTCCTTGAAGTCCGGAAGTCCCTTGAAATAGCAGGAGAGATGACGGCGCATTTCTATGACGCCGACGTGTTCCCCCTTGATTTCTATTGACTTGTCGAGATGACGCTTCGCGAGTTCCACCCTGTCGGCGACGCTCATCGGCGGAAGTAGCTCCCCGGTCCGGAGATAGTGCTTAATTTCCCTGAATATCCACGGATGTCCGAAAGTGGCGCGGCCTATCATGATTCCATCGACCCCATAGCGGTCAAACGCATTCTTCGCGTCCTGCGGCGTACTTATGTCCCCATTACCTATAATAGGTATGTGCATCCTCGGATTATTCTTCACCTGCCCAATCAGCGTCCAGTCAGCCTCGCCCTTGTACATCTGGCAGCGCGTGCGTCCGTGAATCGTAAGCGCCTGTATTCCCGTGTCCTGAAGTCTCTCCGCGAGTTCGACGATAATCTTCGAGTCCTCGTCCCATCCGAGCCGCGTCTTGACGGTTACGGGCTTCTTCACCGCCTCCACGACCCTCCGCGTGATTTCAACCATCTTGTCCGGCTCCCTCATCATCCCGCTCCCGGCCCCGCGCCGTGCAATCTTGCTCACGGGACAGCCGAAATTTATGTCAATGACGTCGGCCCCGTGTGTCTCGACAAGCTCCGCAGCCCTGTCCGCCATCACCGCAGCATCGACCATCGCCTCCGGAATGCTCCCGTAAATCTGTATCCCAATCGGCGCCTCGAAGTCGTAGGTCTTCAATTTTTCGAGCGATTTCCGCGCGTCGCGTATAAGCCCGTCCGAGGATATGAACTCGGTGTACATCATGTCCGCCCCATATTCCTTGCACACCCACCGGAACGAAGGATCGGTCACGTCCTCCATCGGCGCAAGGAACAGCGGCTGCTCCCCCAAATCTATGTTCTCTCCAATTTTCATGTAGCGCGTTGTTCAATCCAGCCTGCAAAGATAGTAAAAAACCGCGCTGCACTTTTCTTTTTTACACGAAAAGTCCCCGCAGGCATAGAGAGCGGGGATATATGCAGTTATCGGTAGTGTTCGGCAGTGCTGCAAAAATATTGATTTGTAGGTTTTTATTGAATATATTTGCATCCGATAACCGGAATATACATAAATGAACCACAATAAATCCATCCGTACTGCACTTTCTGCGGTTGCACTGCTTATGGGGAGCATGGTATATGCCTACAGCCCGTCGATACGTAATTTCAGCAAAGACAGCTATAATGCCGCCACACAAAACTGGGACGTCGTCTTCAATAAGGACGGAATTGCATTCTTTGCAAATAACGACGGAATATTAGTTTTCGATTCCGAGAAATGGGCTATGCTCAAAAACCATAACAGAACGAATGTCCGATCCCTTTATTATGAGCCGGGCGAAGATGCCGTGTATGCGGGTTCCACGAATGAATTGGGCGTGCTTCGAATGGGTGAAGACGGATGTGGTCTGGTCTATACGTCCCTGTTGGACAGCCTGGGCATCACTACGACGGAAATATGGAACATCGGGCGTCTTGACGGGCGGATTTTCTTTCAGGACGACCGGCATATCTATATTCTCGGGGACAACAACAGTGTCCGTACCTACGGGTTTGACGACAGGATATATTGTTCAAATGTCATTGACGGCATTCTGTACATCTATGTCAGCGGAAGCGGCTGCATGAAGCTTGCGGGCGGGAAATTCGAGACGCTTCCCGGCACTGAAGAACTCCGCGAGCGGAGGGTCTGCGCTATACTAAAGACGGCGGACGGGCACCTTGCGTTTGTCACGAGGCAATATGGCGTGTTCGTTCTTGACGGGAGGAAACTTAAAGAAAAGCTCTATGCGTTTTCTTCCGGTCTGAAAGAGAGTATGGTCTATTCTGCCTCGGCAAGCAACGGGAACATGGCCTTCGGGACTGTTACAGGAGGAGTCTTTGTCTGCAATGGCAGCACCGGAGAGTGGTACAATCTGAACACCCGTTCGGGTTTGGGCAACAATACCGTGCTCAAGGTCAGATTCGATGCTGGAGACAATCTTTGGGCTTGCCTTGACAATGGCATATCATACATAAACCTGTCGGCTGCGGAACGCAGGCTGTTCGGGGACAATGACATCTATGGAACCGGATATGCGTCATGCGTGTGGAAGAACCGTCTTTATCTCGGCACTAATCAGGGGTTGTTCGAGACGGGATATCCTCTGCGTTCAGACAGCGAGTACCGGCGGTGCGACCGCCGGATAAGCCAGGTCTGGAGTCTCTCGGTGAAAGACGGGACTCTGTTTTGCTGCCATGATTCGGGAATATATGTTTTGTATGCCGACGGGCATGAGAGTCATATCCCGCTCAACGGGACATGGAAACTAGAGGCTCCGGAAGGGCGGGAGGGTCTTCTTGTCGGAAGCAGCTATGACAAATTCTTCGTCTTGAGGAAGAACGGTGTCGGGAGATGGTCGTTCTCAAATTGGATTGACGGCGCTGATGATGCCAGCAAGGCGTTCTGCTTTGATTCCGGCGGGAGAATGTGGCTGGCTCATTGGGTTAAGGGGCTGTTCAGGCTATCCTTTGATTCGGATTACACGGAAGTCGTTTTCACTGAGTATTTCAGTGACAGGAACGGATTTCCGACTTCTTTCAACAATTATCCGGACATTGTTGACGGCAGAGTCCTCTTCTCGACGGAGGGCGGTTTCTATGCTTACGACAACGATCTGCAGAAAGCCGTGCCTGTGGACTCTCTCAATTCCAGATTCAGCTTCACTCCAATTGCCACGAGGCTTTTCAGAACTCCCGACGGAGATGATTTCTACACTTCCGGAAAGATTCAGGCCCTGGGCTACAGGGACAATTCCGGCGCCTATCGCATAGATTCCCTGTCTGTCCGCTATCTTGCATCAAGGCGTCCGCTCGGATTTGAATGCACGCTCTGCATGGACGACGGAAAGATTCTCCTGAACACGGAGGACGGATTCTCGATAATCAGTACGGACATGATAAAGAACAGAAAGGCCGAAAACGCCCCTCTGATAATCAGGAACATAACATCAATGAGCGGTTCTGTGGAAAAGACGGTTTTTGAAAACTTGTCATCGGGCACCCCGGAAAGGCTCGTGCTCGCCCCTGACGAGAACACGCTGCGGTTCTCCTTCAGGATGATTGAATACAGGATGAAGGACGCTATCGCCTACAGCTGCATGATGGAAGGATACGACCCCGGCTGGTCGCTTTCCGGAACCTCCAGCACAAAGGAATACACGAGACTTCCCTACGGCGCACACAAGTTCAGGATACGGGCATACAACATCCTCACCGGCCAGAGCGGCGAGACCTCCATTGATTTCTACATAAAATATCCATGGTATCTGACGAAATGGGCGTTTGCCATATATGTCATCCTCTCCGGAGCGCTGATTTTCGGTCTTTATGTCCTCGCCCGCAAGGCTTATGAATCCAGAATTGCGGAGATTTCGCGGAGGAAGGAAAAGGAGATGCAGGAGGAGCGGATGAAGAATGACCTGCGGAACAAGGCCAACGAGCTCGCGACGTCGACGATGAACATCATCCGTAAAAATGAGGAACTCATTGACATCCAGGAGGGTCTGAACCGGGCGGAGAAAATGCTCCGTTCGGGGGAGAAGACGGAGAAGGTCATCGGGGTCATCGGTGAGATGAGGGATAATATAGACAGCAACATCAGGCATGACGACGACTGGAAAAAGTTTGAGAGGAATTTCGACATCGTGTATGACGAATATCTGACACGGCTCGGCAACACGTTCCCGGAACTTACGGTCAGTGACAAGAAACTGTGCGCCTATCTCAAGATGGGGCTGTCGTCAAAGGAAATCGCCCCTCTGCTGAACCTGACTTTCCGCAGCGTGGAGATGACTCGCTACCGTCTCCGCAAGAAACTGAACCTTACGAGGGAACAGAATCTCATAGACTTTCTTCAGAAATTCTGACGATGCGTACGCCTCGGTGAGTTATTGCCCGGTGAGTTATTGAAAGTGCGGTGTTGAGTTTTTGTGAGTGCGCATAATTCGGCGATAAGTTTTTTTACTGATATTTTTGCCCCGTCAATTGTCGGACTTGTTTCGGCGGTTGACGGGCATAATGTTTTACGGACTTATAACCCGATTTGCATGGTTAAGAACACTATTTTCTCTGCGGGTCTCCGCCCGCTTCCCGCAGCTCTGATTACGGCCTTCTTCCTTTTGGCCGGCTGCGGCTGCTCTTCCAAGACTGAACCGTCATCCTCTGTGACTTCTCCCGGTGAAGACTCGTCTGGCGTAAGTACTCCTGACGAAGGCGCTCCGGGTGGAGACGAGCCGTCCATAGACTCCGAGGGCTACTCTCTTGTCTGGTCGGACGAGTTTGATTCCATGACTCTTGACCCGGACAAGTGGCTCATTGAGGTCAATGGAGACGGCGGCGGGAATGCCGAACTCCAGTATTATGATGAAAGCGGAATCTCGCTGTGCAAGGATCCGGACCACGGCAACTCGGCTTTGGTAATAACGGCGCGCCGTCAGCAATGCAACGGAAAGTCGTTCGTCTCCGGCCGTCTGAACACTTCGGGAAGATTCCAGTTCACTTACGGAAAGGTTGAGGGTAGGATTCGCCTGCCTCATACGGCAAACGGGCTGTGGCCTGCGTTCTGGCTTCTCGGCGCGGATTACGCGACAAATTCGTGGCCTCGCTGCGGAGAGGTGGACATAATGGAAATGGGCAATGCGGAGGGCATCAAAAACGGAACGCAGGACCGGTTCTTCAACGGGGCGTGCCATTGGGGCTACTACAAGGGCGGCGCATATCCCAACTATGCCCGTTCGACGACTGCTTCATACGACCTTCAGGAAGGAGACTATCACACCTACACCCTGATTTGGACTCCGCAGTCCATAAAGATGTACCTTGACAGGGACAGCCGGCCCGAGACCTCGCCATACTATGAGATGGACATCGTCAACAAGGATGATGATTGGGGTGTGGGCCACTATTTCCACCATGATTTCTTCATTATTCTTAATATGGCGGTCGGAGGCTACTTCACCGGCATCCTCACCCCCGATGGCATAACCGCTCTTCCCGAAAACGGCGACGCCGCTTCGATGTATGTTGACTGGGTTCGAGTCTATCAGAAAAAGCAATAACTTATTAAATAACACTATAACAATGAAAAAGGATAACTTCAGCAGAGGCCTGCAATATGTTTCTCCTGACGTCATCGTTCAGGACATGGCGGTCGAGTCGGGATTTGCAGCGTCGGAAAAATGGAACGACGCCTCCAAGTCAAGTGCGGATTTTTATGGATTGTCCAATGATTATGACGGAGAATTTGAATAGGAGGACAGGATTATGAAAAATTATACTAACGCGATTCTTTCTGTGCTGCTGCCGGCGGTGTCTTTAGTCGCATGTACAGAAAAGATTGAAGACGGTGCAACTCTTTCGGGGGGGGCAAGAACCATTGAGGTCAGTGTCGATGTCTATATTGACGGTGTAAACCATGCCGGTGTCCCTTCAAAGGCAACATGGACAGACGGCGAGGGGCTTCAGTGGGCATCAGATGAATCCGGCGCATTCGGGCTTGCCGATGACAAAGGCACGAACAGTAATGCCGAGTCATTTTCCTTGGGCCCCGACGGCACGGCGACTTTTACGGGAAGTGTCAACGCGGCGGCGACCCGATTCCTTCCATACTATCCGAAAGTGGGCGCGGCAGGCGGAAACTCCGGAGATGTCACTATGAATTTCCCGATAGCATCGGTGCAGACACAGACGGAAGCCGGCGTTGTGGACGTTTCCTCTGACAGAATTGCCTTGACGGGAGTGGCTCCGGTGACGCTCGGCGCGGAAGTCAGTTATTCCGCCGCGATGAAGATGCAGTCTTCAATGGCGAGATTCATCATCTATTCGACAACGGGTTCGTCGGAGTCTGTCAAGTCCGTTTCCCTCACGGTGCCCGACGACGTGAAAATCAGCGGACTGTGGGTGGTCGTGCAGCCATGGAACGGAGAGTCTCGTGCTTTTGTGGCCGGAGATCAGAAATCGACTGTGACGGTCAATCTCGCCGCTCCGTATGATTTGTCCGGCATTGTGACGAAGGACGATGCACAAGGAATATATATGGGGTTGTGTCCGGCGAAGACGACAGGATGCACTTATGTCGTGACGACAGACAAGGGAACATATACATTCGAGTCTTCCAAGGTAAAGGAGTTCAATGCCGGCACAATACATAACATCGCGCTCAACCTCGACAAGGGTGTGTTCAGTTCTACGGCAGATGAGGTCGTGTTTTTCCCCAACGGATCGGATTCTCCAGCTCCTCAGAATGTCAACAGTGACCAGAATACTCTGTACCTCGGAGCGACAACCGCGACTTATGGCGGCGAGCCTGTCACCATGAATCCGGACGACTGCGTGCTTGTCAGCGTCAATCCGGATGGAAGTGATGCATCCGACTGGGCTTCCGCAAGCTGGGAGAACACGAACAATTATAATCTTCGGATAGTGATTGCAAAGAACAGGACAACTTCAGACCGTTCCTGCAAGGTGTATATGGATTATAAGGGCATCCGTTCCAAGAATTGCATAAATGTCCATCAGGATCCGGGCAGCGGACTCCCGGTCATCGTTCCTGTGCTCAATGAGGCATTTGATGGCGAGATTTCCTATGCCGGGGAGACCATTGCGGCCGCAAGCCTTGAACTTGCCGTAGATGGAAGCGTTGTTTCCGGCGCTGATGTGGACGAGTATGTTTCAGATGAGAAGTATGGGATTACGCTCTCGTGCGGAGGAGCCTCTGCTGTCTGCGCGTCGGGTGTTGTCAAGATAACTGTTCCTGAAAACACGTCGTCTGTCTCCAGGACATTCAAGCTCGTTGTCAAGACGCAGGACGGCTCGGCGGAACTTTCTTTTACGCAGGCGGCCAATCCTGGCGGAGAAACGCCCGCGCATACATTCCAATATACGATTCGGGCAAATTATCCGGAGACCGACAAGCCAGGCTTCGACAGTGCTGCCGCTTCGTGGCAGCTGTATCATTTCTCAAATGTCGTGATTGACGGCATCGCATATCCCGCCGGGAAGATGACGGAGATTCCGGAAGACCTCCAGAACGCGCTTGTTGAGTATGCATTGACACTTGTAGATCTGGAGACCGAAGACATAGGCGGTCAGACCGGCCCACAATATACCGCCGAAGAGATGAGCGAATTCGTGTCGTTCACCCCGGTCGTGGATGCCGGAGCGGAAATGCACGTGAATGTCAATCTCACGGCAAACGACACTGGGAAGTTCCGCAATTTCAAGATACGGTCCTGCAATTCTGACGGAACGGTATATCAGACCAACCTGTATTTTCAGGTTCAGTAGAATGGAACTATAGCCTCAGGCGTCCTGCTTATATGCAAATGGGTGAGAAAAATCCCCGCAGCGGGAATCGCTGCGGGGATTTTTCTTATTTTATGATAGTCGTGCCCCGTTGCCGCACGGTTTCGGCATCGGTGCAGAGAGAGAAAGTCCACTTGCCTCGGGTGACTTTTCTCAGACCGGCGGTCTCGTCGTAGGAGGCGAGGTCGTCGGGAGTGAGTCGCAGTCTGACCGTCTCGGACTCGCCCGGATTGAGCAGAGAGGTCTTGTGAAAGGCCTTCAGTTCGCGGAACTTGCCGTCGGGGGCGGTGGCGTAGAGCTGGACGACCTCCTTGCCGGCTGTCTTGCCGGTGTTGGTGACGGTGCAGCTGACCTCTATGCAGGGCAGTGCGGCGTTGTCTTGCGCTTGCCCGGATAGCTCGGGATTCTTTCCTGACGCCGCTTCCTTTCCGGAAACTTTGCGGATGTGAAAATCTCCGCAGCTGAAAGTCGTGTAGCTCAGCCCGAAGCCGAAGGGACAGGCTGCCGGGATGCCTTTCTCAAGCAGGCGGCGGTAGCCTACTGACGTGCCCTCTTCATAGACAGTGAAGTCGTAGTTGCGGCCGCTGCGGGACGGAGTCCATGTCTCCTGAAAGCCCATATAAGGCTGCGGAACGGCGGCTGTGTATGCCGGGAAGTCGCGTGCGGAGGCGTTGTCCCAGTAGCTGCGCGTCAGCGAGAACGGAAGTCGGCCGGAAGGGTTCACACGGCCGCAGAGTATGTCCGCGACTGCCTCTCCGCCCTCCTGCCCCGGAAGCCATGCGAGAAGTACGGCATCGGGGAGACTTTCCCAGCCGTTCATCTCCATGGCCCCATCGACATTCAGCACCGCCACGACGGGCTTGCCCTGCGAATGGTAACAGTCACAGATTTCGTGCAGCGCTGAAATCTCCTCTGTAGAGAGACGATAGTGCCCGTCAAGGCTCCTGTCGCTGGCTTCTCCGGCAGAACGCCCGATTGTCACGACTGCGGCGTCGGTTTCGGCGCAGCGGGCGGAAACGGTCACCGCTTCAAGCGGCATCTCCGGAATCATCGGATGCCCGAAGTCCAGAAGCACCCAGGCGGAACTGCCTCGGATGCGGCTCCACTCGTTCGCGAGATGCGTCCTGTAAAGTTCCCGCAGCGGCGCGTCCACGGCGAACCCGCGGCTTTCCAAGGCCTTGTCAATCTGCGAGACCTCGCGGCAGTTCACATGACCCGAGCCTGTGCCTCCGGCAATAAGGTCATAGCTGCGAAGCCCGTAGAGCGCAAGACGGAGCGGCGTTGCCTGCTTGCCGGTTCGGAATTCACCGTTCCGTTCTGCCTCAACCTTGAACGGCAGCGCCCCGTTGTTCCGCAGCAGCACCATGGCTTCGGAAGCCATTTCCCTTGCGGCATCCTCGTGTGCCTCCGCGTCATATTCCCCGTTTCCGAAGTCTCCGCACCCTTCGCCCGCAGCCTTTCGGAACGACGGAGTCGCGGTCACATATTCCAAAATCCTCTCCGCATTCCTGTTCACTGCGGAAACCGGCAACTCTCCTGTACTGACGGAGCGAATGATGTCGTCAATCTGCTCCTGACTCCCCGGCATGATGAGGTCATTCCCTGCAAGCACTTGAGCCGCAGTGTTTCTTCTCCCGATCCAGTCCGTCATCACCATTCCCTTGAAGCCCAACTGCTTCCGCAAGACGCCTTCCAGAAGCGCGGATGACTCACAGCAGAAAGTCCCGTTTATCTTGTTGTAGGAGGTCATCACCGTGAGCGGGCTGCAATGCCGGAGCGCGACCCCGAAAGTCCTGTAGTAGATGTCCTGAAGAGTCTTTTCGGATGCAATGACATCGTTCCCGTCCCGATTGGTCTCCTGATTGTTCGCCGCGAAATGCTTTAGGCAGGCCCCGACCCCGCTGTCCTGAATCCCGTTCACATACGCCGCCGCGATGAATCCTCCCAGCACAGGGTCTTCGGACATATATTCGAAATTCCTGCCGCACAGAGGGTTGCGCATTATGTTCATGCTCGGTCCGAGCAGCACATCGACCCCGTTGGCGTAGGCTTCCTCGCCCATTGCCCTGCACATCTTCCGCACAAGACCGGTGTTCCAGCTTGCCGCAAGCGCGGAGCCTACGGGGAAGGCCGTGCACCAGTACTCCCTCGCGTCTCCTTCCCGGACAGGGGATATTCGCAGCCCTGCCGGGCCGTCCGCCATAATTGTCTGCGGAATCCCGTACTGAGGAAACTCCGCCGTTGGCCCGGCCGCTCCCGGAACCGCTCCTGAAGCATTGGCGACATAGTCCAGCCCGTGAAGCGTCCCGGCGGACGCGCCGTTCAGCAGCCGTGCCTTCTCCGCGAGCGTCATCACCGCAACGATTCCTCCGATGTTATCGTGCCGCAGTTTTATCCGCGTGCCGTCGTCTTCCGAAAGAGGGCTTCCGGATGCCGAAGCACCGTCGGAAGCCCTTTCCCCGCCGCATTGGAAAATCTCCGGATATTTATGGATGAAATAGACCGGCGTGCAGCTCCATGCGTGACAGGCACTGTTCAGCGGGGAGAAACGGTAAGGCGAGAGCCGGTCGTCCTCGGGGTCATAGACTTCCCAGAACGTGTCCGCTCCCTTGCGTACCATGCCGCCCCAGTAGTCGATGACAAAATCCCTTGCCTCGTCCTTCATTCCGCTCGCAATCATCGCCTCCACAAGGTAGTGGTTGCCGTAAGGCGAGCCTATCCGCACCGCCTTCCCGCAGAGAGCGACCCTCTCAAGCAGTCCCCGTCCCTCTTCCGGACGGGCGATGCCTCCGATGACTGCCCAGACCTGACTTATCCATGAAACCTGCCTGTCGGGACCGCTCACATATAGCCCGAGCTCCTTGTCATACAGATGCTTTCTTGCCGCCGTCCTCATCTTTCTTGCCGTAGCCGGGTAGGCGGTCACCGCCTTTTCCTCTCCAACGAGTTCTGCAAGTTCATAGGTCTTGTCCAGCGCAAATGCCGTAAGTCCCTGCATTGCAGTGCTTTCCTCCAGACCGTTCCGCCAGTCCATGAACAGCCAGACAAAGCCGCCTTTCTTGTTGCGGTCAAAGATTCCGCGCCCGTCCAGATAGCTCAGGGCATCGTCGGTCTGCATCTTGGCCACCTTCCAGAGGTCGCGTGCAGTCTCCAAGTCCCCCGTCTCCTTTGCATATTCCAGAAGCGCCACATTGAACAGCAGACTGTAGGTCAGGCAATATGAACCCACCTGCGGATGCGGTTCCGGACGCTCGAATACATTTGCCCAAAGCCTGCCGTCCGGCGACGAAAGCCCGGCCAGGAGATAGAGACAGCGCTTCGTGAGTCCGTGCTGCTTAAAGGAATGTGTGTTGGCGAGCGACTCCAAATATAGGTCGCCTATCCACAGCCTCTGGTCCCGTTTCGGGCCGTCCTCATAGACCGTCTGCATACATTCGGCTAAAGTCTTGACAGCAACGTCGTTAATCTGGCTTATGATTTCCGGTGTTCCTTCCGCAAGGCCTGTATGAAGCTCCCCGGCGGAACTTGTCGCCGTGAACCACACATCATCCAGCGCATAGTCAAAGTCCGGGGAGTCCGCCAGCCTTTCAATCTTCATATACCTTCCGGACAGCCTCCTCTCAATGGTGACCGGAGCCGTCACGTCGAAAATGGTTATCACCTCATCCTGCATCCATGCCCTGCTGAGCGTCCCCGGAAAAGGGTCGAGCGGCGTGTTCATCTCCGCCGGCAGTTCCGAGAAGCTGCATCTGAGACGCACAGGCCCGTCCTGAACCCTGCTCAGTGTCCTGAACCGCAGCGTGAAATGTCCCGTCAGATGCCGTCCGAAGTCCAGGGTGAAGCTGTCGAAATTCTTGAACGACTTGTCGCAGACTTCGGAGATCTCGCCGCATTTCTCCATTCTCCATCCCTGAAACGCCCCGTTGTCTTCGACCGCCTTCACGAGACATACCGGCTTCACGACCGTTTCCGTCAGTTCCGGCTTCTCCTCCTCCGCAATCCTGAGCCATTCCGCACGCCGCTCCCCATAGACATCGTCCGTGGCGGCAGTGTCGGTTTCCTGCGCCTCCGCCGAAAAGCCAAAGGTTGCCGCGTTCAGAATGAAAAGGTTCAGAATGAGAAGAATATGCCGCATGGTTTTGAATGTATGGGAATGTTTCATAATGAAGTGTGTTTCATTGAGGTGTATTTATTGAACTGAGGTGTATTTATTGAGGAGTATGCGCCTTCGGGATTATTCCGCCGCTTGGGTGATATGAATTTGAAACATTTGGAGTGAGCCCATGGCGAACCAGTCATTTCCCCAAAGATTTAATGTCACGTCATTGTTTCCGAAAGGAGAATCAAAGAATATGTTTATGTCGGCTTTTCTTTCCTCTCCGGTCGTATTGTCTTGATATGATATGAGATATTGATTTGTTCCCGTAAGACTTGCGGAAACCCAGTCACCCGTACTTTCAATCCTGCACCATCCTCTTTGCTCGACCGTAGCCTCGGTGTTGTTGATTGCTATATGGTAGCTGTCACTCTGAACCGTTCCCGATGTTGACGGAACACTTCGCGAAATTGTGCAGGTCTGGTTGGTTCCCCATTCTGTCCAGATCCAGAACCTTGGCACTACGCTTACACTCCTTGTCCCCTTATCCAAATTCAGATAAAAAGTATAAAGCTGTCCATCCTCCCAAGTCTTAGTTGCCGAAGAATCAAAGATATATGCCGCTCCTGCATTCGTATAGACCGTAATCACGAATCCTTCTGTCGTTGCGGGAACAATCGGCAGATAGACTGCGGCCGCATTTTCCTTTCCCGTCCGTCCTTCAAGCGGCCAGGCCTCCGAGAGAGCCACGCGGACGCTCGACCCGCAAGTCCCTCCGACAGTTGCGGCATCTCCTGCAAGGTCATAGTCATACTCAGTCGCGGAAATGTTCGCCCCGGCGCTCTTAGTTTCAAGCTTCACCGCAGTCACGCTTTCAGCCGCCCTCTTGCCAGAATCCGAGTAAATCACCGTGCGCACCACTGCGCCTGTCATCTTCAGCCTCGGCTCGATGCTTGCCGCGCCCACGCTTATGTCCGTCGATTCCGCCGAAACAAACCTGAAATTCTCTGAACTTCCGGCTCTTGCCTGTGTCAGTTCCGCAGGGAAACTGAAGCGGTGAACCGTCCCCTTGCCGGCTCCGGCAATGTAAGGATAGACGAAATATGCGCTCGTCGCCTTTTCCGGAACGCTTGCCGTGAACGTCGCTCCCTTGTCGGCCGCGATGCTGATGCCGGTGCTGTGAACCGATGCCCATGTGTTGTCGCCGGTTCCTGCGATTATTCCGAGCTTTTCCGCGTCGGTGCTTTCCCAGCTCATGCCTTCTCCGTCGGAGAACACGGCCTTGCTTGCGGGTGACTGCGCGGAGCCGTTGCCCTCGGCGATGAAGCCGGAAACGTCCGCGAGATTTCCCGGAACGCTGACCATGATTTCCCTTGTCCGAACCGGAGCGTCAATTCCCTCCGTGCAGGCAGTCGCGATTACTGCCATAAAAACTGATGTCAAAAATGCCTTTTTCATAATGCAAAAGTCTTAACTGGTTATTCCCAGGTGCTGTCATAGGACGAGCTGTCCTGACCGATGATGAAGTTCTTCGCGCCATTCGACGCGTCGTTCCCGAATGATGTGGCGAACCCTGACTCAAGTGCCAGTTCGACCTTCACGACTGATGGTGATGTGTAAGTTTTGGTATGCATATCGTTATTATTTTGTGTTGTCTCATGTGTTTCGGGCAAGCCCTGTCTCATGTGTTTCGGGCAAGCCCTTGACACCGTGCCTTATTTCAGAATACTCCGCAAACATAGGGCTTTCGGGCATAATATGGAATGCCGGAAAATATAAAGTAGGGCAGATGCTATGCCTTTTGAAGATAAATGGTTGATATATATTTATTTATACAAAATTCTCCTGCGATGAAAGTAAATGCCCGAAAATCCTCTGTGTAAAATGATACGCCTTACTTTTGTGTTTATGCAAGTTGTTGAGAGTCAATGGTGTGAGTTTTTGTGAGTTTACTTTCTCAGAAAATGTGGCTGCGTGTGAACATGAAAATACTACTTTTGCAGACCGTCTTTTCAGAATGGACGGGCCGACACATGAAATACGAACGCTAAAACGCAGGATATAAATGAAAAAGTCTGTACTTGCATTCAGCATAATTCTGCTGATTTTCACTTGGGGGGGGGTACATAATGACGCCTTAGCCCAGAACATCACGATAAGGGGCCGGGTCACCGATGCCACCACAAAACTGCCGATTGACTATGCGGCTGTAGTGGCGAAGGGAGCGAACCTCGCCGAGATGACGGACGCGGACGGCGCCTACGAGATCAGGGTTGCTCCGGGAACGACGCTCGAATATTCCTGTCTCGGCTACATCTCAAAGACAATCAAGGTCACAGAAGGGGGAGTGCAGAACGTCGTCCTCGAAACCGACGCAATTTCGCTTGACGCCGTCGTGGCAATCGGCTACGGCACCACCAAGCGAAGCGATGTCACGGGAGCAGTGTCGTCAGTCACGGCGGACGAACTGAAGGTCGCCCCCGTCGCATCCGTCGATCAGGCCATGCAGGGACGTGTCGCGGGAGTCACCGTGAACGCCCAGTCCGGACAGCCGGGACAGGCCGCGCAGGTGCGCATCAGGGGAATAGGCACGGTGAACAACTCCTCTCCTATATATGTGGTTGACGGGGTCATCACCGAGGACATATCCTTCCTCAACTCCGCCGACGTCGCGTCCATGGAGATCCTCAAGGACGCATCCTCCGCCGCGATTTACGGCTCGCGCGGAGCAAACGGAGTCATAATAATCACCACCAAGAGCGGAGCGGAAGGCAAGGTCAAGGTATCCTTCGACTGCTACGGCGGCGTCCAGAACATCTGGCGCACGCTCGACCTGATGAAGAGGGACGAATATGTCGAGACCATGGTGAAAATCGGGAACTCCGACGCCGAGCGCAAGGAACTCAAGCGCGGATTTACGAACTGGCTGAGCACCTATCGCCTCGGCCGCGACTACTACGCCACTCCTGAGACCTTCAGCTACGAGACGCAGGAAACCGACTGGCAGTCCGAGGTCCAGCACAAGAACGCCGCTATCCAGAACTATCACATATCCCTCGACGGCGGAACGGACAAAATCAAGTATTCTCTCTCCGCAGGCTATTTCGCGCAGGACGGAACCATAAAGGAATCGTTCTACAACCGTCTCACTCTCAGGACGAACGCATCCTACGAAATAACGAAGTGGCTCAAGCTCGGCACCAACCTTTCCTACATCACCTCGAAGTCCCGCGCCCTCGGCAACAACGCCCAGTACAACGGCGTGCTCTTTCAGGCAATTTCCATGGCCCCGTGGGACCCTACCCACTATCCGGAGGGAACGCTCTCCAAGTCCGGCGAGGACATAAGCGGAAAGATTGCCGCCTCGACGAACTACACCAATGTCTATAACCCGTTCACCCAGCTTGAGACCTCGCATCCGGACAACTCCGACGAGCGCCTTCTCGCCAACGGCTACCTCGAAATCAAGCCATGGGAGTGGCTCACCTTCAAGTCCAGCGTCAGCATGAACCGCTACGGCTGGCAGAACCGCAGCTACCGCGAGAAATACCACTTCTCCGACTACGACACCAATGCCAAGAACTCCGTTTCGGCGAGTCTCGGACGCAGCACCGAGATGTTCTACGAGAACACCCTCACTTTCGCGAAAAAGTTCGCGGGCAAGCATGACGTCTCCGTGATGGTCGGGCAGACGACGGAGGAGTACAACTACTACTCCCTCTCGGGCGGAGGCTCGACCCTGCTCGTGACCGACCCTAACCGCTGGTACGTCTCCAACACCACCGAGGACAAGAACGCCAGCGACGCAGTTTCGAGGACAAGGAGGCTCTCATTCCTCGGCCGCTTCTTCTATGGCTACGACAACCGCTACCTGCTCACCGCGAACTTCCGCGCCGACGGCTCGTCCAAGTTCCCGAACAACACCTGGGGCTACTTCCCGTCAGTCGCACTCGCATGGCGGGTCTCTCAGGAGCACTTTATGGAGAACAGCAAGGATGTGGTGGATAATCTCAAGGTCCGTCTGAGCTGGGGACAGATAGGAAACGACAAAATCGGCGACGGGGCGTTCACCCAGTCCATCATGCAGGGCCTTACATTCGTCAGCTACCCTTTCGGCGACACCACGGGCGACTGGTCCACGGCATACGTTCCCGGGGCGGCGGTCACTACATACGTGAACACCGGCGGCAAGTGGGAATACACCGAGCAGATTAACCTCGGAGTCGATTTCGGCTTCTGGAACAGCAAGCTCTACGGAAACATCGACGCCTACATCCGCAACACCTACGATATGCTGCTTTCAGTGAAGGCTCCTGCAACAGTCGGAAATCTCTACTCCAGCACGATGAACGTCGGCACGGTGAGCAACAAGGGTCTCGAAATCACCCTCGGACACGCCAACGCCGTCGGGGATTTCCGCTACGACATCAACGGCAACCTCTCGTTTGTCCGGAACCGCCTCACGCACCTCAACGGCGGCGAGAGAATCCAGGGAGGCTACACCATGTGCGACGAGGGGCTTCCGCTCTTCTGCCTCTGGGGATGGGAATATGAAGGGATATACCAGTCCGACGATGAGGTCCGGGAGCATCAGTTCGGCGCTTCCAACCTCACCGAACACGCCGGGGATGCCCGCTACAAGGACCAGAACGGCGACGGGATTATTGACACCAACGACATGGTGAACATCGGAAATCCGTTCCCGTGGCTCTCCTACGGTCTCAATTTCACTATGAACTGGAAAGGCTTTGACTTCTCGATGTTCCTTCAGGGAGTCTATGGCAGCAAGATTTACAACGCCCTCCGCCGTCAGACCGAAGGCGACGGACGGCAGGCCACGCTGAGCACCGCGATGCGCAATGTGTGGACCCCGACATCGGCCGACGGCATAATCCCGAATCCTTCCGGGTCTTCAAGGAACTATGACGCAAACTCCCGCTTCGTCGAGGACGGCTCATATCTCCGTCTGAAGAACATCCAGCTCGGCTACACGATTCCGAACCGTCTCACGCAGAAGTTCCACGTCTCCTCATGGCGATTCTATGTCTCCGCGAACAACCTGCTGACTTTCACCAAGTACAGCGGCTACGACCCGGAGGTCGGCGGCGGGGTCGATTGGGGAAACTACCCGCAGTCGCGCACGATACTTTTCGGAACATCACTTAATTTCTAAGATATTTATGAGACTCAGATATATAATATATGTATTGGCTTCAGCCCTCTGCCTGACTTCCTGCAACAAGTGGCTTCAGGCGGAGCAGCCTAACGAATCGAAGCTCAGCGACTTCTTCATCACCAGAAGCGCGGCCGAACAGGCGGTGAACGGGTGCTATGTCCCGATGACATGGAACCTCGGCGGGACCTACTGCAACGAGTGGCTCATCGGGGACGTCGCCTCCGACGACGCGATAAAGGGCGGCGAGTACCTGAAGGATATGCCGGACGCGTTCGACATCTGCAAGTTTCAGGTCGTTCCGAGCAACGGGCTTCTTGAGGCATTCTACACCGCGCAGTTCATCGGCGTCGCCCGCTGCAACCAGGCCATCGCGTCAATCCGCGAGATGGCTCTTCCCGAGGACATGACCGAGGCTGACCGCAGCCGCTTCATAGCGGAGGCGCAGTTCATGAGGGCGTTCTACTATTTCCGTCTTGTGCGCCTCTTCGGAGGCGTTCCCTACACGACCGAGCCTATCCTTGACTCACGCGACTGGAAAAAGCAGCGTGAAAGCGCTGACAGGATTTACGAACTCGTGATTTCCGACCTTGAGGCCGCCGAGCCCGTGCTTCCTCAGCGCGACGGCTATGCGGCTTCCGAACTCGGGCGTGCTACGAAAGGCGCCGCCGACGCTCTCCTGATGAAGGTGAACCTCTACCGAAAGAACTACGGCGAAGTTCTCAAGTGGGGAAAGTCAATCATCGGTTCGGGAAAATATGACCTTGCGCCGGACTACTTCTCACAGTTCCTGCCGGAGAACGAATGGAACATCGAGTCCGTCTTTGAAATAAACTATGTCGAGGACATGTACTCGGACTACGGTGGATTCGGATTCACTCGCGGAACGTTCACCACGGTGATGATGCGCCCGCGTTCCGCCAAGGTCGGGGGAGTGTCCGGCTGGGGATATGACCGTCCGACATGGGACCTGTACGCCGAATATGAGGCCGGTGACCCTCGCCGCGACTGGACTATTCTGGAGCAGCTCCCGTCCGAGGTGGAGAACGAGACCGCCGAGGCCCATTATGCCAACTGCTTCTATAACAGGAAGTACCAGCAGGAACAGTACCCTGCATCCGCAGAGGCGACGGCAAAGGGGCTGCGCTACGATTTTCCCGAACTGGGGCATCCGTCCCGCGCCGGGCTGAACTGGAAGGAAATCCGCTATGCCGACGTGCTCCTGATGTATGCCGAGGCGGCGATTGAGAGCGGGGTCGAACTTGACGTTGCGAAGACATACATCAACGACGTGCGTCATCGTGCCAGCGCCTCGCTCCCGGAGGTTGAGGCGACCCGCGAGGCTCTGCGGCACGAGCGCCGCGTGGAGCTTGCGATGGAGGGGCACCGCTGGTTCGACCTCTGCCGCTGGGGCGTCGCCAAGGAGACGATGAACGCCTACCGCGAGAAGTTCAGGATTGCGAACTGGAACGCGCTCAAGGCCGAATACCCGTTCATCAGCGGCATCGACTCCGGCAAGTTCGAGCTGCTTGACGGCGACGACATGAACGAGTTCAAGGACTGCCACTATCTGATGCCTATCCCGCAGGAGGAAGTCCGTCTCGCCGGCCTGACTCAGAACGAGGGGTACAATTGATTCCCGAATTTCGTCCGGCAATGCCGGAGCGGACATCTGAAACGTTTGAAAAACAAATATAAACCACTTAAAAACACAGTTTTATGAAAAAGATTACATCAATGCTGCTTTGTGCGGCAACAGTTCTTTCTCTTGCGTCATGCAATAAGGCAGAAGTCAAGGGTGACGCCTTCGACTGCATCGTCAAGACTTCCGAGGTCACGGAAAATTCAGTAAAGGTCAGCGTCGAGGTTAATGACGCTGCTGCGGAGTACAGCCTCTGGGTCGTTGAGGAGTCAGCTTACAAGGAGGCCGTTCCCGAGACGGCAAAGAAGCTCAAGGGCAATGCAGCGGAGACCTTTGAAGGTCTGAACTCCGACACCGAGTATTTCGCCGTTGTTTATGAGTCATCCCTCGGATTCGCGAAGAAGAGCTTCGTCACCTCAAAGCCGAGCAAGGAGTACAAGTGCCTTGAAGGCTCTGACTACATCATCATTTCGATGGACGAGACGACGGCCAAGAAAATAGAGGGCAAGACAAAATATACTATGCCTTCAGACGGAACTTATGGGGAAGACGGCAAGTCAACCGGAACCCTCTTCTTTGACTGGTGGAATGCAAACGGAACCGAAGCCGGAACTTGTTCCGGTCCAAATTTCTTTGGTGTAGTTGACGGCTGGTTCAGTTTCGCGAAAACTGCAGACGGATGGTTCGGCTATGCCTTCCGCCTCGGTGAGGGCAACACGGACGAAGAGAAGGCCGAGTCTGCAAAGCGCCGCGAAATCCTCAAGGGCATCACAGCAGACTACACCCTTCACCTTGCGATGAAGGCTACCTGCGAGGGTGAGTACAGTCTTGGAATGCTTGACGGCGCCGCAGTTATAATCGGTGACGAGACCGCCGCCTACGGATTCAAGAGGGACGGAGAATGGCATGAGATAGAAATTCCTATGTCCGCATTCATGGCCGGCGAAAAATACAACGCCGAGACCGGAGTCAATGTCCTCTACTGGACTCAGGGAACCAACGGCTATCCGACCACCCTCGATGTTGACGCCATTTTCTGGTACAAGAAATAATCATTCCGCATCATTTCGAACGATTCAACACTGTCATTTCGAACGATTTAACACTGTCATTTCGAACGATTTAACACTGTCATTTCGAACGATTTAACACTGTCATTTCGAACGAAGTGAGAAATCTTTACAGCATGAACAGAATAATCATCCTGCTGCTATCCCTGATCACTGCCGCTCCTGTCCTGGCTTCATGTCAGGAACAGGAGCCTTCAATGGCGCACGAGGAGGACTTCAACGTCTTCCGCGTCAGGACAAAGCAGTCGCGCAGTGCCAAGAGGGGAGCCTGCGGCAACATCCAGATGGCGTCCGACGCCCAGCTTCTCGGCCCGGGGGTCAGCTGGGACTATGACTGGTCCCACAACTACCCGGCGAACGCCTCCGACATCTACGGCGCGGGGATGGCGTTCTATCCCATGGTCTGGAATGCCGGAGTGAACAAGGACAACATCCGCCGTCTCAAGGCCGACTACCCCTCGACCGGGTACATCCTCGGCTATAACGAGCCGAACCTCACCGATCAGGCAAACATGACCCCTTCCGTGGCCGCCAAGAGCTGGCCGGACCTGAGGGCCTTCTCCCGGGAGGTCGGCATGAAGCTGGTTTCCCCGGCGCTGAACTACGGCACGCTCTCCGGCTACCACGACCCTGAGGTCTGGCTTGACGAGTTCCTCGCCTGCGACGGAATCGGGGACGACGCCTTCGATGCGATTGCGCTCCACTGCTATATGCCTAACGTGAGCGGAATGCGCGCGATGATTCGCAAGTTCGACAAGTACGGCAAGCCGGTGTTCATGACCGAGTTCTGTCATGCGAACGGCAGCATCACCAACAGCGTCAGCGAGCAGGTCTCGTTCATGTCCGATGTTCTCAATATGCTTGAAACGGACGACAATGTGGCGGGATATTCATGGTTCATGCACCGTGCAGGAGGCAGCTGGGGAGCAATTTCCCTTCTGAACAGCGACGCTTCCAATCCTGAACTGACGGATTTGGGACGGCTCTACGTGAACTTCTCCTCCTTCGACAGGAACTGCTGGTACGGCAGGCACGAGGCCATCCCGGCCGAGCACTATGTCGCACACAACATGAGCGGCGAACAGACGGGCTGGAAGGATGTGTTCAAGGTGCGCCCGTGCACTGATTCCGCCGGCGAGCTGATGATTCTCTGCTACCAGCAGGATGCGTGGGTCGAGTATCAGGTTGAGGTAGAGAAGACCGGCACCTATTCTCTCGGCGCTCGCTATATCTCCGAACTGCTCGGCGGCGTGATGGCCGTTTCGGTCGATGGGGGCAAGGAACAGTTCGTCGATTTCGAGAAGACCTCCGAATGGAAGTGCAAGTGGATTGAAGGTCTGTACCTCAAGAAGGGGAAGCACACCATTCGCCTCAAGCACAAGGACGGCCGCGTCGATTTCAACTGGTTCTACCTCGACTGACGGGATTTGTAAAAATCCGCTTTATTTGCTAACTTGCTCCCCGCTATGAAAGGGACAGGTCTGAAAAATATCATTATAGCCCTTGCGCTGTGCACCTCCGTGTGCGGCGCATCGGCGTATAATCACCCCGGCTCGCTTGAGGAACGGCTTTCCGCTCTGGACGCGGCTCTGGAAGAGTCCGGGCGCAATGAGGAGGCCAAACGCCTGCGCATAGCCCGGCTTGAGGAAAAGTATGAGGAGGCGGGCACTTCTCCCGAGCAGAGGTACTACCTCGGCAAGAGCCTGATAGAGGAGAATATGTCCTACGATTTCGACAAGGCTCTTTTCTATCTGCGGCGTAACCTCGAAACGGCGGAATCCCTCGGTGACTCCGGCAAGACGGACGAGTCGCTGATTCGCCTTGCATGGTTCTACGCCTCCTCCGGCTACTACTACGAGGCCGACCAGATTCTCAACAGCCGCCTTTCGGGATTCTCCTCCTCAAGCCCCAACTGGCTTCTTTACTGCCTTGCGCAGCAGAACCTCTACAACGAGATTCTGAACCACTCCGAGATGCCGTACTCGGAGAGCGTCGTCGTCGCCAAGGCTGAACGCTATACGTCCCTCCTCCTTGAACAGCTTCCGCACGACTCATCGGACTGGGTGCGGCTCAAGGTTATAGACCTGCTCGCCAAGCAGCGCACGGCCGAGGCCCGGGAGGTCTGCGAGGCGGCTCTGGGTCTGTTCTGCACTCAGCCCCGCCTCCATGCCCTTGCGGCCTATCTCTATGCCATTCTCTGCGGAGCATCGGGGGACACTGACGAGATGACCTTATGGTATGCCGTCGCGGCCTGCGAGTATGCCGGGCTCTGCGTCAAGGACAACAACTCTCTCTATCTGCTCTCGACCCTTCTCTACGACCGGGGTGAAGGGGAACGGGCGAGACGCTATGCCGAGGTCGCGCTCAGAAATTCCTCCGAGTATGACCGCAACCTCCGTTACGGGCAGGTCGCCGGCTATCTGAACAGGCTCGAAGACATGGAACGCGACGCGGAGCGCGAGCGCCTCAGACATTTCCGCACGGTCCTTGCCGTCGTCATATCTTTCCTCCTCTGTCTCATCGCGGCGCTTTCGTTCCTCGTCGTCATGAACCGCAGGCTTCACAGGGCGAAGAACACGCTGAAGGAGCGGAACGAGCAGATTTCCTCCCTGAACAGGCGGCTTTCCTCGCAGAGGGCTGAAATCGTCGAGGCCAACAGGGTGAAGGAAGAATATATCGCCATGTTCCTGAGCATCAGTTCACAATACATCGACAAACTTACCTCCTTTCAGAACGACGTCCGCCGACGCATATCCCGGAATCAGACGGACGAACTCCTCACTGAACTCAGGGATGCTGAGCGCGCGGGCAGGGAACTCGACAATTTTTACAGGATGTTCGACGACATATTCCTCAACATCTATCCGACTTTTGTCGATGATTTCAACGCCCTTCTGTCCGACGACGGGAAGGTTTCTCTGCCTAAGGGCGGCGGGCTGAACGCCGAACTGAGGATATATGCGCTGGTGCGTCTGGGAATCAATGACTCGACGAAGATTGCCTCGCTGCTGCACTATTCCGTCCAGACCATATATAATTACCGGAACAGGGTGAAGAACTCCGCCCTTGACCGCACGGGCTTTGAGGACGCAGTTCGCGGGATAGGCTCTTTCAGCGTCTGACATTTGTCTTCGCGGCACGGTTTTGCACGAATTTTGTTGCTTGCGCGGGTTCACTTACTAAAATTATGGCAAAGATTTCAACAGTGGGAGTACTCACCTCCGGCGGTGACGCTCCCGGAATGAATGCGGCCGTGAGGGCCGTGACAAGGGCTTCAATCTACAACGGATGGAAGGTCATGGGTATATACAGGGGCTATGAGGGCCTGATAAACAACGAGATTGCCGAGTTCACCTCACAGTCCGTGAGCAACACCATACAGCGCGGCGGAACGATTCTCAAGACCGCGCGTTCCGAGGCGTTCATGACCCCGGAGGGCAGGAAAATCGCCTACGACAACATGAAGGCAGCCGGCATCGACGCCCTCATCATAATAGGAGGAAACGGCTCCCTCGCCGGGGCACAGGTCTTCGCCAAGGAGTTTGACGTGCCGTGCATCGGGCTTCCGGGCACAATTGACAACGACCTCTACGGAACCGACTATACCATAGGCTACGACACGGCGCTCAACACCATCGTCGAGTGCGTTGACAAAATCCGTGACACGGCGACCTCGCACGACCGCATTTTCTTCATCGAGGTGATGGGACGCGACGCCGGATTCCTCGCGCAGAACAGCGCCATTGCTTCTGGAGCCGAGGCCGCAATCATCCCGGAGGATCAGACCGACGTCGACCAGCTGGAGCAGTTCATCAGCAGAGGCTTCCGCAAGAGCAAGAACAGCTCGATTGTGATTGTCTCCGAGAGCAAGAAGGACGGCGGGGCGATGCATTACGCGGAGCGAATCAGGACGGAGTATCCTCAGTATGACGTGCGCGTGACCATCCTCGGCCATCTCCAGAGGGGCGGCACTCCGAGCGCGTTCGACCGCATCCTCGCGAGCCGTCTGGGCGTGGCGGCGATTGACGCCCTGAACGACGGGCAGCGCAACGTGATGGTCGGCATCTCGAACGACAAGATTGTCTATGTCCCGTTCAACAAGGCCATCAAGATTGACAAGCCGATTGATCGCGAACTGATTAACGTCCTGCACGTGTTGTCGATATAGGTGGCTTTCTTCGCGGCGGCTGATGCCGCCTTGTCGCGTGAATTTCAGGTGTTGGCTTGCCCCGTAAAAGGAGGAAGTCAACATTTATTTTGCCAAAAAATAAAAAATTACTACCTTTGCAGCCCCTATGTGGTATAGGGACGCAACTAAAGTATTAAGTATTAACCATTAACAATCAAGATGGACACACAAAGTTACAAAACTGTATCGCTGAAAGCCGGCGATATCAAGAAAGAGTGGTTTGTGATTGATGCTACCGACTTGGTGCTCGGCCGTCTTGCCTCAAGGGTTGCCCTTATCCTCCGCGGTAAGAACAAGCCTTCATTCACCCCGAACCTTGACTGTGGTGACAACGTCATCATCGTCAACGCCGACAAGGTGAGACTCACGGGCAAGAAGATGACCGACAGGGTGTATGTCCGCTACACCGGAAATCCCGGCGGCCAGCGCTTCACTACACCTGCTGAAATCCTCAAGAAGAGGCCTACGGAGCTTCTGAGGATGGCTGTCAAGGGTATGCTTCCGAAGAATCGTCTCGGCAGCAAGATCATCAACAACCTTTATCTCTATGCTGGTCCTGAGCATCCGCATCAGGCACAGAACCCTAAAGTCATTAAGTTAAACGAAATTTAAGCAGAGCATGAAAGTAGTAAACGCCCTTGGAAGACGTAAATCAGCAGTTGCTCGCGTTTATGTTTCAGCAGGAAAAGGCAACATCACAATCAACGGACGCACCCTCGAGGACTATTTCCGCGAGGATTCCCTCCGTTACATCGTGAACCAGCCGTTTGCTGCTACCGGCACTGAAGGCCAGTTCGACGTCAAGATTAACCTTGACGGCGGCGGAATCAAAGGTCAGGCAGAGGCTGCCCGTCTCGGAATCTCCCGCGCACTTTGCGAGATTGACCGCGAGGCATACCGTCCGGCCCTCAAGTCCGAAGGTTTCCTTACTCGTGACGCCCGTGAGGTTGAGCGTAAGAAACCTGGTCAGCCGGGTGCACGTAGGCGCTTCCAGTTCAGTAAGCGTTAGTCCTTACCGTCTGATTTACTCAGCGCACAGTCCGGTTACAAAATCGCGGGACTCCGACTCGGGATGTGAACCCCGGCGGGCTGCCTGACAGATTTGCCTGACTGCGGAAATTTCGGAGACCGGCAAGGCCGCTGCTTCCGGAATGAAGAAAAGAGCCTCCCCGGGCAAGGCAAGCCGAAGGAGGAAAGTAAAAACAAAAGAAAAATTTAAGACAATGCCAAGATCTAATTTCCAGGAATTGCTTGATGCAGGTGTTCATTTCGGACACCTGGCGAGAAAGTGGAATCCTAAGATGGCCCCATACATTTTCGACCAGAAGAAGGGAATCCACATCATCGACCTGCACAAGACTATAGTAAAGATTGACGAGGCTGCGGATGTACTCAAACAGCTTGCGCGTTCAGGCCGCAAGGTGCTTTTCGTCGCCACGAAGAAGCAGGCAAAGGACATCGTTTCCGAGAAGGCCGCTTCCGTCAATATGCCGTACGTGACAGAGCGTTGGGCCGGCGGTATGCTTACCAACTTCCCGACCATCCGTAAGGCAGTCAAGAAGATGAACACCATCGACAAGATGATTGAAGATGGCACGTTCGACACACTCGCAAAGCGCGAGCGTCTCCAGATTACCCGCCAGCGCGCCAAGCTTGAGAAGAACCTCGGTTCAATCAAGGACCTCAGCCGCCTTCCTTCCGCACTTTTCGTAGTAGATGTACAGAAAGAGATGAATGCCGTGAAAGAGGCAAACCGTCTCAACATTCCGGTTATCGCCATGGTTGATACTTGTTGCGATCCTACTCCGATTGATTATGTGATTCCGGCTAACGATGATGCCGCAAAGTCCATCGCCTACATCATGGACGTGCTTTGCAAGGCAATCAACGAAGGACTGAACGAAAGGAAACTTGAGAAGGAAAAGGAAGTTCCTGAGGCTTCTGAGGAAAAGCAGGTGGCAGGCAAGAAGCTCCGTTCCCGCAAGGGCGCCAAGGCAGACGAGACGGCCGCTGAGGCCGCTCCTGTAGCCGAGGCTCCGGCAGAGGAGGCTGCTCCTGTCGCTGAAGAGGCTCCTGTGGAGGAGGCTCCTAAGGCTGACGCCGAATAATCACGGGAAGATGCCCGAATAGTTACGAGTAAGAACAGATTAAAATTCAAGACAATGGATATCAAAGCAGCTGACGTAATGAAATTGCGTCAAATGACCGGTGCCGGAATGATGGACTGCAAGAAGGCTCTCATCGAGGCTGAAGGCGACTACAACCGTGCACAGGAAATCATCCGTGAGAAAGGCAAGCTCGTCGCTGCAAAGCGTGCGGACAGGGAGACCACCGAGGGTGCTGTTCTCGCCCGCATCGACGGCGACAAGGCCATACTCGTGTGCCTTGGATGCGAGACTGACTTCGTCTCCAAGAACGCGGAGTTTCAGGCACTCGCCAATGCAATCGCGGATGCCGCAATCGCGGCATTCCCCGCTGACGCCGAGGCTCTCAAGAACGTGGTTCTCGCCGACGGCAGAACAGTCGAGGCGGCCGTGACCGAGCAGACCGGAAAGACCGGAGAGAAGCACGTCGTGGCTTACTACGCCGCCATCAGCGCTCCGTTCTCGGCTTCTTATGTTCACCACAACGGCAAGGTTGCTTCCGTCGTGGGATTCAGCAAGGAGGTTGACCCGGAAATCGCAAGGGGAATCGCGATTCAGGTTGCGACCATGAACCCTGTCTCAGTTTCCGAGAAGGACTGCCCGGCAGAGGTTGTCGCAAAGGAAGTAGCTCTCTACAAGGAGCAGATGAAGGACGACCCTAAGATGGCGAACAAGCCGGAGGCTATGCTTGAGCAGATTGCGAAGGGCAAGCTCGGCAAGTTCTTCAAGGAGAACACTCTTCTTGAGCAGGCCTACCAGATGGGCGACGGCAAGGAGGCCGTTAAGGATGTCCTCGCCAAGTCCGACAAGGAGGCGCAGGTTCTCTCCTTCAAGCGTTTCTCCCTGAGTGACTAGCGGAGCTGAATAAAAAGGCGGTGCATCCCATCCTCTTATTCAACTCCTCCATACAAGCTATTATAAAAAACAGGCTCCTGAGTGATTTGGGAGCCTGTTTTTTTTGTTGATGTAAAGCTTGTTCAAAACCTGTAAAAGCGGCGAATGGCTTCAAAAGAAAGCCGGAGGCGGAAGAATCTGAGCGATTTTTTCATGAGCGAAGATCTTCCGCCTCCGGTGTTTGAAGCCGTATGTGCTGTTCCAATTACTTGTCGGCAAACAGGCTGATGATGTTGAGTATGACCTTTGACGCCTTCTCCATTGACTCAAGCGGCACATACTCCATTTTTCCGTGGAAATTGTGCCCGCCGGCGAAGATGTTCGGGCAAGGCAGGCCCATGAACGACAGGTTGGCGCCGTCAGTGCCTCCTCGGATAGGCTGAATCTTCGGCTTTATCCCCTCCATCTCCATAGCCTTGACGGCCTTTTCGACAATCTCGAAGTGCGGCTCCACCTGCTTGCGCATATTGTAGTACTGATGCTTTATTTCCACGCTTGCCGTGCCTTCGCCGTATTTCGCGTTGATGAAGTTCACGCAGTCCTGAAGTATCGCCTTGCGCTTCTCGTAGAGAGCCATGTCGTGGTCGCGGATTATGTAGGAGAACTTCGCCTCCTCCACAGTCCCGTTGAAGCTGATGAGGTGAAAGAATCCCTCATACCCGCTGGTGAACTCCGGCCTCTGCTCCACAGGAAGGAGTCCGTTGAGTTCCATCCCGATGAGAATCGCGTTCTTCATCTTTCCCTTCGCATATCCCGGATGGATGTTGAGTCCATGAATCCGGACGGTCGCCGCAGCCGCGTTGAAGTTCTCATATTCCAGTTCTCCCACTGCGCCGCCGTCCATTGTATATGCGTACTTCGCCCCGAATTTCTTGACGTCGAACTTCACCACTCCGCGTCCGATTTCCTCGTCGGGGGTGAATCCTATGCAGACCTTTCCGTGCTTGAACTCGGGATGCTCCATGATGTATTGCACGGCGTTCATGATTTCGGCCACGCCTGCCTTGTCGTCCGCCCCGAGCAGCGTCGTCCCGTCCGTGGTGATGACGGTCTGTCCCTTGTATTCCGCAAGTTCCGGGAAATCGGCAACTTTCAGCGCAAGGCCCGGCACTCCGTTCAGCGCGATGTCCCCGCCGTCATATCCCTCGATAATCTGAGGCTTTATGTCCGCTCCGGACGCGTCGGGAGAGGTATCGACATGAGCGATGAATCCGAGCGCCGGCACATCCTTGTCCCCGACGTTCGACGGAATCGTCGCCATCACATATCCCCACTCGTCCAGTTCCGCCTTCACGCCCATGCCCTCAAGCTCGTCCCGGAGCATTTTCAGCAGGTCCAGTTCCTTCGCGGCACTCGGCTGGGTGTCGCTGCTCTCGTCTGACTGCGTATCCACAGCCACATATCTCAAAAACCTTTCAATTAACTTTTCCATATCATTATAGAATCTTGTTCTGTTATTCTTTTTCGGAATTTTTTCCGGTCATTCTTTTTCAGAATTTTTCCCGGTCATTCAGATTTCTCAACTCCGCTTCGCTCCGTTCGAAATGACAGTCCTCATTCCTGTCATTCCTAAGTCGTCCCTGTCATTCCGAAGTTCTTCCTGTCATTCCTAAGTCGTCCCTGTCATTCCGAACGGAGTGAGGAATCTTTAGTTCTTATCCGTCTTCATAGAAGACAAAATCATATAACCAATCAGAGCGATATAAGGCAGAATCGCCACCGGCTCGGCCCAGTACCGCGCCCAGAGCGTGTCTGCCCCGATGTACCAGTCAACCTTGGCGAACTTCAGGACAGCGCTCACGACGCCCATCAGCGCACCACCAGCGATGAATCCCGATGCAATCAGCGTTCCCTTCTCCTGACGCGCGGCGTTCACCTCGGCCTTCTTGCTGCGGCTTCCCACGAACCACGAAATCGCTCCGCCGATGAGCAGCGGAAGGTTCAGGTCAATCGGGATGAACATTCCCAGCGCGAAGGCCAGAGCCGGCACCTTGCAGAGAGTCAGCACAATCGCCAGCGCCGCACCGATGCCGTAGAGCAGCCACGGGGCGTTTCCGCCGTTCATCATCGGCTCAATCACGGCCGCCATCGCGTTAGCCTGAGGAGCCACGAGCGCATTCTCGCCGGTGAATCCGTAGGTCTGGTTCAGCACCATCATCACGCCGCCCACAGTCGCCGCCGCCACGAGCACTCCGAGGAACTTCCATGTCTCCTGGTTCTTCGGGGTAGTGCCGATCCAGTAGCCCACCTTCAGGTCGGTGATGAACGCGCCAGCAACGGAAAGTGCCGTGCAGACGACGCCTCCGATGACCATCGCCGCCACCATTCCGGCTGTTCCCTTCAGCCCGCAGGCCACGAGAATGAGGCTCGCCAGAATCAGAGTCATGATGGTCATCCCGCTGACGGGGTTAGAGCCCACAATTGCAATCGCGTTCGCGGCCACGGTCGTGAACAGGAACGCAATCACCGCCACAATAAGCACTCCGACAAGCGCCAGC
Source organism: uncultured Bacteroidales bacterium (assembly GCA_934725015.1). Lineage (GTDB taxonomy): Bacteria > Bacteroidota > Bacteroidia > Bacteroidales > UBA932 > Cryptobacteroides. The sequence goes on from CAKVAS010000004.1 coordinate 195,809, forward strand.
CACAGATTATCCACGACTCCGCAGGCGAAGAAGATGAACACTGCAATCAGCGCCACCACGATGCCTATCACGACAATCTTCATCGAGATGTCCCTCTGCGTCCTCAGGATTTCCTCCTCTGCGCCCCCTTTCTTCTTCCGGAACTCGCCCACAGCCAGCCCGAGAGCCGACTTGATGACTCCGAACGACTTGATGATTCCGATGATTCCCGCCGTCGCTATGCCTCCGATGCCGATGTGCCGCGCATAGTTGCTGAAAATCTGGTCCGCCGTCATCTCCGACACCGTCTGCGTGATGCCGGTGCCCATGAAGTCGAGCACGCTGCCTCCCCAGATGAGATTCATCAGAGGGATAATCACAAGCCAGACCAACAGGCTTCCGCAGCATATAATAAAGGAGTATTTCAGTCCCACAATGTATCCCAGTCCGAGCACCGCCGCGCCCGTGTTCACCTTGAGCACCACTTTCGCCTTGTCTGCAATTGCCTGTCCCCAAGGCAGAATCGTGGTCGAAAGCGTCTCGCTCCATGCCCCGAAAGTCGCCACCACAAAGTCATAGAGACCTCCGATGAGTCCGCTCGCCAGCAGGGTCTTCGCGCCCTTTCCACCGCCCTCGCCGCTCACGAGCACCTGAGTCGTCGCCGTGGCCTCCGGGAACGGATATTTCCCGTGCATTTCCTTCACGAAATATTTTCTGAACGGAATCAGGAACAGGATTCCGAGTATTCCTCCCAACAGGCTGGAAAAGAACACCTTACCGAAGTTCACGGTCAGCTCCGGATACTTGTCCTGAAGGATGTAGAGCGCCGGCAGCGTGAAAATCGCGCCCGCCACAATCGCGCCCGAGCAGGACCCGATGGACTGAATCATCACGTTCTCCCCGAGGCTGTTCTTCCTTCCGAGAGCCGACGACAGCCCCACCGCGATGATGGCGATGGGAATCGCGGCCTCGAACACCTGCCCGACCTTCAGTCCCAGATAGGCCGCCGCAGCCGAGAAAATGACGGTCATCACCAATCCTATCGAAACCGACCATGGCGTGACCTCCGGATAGTTTTTCTTCGGCGAGAGCAGCGGCCGGTACTCCTCCCCCGGTTTGAGCTCCCGCGTCGCGTTCTCCGGGAGCGAAGTCTTAATCTTTTCTTCCATATATTGGTTTTTCAAAATTTCAACGAAACTACAAATATAGCGAAATTCTGTTTTCCGCACATCTTCGCGCCTAAGCCTTTCGTGGCCTCTGAAAAATATTTTGAAAAAAGTTGCGAAAAAATTTGCAGGTAATAAAAAAGTCCGTATCTTTGCAGCCCAATTCAGAAATGACCCTCCCAAATGAGCGGGGAAATGACTGAAAAGGACGAGATCATTGACAAGTTTGAGAGAGATTAAGAGGTAAGTAAAAAACTTAATTGAAAAATTAGTCTGTAATATTATCCGGACGCC
>CAKVAS010000005.1 GCA_934725015.1 uncultured Bacteroidales bacterium
ACGGGGCTCTGCCGCAACACGGATGTAGAGGGCATAAAGTCATTTTTCGTGTATGCGAGCCCGTCCGGACTCACGACGGGTGAGACGGGGTATGCGATAAGCAATCTGACTCTTGCCGAGCCGGAGTATCTGACTATAAGCTATTATGACAGTTACGACTATAGGACCCTTTCCTGCATCGTGGACTCTCTGCCTGCCGCTCCCGTGGCGTCGGACTCGCGCTTCGTGCCTGTGCATGACAATGTCGTTGAGGACAGGGACATATCTGTCGTCGGGCAGCTGACCGGCAGGCGAGTGCGTGACGTGGCGGGCGAGTGCGAGACGCTCATGTCATACTGGTACGACGAACTTGACCGCCCGGTGCGGACGGCCTCCCATGACACGCGAACCGGCATTACGGACGAGGTCTTCACCAACTATAACATCGCCGGCAGGCCGACCCTGAAGAAAAGGGTTCACCTGCGCGGCGCGGACACCGTCTTTACCGAGACACAGGCATTCGGCTACGACCGCACGGGACGGCTCGCGGAAACGTCCCATGCGATGAACGGCGGGAACATGAAGCCGCTTCAGCGGAATGTCTATGACGACGTCGGAAGGCTCGTGAAGACCGTCTATGGGGAGAGCCTGGACAGCCTGTCATATTCCTATAACATAAGGAACCTGCCCACCTCAATCTCCGGGACGGACTTCAGCCAGAATCTGCACTACAACATCGGTCCCGGCACTCGCCGCCATAACGGGTTCGTGAGCGCCGTCAGCTGGAAGGTGGGCGGTCAGCAGTGGCGGGGCTACAAGTATGGCTATGATTCGGCCGGGCGGCTTACTGCGGCAAGTTACGCCGAGGGTTCTGCTCTGATGGATAATATCGGACGATACGACGAGGTGTTCCCGTCCTACGACCTAAACGGCAATCTCCTCGGCCTCAGGCGAACTGGGCAGACCGGAGACAGTTCCTTCGAGCGGGTGGATGACCTGACGCTGGAATACGACGGCAACCATCTGGTCCGGGTGGGCGACGCCGTGGCGACCGGGCATCCGAACCGTGCATACAACCGCTTCAACGGCGGTTCGCGGGCGGAGGTTCAGTATGAGTATGACGCCTGCGGAAACCTCGTGCATGACGACAACCGGGGGCTGTCGCTCTCGTACAACCACCTGTCGTTGCCTGACACGATTTCGTTCGGGAGCGGCGGCAGGCTTGTGTATGGCTGGGATGCGGAAGGGCGGAAGCGCTCGCTGACGGTTGAGGAACCCGGCCGGGAGGATGTCCGCAGGGACTATTTCGACGGCGTGATATATCGGGACGGCGTTCCGGAGATGCTTCAGACGGCGACGGGATACTATTCCTTCAGGGACGGGAAGTACCGCCACTTCATAAGGGACTATCTCGGCAGCGTCCGCCTTGTCCGCAACGGGGACGGCGCGGTGGAGGAAATCAACTCCTACTATCCGTCCGGAGCGCTGCTCTCGACGCCTGTTCCGGACACTCAGCCGTACAAGTACTCGGGCAAGGAGCGCGTCGGCGAGCTCGGTCTCGGATGGCACGACTTCGGGGCGAGGCATTACGACCCGGTGCTGATGCGCTGGCACACCTCCGACGCCAGGGCGGAAAAGACGGCGAATTTCTCCCCGTATGCCTTTTGTCTGAATAATCCTGTTAACTTTGTGGATCCGGACGGCAGGTTCCCCGACATTGTCTGGGACCTGTTCAGCGTCGGGCTCGGCGTCAGGAGCTTCGCTGACAATGTCAGGGCCGGCAATGTCTGGGGCGCGGTGTTTGATGCCGGCGGCATCGTCGTGGACGTGGTCGCGGCTGCCTTCCCGCTCGTCCCGGGAGGAGTCGGAGCCGTGCGTGCGGGAATCAAGGCCGCCAAGGCTGCGGACACCGTCGATGACGCGGTGGATGCGGCTCGTGCGGCTGATAAGGTTCTAGATGCCGCGAAGACAGTCGACCGGGTTGACAACGCCACGGATGTTGCCAAGGGGATGAGGCATAGGCCGGAACCCAATTGGGGTGATGCGAAACCGCATGGAAATGCTGATCATAATAAGGCAATTGATGATAAAATAAAAGAACTTGCAGGAATGGGTGATGAGGTGACGGGAATCAGAAAGAATCAAGTTCAAGTCGATATTGATGGCAATAAAGTTGGGAACAATCGTCCGGATGTTCAATGGAATCAGGGAGGTCGTCACTATAATTATGAGGTTGACAGAAATATCGGGAACAGCAACAAACATAAGGAAGTGATAATGACTCATGACCCTTTTGCCGAATTTGAAATTAAGATTCTTAATAAAAAGAATGGATCGATAGATGATATTATAATGAAAAAATGATATGGAAACAGGTTATTTTTCTTTTGTTGATGCAGACCTTTCAACTGTCAGGACATCAATTGTAAACATGATGGAACGGAAACGTCCTGTGAAACAATGGAATGCTCCGTTGCAGATAGACATAAAATACGATTATAATCATGCACGGATTGCGAAAATGGTGTTGTGGAGTCCGTGTCCGGGTAAGACGGCAATTTCCGGTAATGCTTCTGACGGGTTCTCTGTGCAGTGTAGTACATTGAATATACGCTATGGCTATAGTATAACTCAGATAGGTTTAACTTTAGACTTGGACAATAAAATAAATGATTCGGATATATATTTGTTCCGTCTGTTTCGTTTCTTGGGATCGAATGGCGCTGAACGTCTTGTTCGCGTGATGCAGGATCCTCGCTGGGACTTCTATGAAAAGGGAGAGCCTTTCCCGTTTGAGCAGACGGAAAAATACAAGGAGCGCATCAAGAAGAAGCGCCTGACGAACGACATGATTCTGGACTATGCTGAAGCCATGGGCTACGATGTCCGCAATCCCGATTTTTGGAAGTCGGACAACGCGACCTATCTTGAATGGTCCTGGATTCCGGTTGCGAAGCAGAAGTGACAATCGTCCTGATGTTCAATGGAATGCCGATGGCGTTCTTCATAATTATGAGGTTGACAAAATCCTAAGGATTGTTAACTTTAGACATAAAAATAAATGGTTACGGAACTGATTGCGAAATATATCTGGCTGCTGAGAGCGGTCATGGACGCCGGGGAGGCGGGGATTACGCTCGGGGAAATTTCGGGGCGTTATGAGAGGAGGTTCGGGGAGACGCTGGCACGACGGACGTTCGCGAACTACAGGATCGGGGTCGAGGAGGTCTTCGGCGTGGGGATTGCCTGCGACCGGAGCACTAACCGCTACATGATTGACAGGGGCAGCCGCATGAGCGACAGCGGGGCAATGGAATGGCTCATCGACAGCTTCACGGTCAATTCCCTGCTCGAAAGGGGCAAGGAAGCGCTCAGCGGGCGCATCGAGGTGGAGCCGGTCCCGTCGGGGCACCGCTTTCTCACGCGGCTAATGGAGGCGATGCTTGAGGGGCGCAGAATCGCAATCGAATACCGCAAGTACAGCAGCGCGGCTCCGGAACGGCTCACCGTGCTCCCCTATGCCCTCAAGGAAGACAAGCGGCGCTGGTACCTCTACGGCCACTGCATCGAACGCGGGGCGCTGAGATGCTACGCCCTCGACAGGCTCGTATCCTTGGAAATTCTGCCAGACAGGTTCACATATCCCGAAAATTTCAGCCTCGGCGAACTCCTTGCGACGTCGTTCGGAACATACATCCCCCGCGAAGGGGAAAAGGGCAGCACGGTCGAGTTCAGGGCGCGTGGAGTGCAGGCGAAATATATCTCCGACCTCCCCATCCACCACAGCCAAAAATTGCTGAAAACCGATGGAGAATGGACATATTTTTCTATTTTTGTGTCTCCGGACAGCGATGACCTCTATTTTGAACTCAGAAAATATGGGAGTGCAATCGAAGTCCTGAGCCCGGAAAAGGTCAGGAAGAGGCTCCGCGACGAGGCTCTTGCCGTCATAAGCATTTATGGAGAGACAGAGAATCCTGGGGCGAAGATATGAAAGCCGTGCAGAACCGGAGGAACGGAACTGCGACATTGGAGTATATAATTGATATATTGACACATAAATGAGAAAAAGAACAATTATTGTGGTCTTGGGACTCGTGACAGTCGGGGCCGTGGCCGGCATCATTATGGGAAAGTTTGCAAAAGGAAAGGAATCCGCAGAAAAGGAGTTCATCGGAAAATCGGAAATCAGAGTAGAGGACGGGAAAATGACTCCCGAAGTGCTGCTTGCGCTCGGAAGGCTGTCGGATCCGCAAGTGTCGCCGGACGGGAAGAAACTGCTCTATGGGGTGTCATACAATTCCATCGAGGAGAACCGATCTTGCAGAAACTTGTATATCAGCAACATAGACGGCAGCGACGCGCATCTCGCCACCCGCTCCGGAAAAAGCATCAGCAACGCGCGCTGGAGCGCTGACGGGAAAAAGGTCGCCTACCTCATGGGCGGGCAGATTTACATCGCCAAGGTCAGGAAGGACGGAACGCTCGGAAAGGGTCGCAAAGTCAGCGACATAGCCGCAGGAATCGGAGAGTTCAAGCTCTCTCCGGACCAGTCTCAGGTGATTTTCCTCTCCACGGTGTCCGGGCGCGTGAAGACTCCGGGACAGATATACCCCGACCTTCCGAAAGCCGAGGCTTACGAGACGGAGACGATGATGTACCGTCACTGGGACCATTGGGTTGAGGAAATCCCGCACAGCTTCGTTGGCACCTTCGACTGGGACAAGGGGCTCGGAAACTTCTTTGACATACTCGGGAGCGAAGGCGCGGCAGACGGCGGAGTCTCGCCGTATGAACTGCCCACGGAACCTTTCAGCGGTCTGGAGGAACTATGCTGGAGCCCCGACGGGACACGGATTGCCTACTCATGCAGAAAGAAAGAGGGACGGGAATATGCGTTCTCGACAGACACGGAGATATACATATATAATATACAGAGCGGAGAATGCGTGCGCGTTCCGATGGGCGGAGGATATGACACCGCTCCCGCGTGGAGTCCGGACGGCAGCAGGATTTGCTGGATTTCAATGGAACGCGACGGTTACGAGGCTGACAGGCAGAGGCTTATGGTCGCGGAGATTGACGGAATGAAAGTCGGGGCAATCAGCGAGCTGAGCGACGGATTCAAGTACAATGTCGCCGGGCCGGTGTGGGACGACGATTCGGAGCACATCTGGTTCAACGCTCTCGCTGAAGGGCTTCAGGCGGTCTATGTCACTGATCTTGAAGGCAATGTAGAGCGCAAGACTGACGAGAGCCTGTGGTACGACTTCACGACTCCGTTCTTCATCGACAGGAATGACGGCCGCGAAATCCTCTACACCACATGGCAGAGCATGGACTTCCCTACCGAGATAGTCGCGTTCGACACGGCAACGCAGACTGGCACGAAGGTCACCGACGAGAACGGCCATATTCTCTCGCAGCTCAAGGAGCACAGAACTGAGGCCCGGAAGGTGAAGACCGTAGATGGAAAGGATATGCTGACATGGGTACTGTTCCCGCCGGAGTTCGACCCGTCGAAGAAATGGCCGGCGATAGAAATCTGTCTCGGAGGGCCTCAAGGAACGCTGAGTCAGGGCTGGTCCTACCGCTGGAACTACCGCCTGATGTGCTCGCAGGGCTATGTCGTCGTCCTGCCCAACCGTCGCGGAACGACAGCGTTCGGGCAGGAATGGTGCGAGCAGATTTCCGGGGACTACTGCGGTCTGAACATCCAGGACTACCTCAGCGCGGCGCGTGAGCTCAAGGCCGAGCCATACGTCGGAAAGATGGCGGCCTGCGGGGCAAGCTACGGGGGCTACTCGGTCTATTATCTCTGCGGCGTGCACGGCAATGTCTATGACGCGTTCATCGCCCATGCCGGAATCTTCAATCAGGAACACATGTACATGACCACCGAGGAGATGTGGTTCCCGACATGGGACAACGGAGGAGCGCCTTGGGACAGCAACCCTATCGCCCTGCACCACTATGCGAACTCGCCTCACAGGCTCATCAGGAACTGGCACACTCCCCTTCTGGTCATCCACGGAGGAAGCGACTTCCGAGTGCCTTACGACCAGGGAATGGCGGCCTACAACTGCGCTCAGATGATGGGCGTGCCGTCCGAACTGATTGTCTTCCCGGAGGAGAACCACTGGATTCTGAAGCCGCAGAACGCCATTTTCTGGCATAGAAGCTACTTCGGCTGGCTTGGCAGGTGGCTCGGCAAGGCCGAATAGCCGGAAGTTTGGAACATTGCCCCGGGCCGGATATGGGTCGGAAAGGCAGAAATGGACAAGGCATGGGAAGGCTTAAAGAAAACGAGTTTGACGTGATAATCATCGGCGGCGGTGCGACGGGAGCCGGGACGGCGCGGGACTGTGCGCTGCGCGGACTGCGGGTGCTGCTTGTTGAGAGGAATGACATCGCGACGGGCGCTACGGGACGCAATCACGGACTGCTGCACAGCGGTGCGCGCTATGCCGTGACGGACACGGAGTCGGCCGCGGAGTGCATACGCGAGAACATGATTCTCAAGCGCATAGCCAAGGGATGCGTGGAAAGGACCGAGGGACTGTTCATAACCCTCCCCGAGGACGACCTCGCCTATCAGGCGAAGTTTGTGGAGGCCTGCCGCAAGGCCGGGATAAAGGCCAGGGTGATTGACCCCAAGGAGGCAATCGCGATGGAACCGTCGGTGAACCCAGCTCTCATCGGCGCGGTAGTGGTGCCCGACGGGGCGGTGGATCCGTTTAAGTTGACGGCGGCGAACATGACCGACGCGAAGATTCACGGGGCGAAAGTGCTGACCTACAGCGAGGTTCTTGAGATTGTCAAGGACGGGAACACGGTCAAGGGCGTGAAAATCAGAAACAAGCGCACCGGCGAGGTCGATACTTTCTACGCTCCCGTCACGGTCAATGCAGGAGGCATCTGGGGACAGGGCATCGCCCGGATGGCAGGAGCCTCCGTCACGATGTTCCCGGCAAAGGGCTCGCTGCTGATTTTCGGACACCGCGTGAACAATGTCGTCATAAACCGCTGCCGCAGGCCGGCCAACGCCGACATACTTGTGCCGGGAGAGACGATTTCCCTGATAGGGACCACATCGGACAGAGTGAGCCTCGAAGAGGTTGACAATATCCGAGTAACTCCTGAAGAGGTGAAGATTCTGCTCGAAGAAGGCCAGAAACTCTCTCCTGTGCTCGCACAGACCCGCATCATCCGAGCCTACTGCGGCGTGCGTCCGCTCGTCGCCGCTGACAACGACCCGTCCGGGCGCAACATAAGCCGGGGCATAGTGCTGCTCGACCATGAGGTGAGGGAGGGGATTTCCGGCCTCATAACCATCACAGGAGGCAAGCTGATGACATACAGACTGATGGCGGAATGGGCGACCGACCTCGTCTGCAGGAAGCTCGGGCTCCGGAAAGGATGCATGACGGCAAGGCGTCCGCTTCCCGGTTCCGGCCCGTCAGAAAAGCCCGCCTCACCGCGCTCCGCCAAGGACGAGAGCCTCATCTGCGAATGTGAGAAAGTTTCCCTGCGCAAAGCGGAGAACGCGATTGACACCATGCAGGTGACTAACATGATTGACCTGCGGCGGCGCACGAGACTCGGAATGGGCACCTGTCAGGGAGAGCTCTGCGCATGCAGGGGAGCCGGGTTGCTTGCCCGCAAGAAGGAGAATCCGACAAGGGCCAAAGAGGATCTGAAGGCCTTCATTAACGAGCGTTGGAAGGGAATCTATCCTATCTGCTGGGGCGATTCGCTGCGAGAGAATGAATATACCCAATGGATCTACACCCATGAGATTTGACACAATAATAATCGGCGGAGGGCTGACGGGTCTGCTGTGCGGAATAAGGCTGCAGCGGAAGGGGCAGAAATGTGCCGTCATATCCGCCGGGCAGTCGGCCATGCATTTCTGGTCCGGGGCGTTTGACCTGCTGAACAGGCTGCCGGACGGGACCGACGTCGATTACCCGCTGGAATGCATGGGAAAGCTGCCGCAGACACACCCCTACTCCATAATCGGGCCTGACAAAATCCTCGGACACCTTCGCGAGGCGATGGAAATGTTCGGAAGCTTCGGATTTAGGACACATATCCCCGAAAGTCTCGGCAACATATACAGGCTCAGTTCAATGGGTTCCCTCAAGCGCTGTTTCATGACAATGGACGACCTTCTGACGACGGAATCTCCCGAACAGCCCATCTGCCGCCGCGCCCTCGTGGCAAGTCCCGACGGATTTCCGGACTTCAACACCGAGTTCGTGGCGAAGGGAATCGAGGATTCGGGAAGCCCGTGCAGAAACGTGACAATACGCCTCGAAGCGCTGAAGAACCTCCGGAAAAGCCCGACTGAAATGCGGGCCACGAACATATCTAAAGTGTTTGACAGACCGACGTTCAAGGAATATATATCCCAGATTCGTGAAAAATACGACGGAGAGGACCTTATTGTCCTGCCGGCGATATTCAGCCTCGCGGACTCAAGGGACGCGATTCAGATAGGCAAGGTGATGAGCACGAAAGTGCGCCTCGTGGCCACCATGCCGCCGTCCGTGCCGGGGATTGAAATCCAGCGCGGGCTCACGGGACTGTTCCGCAAGTCGGGAGGGGCGCTCTTCAAGGGCGACACAGTGATTTCGGGACGCTTCGACGGGGACAGGCTCGCGGCGGTGCGCACCGTGAACATCAGCGACATGGAGTTCATTGCGGACAATTTCGTGCTCGCGGCCGGAAGCTTCTTCAGCAACGGGCTCAGGGCCGACAGGGAGGGAGTGCGTGAGCCTGCGCTCGGAATCGACGTGGACGCTCCGCCGCAGAGGAAGGACTGGTTCGACGCCGACAACTTCTTCGGGAAGCAGAACTACACCGGCATCGGTGCAAGGCTTACCTCCGGAGCGGGATTGCGGGCAAGCCGAGGCGGCCGGGTCGTCGGGAATCTTCTCGTTGCGGGAAGCATACTCGGAGGCTGCAATCCGCTTTACGAAGGCTGCGGAGGCGGAGTTTCAATCTGCTCGGCGCTGGAAGCGGCGGATTCAATACTTGGCAACTCCTAACTGAGATAAAAATGGAGAGGAAAAACGCGATGAATGCCATCAATGACATAAGCAACAACAACTTCGAGCAGTGTCTCAAATGCACCATCTGCACGGTCTATTGCCCGGTAGTGCCGGCAAACCCGGCCTATCCGGGACCGAAGCAGGCGGGGCCTGACGGTGAAAGGCTGAGGCTCAAGAACAGGTCGTACTATGACAGCACGCTCAAATACTGCCTGAACTGCAAGCGCTGCGAGGTCGCCTGCCCTTCCGGCGTGAGAGTGGCCGACATAATCCAGAGCGCGAGGATAAGATACGGGCACGGCATCCCCGGGCCGCGCGAAATCGCGCTCGCGGGCACGGACTTCATGGGCAGGGTCGCCGGAAGCATGGCCGGGGTCGTCAATCCCCTGCTCCGCACCGCCCCCGTCAAGGAACTGCTTCACGCCGCAGCAGGGATTGACAGGCGCAGGACATTCCCGGACTATGCGGGAGAAACATTTGAAAAATGGTTCCGCAAACACGCGCAGGCAGCGCAGGACGGCTTTGAAGAAAAGGTCAGCTACTTCCACGGCTGCTATGTGAACTACAACTATCCGCAGCTCGGCCGTGATTTTGTCAGGATTATGAACGCGCTTGGAATCGGAGTGAGGCTCCTCGACGGCGAACGGTGCTGCTCCATAGCGATGATTTCAAACGGGCTGATAAAGTCGGCGATGAGGAACGCGAGGCACAATCTGAGAGTCATGCAGAAGAGGGTTGACGAGACCGGAGAACCCGTAGTCGGGGCATCATCGACCTGCATCCTGACCATGCGCGAGGAATATCCTCATCTTCTCGGACTCGACAATTCGCGGGTTAAGGACAGTCTGGAACTCGCTACAAAGTTCATCTACAGGAAGATGGAAGAAGGAAGGAAACTCAGGTTCCGCAAGGACTACCACGCAAGAATAGCCTACCACACGCCATGCCATCTCGAAAGGCTCGGCTGGGAGTATTTCTCCATCGAACTGCTGAAGATGATTCCCGGGGTGGAGCTGACCGTGCTCGACAGCAACTGCTGCGGCATAGCCGGCACATACGGCTTCAAGAAAGAGAACTACGACGTCGCCCAGACAATCGGCAGGCCTCTGTTCGACAGCATTGCGGCGGCCGGACCGGATTTCGTCGCCTGCGACTGCGAGACCTGCAAGTGGCAGATTGAGATGTCAACCGGCGTGAGCGTGAAGCACCCTGTCTCTATCCTGGCCGAAGCGCTTGATTTATGAAAAATTTTGCGTAAGTTCGCGACTTGAATTTGGCATAGAAACATGGAAGGACAGACGATTGACATAGAGGAAATATTACGCAAGAAATTCGGAGGCAAGGCTCCGCGCCTGCTGGTGAAGGCAATAAAGCATCTGGTACATCAGGACTTTATCAATGAATACCTCAAGCAGGGCTACGAAGGGGTTGAATTCTGCGAGAACGGGGTGAAATATCTGAATGTGAAACTTGAGGTGGAGGGGTTGGAAAACCTTCCGGACTCTCCCGACGCAAGGATGACCTTCGTTTCCAACCATCCGCTCGGAGGAATCGACGGCATCGCTCTCGCGGGAATCATCGGGAGGAAATACGACGGCCGGATTAAACTGATGGTGAACGACTTTCTCATGCACCTCGGCGGACTCGCCCCGCTATGTGTTCCCGTCAACGCCAAGATAAAAAAGAAAGATGCCGGAATAGGCACGCAGAACCGTGACCTGCCGAGGCTCACGAACGAAATTTTCGAATCCGGCAACCAGGTTCTCATGTTTCCGGCGGGACTGTGCTCCAGAAAGATTGACGGAAAGATTCAGGACCTCGCGTGGTCGAAGGTCTTTGTCGCCAAGAGCGTCGAATATCACAGGGATATAGTCCCGGTGCATTTCATCGGCGAGAACTCGGAAAGGTTCTACAGAGTGGCGAACCTCTCGTCGCTCTTCCGGCTCAGGTTCAACATAGCCATGGCATTCCTGCCCGACGAACTCTACCGCGCACGGGGCAAGACTTTCCGCGTGGTCTTCGGCAAGCCGGTTCCGTGGCAGTCGTTCGACGGAAGCCGCAGCCCAAAGGAATGGGCTCAGGAAGTCCGGGCCGCAGTGTATGACCTCTCGCCCGGGAAAAAGGACGGTCAAGAAGAACAATAATACAGAAGTTTTTTCTGGGAAATGGACTGATATATGGAAGAGATGAAAGACATAATCACGCCCGTGGACGTGAACCTGCTCAAATCGGAGCTGACGCTTAAGAAGAAGCTGCGCAACACGAACAAGGCCGGAAATGAACTGTACGTCGTCACCTACAAGGACTCTCCTAACGTCATGAAGGAGATAGGCCGCCTGCGCGAGGAAACGTTCAGGGAAGCGGGAGGCGGAACCGGACTTGAGATGGACATCGACAGCTTCGACACTATGGATCCGCCGTGTATGCAGCTGATTGTATGGGATCCGGACAACGAGGCAATCATAGGGGGCTACCGCTTCATATTCGGGACGGACGTAAGGCTCGACGAGGAAGGGCAGCCGATACTGGCGACTTCACATCTCTTCAACTTCTCGGAAAAGTTCATCAGGGAATATCTCCCCTTCACCATTGAACTCGGCCGCTCCTTCATCTCGCGGGAGTACCAGAGGATTCAGGCCGGATCCAAGGCGCTATTTGCCCTCGACAACCTCTGGGATGGTCTGGGGGCTCTGATGATGCTTCGCCCCGGGATGAAATGGTATTTCGGAAAGATGACCATGTACCCGTCGTTCAACCGCTACGGACGTGACCTCATACTGCACTTCCTGTACAAGCATTTCCGCGACGACGAGCATCTTGTGACGACAAAGAATCCCGTCGTAATAGAGGCTCCGACCGAGAAGATGGACGCGGTGCTGACGGAAGAGGACTTCAAGGCCGACTATCGGATACTGAACCGCGAGATACGCGCCCTCGGCGAGAACATTCCTCCGCTGGTGAATACATACATGGGAATATCACCGTCGCTCAAGGTCTTCGGAACCGCAGTGAACGACGAGTTCGGGAATGTCGAGGAGACTGGTATTCTCGTGGATTTCAATGACATATATGACGACAAGCGCGCAAGGCACATCGACTCGTTCATCAAGGAACAGATTGCGCGGATAAAGCTCCGATGGCCTCATACCTTCGAGAAGTTCGAGGGTGAGATTGCCCAGAAAATCAGCGACCGCAGAGACGAGCGTTTCTGGAGAATCTTTAACTGGCGCTCAAAGGGTGGACGGGGCGAGACTGAATAAAAAGCGGATTGCTTCGTTGCTCGTCTTGCCAAAATCCTCACAACCATAAGGTTGCTGCGGTGTTTGGCTTCACCGTGCGCCTTGCACTCCATCTTTTTATTCAATTCCTTTCTTCTTATTTTTTTTGCAAGGTAAATTCTACTCAGTTTTTTTAACTCTGCTAATCAGGGCAGTGGTCATGTCGGAACTATGTTCGGCGGCGGACTGTGTGAGCCACTGAAGGGCAAGCTCGCGGTTACCCATCATGAAGCAGCCGAGTCCGATGTTGTATTCGAGGCAGGCACGCAGATAAGGGTCCTTAGCGGTTTCGAGGATTGACATCCAGCCCTTTACCGCCTCGTCCCACCTGAAGTCGAGAGCCTTCATAAGTGCGCCGTTCCATGCGCCGTCCTCGCTGTACCAGATTCCGAACTCCTCCTCTCTCCATGTCGGGACGAATGACGAGGAAATCCTGTTGCCTATGTTCTTCCCGGAAACGGAAGCGTCCGTTCCGGCGTCGGCGGCTATCGTGAATGACTTGACGGCTGTATTCTCCCCGCCGAGGGAGTCGTAGCACCACAGAGGAAGCCTTATTCCACCCGGGCGGTAGCCCTGCTCAAATTCCGCCGGATGCCCGAAGAGGAAAACCACGTCGGCGTCGGTCTTGAGAACCAGGTTCACCAGAGAGTCCGGAGTCGCCATATTCGCGAAGTCATCCGTGTATTGGACGGTGAAGAGCTGAGTCGAATCGCTCTCCGGATAGGCCGCGTCCAGTTTGTCGGCAAGCGCCCCGGCGACCGCTCCGGTAAGCTGCATCTCCTCCTGAGTGAGCCCGTATGGATAGACCAGAGCGACGGTCTTGCCCGTCAGATTGAGACCCGACGAGGATGGATACCTCATCTCCATGCTCATGTTATACACCTGCGGCGAGCAGGAAACCAGCGCCGACACCGCCGCCGCAACGGCAGCGAGCATCCTCAAGCATACCTTAAAAGTCTTCATAACAAAACTCAAATAAAAATCCGGAGCGTCCGGCCCCGGAATCTGTCTTACCCTATTCCAGTGTACGGACAAAATCCGCCGTAAGGTCGTAGTCGTCTGCGGCGGTAATCCGCACCTCGATGAAATGCCCGACAAGCGTCTGAGGGTCAATGTCACCGAACGAACCGGGACTGTACTTTACAAGAATCTCGCCATCCACCTCAGGAGACTCGAACTCGCTGCGGCACACGAGCATATCCTGCTCCGCGAACCAGGAATCCACGAGCACGCGCACGAGCGAGCCTACACGGGAAAGGTTATACTCAAGGGAAATCCCCCTCTGGAGCTCCATCAGCTCGTCAAGGCGCTTCTGCTTCGTGGACCGGCGCACGCTGTCCTTGAAATGCTCGGCCCCGTAGGTTCCCTCCTCCTCGGAATAGGTAAACGCCCCGAGCCGCTCGAACCTCGCGTCGGCGACAAAGTCGAGCAGCTCGCGGAACTCCCGCGTGCCCTCGCCGGGGTGTCCGACAATCATCGTCGTCCTCAGCACTACTCCCGGAACCTTAGAGCGCATCTTTGAGATGAGCTCCCGCGTCCGGCTGCCGCTGACATGACGGTGCATATTGTCAAGCACCTTGTCCGAGATGTGCTGCAGCGGTATGTCCATGTAGCGGCAGACCTTCGGATTGTTAGCCATGATGTCGAGCACATCCTCAGGAAAGTCCGCCGGATAGGAATAGTGGATGCGAATCCACTCTATGCCCTTCACCTCAGAAAGCCTTTCGAGCAGTTCCCCGAGAGCCCGGCGGTGATAGAGGTCAAGCCCGTACCAGGTCGTGTCCTGCGCGATAATCACAAGCTCGCGCACTCCTGTCCGGGCAAGGTTCTCCGCCTCCTCCACCAGCCTTTCCATCGGAACCGAGCGGTGCGCTCCGCGGATGTACGGGATGGCGCAGTAGGAGCAGCGGCGGTCGCAGCCCTCGCTGATTTTAAGGTAGGCATAGCTTCCGTTCCCCTCAGTGACAAGACGGCTCTGTCCCCGACGCGGGTCAGGAGCGACTCCGAGAGCCTTCACGACCTCGTCGGTGTCCCTTGCCCCGAGCCACAGGTCAACCTCCGGAATAAGTCCAGGAAGTTCGTAGGCATACCGCTGGGAAAGGCATCCGAAGACCACAATCTTCCCCACCTTCCCGGCCTTCTTTCTCTGAGCGACCTCAAGGATGGTATTTATGGACTCTTCCTTGGCGTCGCCGATGAAGCCGCAGGTGTTCACTAGCGCTACATCGACATAGCCGTCGCCACAGCCGTTCTCCCCGCATATCTCATACGCATCCTCCAGCTGGGCAAGCACATGCTCCGTATCCACCGTGTTCTTGGAACAGCCGCGAACAATCGACTGAAGCCTTAGTTTTTCGCCGCTCTGCATAATCCGGTGACTATTTTTCTTCAGTCTCCTCTCCCGCATTCTCCGTCTCGGGAGTCTCGAAGTCGAGTGACGCATACTTCAGAAGGCAGTTGTACCAGTCCACGACCTTCCTCATGTGAGAGACATAGAAGCGGTCTCCGTCATAGTCCGGAACGGCCTTGGCGAAAAGTGCCTTGATTTCATCCGCAGGAGCCTTTGAAGACGGAGCCTCGCCCCCTCCGAGAGCCGCCTTCAGCCTGAGGAACACCTCGCTGAGCTTCATCTCGCCTTCCGACGTGTAAATCGAGATGTCGGCAAGGGTGGTCATCCTGCTCGTGAGCGGGAAGTTGCTGCGCCTCTTGTCTGAAAGGGATTCGGCTATGGCTCCGTTACGTGCCTGCGCGATGTAGAGATAGAGTCCCGGATAGCCGGAGATTGAAAGTATCTTTGAAAGATCCGTTTTCATAATCATTTGTTTTATATGAGTTTATATTTCTGTTATTTCACACGACGGTACGTCCTATTTGGCGACGCAATCCACGACCTCGGTCTCGGGACGAACCCCGAGCACGCCGTCCGGCAGAGCCGCCGTCCGAATGATGCACTTGCCGCTTCTTGAGACTTCAAAGTCATGGTAATCCACATAAAGAACATCCACCGAGGCAGGATCCACGGCCAGAGGAAACCGGCATTCCACGACCGCGTTCACGATGGACGGATAGACCGCTATTTCCTTTCCGGCGGGAAGATTCCGCACACGGACCGGCAGGGTGACCGTCTCCGTGACATAGCGTCTGACGCTCACGGAGTAATCGACGCTCGTCTGCGACATCCTCACGCCCTTCACGGGCTCTATCCCGACCGAACCGTGGACATCGGCAGAAAGCTCCCCGAGAGTCACGTTCTTCGTGAACACATTCGAAATGTTGTCAATCTGCGAAGGCTCGCCATAGACATAGACGGAATCCGGTCTGACCTCCATTCCCTTCACGCTCATGTACTGCGGAGCATAGAGGATGTCCGAAATCGGAGCCACCGGAACCTTGCGGCTGTTCTCCAAGGGAAACACGAACAGAAGAGTGTCGGTGAGGTAGTACTCCACCGAAGAACCGCCGAAGACCATCTTGCCGAATTCCGGCATAGACTCCGGAATGAAGGCGAACACGTCCCCGTCCCTGTGCCGGAGCGAGGCTGCGTCGAACTGAACCTTCACCGGGGAGCCTCCGCCGAACATCTTGTTGATGATGATGCTGTAGCCGGTCGCGCGGCATCTCGCCACGACACGACACACGTTGGACGACCTGCCGCGCCTGCCAGTGATGTTGGATTCCGCAGTCACCGATGCGGTAAGAATCTCGCTGTAGCGCAGCGAGACATTGTGTATGAACCAGATGCTGAAAGCCAGCAGGAAGGCGAGCAGGAAAACTGTCAGATCCTTTCTGTTGTCTTTCAGAAACTCAAGCATCCTGCCGAGGAGCTGCCTCAATTTCAGTAACCGGTTCATCATCTCTTGCGCGTCGCGGATAACAGCCCGGAGCCTTACTATTTCGTGGCAACGGCCTCAGAGTAGTCCTTTACGAGGGAGTTCTTGTCAACGCGGAGCTTCACGTCCTTGTCAACCTCGATGAGCGCCGACTTCTCCTTGATTTCCACCACGGTTCCGAAAATGCCGCCGACGGTGACCACCTTGTCGCCCTTCTGGAGGCCGTCACGGAACTTCTGGAGTTCCTTCTGCTGCTTGCGCTGCGGACGAATCATGAAGAACCACATCACGACGAAGATGAGAAGAAGCATCACCCACATGGTCCAGCCACCGGTTGCCCCGCCCTGAGGGGCCGCAGTCTGCAATAATGTCATAAAATTCATAATCATGTTTCTTTAAGTAAACGTTAAAAATAAATTTGTATCAGATTCATACGCGGATTGCTCCCCTGCGGAGGGACTTCTCCGGGATGAAAGACGTCACTGTTTCGTAATTTTTCCCTCTTCCGTCAGAGTTTTCACAATGCGGTCGAGGATTCCGTTCACGAAGACACGGCTCTTCGGCGTTCCGTAGAACTTCGAGATTTCGACATATTCATTCATCGACACACGCACCGGAATCGTCGGAAAATCAAGGATTTCGGCGAGTCCCATCACCACAAGCACGACGTCAGAGAGGAAAAGCCTGTCGGCCTCCCAGCCCTTCGCGGAGTCATAGACCATCTTCGAGTACTTGTCATAGTTCACGAGCGTGAGCCTCAGGAGCCTCTTCACGAAAGCCTGATCATCCTCCACTCCCGGGGCGGTTCCCTTCATCTGGCTCATGTAGAGATAAGGAAGAGTCCAGCGTCCGCCCTTCGCGATGTCCTCGAACGCGCGGCAGCAGAAGGTCAGCGAATAGGCGAGGTCGTCGTTCCAGAAGAGGGACATATCCTCGAGAATATGCTCAAGTTCCGGGACATCGACGAATTCCTCCTCGAATATGCGGACAAAGAGACGGCAGTCCTCATCGAGCGAAGACTCTCCCGAGTTCATGTAGTCGTGAAAATAATCCTTTGAATATACTGAGTCGAGAACCTTCCTGAGGAAGATGTCATACTGGTCCCATGAGAGATGCTTCTGCCGGAGCTGCTTGTTCAGGTCCTCGTCATCCGCAAGAATCTGCGCGAGACGGTTGTCACAGAACTTCATGTTCGGGTTACGTTCCTCCTCGGTGGGGTTGAACTTGGAACGGAGCGACTCTATCCTCTCCCGTGCTGTCCGCGTCAGAGGAGCCACGATTCCGGACATGAATACGAACAGGTCCCTCGTCGCCTCGCATGACTCCTTCAGCTCGGCCTCCGCGTCCGCTGTCGAGAAATTCCCGCACAGCACGGCGCTATAGGCCACCTTAAAGGCCTTGATTCGTAAAATTCGACGGTTTAGCATAATTTTAAAACAATATTTCCTGCAAAGATACACACGATTTGATAAAAAAAACTATATTTGCGAAGATTTACCAATAAAAAAACGCACACAAGATGTACAGTGAGGATTATGACGGAGCCTATGCTAGGGAGCGTAACGGCGAGGATGTGTTCTCAAAGCCAGTGAAGGCCGGAAAGCGCACCTATTTTTTTGATGTGAAGGCAACGAAGGGCAATGACTACTACCTGACCATCACCGAAAGCAAGAGAAAAGTCGAGCGCGACGGCAGCTTCACTTACGACAAGCACAAGATTTTCCTCTACAAGGAAGATTTCGGAAAATTCGTCGAGGGTCTTGAGGAAGTCCTGGACTACATAAAGAAGAATGCCCCGCAGACTGAGGACGGAGAGGGAGACTACAGCTCCGAAGTCAATTTCGAGGAATTGTAAATTTTCGGAAGATGGCGGACAACTACCTTGAGAACCGCTACGAAGAGTATCTGGAACGGAAACGGAAGAAAGAGTCCTTGCGGAAGACTGACTTCCGCAAGCGGCTTGATGAATACAGGAAGAAGCTTGCGGCCACATCGTCCGAACACGAACCGCCCTCATCCCGAACCGAGGGGTGAGGGCGGTGATAGGTGTCGGGGCGACTGCTTCGATGCGGTGCGGTCCTATTGCTGCGCAATGTTAAGAAAGTCGATGAAGCCCTGGACATCAAGGCTGTAGCCGCGCGCCGGGGCGAGCTGCTTTCCGTCGGCGTCGAGCAGGATGTAGTTCGGCTGGGAATTTACGCCGAAGCGGCTGCGGGTGATGTATGCGTTGGCACGTCCGATTTCCTTATATATGTCCCCGTTTTCAGCACGCACCCAATCCGGCTCGTCTAGCCTTGTCTTGTCATCGACATAGAGCGCGACCATCACGAACCTGTCCTTCAGCATTTCAAGCACGCGGGGGTCGCTCCACACACGCGCCTCCATCTCGCGGCAGTTCACGCAGCCATGCCCCGTGACATCGACGAACACCGGCTTCCCCGAAGCCTTCGCGGCCGCGAGCCCCTCCTCGACGGTGAAATAGCCGTCCAGACCGAGAGGCAGATGCAGGCCGTATTTCTCCCCGTACAGGGAAGCCGTGCGGTTTTGAGAGAAGCCGCCGCTTTCCGGCCGTGCAGAATATGAGTCCAGGACAAAGTCCTGAGTGTCCAGCGGGGGAAGATAGCCGGACAGAGCCTTGAGAGGTGCGCCGAACATTCCCGGAATCATATAGACGACAAAAGCGAAGTCAACTATCGCGAGGGCGAGCCTCGTGACGGAGAGGTGCTCTACCTTCTCGTCGTGAGCGAAACGAATCTTCCCGAGCAAGTAAAGCCCGAGCAGCGAGAACACTGTAATCCATATTGCAAGATACACCTCACGGTCCAGGATGCCCCAGTGGTAGGTCTGGTCGGCGACGCTGAGAAACTTGAATCCGAGCGCCACCTCGATGAATCCGAGCACGACCTTGACACTGCCGAGCCAACTGCCGCTCCTGAGCTTCGTGAGTAGCGATGGGAAGAGGGCAAAGACCGTGAAAGGGAGCGCGAATGCCACGGAAAACGCGAACATCGTGACCATCGGCATCCAGAACTGCCCGGAAGTGGACTGAATCAGGACGGTCCCGACAATCGGGCCGGTACAGGAGAACGAGACGAGCACGAGGGTAAGCGCCATGAAGAACACGCCTGTCAGCCCCTTCCTGTCGGACTGCCCGTCGGCCTTGTTTACCCACGAGGACGGGAGCGTTATCTCGAACGCGCCGAAGAATGACGCGGCGAATGTCATGAACACTATGAAGAACAGGATGTTAGGCAGCCAATGCGTAGCCAGCCAGTTGAATATGTCCGCCGTGACCGCATCCCCGCCCGCAATCCACGTTATGAGAATTATCAGCGTAATAGGAACGGTGTAGAGCAGCACGATGAAAAGGCCGTACATGAACGCGTGGAAGCGTCCCCTGCGTGCGTTTCCGGAATTTTTCAGGAAGAACGAAACCGTCATCGGAATCATCGGGAAAACGCAAGGGGTGAGCAGCATCGCGAAGCCCCAGAGAATGGCCTGAAGCACGAGCCCCCAGTCAAACGGGGTTGACGTCTGTTCCGCAGCAGACGCGGCGGCGTCCGGTTTCTTCGTCACTTCGCCTCCGCCCTCAACTCCCGCAGATGCGGCTTCGTCAGACTTATTCGTCACGTCGTTTTCCCCCACTGCTCCGGCAGATGCGGCCGCAGCCCCGCCCTCCGGCAGGGCAATCTCGAAATCATGATATTCCGGCGGATAGCACTCCGTGTCCCGGCAGCACGATGCGCTGACTGTTCCGCTCACCGAAACCCGCGAGACCCCGTCCTTGACACGAACTTTCTGTTCAAGCACAAGCTGTCCATAGACAAGGCTCTGCCCCTTCTCCTGCCTGACGACGCTCCTGTCCTCAAGCGGGCCGACGAGTTCGCAGTTCACAAGCGAGCGGAACTCCACCTCAGGAGCGGAATAATGGTCGGAGAGCGGGTAGCTGTGAATTCCCTCGCCCATGACTCCGGTGAACCTCAGCGTCATCACCCCGCCCTCATCCGTCGGGACAGCGGAAACCTTCCAGTCAATGTTCCCCGCAAAAAGCGAAGAAATGCTGCAGGCGAATCCCGCCAGCAGCATAACTATTCTATTTACAAGCCTTCTATTCAGATTCATAATACTCTTATTATAGAAACAGCCAAAAGAAGCAGTTTATTCTTTTCATGTACTCATAAAAGCCTTTAAGACAAGCAGAGATAAAGGGGATGCATAAAAATAGGCCGAGATAAAGGGGATGCATAAAAGGATGGGATGCAAGGCGCACAAAGTCATCAAAACCGGAGCAACCTTGACGGTTGTGAGGATTTTGAGGGCTTTTGCAACGAAGCAGGCCGCCTTTTAGGCGCCCCGCTATTTGGCAAAGGCGACAGAACGGGTCTCACGTATAACCGTAATCTTCACCTGTCCCGGATATGTCATCTCGTCCTGAATCTTCTTGGCGATGTCCCCAGAAAGCGTCTCCGCCTGAGAATCAGTCACCTGCTCGGCCCCGACAATCACGCGAAGCTCACGTCCCGCCTGAATGGCGTAAGCCTTGACCACGCCCGGATAAGACTGTCCGATGTTCTCAAGGTCCTTGAGCCTCTTGATGTATGACTCGATGACCTCACGCCTTGCACCAGGACGCGCTCCGGAAATGGCGTCGGCAACCTGAATGATAGGCGAAAGGATTGAAGTCATCTCGATTTCCTCATGATGGGCACCGATTGCATTGCAGATTTCCGGCTTCTCCTTGTACTGCTCGGCGAGCTTCATTCCGAGGAGTGCGTGCGGAAGCTCCGGATCCTCGTCGGAAACCTTTCCGATGTCATGAAGAAGTCCGGCCCTCTTCGCGGCCTTGGCGTTGAGTCCGAGCTCGGAAGCCATGGTCGCGGCGATGTTGGCGACCTCACGGGCATGCTGGAGAAGGTTCTGGCCGTAGGATGAACGGTACTTCATTCGCCCGATGAGCTTTATGAGCTCAATGTGGATTCCGTGGATTCCGAGGTCGATGCAGGTGCGCTTACCGATCTCGAGAATCTCCTCCTCAAGCTGCTTCTGCACCTTGGCGACCACCTCCTCGATTCGGGCGGGATGGATTCGTCCATCGACAACGAGCTGGTGGAGAGCCAGACGCGCCACCTCCCTGCGGACAGGGTCGAACGCGGAAAGGAGAATGGCGTCAGGCGTGTCATCAACGACAATCTCCACTCCCGTCGCAGCCTCAAGGGCACGGATGTTACGCCCCTCACGGCCGATGATTCGTCCCTTGATCTCGTCGCTCTCGATGTTGAACACGGTCACTGCGTTCTCGATCGCCGTCTCCGAAGCCGTCCTCTGAATCGTGTTGATGACGATTCTCTTGGCCTCCTTAGTCGCGTTGAGACGGGCGTCGTCAATCACGTCGTTGATGTATGACTGCGCCTCGGTACGGGCCTCGGCCTTCATGTTCTCCATGAGTATGTTCTTCGCCTCGGCTGCCGACATTCCCGCGATGTTCTCAATCTGGCGATTCGCCTCGTCCTTCAGTCTGTCGTACTCGGCCGCCTTCCTGTTGGCAATCTCGACCTGCGCCTTGAGGTTTTCCCTGATGGAATCGGCCTCGCGCTGCTTGCGCTGGAGCTCCGCAGTCTGCTGGTTCAGGGTGTTCTCCTTCTGCTTGAGACGGCTCTCTGTCTCCTTGATGGCGGCATTGCGCTCATTGACGGTCTTCTCGTGCTCGTTCTTGAGCTGCATGAACTTTTCCTTGGCCTGGAATATCTTTTCCTGCTTTATCTTCTCGGCCTCAAGCTCGGCCTTCTCAAGAATTTCCTCCTTGCGTCCCTTGAGCATGGAACGTCTCACGGCAATCCACACGCCGAGCGCCACGGCCGCGCCCAAAAGAGCTGAAAGTATGTAAAAAACTATTTCCATATTATTATATATTATTAAATGTCCGCATATATCCGCAAAAAGCGGCCGCCCTCCATGGAAAACGACCGCAGCAAGTTAAAAATAAAACCGTAAGTAAAAGAAAAATCCGTTAGTTAAACCGACAGAAAACCTTATAAAATAAGATTTGAGTTCCGTGAAGTTCAGACATCCTCCGTCCCGGCAAACCGGAATCCCCATACGGAATTTCCATAAGGGTCACATAGGTCCGTCATCCCGTCAGCGAGCCTGCTCCGTTACTTAGTAAACGTTGAATTCAGCAAGTAAGTAACCAACGGATTATTTTTCGTCAATGTTGTCAAGATAACCGGAAATCTCCCTCTCAAGCGTCTCCGTCTCGGACTGAAGCCTGCGAATCTCGTCCTTGTAGTTGAGGTTCTTCAGACAGACGTTCAGCGCGAGAAAGCGCAGTATGTCGGATTCATCGCTGTCCGGATAGTTCTGCGAGTACTGCTTGGCCATCTTGTTCAGGCTTTCCACAGCAACCCTTATCAGCTGCTCATGCCTCTCGGAAGTCGCCTTGAGGTTGAACGGCCGGGCGAGAATGGTCACGTTTATGTTCCTTGCAATGTCCATTTCCTCATCCCTCCATCAGCGAGACGCACCTGTCAATCTCCCGTATGAGGCTTTCAATCTTCCTCTTAGGTTCGGACAGATCCGCCTGCGATCCCACAAACGCAGTCGTGAGATTCAGGTTATCAATTTTCTTTTCTAACTCAGCAATCTGTTTTCCGCGGGCCTCACAAAGTTCCGACAGCCGGTGATTCTCTTCCTTCAGACGTACGCATTCGCCCTTTTCCTTCTCATACAAGGAAATAAGCCTCACGAATTGTTGTCTGACATTGTCCAGCATAACGGCACATTGTATTACCCACCTTGCAAATATATGAAGAATATTGAAGTTTTCAAAGAAAAATGCCTATCTTTGACAAATTTGAATACGATATGCACGACATAGTTCTGAAAAATATCGCCGTAGGCGAGGTCAGGTCCGACATATATATAGACGGGGACATGATTTCACGGATTGTGAAGACCGGGAGCGAGGCTTGCCCCGAGGCACGGGAGACCGTCGATTGCACGAGGAAGGCGGCCATGCCGGGATTCATAAATATGCATACGCACGCGGCGATGTCGCTTCTGCGCGGGGTCGGCGAGGACATAGCCTTTCACGAATGGCTCGCGAAGGTCTGGGAAATCGAGGCCAACCTCGACGAGGAATTTGTCTATTGGGGAACAAAGGTCGCCTGCCTTGAGATGATAAAGACAGGAACGACGACATTCAACGACCACTACTGGTTCCCTCTCGTGGGACACCGGGCGGCCGTCGAGATGGGGATAAGGCCGGTCTCGTCATATGTCGTGATAAACAAGATGACGGATGCGGAGAATGAAATCGAGAAGATACGCTGCTGGAAGATGTACGAAGCATCCAAGCAATGGGGCGACAGGAACCTCAGGTTCTCGATGGCCTTCCACGCGCCGTATTCGGTGAGCGAGCCGATGATGGTCTGGGCCGCGGAATTTGCACGGGCGCACGGACTGCCGCTTCACATCCATCTATCCGAGACGCGCAAGGAGGTGGAGGACTGCAAGGAGGCGCACGGAGGGCTAACCCCGGTGGAATATCTCGACCGAATCGGGGTGCTCGGGCCGAATCTCATCGCCGCGCACACGCTCTGGCTGAGCGACAACGACATAGAGCTTCTGGGCAAGAATCACGTGACCTGCGTCCATAACATAAACTCGAACCTGAAATTGAGTTCCGGCTATCATTTTATGTATAAGGAACTTAAAGATGCAGGATGCAAGGTCTGCATAGGGACTGACGGGTGCGCGTCGTCGAACAACCTCGACATCCTTGAGTCGATGAAGACCTCGGCGATGATGCAGAAGGGCTGGAGGTTCGACCCGACGGTCTGCCCGCTCAGCGAAATCGTCGAGATGGCGACGGTGAACGGAGCCGACGCGCTCGGGCTGAACACGGGACTTCTTGAAGAGGGAAGAATCGCGGACATCCAGATCATCGACACCGACAACTACAACTTCCTCTCACCGGGCACATTTCTTGCCAATTTCGTCTATTCGGCGCACAGCGACTGCATAGACTCGCTCATCTGCAACGGCCGTTTCGTGATGAGGCACAGGCAGGTGGAGGGTGAGCGCGAGATTCTCGACGGCGCAGGCAAGGTACTCTCGCAGATAAAGCTCAGGAAATAATCTTTGCCGGAGGTTCCGGCGCATAATAACACTATAATACACAGATACTTTATGGACGAAAGAATAGAAAGAATCAACGGCGCGGCCGAGTACATCGGCGCGAGGCTCGGCGGGCGCAGGCCTGTCGTGGGAATCGTTCTGGGCAGCGGTCTCGGAAAGCTCGCGGACAAGATTGAGAACCCTACTGTCATTCCTTACAGGGAAATTCCCGGTTTTCCGGTTTCAACGGCGGTCGGGCACAAGGGCAACTTCATAGCCGGCGAGCTCGGAGGGAAGTTCGTGGTTGCCATGCAGGGGCGTTTCCACTACTATGAGGGCTACCCTATGGAGCTCGTCACGCTCCCTATCCGCGTGATGAAAGTGCTCGGCATCCAGTACCTTTTCGTGTCGAACGCGGCAGGCGGGGTGAACTACGGGTTCAAGGTCGGCGACCTGATGATTATCCGCGACCACATAAACCTGCTCCCCAATCC
The DNA here is from genome assembly GCA_934725015.1 of uncultured Bacteroidales bacterium. Classification (GTDB taxonomy): domain Bacteria; phylum Bacteroidota; class Bacteroidia; order Bacteroidales; family UBA932; genus Cryptobacteroides. The sequence goes on from CAKVAS010000005.1 coordinate 24,753, forward strand.
GCTCATCGGGCGGAATCTCGAAGACTTCGGTCCGAGGTTCCCGGACATGACGAGGCCATACGACCCAGAACTGATTAAAAAGGCGGAGATTATCGCGTCCGAGCTGCACATAGACCTGAAGAAGGGCGTCTATGTCGGGGGAACCGGACCGTCATACGAGACGCCGGCGGAGTACAAGTATTTCCGCCTCATCGGAGGCGACGCCGTGGGAATGTCCACGATTCCGGAAGTGATTGTGGCGCGGCACAGCTCCGTTCCGGTGTTCGGAATGTCGGTGATTACGAATGAGGCGCACGACGACTATGCGGAGGACTATGTCAACGACGGGGATGACGTGGTCCGCGCTGCGGACGCGGCTGCGGAGAGGATGAGTCTCCTTTTCGAGAGACTCATCCTCTCCCTTTGACGGGGCGCATAAAAAGCGATCTGCTTCGTTGCGTGTGGATTTCAAATCCTCACCATCTAATTTGACCCCTCCCGTCCCCTCGAAGGGGAAGTGGTGCTCCGTGCGCACTATCGCACAGGCCAACGCTTCGCTGTTCTCCGCACGACGCTCATGCGTCTTGTTGCCCATCGCGCCTTGCACTCCGTCTTTTTATATTGTTTGGAATAGCTTATGGGCTGCGAGAAAAGAATCAGAACAAATTTATGACTGCACTTGCGTAGATGAAGATTTAAAAAAATATTTGATTTGTATGGATAAGAGATATGAGGAAATACTCCAGGCGGCTCAGATGCTGAAGGGACGGCTCGGAGGACTGGAGCCTGAAGTCGGGATTATTCTCGGGAGCGGGCTTGGGAGGCTGGCGGACAGAATTGAAGAGGCAGTGAGTGTTCCTTACGGAGAGGTGCCCGGAATGCCTGCCGCGACGGCAATCGGACACAGGGGCAATTTCATGGCCGGACGGCTCGGGGGAAAGACCGTCATCGCCATGCAGGGCCGCTATCACTGCTATGAGGGCTACCCCATGCAGGAGGTGGTGCTTCCGGTGCGCATCATGAAAGTCCTCGGAATCAGGACACTGCTGGTTTCAAACGCCGCAGGAGGAGTGAACTTCGACTATCGCATAGGAGACCTGATGATTATCCGCGACCACATAAACCTTCTGCCCAATCCGCTCATCGGTCCGAACTTCGACGACTTCGGCCCGAGGTTTCCGGACATGACGAGACCCTACGACCATGAGCTCATACGCAAGGCCGAGGTCATCGCCGCGGGAGAGGGCATACCTGTCAGAAAAGGAGTCTATCTCGCCTGCACCGGCCCGAGTTACGAGACTCCTGCGGAATACGGTTTCTTCAGGCACATCGGAGCCGACGCCGTCGGAATGTCCACGACTCCGGAAGTAATCGTGGCAAGGCACTGCGGGCTCGCCGTTTTCGGAATTTCCGTAATCACCGACGAGGCGCACAGCAACCCTGACGACTATGTCACCGACGAGAATGCCATCATAGAGGCCGCCGACGCCGCAGCCGGCAAGATGACCACCATCTTCACAAGGCTCATCGAGAAACTATAATCTGACAGGCTTCCGCGCAGGGGCCTGTCTTTTTTAGAAACTTTTAGAAACTTTTTCCTCAAAAGATTTGCAGATACAAAATTTTTGCCTACCTTTGCAATCCCATTCGGGAAACGAGAAAACAAGTTCTTTGATTTAAATTTATTTTTGAGGTCTATTTTTGGATGGATGCAAGGAAGACGAGTGAGGAGGAAGGGAGTTACCTCATGGTAATGACCGCCCGACGATGCGAAGTCTGACGCGGCAGACAACAAAAAGAGACGAAAAAAGGGAGCATAGCTCAGTTGGTTCAGAGCGTCTGCCTTACAAGCAGAGGGTCGGGGGTTCGACTCCCTCTGCTCCCACAAGTTCTTTAACATACCAGTGCCGCAGACATCGGAAGATTTCCACGAATTTTGGAAACCGGTTAGATATTCAGTGGCTTTGGAAGTTATTTTGAGATGGATGCAAGGCGGACGACCGAAGAGGGAGGGGGGTTACCTCACGGTAATGACCGACTGATGAGGGAGGACAACGCGGCAGACGCTCAAAAGAACGACAAAGGGGGTATAGCTCAGTTGGCTAGAGCATCTGCTTTGCAAGCAGAGGGTCGTCGGTTCGAATCCGTCTATCTCCACAAAATGAAAAAGGAGGTTTCGATTTTTCGGGATCTCCTTTTCTCATTTCGTTTTATCCTCCCGCACCTTCGGCAGCTGAAACACAATCGCCAGAACGACCATCGCCCCGATGAGCAGAGGATAGTAGAGCCTCGGAATAATCTCCAGAGGGGAAAGGCCTGACAGCCCGGCTGCCATGAGCAGCTGAGCCCCATAAGGGAGTATGCCCTGAACAAAGCAGGAGGTCGTGTCCATCAGACTCGCCGAACGTCGCGGAGAGATGCCGAAACGGGTCGAGATGTCCTTCGCAATGCCGCCGACCGTGATTATGGCTATCGTGTTATTGGCGGTGCATACGTTTGTAAGCGCGGTCAGCAGCGAAATCACGGTCTCCCCACCCCTGCGGTTGCCGATTCTCCGCGTCATCACGCGGATGAGCCAGTCGAATCCGCCGGCGCACTTCACCATGTTCATAATCCCTCCGGCAAGCAGAGTCACGAGAATCAGCTCGCACATGGACTGGAGCCCCGTCCCGGCCGCCTCGAACATCATGAGCGCCGAAGTTCCACTGCACAGACCAATGGCATCTGTCAGAATAATCCCGAGAATAAGAACCTTCAGCACGTTCATCCCGCACAGCGCACTTACAATCACGACCATATAGGGAACCGCAAGATACCACGGAGCGTCCGGAACATCAGACACATAGTCCGCCGAGAATCCGCTGAAAATGTAAATCCCAAGTGTGACGAGCGCAGCCGGAAGAACGATGATGAGATTGGTTCTGAACTTGTCCCCCATCCTGCAGCCCTGGCTTTGCGTCGAGGCAATCGTAGTGTCCGAAATGAATGAGAGGTTGTCACCGAAGAACGCGCCTCCAACGACAATCGACACCATGAAGGCAAGATCCGCCCCCATCTCACCGGAAAGCCCGATTGCAACAGGCGCAAGCGCGACTATGGTGCCGACGGATGTCCCTATGGACATGGATATGAAGCAGGCAGCGAGGAATATACCGGCCGGGAGATAGGCGGACGGGATGAGCCGCATAGTCAGGGCGACGGTAGCGTCAACGGCACCCACGGCCTTCGCGGATGATGCGAAAATCCCGGCAAGGACGAATATCCATATCATATACATTATGTTGGAATCCGCCGCGCCCGCTGAAAACAGGTTCACCCTCTTGGCGAAAGGCAGTCCTCTGCCTATGAATATGGAATAGACCGCTGCAAAGACGAAGGACACGCCTATCGGGATGCGGTAGAAATCGCCGGCAAGCAGCGAGGACACCAGATAGACCGCCAGCAGCACCATCACCGGCGACAATGCGAAAAGCCCCTTCGCGTTCGTCACCGCCGATTCTTGCCTCTCCTGACGCTCCGGCTTCCCGTCGTCCCTATGATTGCAGGTACATTCGCTCATATCCAATTGTTTTTCAGCCCGTCAACTAATGGTCACCCATCTAATATTCACATCGCGTCTCTTTCGCGATGGAGCAAAAGTAGCCTTTTTTATCCGTTGCAGCAATAATTTTGGAAAAATCTGCACGAATAGACGAACCAAACAATAAAAGGCAGGCTCAAGTTTCGCGCCGCCGGCGTACCACAGGAGATAAAACTCCTTGCGGATACAGTGTGGACAGTATCCGGAAGGAGTTCGTCTAAAAGATGTTGCTAAACATACAACAACTGTGTTCCTGTTCGGAAAACAGATGCAAATATATTCGGTTCAAAATTAAATCACAAGGTATTTTCTTGTCTTTAATGAAAATGAAACACGGTTTTAGCCAAATGAAACACCATTGACAGATAAAACGAGCACAAGTCTCATTTGCCAGATCAGCGGAGAGCGGAGACGATTTCGCACATCTGCGGGAACTGAGCCTCCATCGACTGAAGGAGCCTGTACTGGGCGCGGGCACGGACGAGATTGTGCTCGGGGTACTTCGTCTTGTAGTAGGTGTCGCCGTCGAGGTAGTCCATCAGGAAACGGAGAACCTGTTCGAAGGTGATGTAGCGGCCGGAGAAGGCGAGGTAGTCAAGTTCGGCGGGGCAGAGGGACGAGCCCATCTCTGAAAGGTAGCCCCGTATATAGGCCGTGAACATTTCGAGGGACATGGAGACTGTCGAAAGATCCTGCGCGTCTTCGGCTCCGGTGTTTGTGTAGCAGCGGAGAGCGTCGCCGACGTCGTTGAGAACGGTGGCGGACATCACGGTGTCGAGGTCAATCGCACAGAGTACTTCCCTTGTTTTGGCGTCGAAGAGGATGTTGCTGATTTTCGTGTCGTTGTGGGTGACGCGGCACGGAATTGTCCCGTTTTCTATAAGCGTCGCGAAATCAAGCATCTCCTTGCGTCGGGACTCAATCCAGTCTATTTCCTCAAGGCAGGAGTCGGCACGGCCGGCGGCGTTGCGGGCAACGGATTCGTCCCACTGCTGAAAACGCCGGCTCATATTATGAAATCCCTTGATTACCTCGACGAGCGGTTCATTGAAGTCCGCAAGCAGCGCCTGAAAGCGTCCGATTCCGACTCCGCCCTGATAGGCAAGTTCCGGTGTGTCCGCCTGCGTGTAGGACAGGGTGTCGCTGATAAAGACGCAGACAGCCCAGAATTCACCGTTCTCATCCTCGTAGTAGAGTTTCCCGTCCTTCGCCGGAATGACGGTCAGCGTCTCGCGCATCGGGTCGGCGACCTTTTTCTTGATGTGGTTCGTTACCTTCCAGATATTCTCCATCATCCCGGGAACATCCGGAAACACGGATTTATTTTTCCGCTGAAGGATGTAGTCCGGGGAATCGCCCGCAGTCTTAACGATGAGCGTGTCATTGATGAATCCCTCTCCGAGAGGCTTGATTTCACGAATTTCGCCTTTCAAGTCAAATTTTGATGCGATGTCGAGATATTTTTCCGTCATAATTATGTGAATTTTATATGTTTCAAAAAAAAACAGTTCCGCCTCCCCAAAGACGGAACTGCAAATTTAATAAAAATTCTAGCTGTCATTCCGAGCGGAGCGAGAAATCTTTAAGCGATTATTCTTGACTTGACAGATTTCTCGACTTCACTTCGTTGCGCACGAAATGACAGATGGGTGCCTCAGCTCTTCCCCTTCGAGAGGACGGGAGGGGTATAAAGACAAGCGCCCCGCTAAAAGGCGAAAGAAATTTTGCCCATGAAGTTGGCCGGAGCCTGCGGATAGATACCGATACCGCCAATCTGTGTGCCGTCTTCCATGATGCCCTTGTACCAGAGAGTGCCATCGACATAGTAGAGATTGTTCAGCAGGTTGTTGACATAGAGGCCGAGACGGATGGCTCCGCCGTGCGCGAACGAGCTGCCGTGACGTCCGTCGAGGGAGAACTCATGAGTCAGGGAAAGGTTGGAGACGAAGTAGCCCGGGATTGAGCGGCTGTCGTTCTGCGTGTTATCGACATACTGCTTTCCGACATACTTCCCGTCAATGGCAAGCGTCGTGGTTTTCAGAGAGTTGCGACAGACAGTCGCAAAAGGCTTGAAGGCGACGCGGAGCATTCCGATGACGGACGGGGACATCAGCATCGTCGTCTTGCCGAAATCGACCTCTTTCTGAACCGGCTTCCAGTCCGCATCATACGCAGGATTATAACTCTCGTCATAAAGCTGGAATGACTCCTTATAATCAAGGACCCTGTTCAGGCTGAGAGTGACGTTTCCGGAGACAGAGAGCCATTTGAACGGGTCATAGGCAGCGGAGATCTCCACACCCCGGCGGAAGGCGCGGCCGACATTGTCCTTAATCGGATAGCCGGTGTCGGAAAGACGGCCGGTTTCGAGGAGCATATCCCAATATTCCATAAAATAGAAGTTCGCGCCCACCGCAAGTTTCGACGAGGTCCACTCATACCCGAGTTCCACATCGACCATTTCCTCCGGACGCACGCCCATGTTGCTGCCGGCCTCGATGTTTTCCTTGATGTCCGGACGGCCGGGCTCGCGGTGTCCCTGCGCTGCGGAGATGTATGCCTTGTGCCCGTCCTTGTGGAAGGTCACGCCTGCGCGAGGATTGAAGAACAGCCAGTTGTTGCTGTAGGCCATGTCAAGATTGTCCTCGTCTCCCCTTCCCCACATACGGAGGTCAACATCGCGCAGCTGAAGGTCAACGTATGCCGTGAGCCATTCAAGCGGAGTGTATTCGCCCCGGACGTAGGCGTTGTACTCCTGCTTGAGGGCGTTGTTGTAGTACCATACATGATTGGCGTTGAACTTTTCGTAGGTCATTCCGTCTGCGGCCTGCCAGTCAGTGCCGAGAACGCTGCTGTAGAGCACCTTGCCGAAGTGACCGCCGTCGTAGCGCGACCAGCTCAGGCCTCCGGTGACGTCAATGAGACCCGACTTCCAGCTGAGGTCGGTCTTGGCGACGAAGTACCAGTTGTCCATGCACTTGTTGATGATGAAGTCCGAGGTCTTGAAACCGGCCGGAGCATAGTCCGCCATGCCGTATTTCTTGAACTTCTTGTCGGCCTTGTACTGGTCGTACCAGCCGTCGCCCTTGGTGCAGTTGAGGGTCGTGCTCCAGCAGAGGCTGTTCGCGAACTGGTGAGTGTAGTTCAGCTGAAGGTGGTGCTGGGTGTAGTTGTCGGTCTCGTTGTCGTAGTAATGAGTCGAGTTCACGATCTTGTTCCCGTCAGCATCGAGGACGTAGCTTCCGTCAGGATTGCGCTTGTAGTCGTAGTACTCGCCGGCGCTGTTATAGCGGCGGTCTCTGGCGTAGGTGTCAAGGTCGATGCCGTTCCATGTGATGCCCGTCTTCTGCTTTCCCATGAGCCAGGTGAGCTTCAAGGAGTTGCGTTCGTTCATCCAGCCGAGGGTTGCCATCGCCGACTGCACGTCCGCCTCCGCGTTGCGGATGTATCCGTCCGTGAAGTTGCGGGAATATGCGGCGTTGAAATAGATGCCGGATTTCGTGAGACCGGTGCCTGCGGCTACTGCCGAGGTGAATGTGTTATATGAGCCGTAGCCGAAATCCGCCGTCGCGAAAGGATGCGTCCCGACGGAAGCCGTGCTCATGTTCACGCTCGCGCCGAATGCCCCGGCTCCGTTTGCCGAGGTTCCGAGTCCGCGCTGGAGCTGCACTGAAGAAAGGAGCGTGGAGAGCGACGGGATGTTCACCCAGAAGACCTCCTGTGATTCAGCGTCGTTGAGGGTTATGCCGTTGAGCGTGACGTTAATCTGGGAACCCTTGCTGCCGCGGACCGTCATCTTGGAGTAGCCGAGACCAGTTCCGCCCTCGTTCGTGGAAATCACCGAAGGCTGGAGGCTGAGGTTCATCGGAAGGGAGTTGATCGGGTTGGTACGGACAAGTTCGTCCTTCCCTACCATGGTGTAGGTGACCGGGGTGTTCTCGCCGGCACGCGAAGCCACGACCACAACACTGTCAAGCCTCTCGACTCTGTTTCCGTCCTTGTCAAAGGAGGAAGATTTCTCCGGAGAATCCGGAGCCGGTGATGAAATGTTCATTAGGCCGCGTTCCGCAGCGGCGTTTTCCGAGACGGCCGTCCCGGAAAGAACGGTGCTGAGCACCGCTGAAAAAAGAAAACCTCGCATAAAGCAATTATTTAATAATTATTACTATACGAGGGGGTTGGACTTTCACGCGACACCGCGCCTTTCCATCGGAGTTGTGCATTCCCTTCGGCGGTATTGGCCGCATCAGGTTCAATGGGACTCTCTCAACCTGAGCCGGTCACCCGACTCAAGTACCCCCGCTATTATTCAATTTTTCCGTAAGTCCGGATTATTTGTCTGTTCATACTCTTCCGTCATCTCGAACTCTCTGTCATCTCGTACTCTTTTGTCATCTCATACTCTTCTGTCATCTCGAACGGAGTGAGAGATCTTTGCGCGAAACATTTTTTCCGGGACATCGCAGGCAGAAAGATTTCTCGACTTCACTTCGTTTCGCTCGAAATGACAATCAAATATCACATATTCGTTTCGCTCGAAATGACAATTATATATCACATATTCGTTTCGCTCGAAATGACAGCCCTTCACCGCATATCGGTTTCGCTCGAAATGACTATTTCGTACATACGCGGCCACAGCTTGCCGGTAATGTATATTTTCCCGTTTTCGGGATTATAGGCGATGCCGTTCAGCACGTCGGTCTCCGGCGTGCGCAGGTCTTCGCGCAGCAGTCCTCGGCAGTCGATGATTTTCTCGACGGCTCCGCTTTCCGGATTTATGACGACGATGAAGTCGCTCGTATATACATTCGCCCAGATTTTCCCGTCAATCCATTCCAGTTCGTTCAGCAGCCCTACGGATTTCCGCCCGTTCTTGACAACGATTCGCCGCTGAACCTTCAGATTTGCGTCGAGGAAATATATGTTCGAGCTTCCGTCGCTCATAATCAACGACTTGCCGTCCGTCGTAAGCCCCCAGCCCTCACGGGGATTGACGATGCTGCGCTCGAACTTGAGGGTGTGCGCGTCATAGACAAGAGCCACATAGTTGCGCCATGTGAGATAGTACAGCTTGTCACCGAAAATCACCGAGCCCTCGCCGAAATACTTGCGGTCGATGTCGAACCTGCGGCTGCGCTCCCCCGTCGGGATGTCAACTTCGCAGAAATAGGAATGACCGTACTGCCCGGTGCTCTCGCAGAGACGGCCGTCGTGAAAGAACAGCCCCTGGGTGTAGGATTCCGTGGAATGGGGATATTCGTTCACGACCTCAATGGTGCATCTGACAGCCTCGACCGCTGGAACGGACTTTTTCTGCCTGTCCCTGCAGCCGGAGCCGAGAAGCAGCGGAAGCATGAGAAAAGCGATTTTCAACATATTTGTAATCATGACATTACAATTCACCCTCATATTCACAAAAATCTTTGCGCCGCAGAAGTTCATCCTTTCCTACAAAATTGCGCCGCGAAACATCAGGCTCTGACTTTCGCGGCGCAAAGATAGCAAAACCAGCCCACATATGAATGAATTTTTGAGAAATAATACAAGGGAGTCGTCATCTACTGGAGAAAATTGGAACTTTTCCCATTTTTCTCCAACAGGATAGCTGCAATACAGATAATTATCACTACTTTTGCAACATGATTATACATAGGGACAGATACTTACAAGAACTGAGAAGCGTAATGCACAACGGAATGATTAAAATTTATTATTGAATTACATCGATGGGCATATCACAGATAACGATATGTACTACATACTGTTGGATGAAATTCAACTTGTTTCGGAATTTGAAGACGTGCTCAACAGCTATCTGAAAATTAAAAATGCAGATGTATATGTGACCGGCAGTAACAGCCGGATGTTGTCCAGTGACATAAAAACTGAATTTCGTGGTCGAGGGTATGAAATTAGACTCCATCCCCTGAGTTTTTCGGAATTCCTCAAGGCAGGACAATACGAAAATGAACTTTCTGCGCTACAAGACTATATGATTTATGGAGGAATGCCGCAAATTGTGTCTTTTTCAAAGAAAAAAGAGAAAGAAAATTATCTCAAATCACTGTTTCAAGGAACTTATATACGCGATATAAAAGAACGCTACAGCATTAAAAATGATGATGATTTGAGTGAACTTATAGACATCATTGCTTCAAACATCGGCTGCTTGACAAATCCGACGAACCTTGAAAATACATTCAAGTCCGTAAAAGGTCATAGTATTTCGGACACGACTATACAAAGTTATCTTGGAATGTTGCAGGATGCATTTATGTTGGAAAAAGCCATTCGATATGATATTAAAGGAAAGCATTACATCAACACTCCCTCAAAATACTACTTTGAAGATGTCGGACTACGAAATGCCCGTCTGAATTACCGTCAGATTGATGGTGGCCATCTTATGGAAAATATCATATATAACGAGCTTCGTGTCAGAGGGTATTCTGTTGATGTGGGACAAGTTGAGGTGAGAACGACAAATGATGATGGAAAGAAAGTACGAAAACTACTGGAAGTGGACTTCATTTGCAACAGCGGGGACAAACGTGTGTACATACAATCAGCACTTGACATACCCACACAAGAAAAAGTTGAACAGGAAACCAATTCCCTCCGTCATATCAAAGACGGATTTCCTAAAATGGTCATTGTAGGAGGGCTGACACCTTCTCATGTGAATGCAGACGGCATATCTATCATAAATGTAATAGATTTCCTTAAAGAGGCGGAAGGAAATCTGCTATAAACAAATTCGCCAAAAGGAAGATACCCTTGTCATTGGCCATTAGGGCACAGCCCACCTGACGAGGTGGATTTCTCCACGACGTCAGGAGAGCTTGACTTTCGGATTATTTCGTCTTCGGTCCGGACTTTTTCGCTCCGCCTTCGGCATTTTTCATCGCGGCCTTGATGAAGGCGACGAAAATCGGCTGAGGGTTCTCCGGGGTGCTCTTGTATTCCGGGTGGAACTGCACGCCGATGAAGAACGGATGGGTCGGAAGTTCGACGATTTCCACAAGGCGGGTGTCAGGGTTGCGTCCGGAGGCTATGAGGCCGCCCTTCTCGAAGAGGCCGAGGAAGTCGCTGTTGAGCTCGTAGCGGTGGCGGTGACGCTCGGAAATCTTGGTGGTGCCGTAAATCTTCTCGGCGAGCGAACCCGGCTTGATTTCGCAGTCGTATGCGCCTAAACGCATGGTTCCGCCCTTTGAAGTCGTGCTCTTCTGATCCTCCATGAGGTTGATGACAGGGAAGGTGGCGTTCGGATTGACCTCCGTCGAGCAGGCTCCGTCCATTCCGAGCACGTCGCGGGCAAACTCGACGACGCACATCTGCATTCCGAGGCATATCCCGAAGAACGGTATTCCGTGCTCGCGGGCATATTTTATCGCCACAATCTTTCCTTCGAGTCCCCTCTCTCCGAATCCAGGGGCGACGAGGATGCCGTTCATCTTTCCGAGCAGTTCCTCAGCGTTAGCCTCATTGAGGTTCTCACTATGGATGTACTGGACGTTGACCTTGCACTCGTTTGCAGCCGCGGCGTGGACGAATGCCTCGCGGATGGACTTGTAGGCATCCTGAAGGTCGTATTTCCCGACGAGGGCGATGTTGACCTCATGCTTGGGGTTGTCAAGCCTGCGGAGGAAGTCGTTCCACTTGTCGAGGTTCGGCTCCGGAGCGTCGGTGATGGCGAAGTGGTTCAGGACAAGCTTGTCGAGCCCCTCTTCCTTCATCTTGAGCGGCACCTTATATATGGAGTCGGCGTCAATCGACTGGATGACGTGCCCCGGCTTCACGTTGCAGAACAGGGCGACCTTCTTGCGGAGTTCCGGCGAGAGGTCGTACTCGGTGCGGCACACGATGATGTCCGGCTGCACGCCGCTCTGCTGGAGCATCTGCACTGAGTGTTGGGTCGGCTTGGTCTTGAGTTCCTTGGCGGCCCTGAGGTAAGGCACAAGGGTGAGGTGTATCGTCACGCAGTCCTCCTCGGGGAGTTCCCACTGGAGCTGGCGCACGGCCTCGACAAAGGGGTGCGACTCCATGTCGCCGACGGTTCCGCCGATTTCGGTGATGATGACGTCGTAGTCACGGGTCTTGGAAAGGAGCATCATGCGGCGCTTGATTTCGTCGGTGATGTGAGGGACAATCTGCACGGTCTTCCCGAGGTACGCGCCCTCGCGCTCCTTATTGATGACTGTGTTGTAAATCTTTCCCGTGGTGACGTTGTTCGCCTTCGAGGTATAGACTCCGAGGAACCGCTCGTAATGCCCGAGGTCAAGGTCGGTCTCCGCGCCGTCCTCAGTGACATAGCACTCGCCGTGCTCGTATGGGTTGAGCGTGCCCGGGTCGATGTTGATGTAAGGGTCGAATTTCTGGATTGTTACCTTCAGACCCCGTGCCTGAAGAAGCTTTGCGAGAGATGCGGAAATGATTCCCTTTCCGAGGGAGGATGCTACACCACCTGTGACGAAAACGTACTTTGTGTTCATAAATAGAGAAAAAAAAAACATCCGACGACCGTCGAAGTCCTGCCTCATAAAGAAGCCCTGCCGGCAGTCTCCCGCCAACAGGGGCACAAAATTACTCCTTTTTTCCGTTCCTGCCAAATATTTTCCGACACATATTTTTTGAAAATGCAGCCATTCGGCCGAAAAAGTGTGACGGAATGATGATTATTCGGTCGAAAAAGTGTGACGGAACGACGATTATTCGGTCTAAAAAGTGTGACGAAACGATGATTATTCGGTCGAAAAAGTGTATATTTGCAGGCGAATAACGTAAGAGACAAGATGTTACGCAGAAAAATGGAAAACACTCTGTTGGAGTGGAAAAACGCAAAGGACAAGAAACCGCTCGTCATCAATGGAATAAGACAGTGCGGAAAGACATTCATCGTCAAGAAGTTTGCAAGGCAGAACTACCGCAGTGTAGTATATATGAACTTCATACTCGAACCGGACAAGGCCACGGCTTTTTCGGGAAACAAGGACATAGACACGATTATCCTGAGCCTGTCGTCCATGATTCCGGGATCCAAGTTCATTCCCGGACAGACCTGCATCATTCTCGACGAAATACAGGATTGCCCGGAAGCCAGGACAGCCCTCAAATCCTTCAAGGAAGACGGAAGATTCGACGTCATTGCGACAGGTTCTCTTTTGGGAGTCAAAGGATATGGGGAGAAACGGCAAGACTCCGGAATGACCGCAAAAAATTCAATTCCTGTCGGACACGAAACTATTGTGGAAATGTATCCGCTTGACTTTGAGGAGTTTCTTTGGGCAAATGGCGTCAATGAAAAAGTCTTGGAGTCAGTTTCGCAGAGCCTGAGGAATGAGGTTCCGGTTCATGAGGGCATCCATAATGCCATGACCACATTGCTGCACAGGTACATTATTGTAGGAGGTCTGCCGGCTGCGGTGAATAAATTTTTAGAAACGAAGGACATCGGCCAGGTGTATAAAGTACAGAGGGAAATTCTGGACGAATATGAAGACGACATGGTCAAATATGCCGACGATTCCGACAAGCCGCGCATAAGAGAATGTTTTGAATCAATACCGAAGCAGCTCGCGAGGGAGAACAAGAAATTCCAATACTCCGTCATCAGGAAAGGTGCAAGGGCTTCGGAATATTCCGGCTGCCTGCAATGGATGGAGGACGCCGGGATAATAAGGAGATGCTACAATGTCACCGCTACTGAACTGCCGCTCACGGGGAATGCCATCGAAGACTGCTTCAAGGTCTATGTGCAGGACATCGGTCTGCTCATCGCCATGCTCGATTTCGGGACGCAGGCGGACATACTGCAAGGGAATCTCGGAGGCTACAAGGGGGCGATTTTTGAAAATCTGATGGCGGACTTTCTTTGCAAATCCAGCACTCCGCTTTACTATTTTCATAAGGACAGCGGACTGGAACTCGATTTTCTGATACGCCGAGGCGGCAAATGCACTCCGATTGAGGTAAAGGCGACAACAGGAAAGAGCAAGAGCCTCAACACGGTGCTGAAAAACAAGGACGTATATCACATTGACAATGCCCTGAAATTCGGCAACTACAATGTAGGACGCAACGGAGGCATTCTCACCCTTCCTCTATATATGGGTTTTATGATAAGAACCGGGGATGACTTGGGCGTCGTTCCTGATGTTGACGTAGAGAAGCTCAATAGTCTGGTTCAGAAAGAAATCTGAACAAAAAGCCTCGAAGAGTCCGGCTTCGAGGCTTGGAGGAATCATTTCAGGCGGATGCGCTGCCAGGTGGAGCGGAGGGCCGGGTCGGAGAGGGAGAAGGCGACGGAGCCGGACGGGGTGACGGCCTCGGCATAGAGGCAGAGATAGTCTCCCGTGGCGGCATTGCCGAGCTCGCTCAGCGGTACGGCGATTTCAGTTGCGACGCCTCGGCGGCCGTCGGATGTCGTGCCGCTTGCGGAGGCGGATACCGGGGAGAGGCGCTTGGCCTCAACCTTGCCCGTAGCCGAGTCGATGCTGAGTATGCCGTATTTCCTTGAACCGGCAGGGGCAAGACGAAGGTTCAGACGGTGTGCGCCGACGGTCGCTCCGGACTCCGGCGCGGGCTCTGAAACATCGGAATCAGTCGCGGGCTCTGAATCCCAGCCGCCCAATGATGGAGAAGCAGCGCCGCAGGCGAATGCGGTTTCGACAAGAAGGTAGAGATTCTTGTCGTCGTGACGGGCACGGACGAGGGTCTCGTCACCTTCACCGGAAGAAAGGAACAGAGCCTGAGCGCCGTCCCATTCCGAGCCGTCGCCGTCCACGAGAACCGGAGCGGCAGCCGCGTCAATGCGGTGGTTCAGCCACAGGCGCTCAACCTGAAGTCCCTTGTCACAGTGCATGGCGGCGACCATTGTGCAGGGACTGTCAACCTCAATTGAGCCCCAGAATCCGTTGCCCGGCAAAGGATAGGACCAATCTTCCTCCCACGAGGAGCCGGAAGGGCACTGTCCCTTGCTGTCGAGAACCTTGACCTTGAATATGTTGGAATTATTGCAGCTCAGCACGGCTTCGCCGGACGGGAAGACCGCCACATATCCCGACCCTCCGGGGACAACGTTTGAGGCTCTTTTTACCGGTCCCTCGCTGTTCTCTCCGAGGTCCTTCCATTCAAGGCCGTCATTCCACACGACCGACATCCGGCAATAGCTCCGGCCCTGATTGCTGGCAGGAGATTCGAGCCTCGCCTCAAGGAAGCCCAGAATTGTCTTCCCGTCATTGAGGACACGGAAGCTCGGCATCTGGTCGGTGTATATTCCCGTGCCGGTGTATTCCGTGGAAGGTCCGTCGTAGAAATACTTGAACTGACGGCATACCCTTATCTTCTCTCCCCATGTGTAGCCGTTGTCGGAGGAAATCATCACCGACGTGCCTGAATTGCGGCATTGAGGGGTTGCATCCGTGAAATAGCAGTGTATGCGGCCGTCGGGAAGCACAAGCAGGTAGGGTTTCCAGTTGCAGAGGTCGTAGATGTGATGAGGTTCGGACCAAGTGCGTCCGTTGTCCCCGCTGCGGATTGTGCAGAGCCCTGAACCCATGTTCTGCAGATAATGGTCCTGAGCCCGATATGAGCATACGGCAAGAATCGGCTCTCAGGCGGCGGAAGTCCGCGGGAATGAGCCGAAGGACATGGAGGAAGCCGGCTACGAAGAAGAGGCATGGGAAGAGAAGCCGTCGCCGCAGAGGTTCAGCGTCGCCGTCGCCGAGGACAGCGTCGAGCTGAGAGAATATATCGTTTCCCAGCTTTCTTCAGAATACCGTGTCTATAGCGTCGAAAACGGCGCGTCCGCGCTCAAATGCCTCCACGAGCACAACATAGACCTGCTGATTTCGGACATTGCGATGCCTCAGATGAACGGAGTGGAATTGTGCCGGAAGGTACGCTCGGATGTGGACATTTCGCACGTGATGATTATAATAATCAGCGGGATGAACGACCTGTCAAAGAAAATAGAGTGCATGCAGAACGGGGCGAACCTCTACATCGAGAAGCCTTTCGACATCTACTATCTCAAGGTCTGCGCCGCCAACCTCCTCGACAAGATGAACCTCACCCGCAAGACGCTGCGCAACAGCCTGAGTGCCGAGGACGAGGGAGCGGCCTCACTCAGCAAGACAGACAGGGAATTTCTGCGCAGCGTCGATGAGGTCATTCTCCAGAACTTCTCCGACGCGGCATTCAACGTCGAGAACCTGAAGCACGCCCTGAACATGAGCAAGTCTTCCCTCCTGCGCAAGTTCAACCGCCTGCTCAACACCTCCCCGAACAACTACATCCGCACGAAACGCCTGCTGATGGCAGCCCAGATGTTCGACGAGGGAGCCGACCGCGTCAGCGATGTCTGCTATTCCTGCGGATTCAACAGCACGTCCTATTTCGCCAAGTGCTTTTTGAACTACTTTGGAACTACGCCGATAGAATATATGAAAAAGAAATAGGTTGCCGGCCGGCAACCTATTTCTTTATTTACTGAGTGTCACCGACTTGATGAAGTCGATTTCGGACTGGCTGTATGGGGTGCCGTCCTCGGTGAAGATGTCGTGGAACCAGACTTCCGGCATCGGGTCGCCCGGTTTGCTGCCCCAAGGCATATAGTAGGCGCACTTTCCGGTCGTGAGCCCCCAGTTGATTGCGCCTATTTTCTCGCGCTTCAGAATAGGGAGGCTCCCTTCGAAAGTGGAGCGCGGACGTCCCATATACTCCTGGCACACCATCGGACGGTTGAAAGGCTTCAGCATCTTTATGAAGGTCTCAAGTTCCTTGTCGTAGTAGCAGTGGAATGTGAGTATATCGACATTCTCGCAGATCCAGCTGACAATTTCAAGCTTTGTCCGCGTGCCGGCCGAACCCGGACGAATCCATATCGGAGCCGAGCACGGCTGCGACGGGTTCACCTCCCACGCCCACTTGAAGACTTCCTTGAGAAGAGGCAGGCTGTAGGCGCCCTCCTTCGGATTCTCCGGCTCATTGTAGAGACACCAGTAGAGGATGCGGTCGCAGTCCTTGTAGGTGCGGAGGATGTCCTGCACATATTCCTTGAGCTTAGGCCACGACTCCGGGTTGTTCACGTTCTGTGCTCCGGGCGACTGAATCCATCCCGAGCCGTGCACTCCCTTGACCGGCTGAGGCTGAGGGCCGAGCTGCGGGTTATTGAAGGTGCCGCCGTTGGTGAAGAAGGTGATGATGAGCTTCTGGCCGTGCTTCTCGGCTATGTCCATAAACTGATTGATGCGGGACTTGAACCCGTCCTTGTCAGCGTACCAGAGCATCTCGTGAAGATAGATGCGGAGGGTGTTGAAGCCTATGCTCTCGGCATATCCGAGCTCGCGGTCGATGATTTCGGGATTGAAAGTCTCGGGTTGCCAGAACTCGAACTGGTTGATTGCATAAGAAGGGACATAGTTGCAGCCCACCGGCCACTCCTGTTCCGCCCACCATGCGTTCGCCTTTTCCTCGGACCAGCGTCCGCCTTTCTCAGCCTTGCCGCAGCAGCCCGAAAGGGCTGCGACGGCGGCGATGGATAAAAGTATATTCCTTATTTTCATATAACTATATATCTTAATTTTTTTGATTGATGTAAAGATTTCTCGACTTCACTGCGTTTCGCTCGAAATGACAGAGGGGCGCACTGCCAGTTCTTCGACGGGTTTCTGTCAGTTCTTCGACGGATTTCTGCCAGTTCACCGACTGTTTTCTGTCATTTCACCGACTGTTTTCTGTCATTTCACCGACTGTTTTCTGTCATTTCACCGACTGTTTTCTGCCAGTTCATCGACTGTTTTCTGTCATTTCATCGACGGGTTTCTGTCATTTCATCGACGGGTTTCTGTCATTTCATCGACGGGTTTCTGTCATTTCGAACGAAGTGAGAAATCTTTGTGCTACCTGATGTTGCCCAGATAATAATTCGCCCAGACATTGTCGTTCCGCTGGTCGAGAGCCTGCTCAAAGCACTTGCGAGCCTTTGACTCCTTGCCGAGCGCCTTCCATGCAAGCCCCTGGATGTAATAGGCCTTGGTGTTCACGTCTTCCGGACGAGGGCCGTAGTCGAAGCTCTCGAAGAAGCGCTCGACATAATCCGTGACGCTTTCCTCGCCGTATTTAAGCATCGCCTTGAACATCGGCTTCACGTCCGCCTTAGGGTCGAGCTTCAGCATGGCGAGCGCCTTCTCATAATTATAGACGCAATCGACCGGCTTCACCTCGACGGCAGCTGCCTTTTCGTAGTATTCACGAGCCTTCGCCGCGTCGCCGACCTTTTCATAAGCCATACCTATGTTATAATATACCTGCGCGTCGCGCGCGTAGTATTCGAGATGGGCATATCCATGGTTTGCAGGATATTCGTCGGTCATCAGCATATATTCAAGAGCCTGGGCATTGTTCCCGGCCTTCCACTCGCGGAATCCGGAGAGCATACAGGCATCGACATAGATGTCATGAAGGTCCTCGATGTGCTCGCGGCGGGAGTAGAAGCGGGTCAGAAGTTTGTCCAGCACCTGCTCGTACTCGCCATTAAGGATGCGGAGCCTAATCGCGCGGGTCTCGGAGTCGTAGCGCTTCTCGTAGAGGGACTCCCTGCCGGCGAAGAGTTCATACCGCTCTTCAAGCGGGGCGTTCAGCTGTTCAAGAATCTCGTCGCACTCGGTGAGGAAGATGGCGTTGCCTGCCTTGTCCGCCGCGATGGCTTTTTTGTACCAATCTGCGCCCCTGCGAAGCTCGCCTGTGAAGTAGTGGCAGCCCCAGCCGAGGTTGCGCAGCGCCATCGCGAAGTCCGGCCTGAGCTCCACGGCCTTCTCCCAGCAGGACATTGCCTTTGCCGGCTGCTTCTGATACCAGAGGTTGCCGAGGTAGTACCACGCCATGACGGCGTTCGGGTTGTACTCTGTCGCCTTCTCAAGCGGCTTCACCGTTTCGAGACGGAACGGGAAAACATAGTCCATGTTCCCCGCCTCGGCCTTGGCGAACCACTCTTTCGCAGCAGTCTCGTCGCCGTTTCTGTCGGCGAACCATCCGAGCCAGTACTCGACTGTAGGATAAGGCCTTATGCTCTCGGCATCCTTGAAAATCATCTCAGCATCGGATGCGAAGCCGTTGTTAAGATAGTAGAGCGCAAGCTCGATGTAGGACTCGCTCACTCCGCGCAGAAGCTTGGCGAACTCCGCCTGAGGCTTCACGCCGAGAGCGACCTGCTCTGCCGAAGCGTAGTAGTTGAGAGGGTCGATGTCAAGGACTTCCGCAGCAAGTTCCGCGGCCTTTTCAGTGTTGCCGGCCTTGCGCTCAAGCGTGGCGAGGAGGTTCTTCGCGTCGAGGTTCATTCCGTTGTATGCCACCGCCATTCCGGCTTCCTGCGCGGCCTGCTTCGCGTTTCCGAGAGTCGAGGAAATCTGCGCGAGCTGGTAATATGCCGCTGACGCATATTCATAGTCCCATGCGGCACGGTAGAGGGTGTCAACGGCGTCGGCGTATTTTCCCTCGTCCTTGAGAATGAGTCCGAGGTTATACATCGACTCGCCGTCGGCGGGACGGGTGTATGAAGAGGTCTGGCGCACGAGAGACTTTCGGAGATATGACTTCGCCTTTTCGTAGTCCCCCGCCTTGCGGTAATATATTCCGAGTTGGGTGTTGCTGCGGACGTCGAGCGGGTCACGGCGCACAGCCTCCTCGAAATAGATGTTCGGATCGACATGAGCCTGATGGAACTGGAGGTTACGCATTCCGAGGTAGTAGAGGTCCTCGATGTTGTCAATCGACTTAGGGTCAGGGTCTAGCGGCACGACAGGCTCAGGAAGCGGCCTGGTGCGGTCGAGCTTGTACGGATGGTAGCTCAGAAGTTCCTGTCCCTCCGCGGAATAGACTGTCATCGTGACCTCAGAAGGCTCGCTGACATTCGCCGAGTCGGTCGTGAAGTCGTCGGCGAAAGGCTTGTCAGGGGCGATGTAGGCCACCTTGCTGTAGAGCACCGTGCCGTCTGCCTTGCGTACCTCAACCTTGGCGTTGTTGCGGATTTGGGTGACATTCGCGGCGACATGAATCTTCCCGGACGGGTCTATGTCCATGTTTAGCGTGGCAAGCTCGTTGCCCCGGTTCACGTGCCGCAGGTCGCGAATGCCGTACCAATAGGCCGTGAACTCCTTGGTCTCGTGCGGGTTAATCCAGCAGTAGTCCGGCTGGTTGTCGGAATAGGCTCCGGTCATAAGCTCGACATAAGCTCCGTCGGTGTCGGTGAGTACCTCGCAGTCCCAGGAGTGACCGTAGTTCATGTGACCCCAGGTCCAGAACTTGCCGCCCTTGTTGATGTTGTGGTTGCCCGCGAGCATGGTTCCGGCGTTCTTGCCGTAGTCATACCCACCCACGAAATCGTCCTTCTGGTCGTAGATGAACACCGAGCCGCCCATAAGCGCCGGAAGATTTTTCCAGTAGCTGATGTCAACTCCGGCATAGTCCGGGTTTCCGCAGTATTCCGCGTCAGGCACGGGCCAGCGCAGGAAGCTGTTCTTGTGGTGGAAAGTTCCGAAGTCGGTGCACTCCGGGAAGACAATCTGGTAGTTCTCGTTGGCGTGGGTCGCGACGTTGTTCCAGTGCAGCATGGAGTTGCGGTCCTGCGCGTTGTTGAAGAAGCGGCCTGTGACCTCGATGTAGGACTTGTCAGGGTAGAGCGTCATGCCCATCGCCCAGCTCATCCTGTGGCGGTTCTCCACCTCGCCGACCCAGAGGGTCTTGCTGCCGTCGCCGTTATCGACAATGGTGTAGTCTATCGGGTACTGCGACGTCGCCCTGTGGTGGTGAAAGACGTTCCACTCCACGCCGCCGCTTATCCACGCGCCGAGCATCCCGACGTTCGCCGGCTTGATGACGCTCTGACGGTAGAAGATTTCATACCCATTGGTCTTGTCTGTGGCGTAGAAGAGCCGTCCCCCGATGTCCGGAAGCACGCAGACCTTCACATAGTCGTTCTCGATGAAGAGCGCCCTGTGGGTGGAATCCACCTTCTCGTTCGTGGGATTGTCGTTCATCGCGTAGGGATAGACTCCCCTCTTTGCCCGCTGGTAGGCGAAATCCCTCTCGAAAAGAGGAGCCTTCTCCGGGGCGTTCACGCGGTAGGTCGGAAGGTCAATCGTCCCCTCCCAGGCCTTCACCGGCCCGTTCTGCGCCCTTGCGGACACTGTCGCGAGGGCGAGTGCCAGAAATGTCAAAATCGCTGTTGTCTTTTTCATTAAGTGAATCAGTGTTATTTAGAAACTGTTTTAAATTTTTCTCACATTTATTTTATGGGAGAAAAATTTAAACAGTTTCTTGGTTCAGACTGCAAATTTCCGAATCAGCATCCACTCCGCCATTCACATTTGAGCCATTTACTTGCAATTTTTCGTCAATACTGCCTGATGCAGCGGACCGGGCGGGCGATGCCGGTGCTGCCGGAGCCTTCTATGCGGAGGTTGCTGCCGACGAGCCAACGGAAGCCCCAGAGTTTGCCTGACTTGTACTGCGCGGGATCGACGGTTGCCGTCCAATAGTAGGCGGACTCGCCGACCTGGACCATCTTGCCGTCCTGACGGTGGCCGGAGCACGGGATGCGGGTGTTGATGTTGTCAGGGTCCGTATAGGTGCGAATCAGACGCCCGTAGTTGCGCTTGCTGCGGCCGGTGGTGATGTTTTCGCTCCAGATTTCTGTGTAGCCGTTGGCCGTCCAGCCGGCAAATGAGTTCCAGAGTTCCTCGCAGGTAGGGACACGGTAACCCACAGGGCACGGGTCGTTGTTGGTCTTCGCGAGAGCAGCCTTTCTCGTGGTCTCATAGGTCTCCTTCTCGTCGGTTCCCTGCGCCCAGCCCTTCCATGTGTCGAAAGGCGCGAGCCCGTCTCCCCATGCGGTCACGTCAATGCCTTCAGCCCAGTTGGTCCCGTCAGAACTGAAACTCATCGGAGTCTTGGCGGTCTCAGCGACGGAGACTATGTCCTTGGTGGCCGTGAACCCTTCTCCGAAGGCGGGATTGGCAATCCACGGCATGGTGTTGGTCGTGAAAGGCTCATCCTCCTTCGTGGCGAATCCGGTCTTGAAAGTCGATGTGCTGCCCTCCTTGAGAGTGCCGATTCCTGTGCGGCTCGCGCCCGGGAACGGGTCCTTGCGGCCCCACTGATAGACATTGCCGTGGATGCCGGCGTTGTCGGTGTTCCTGACGTTGAGCGCGCCGAGGTTCCTGTCAAGCCATGTGAGGCTCTTGTCCTCGTTCACGAGGTGGAGGCTCTGCCAGTTGGAAACCGCCATCTCCTCAAGGCTCACGCCGGTGCTCCAGATGTGGAACGACCAGACAATCTCCCGCACTCCGCCGGCCTCCCTGTAGAGGGCAATCACGGCGTTGCCCACATTTCCGCTCGCGTTGAACTCAACCTGAGACTTTTCCTTGTCGAACCTGACATTCGAGATGACCCATGACGGGCTCATAGGCTCCACGGCCTTCACGACCTCGGTGAGCCCGTCGTCCTCCTCGGTCCACTCGCACTCGACGGAACTCCAGAGCCAGTCGGCGCCGTCAGCCACGAGGGCCGTTCCATCGACGGTCTTAGCGTCAAACTTGTAGGTGCCGGCAGCCGCCACGACATAGCAGTTGGCCGTGCCGTTTGCCGAGAGGCTTATCGCGGCGGAATAGGACACTTCCACCGTCTTGACCTCACCGGCCTTGAGCTCGATGTCGCTGAAGCCGAAGTCCTTGCCCTCGCCGTCGCTGTCCGCGAGCTTCACCGCAAGAGTCTTATAACTTCCGGCAGGAACATACATGAAGAAGGTCTTTGTGCCGCTCACGACGGCGTTGCCGGCATTGAGCCTGACGGACGTGTTTCCGCTGACCTCGACGCTGCCGTCCTCAACTCCGACCGTCATGTCTCCGGACATCTGCGCGGCGGCTCCGTCCGCCCCGGTTCCGCCCACTTCAAGCGAAGCGACGGTGGCGTTGCCGCTGACGACGACAGCAAGAACCGCCGCGACAGGCTTCATGACGATTCCGTCCTTGAGGCTTCCGATTCCGCCGAAAGGAAAGTCCGCAGGAAGTGCTCCTTCGGAATATGTCTGCTCCTGTGGGAAATTCAGTTTCACCTTTCCGCCGGCGACCTCCGCCCCTGACGCCGCAGGATAGAACGCATAGAACTTGTCCCCAGCGACTGACGCTCCGGTGAAGTCGGCAGTCCTGCCGTCGCCCTTGGCCTTGAGCGTCGTGGCTCCGTCCTTTGAGAACAGGGACACGACGTCACCGTTGAACCACTGGGTCTTTGCCTCGGAAACCGGATTGTCGAGGACAATGCTCACCTTG
The DNA here is from genome assembly GCA_934725015.1 of uncultured Bacteroidales bacterium. Lineage (GTDB taxonomy): Bacteria > Bacteroidota > Bacteroidia > Bacteroidales > UBA932 > Cryptobacteroides. Next base: position 47,640 of record CAKVAS010000005.1, read on the forward strand.
ATATTCTCTCCTCCGGGAGTGTTCGTGCTGCCTTTCTTGTCATCCGTGTCCTTTTGGCAGGAAACAGCCGCGGCACACAATGCGACGGCCGCGAGGCTCTTGAAAAATAAATGTTTCATATCAAAAAAGTATTAGTGTTATTTGATTTCTATCATCATCCAGTTCCCGGCCCGGAGGTTCGTGACCCCGGTAAAGGAATCGCGCGTCGTGCCCTTTATGAGTTCGGCGTCAAGAAGAACGGCGTCGGACGCGCCTCCGAAAACGGAGAGAGGGACGGCAATCTCGACTATGACACCCTCGTCGGAACGGCCGTCGTCAGGGATGCCGAGCACATTCACGCAGCACCTGACCTGTGCCGAAGAAGCCGCGTTCCAGCCCGCCGAAGCGCTGTAGCCAGTGACAACCGAAGTCCCGTCCGTCCGCGCAGTAATCTTCACCGCCTTGTCAAGGTCGCCGTCCTTCGGACTCAGATAGACATTGATGTCGTCCCCGGCACTTATGTATTCATCGGCGCGCTCGACAAGGATGTAAAGGTTTTCAGCATCATGCGCGGCCCTTATGACCGCCTGATCCTCATCCGAGACGCTGCCGAGGAAGAGAGCCTGATCGGAAGTCCACTCCCCGTTGTTGCCATCGACGGTAACTGAGGTCTCCGGAGCCAGAATCCTGTGGTTCAGGTAGAACTTTCCGAACTGGATTCCGCCCGAGGAGGTGTGCATGGCGGCAAGAACCTCGTGCGGCCCGATTACCTCCGTCGCGCCCCAGAATCCCCTCCCGGCGAACGGCTGAATCCAGTCCGTCGTCCACGAGGAGCCGTTGAAGACCCGTCCGTCGCAGCTTCCGAGCTTCATGCTGAAAATGCTGCTGATGTTGCAGGAAATCAGAGTCTCACCGGAGCGGAACTGGCTCACATAGCCGGCCGCTCCCTTGAAGAGGTTGCTCTGCCTGTCCTCCGGGCCTGTCTCGCCCTCGCCGAGGTGCTTCCACTCGTCCTTCCCATAGACAAGTGACATCCAGTAGCTCGTGTCGCCGCTCGTCGCGCTTGTCTCAAGCCGCGCCTCCATGAATCCGAGCAGGGTGTGTCCGTTGTTCAGCAGACGCACGGAAGGCATCTGGTCGGTGTAAATCGGGGTGGAGCCGTTGTCGTACTTGTACTGGCGGATGACCTTCCACGGGTTGCTCAGCCCGGTCGGAGTCCAGGTCCTCCCCTTGTCATGCGAGACAATCAGCGAGGTGCCGGAGTTCTTGAGTACCGGGTCGGTGTCCGTGAAGTAGCACTGAAGCTCGCCGGAAGGCAGTTCGAGCAGGTACGGCTCCCATGTCGAGCCCTGATAGATGACCTGCTCGTCCGACCAGGTCTCGCCGTTGTCCGTCGAGCGGCGCATCATGATGCCGTTGTCGGCCGGGCTCGTGCGGTAGGCCTTGTTCGCCCTGAAAGCCACGGCCACGAGTATGTCCCCGTCGGAGAGCACCACGGCATCGGCGGAGGAGAAACGGCGGTTGTCGGTGACCCCGGCAGTCGTCGTTATGTCATAGGGGCTGAACACCCTGCGTCCCTGAGTCCACGAAAGGAGGTCGTCGGACTTGGTGTAATATATCGTCGAGGCAATCTGGTCCTGCTGATAAAACATTATGAAACTGCCGTCGGCGCATTTCTTAACCCTCGGATATATGGGTTTGGTGCATCCGAGCACCGAGGTCGGAATGGTCTGCTGAAACTCATATATCGGCTCAAGCGTGCTGTGCCCCTCGACTCCGCGATGGGAATCAAGTCCCTCGTCGGCAAGGTTGAAATCGGATATGCGGTGCACCTTTGCAGCCGGCTTCAGGTCGTCGGCATCCTGCGGAACAGTCTTCTGGCAGGCAATGGCGGTGAAAGCCGAAAGCGTCAGGAATGTAGTCAAAAGAATCATATTCTTAATTTTCATATAATCAGATATTTTTGTTTCTCAGAAACATATAGAAAAACAAGTTTCTCAATATCCCGGATTCTGATCCTTCGAGACATCCATCCCCTTATTGTAGAGGAACTCATCGTTCGGAATCGGGAACCACCAGCCGCCGTCCTTCACGACAGCGCCCTTCGCCTCAAGGACATACTCGGCGAACTTTCCGACACGCTTGAGGTCGTTGTATCGCTTGCCTTCGTAGCAGGTCTCATAGAGCCGCTCCCTGAGCACCAGTTCAATGAACTTTTCAGCCGTAGGGTAATCTGCAAGCCTGTAGTCAACAGACGGGTCCGCAACAGTTGAAGGCCTGCCGTAGGCGCGTCTGTGCACCATGTTAAGTGCTTCGAGAGCCTCGGAAGTCGGAGCGCCCGCAGCACGGCAGGCAGCCTCGGCGTAGTAGAGCAGGAGGTCGGCGTAGCGGTACATCGGGTAATCGTTCCCGGCAGCGTCGCCGTTGGCCTTTGTCGCGGTGAACTTCTTGTTCATGACCCAGATTTCCCCGTCCGCGTCGGACTCATAGACATTGAATGCCTTGCGCAGGTCATTGTCGTCCCAGTCAGCGATGCGGGGGTTGTCGTAGGTGGAGTATATCCCGTAATAGTTCGAGCCGTTGAAGTACTGCCCTCCCCGGTGGTACATGGCCGCGAAGCAGGAGCCGTATGACTTGTCGAAGGAATCGGAGTACTTGAGGTAGAAGATTTCCTCCGTGCTCGACACGAGGTCGGGACTGTAGAGATTGTAGAAGTCGTCCGGGACGCTGACCTCGACGAGGGAATAGTTCTTTGAGTCAATAACCGCCTTTCCCGCATCGGCCGCCGCCTCCCATTTCTCCTCAAGGAGATATACCTCGGTCAGAACGGTATTCGCGGTCATTTTCTGCGGACGGCCGGCCATCTTCGCCTTGTCCGGAAGGTGGGCGGCGGCATAGAGCAGGTCGCTCTCGCAGAGGGCATAGATGTCCTTCACCGGTGTGCGCGGATAATTGATGTCGCCGCTCTGGTGCATATTCTCCTCGGTGACGAGCGGAACCGCTCCCCAGTTCTGGGCGAGGTGCATATAGGTGAAGGCGCGGATGAACCTCGCCTCGGCAACCAGCTGCTCAATTTCCTCGGCGGAGGCCTGCTGCGCGTCAGGAGCATTGAGTATCACGATGTTCGCGAAGCGGATTGCCCTGTACATGCAGGCCCAGACATCGTTGGTGCGGGAAGTCAGCGTCGGGTCGAGTCCCTCGTAGTTGCTGGCGGAGGCGTAGGAACCGTTGCCGTTGCAGTAGTCGGACATTGCCTCGACGATAATCGGGTAGTAGCGGCTGAAGCAGTTGTAGCGCTTGAGCTGATAGTAGGAGGAGAAGAGCACCGACTCGATGTTTTCGACATTGTCCATGAACCCTTCGGAAGCCTCCTTGACAGGCTGCTCCTTCAGGCATTCCATATTCTCAAACGCGGAGCATCCGACAACCAGAAGCAGGCCGACAAGGGATGCCATAGCCGCAAGGCCTCTATGAAATATATTCGTATTCATTTTCATTCACATATTAAAAGTTCTTGACACTCAGAAATTTACCCTCAGTCCGAAGGTGTAGCTCCGCGTCGGAGGATAGGAGAAATAGTCTATGCCCTGACTCACCGACGAGCTTCCGCCGTAGGAGTTGACATCCGGGTCGTAGAACGGATATTTCGTGAGCGTAAAGAGGTTCTGGGCGCTCAGATAGACATTTATCCTGTTAATCCACCGCACCTTATCCACCGGGATGTCGTAGGAAAGTTCAAGATTCCGGAGGCGGAAATAGGAGCCGTCATAGACGAAGCGGTCGGACATCTTGAGCGATGCGGTCGCCGCCGGGGTGAGCGCCGGGAAGGCCGCGTCCGGGTTGTCCTCCGTCCAGTGGTCGTTCAGGACAGCCTTCATGGTGTTGATGCCCTTCGCGCCGGCGTAGTTGTAGCAGAGCGATGCCATGCTGAGGGAATATATGTCGTTGCCAACCGAGCCCTGGAAATATGCGCTGAGCGTGAAGTGCCTGTAGCTGAAGGAGGTGTTGAGCCCGAAGGTCATGTCCGGATTCGGGTCGCCGATGACCTGCTTGTCCTTCTCGTCAATCTTCCCGCTCTTGTCGGTGTCGATGTACTTCACGCGCCCCTTGTCGTCATAGCCGTCCTCGACATATCCGTAGAAAACGCCGATAGGCTGCCCCTCGCGGAGGAGGTTGATGTAGTCATTGATGATGGTGATGCTCCTCTTCGTGCCATAGACATCCGCGTGGTCGGGAAGCTCAACGACCCGGTTCCGGTTGAGCGAGATGTTCCCGCCTATGTCCCACTTGAAGTTGCGGGTCTCCACGGCACGGCCGTCAATCTGAAGTTCCACACCCCAGTTGCGCATGGTGCCGATGTTCTTCGTGCCGTCGGTGTAGCCCGACGAGCCGGGAAGCTCCACGGTGTTGAGCAGGTCGTAGGTGTTCTTCCAGTAGAAGTCGGCCGTCAGTCTCAGCCGGTCGCGCCACATTCCGTAGTCGAGCCCGACATTCCACTGCTCGGTGGTCTCCCACACGAGGCCGAAGCGGTACTTGCTGGACGGGTGGTAAATAGTATAGAGCTCCTTGTTGAAGACGGTCTTCTCAGGAGTGAGGAGGTCGAGCGTCGCATACGGGCTGATGGCGGTGTTTCCGGTCATTCCCCAGCCGGCGCGGAGCTTGAAGTTGTTGATTACGGGGACGTTCTTCATGAACTCCTCCTCCGAGATTCTCCACGCGAGGGCCATGGACGGGAACGCGCCCCACTTGTGACCCTTGCTGTAGCGGGAGGAGCCGTCGGCACGGAAGTTCACCGTGGCGAGGTAGCGGTCTCGCCAGTTGTAGTTCACGCGCCCGAGGAAAGAGAGCATGACCCACTTGGCATATCCGGCCGAAGGCGTGCCGAACTTTCCGGCGCTCGCGATTCCGTAGGTCTTGGCGACGTCGGAGGTGAGGTCGGAGCCGGACATGGCGGTCGAGCGCGAGACGCTTTCCTCGTAAGTCGAGCCTATCATCGCAGAGATGCTGTGTCCGCCGAGCTTCACGGAATAGTTCGCGGTGACTTCCCCGGTGATATCATGGGCCTCGCCCGTGGAGATGGAGATTTCACCGAGCGAGTCGGGCATCTTGGTGCTCACGTAGTTGTCCTGACGGGAGTTGCTGAGGTTCGCGTTGAACGCTCCGCGCAGGGAGAAGCCCTTGAACGGCTTCCATGTGAGCGCCATGTTCGCCATCGTACGGTTGGACACCCATTTGTACTCTTTCTCGTTCACGAGCGCCATCGGGTTCTTGAGACCAGACGGGGAGAAGGTATAGTAGTCGCGCAGGGAGGTGTAGCTGCCGTCCTCCTGATAGGCCGGGAGGGTCGGGGTCGCCATCAGGATGGAACTGAGGATGCCGCTCTGCTTGTTGTGGTGGGTTCTTGTGTAAATCAGTCCGGCCGTGAGGTCGAGGGTGGAGGAAATAGCATGGGTCACGGAAGTTCTCATGGACATCCGCGTGTAAGAGCTGTTCGGGATGATTCCCTGCTGGTCGAGCACGCTCCCGCCCACGGCAATCTTCGTGTTCTTTGTCCCTGCCTTCACAAGCACTGAATGGTCGTTGGTGACCGCAGGCCTGAAGATGAGATCCTGCCAGTCGGTTCCCCTGCCCGCAGCATCAATTTCTTCCTGCGTAAAGACCGACTTCTTCTGAAGGATGTTCTGATACTGCATATACTCCGACGCGTCGAGCAGGTCGAGCTTGTTGCTGACGAATCCCACGCCGACGCTGCCGTTGTAATCGACAGTGGTGGAGCCTTCGCGTCCCTTCTTGGTGGTGACGATTATCACGCCGTTGGAACCCCTGGAGCCGTAAATCGCCGTGGCGGAAGCGTCCTTGAGGACTTCGACGCTCTCTATGTCGGCAGTGTTGAGCATTGCCGCCATTCCGGGAAATCCGTCAATAATCCAAAGAGGGTCATTTCCTCCGTTGATTGAGTTCGTGCCCCTGACACGGATGCTGACGGTGGAACCGGGCTCGTTGGTCACCGAGCGCACCTCAACTCCGGCAAGCCGTCCCTGAAGTGCCTGCGAGACACTGCTGGTGGCGAACGAAGACAGCTGGTCTCCTGAAACGGACGCGACGGCCCCGGTGAGATCCTTCTTCTTCACTGCGCCGTAGCCGATGCTGACGACGGAACTCTCGTCAAGGACATACTTGGATGCAGCCATGCGGATGTCCGCCACCGGCCCCTCGACCACCGCCCTGGCATTCTCCATTCCGAGACAGGAACACTCAATGACATTTCCCCGCACCGCGTCGGGCAGGGAGTAACGGCCTTCATTGTCCGTAATCACATAGTCCTTGTTGCTCAGAAGTGTAACCACGACTCCGGGAAGAGGCGTCCCGACCTCGTCCGTCACAGTGCCTGTGACTCCCCTGCTCTCCTGAGCTGTGGCCGGGATGCAGAGAAATGCCGCTACAGAAGCGAGCGCGGCAAGCCGCATCAGGCTGAGATTTGCAAAAATTCTTTTCATTGTATGATATTAATTATGTGTTCACGGTGCAAATTTCCATATTCCGGGAAATCTCTCCGCGCACATTTCATTCATATTCCGACACATTTCCGTCAAACCGGCGGAGACTGCGTCCAAATGGCTATATTTGCAGTCACGGGAACATATCCAAAACCACAGGAACCAATGTCAAAGACACGAATCATAGCCCTCGCCCTCATCCTGACCGTCCTTCCGGCAACGCTTTCGGCCGAAGGGAACGGCTTTCAGTTCAGGCACCTCAACATGGAAAACAGCAGCCTGTCCCACAGTTTCGCCACCTGCGCCGTGCGCGACAGCACGGGATTCATCTGGATAGGGACGACCAACGGGCTCAACAGGTTCGACGGGCATTCGATGACCCCGTTCTACAAGGGCGACCTCTCCCTCCCCGGTTCAGTGATACTCGACCTCTGCCTCGACAAGGACCGCAGGATGTGGGTCAAGACCACCGACGGCACCTGCCGCTATGACTTCAGGGACGACCGCTTCATCTCCGAGAAGACCGGGGTATTCGACGCGAAGGACTCGCTGATGAATTTCCGCAGGAACTACCTCACGGAAACGCTCGGATTCGGACGGGGAAACAGGGACATATTCATAAGATACGTGACCATCGACCAGCGGGGACGGTTCTGGATTGCGACGAATATAGGGATATATATCCACGACGTCGCGAACGGGACGACGACACACCTCATGCACGAGGACGACGACCCGTTTTCACTGAGCGACGACAGGGTTTCGTCGATATTCATTGAGCCTGAAGGGGATATATGGGTGACGACGGACACCGGAGTGGACTATGCGGACCGGTTCAGCCTGAGGTTCAGGAGGTTCACTTCCGCCGACGGAGTTCCGCTGAAGCAGTCGTTCGTGAACGGGGTGTCGCAGGGAAACGGCGGGAAAATCTGGGTTTCGACGGAGAATGCCGGGATATTCTACTACGACATGGCACGGGGCAGATTCTTCCGCTTCACCCACCCGGCTCTGCCGCGCGTCATCCTGGGGATGAGCTGCATAGACGGGGAGCTATGGGTCAGGACGCAGACGGGACTGCTCAGAATTTCACCTGACGGACATTCGCGGGAATACCGCAAGTCACTGGACGGCATGGCCTTCAGACAGTGCCGCGACGTCTATGCCGCCCGCAGGAACGGGCTGCTTCTGCTCGCGACAAAGAACGGGCTGTTTGAATATGACCGGCGGAGGGACGGCTTTGAAACAGTCGGGGAGTTCCGGGACGTCTTCATAGAAAGCGTCACGGAGACATCCTCCGGCGACATCTGGCTCTCATGCTACAGGGACGGGGCGATGAGATGGAATCCGCGCACGGGGGAAGCGGTCGCATTCCGGCATGACGACAATGACCCGGGAAGCATGCCGTGCGACCGCGTGCTCTCATGCATGGAGGCATCGGACGGCTCCCTCTGGTTCAGCACCTTCGGATGCGGCGTGGCACGGATGAACCGGGACGGGAGCTTCACGGAATGGAACAGCCACAGCATAGGGCCGGACTTCACGAACGACCTCGCCAACGAAATCGTCGAAGACAACGGAGGATTCTTCTGGATAAGCACCTACAGGGGGCTGCTCCGCTTCAATCCGGCCACGCACTGGGTCTGCCCCTACACTGTCGGGCAGGGGTTCCTCAACAACGAGTACGCGATGTCCTCCTGCATCCACCTGCCGAACGACGACATCATGATCGGTTCGCGTGACGGCATCGTCATGTTCAACGCGGGGGAATTCACGGCGGCTCCGGAAAACTCGCGGATTGTCATCACGGACTTCCTCATCGACGGCCGCCGCGTCTCTCCCGGAGAGGAAGGTTCGCCCATAGGCAGGAACATAAATCTTGTCCGGAAAATGAGCCTTTCCCCGTCACAGAACTCCTTTGCGTTCAAGCTCTCCCTGCTCAAGGCCGGCTACAGCGGCAACCGACTCGAATACAGGCTGAAAGGATGGAGCGACGCATGGGCGGAGACCGATTCCGACGGCGTGGTGTCGTTCTCAAACATCCCGCACGGGAAATATATCCTCGAGATCAGGGGCGGGCAGAATCCTGACAATGTCAGCGTCACCCGTCCTGAAATCGAGATTACCGTGCGTCCGCCGATGTACCTCAGCACGTGGGCAATTCTGGCGTACATCGCGGGAGGGGTTCTTCTTGTCGCGCTCATCGTAGTCTGCGCGCTCAGGCTCTCGACAAGAAAAGCCGAGCGGAAGAGGCTTGAGGAAAAGTTTGAGACGGACATGGAGAACATGAGGGAGAAGATGATGTTCCTGTCGAACGTCGTCCACGAGATAAAGACGCCGCTGACGCTGATAAAGTCGCCGGTGAGCAACATCCGGAAGACCCACCCGGACGATGCCGGGATTCAGAACGACCTGAAGATCATCGACAATTCGGCAAGCTACCTGACATCCCTGTCGAACGAGCTTCTGGAATATGTGAGGGTGGAGCAGAAGGGATATATACTCGAAAAGGTCTGCATGAACCTGACGGAAAAATTGCATGAGCTGCTGTTCAACTGGTCCGAGACCGCCGGTGCGAAGGGCATCGCGCTTGAGACCCGGATTCCTTCCGAAGCGGTGTGGATCTGCGCGGACAAGCCTGCCGTCAACAAAATCGTGAACAACCTGCTGATTAACGCGATAAAATATTGCAGTTCAAGGATTTTCGTAAGCCTCGACACTGACGGGAGCTGCGTCACGCTGGCTGTCGGCAACGACGGGGAGCCCATCCCCGAGGAATGGAAGGAAAGAATCTTCAAGCCTTTCATGAGGGCTTCGGGAGTGAAGCTTAACAAGGTTGACGGCATAGGGCTGGGGCTGCCGCTCGCAAGGTCGCTGGCGGAGATGAACTCCGGGAGGCTCGTGCTTGCGGACAGTCCGGAAATGACCGAGTTCAGGCTGACTTTCCCGGCAGCGGAACCCGAGGAACCGGCGGGAGACGCGGGCGGGAGTCCAGCGGACACGGAGCCCGGAGAACCGGCCGGCAAGGATGCCGCAGGGCAGGCCGCAGGCGCAGACCGCGTCAATATCCTGGTCGCGGAGGACAACGAGGGGCTGCGCGGCTACCTCGCGTCACAGCTCGCGCAGGACTACAATGTGTTCACGGCGGAGGACGGACGCGCCGCAATCGGGCTGCTGCGGGAAAAGGACATCGCGCTCGTGGTCTCGGACGTGGCGATGCCGCAGATGGACGGGGTCGAGCTGTGCCGCACGGTCAGGAGGGACATGGACATATCTCATGTCATGATCATACTCACGAGCGGGCGCAACGACATGAAGCTCAAGCTCGCCTGCATGGAAAGCGGAGCGAACCTCTACCTTGAGAAGCCGCTGGACATGGACTATCTCAGGGTCTGCATAGCCAATCTTCTGGACAAGAAGAACATGATGCAGAAGACCCTGCGCAACAGCCTTTCCATGAGCGAGGAGGAAGACTTTTCGCTCAGCCGGCAGGACAGGGAATTCCTGAGCAGGATTGACAAGGTGATTATGGAGAACATCAACGACCCTGCCCTTGCCGTCGAACAGCTCGGGTCGGAGGTCAACATGAGCAGTTCGAGCCTCCTGCGCAAGTTCCGCAGGCTGCTGAACACAACCCCGAACAGCTACATCCGCACCAAGCGCCTGCTCCTTGCCCGCAAGATGTTCGACGAGGGGGAGGACAGAATCAGCGACGTCTGCTACTCCTGCGGCTTCAACAGCACATCCTATTTCGCGAAATGCTTCCGGGAATACTTCGGCTGCGCTCCCGCTGAATACATGAAGAAGTTACACATAAAATTTTGACGACATGAAATCAAAATTCACGGCATTCGCCGTCATTTCCGCCATCGCGGCATTTCTCATTTCCTGCACCAAGGCCGAACCCGAGGACAAGTCCGGAGGAGACAGGACTGCCCCGGCCGCCGCGACCCCGTCATGGGGAGCCTCGCCTGTAAGGGTCGGCATACTCGGCGACTCAATCTCCACCTTCGACGGATGGATTCCGGAAGGCTACCGCACGTTCTATCCATACACCGGGACAAAGGCCGGCCTGACTCAGGTCGAGCAGACATGGTGGCACAGGCTCATCTACAACCTCATGCCGGATGCCGTTCTGGACAGGAACCTGTCGTATGCAAGGACAAGGGTTACCAAGAACAAGGCGCCGGACACGACGAAACCCGATGTCGATGAGAACGACTTTGTCTCCCGCTGCACGCTGTTCGACGACCCTGACATAATCGTCATCGCAGGAGGAACGAACGACCGGCCATGCGTTTCCACCGGACTTGTGGGAGAATATGACTACGACTCCCCGGCTGATGAGCTTGACCGTTTCCAGTTCCGTCAGGCATACATCTGCCTCGTTCGGACGATAATGGAGAAATATCCGGACACGAAAATCGTCTGCGTCGTGAACGACCTGCTGCTCACGCCGACCTACAAGGCCATAGGCGAATCCATCGAGGCAATCGCGGAACACTTCGGGCTTCCGTGCACACGAATCGGCATGACGCTCGAGACCGTCGGAGACGGAGTGCACCCGAGTTCGGACGGGGCGGAATACTGGGCCGGGAGAGTTCACGAGACGCTCCGCGACGCGGGACTGCTGAGTTACAGGAAGCCGCGCGCATCGGCCTCCCAGCTCATGTCCCGCAGTCTCTCGGACGGAGAGGTTCTCTGCTGTACTGGCGAGGAAACGGTGACCAGGACCGCTCTCGGCGAATCCCTCAAGGTTCTCTGGGACAGGGACGACGAAATAAAGGTTTTCAGCGCCGAGTGCAGGGAAGGGCTGACGCATTCGGTTTCGGAAATTTCCGACGACCGTTCGGCGGCCGTATTTTCGGCGGCTGCCCCCGTCTCCGGCTCCCCGCGCTGGGCTGTCTATCCCGCCGCGGCCGTTAAGTCGTTCAGTCTCGACGGGGGCAAGGCTACCGCGGTGCTCGACCTGTCGGAAGCGATGAGTTCCGCCCTCGACTCCGGCCTGGAGCAGGACACCGCACTCTCGGAAAAGACCGTCGTCTCGGCCCTTCCGATGGCGGCGAAGTCTGAGGGCAGCCTGTTCTCCTTCCGGAACCTTTTCGGAGCCGTCTGCGTAAGGGTCTATGACTACGCCCGCCTCGGCCTTGAGGTCAAGGGAATCACGCTCACCTCCCGCGACGGCAAGGCAATAGGCGGAGAGGCGGTCATAGACCTTGACAGCGGCGAGCCTGTAGGGTTCAGCGGCGGAGCGTCGGCGACGAGGGAGCTGAAAGAGCCGGTGTCAATAGACAGCTACGGCTGGACTTCATGGAGCACACATTCCAATTCGGCATATTCCAAGCACGCCCGCCAGTTCGTCTTCTTCGTGCCGGCAGGAAGCTATCCGCAGGGCTTCGACGTGACGGTGACCGACGCGGAAGGCCTGTCCTACACGTTCAGCAGCGGTCCGATGGAAGTCGGAGGCGGCAGCGTCGTAAAGATTGAGCGTCACCCCATTACGGTCTATTACGGAAGTTCCAACTGCATAACGGCAAAGCCCGGAGACAAGTCGGTGAGGTTTGACGTAACTCCGTACTGCTCATTCAGCGAGCGCTTCGAACGAAGCGGCATAGTCGTCGGGAACGCCGCTGACGCCGTTTCGGGGGCATCTGTCCTCTGGCAGCAGGAGCACGGCTGCCCGCTGGCCGATGTCACCGAAACCTCCGGACGCGGAACCGTCATTCCTTCAGAATCCGCACCGGCGCTTGAAAAGGACGGGGACAAGCTTTTCCTCACCGTGCCTCTCACCGGCGCCGCAGGCAACGCAGTAGTTGCGCTCAAGGACAAGGTCGGAGAGATTCTCTGGTCGTTCCACATCTGGGTAAGCGACTTCACGGACATCGAGTGCAGCGGCGCGGAAGACGGGGATTTCATGATTATGGACAGGAACCTCGGCGCGACTTCCGCCCTCGACAAGTCCCTCTGCGAGGAGTCCGAAATACGCAATTCATTCGGAATGTTCTACCAATGGGGACGCAAGGACCCGTTCCCGCGCGCGGTCAGCACCGGAACCCGCAGCCAGAGCGGCGGCTTCGCGCTCAGCACTTCAGTCAAGCGCTCCGACAATGTCATCGGCTCAATCGGCTACACGCTCAAGAACCCGACCGCACGGCAGTATGTGCTCACAAGCGGCTGCAACTGGCTCATGACCTACATCAACGACCTCTGGGGCTCCGGCTTCGCCAGCGCGGACGTGACGAAAATCGCGTCGGAAAACCGCCGCGTGGAAGGTGTCAAGACCGCATTCGACCCTTGCCCCGAAGGTTACCGCGTACCCGACCTGTGCCACATGGACGCGCTTCTCCAGATCAACTCCGGAAAGCTCGCCGCAGCCGACCGTGACAAGTACTACGGCTTCGTCCTCGACACCGGCAAGTCCACCGGCTACTTCCCGGCCGCCGGGTTCGTGTCCTCAGCCAAGGAAGGCGCGGCGGCCGTCACCAACGAGAGCTACTGGTGCATGTACTGGACAAGTTCCGCCGCGACCCTCAACGCGCCCTATCTCTACGCCGACGCGACCGGAAAGCCGTCATGGAAATTCGGCGTGAGGGGACACCTCCTGCCCGTGCGCTGCCTGAAGATGAAATAGACGCGCCTGATGACAAAAAGAAAACAGCCCCTCACGGATTGATTATCCCCGAGGGGCTGTTTCATTAGAGCATAACAAAATAATTTATTAACTTTGCACGGTTTTGCATCTCCCGGACGGTCCTAAGGACAGAATTTCGCCACTTGGATGAGAGCCTGCGGCGTCGGGGCAACGGATTTTGATTATGAATTTGTACTACACAATTATGACCGTCATGGCAGTTCTCGCTGTCTTCGTGTTCATAATGCTCTTTTACTTCAAGGCAGGCTACGGCTACCTTTCCAACAGCAAGTGGGGTCCGACGCTTCCCAACAAGGCCGCGTGGATAATCATGGAGGCGCCGTCCTTCTTCTACCTGCTGTTCTACACGCTCAAGTTCGCGCTTGACGGGCCGGGAGCGGGCCAGGGCATCGACGGCATCGTGAACGGCAACTGCACGGGAGTGCTATACTTCATGGCCGGGCTGTTCCTTCTGCACTATTTCCAGCGCTCGTTCATATTCCCTCTGCTGATGAGGGGAAAGAGCACGACTCCGATTGCGATAATGCTCATGGGCATGGTTTTCAACACCGTAAACGCCTTTCTCATAGCCGGCTGGATTTTCGGAATCCCCGGGCTCATGGAGGCCCAGGCTCCTGAAGGGTTCTACACGAGAGCATGGTTCCGCGACCCGCGTTTCATCATCGGAACGGTCATTTTCTTCACCGGGATGGCGATAAACCTCAACTCGGATCACGTCATCCGCCATCTTCGCAAGCCGGGCGACACGAAGCACTATATTCCGAAAAAAGGTATGTACAAATATGTCACGAGCGCGAACTACTTCGGGGAACTCGTGGAATGGATCGGATACGCGATACTCACGTGGTCGCCGGCGGGCCTGCTCTTCGCGGTGTGGACGTTCGCGAACCTCGGGCCGAGGGCGAAGTCGCTGACGGAAAAATACGAGGAGGAGTTCGGTGAGGAATATACCTCCCTGCACAAAAAGAATCTTATACCATATATATGGTGATTTGAATATCTTTTGGGTCTATATTTATTCTTTCATCGGTCACATAGGATTTGAATATCTTTTTGGTCTATATTTATTCTTTCATCGGTCACATACCCCGGTATGCTCCCTCTTCAAGAATAAATCTATCCTCAAAAATCTGATTCAAATCATCTAAGGAATGATTGAGATAATTTGATTGAGATAATTTGATTGAGATAATTTGATTGAGATAATTTGATTGAGATAAAATACAAAATATGAGTGAGATATTTACACCGTATAAGCTCGGACCGATAGAGCTCCGCAACAGGACGATACGTTCGGCGGCGTTCGAGGGGATGGGCAAGGACAACGCCCCGACCGAGGAGCTTTTCAACTACCACAAGGCCGTGGCGCACGGCGGCATCGGGATGACGACCGTGGCGTATGCTGCGGTGTGCCGGAGCGGAATCAGCTTCGACTCGCAGCTTTGGATGCGCGAGGAGATTGTTCCGGAACTCAAAAGGCTCACCGACGCTGTTCATGAGGAGGGCGCGAAGGCAAGCATCCAGCTCGGCCACTGCGGCAACATGACCCACAGGCGCACCTGCGGGCAGACACCTATCGGTGCAGTCAACGGATTCAACCTCTATTCCCCCACCTTCTACAGGAAGATGAAGCAGGAGGACATAGATTTCGTCGTGAAGTCCTACGGGGACGCTGTCAGGCTCGCGATGAAGGCCGGCTTTGACGCGGTGGAGATTCACGCCGGACACGGCTACCTCATCTCGCAGTTCCTTTCGCCCTACACCAATCATCGCCACGACCGTTACGGCGGAAGCCTCGACAACCGCATGAACTTCATGCGCGAGTGCATCCGCGAGGTGGTGAAGGCAGCGGACGGCAAGATTGCGGTGACTGCGAAGCTCAACACCCGCGACGGGTTCAGGGGCGGTCAGGAGGTCGATGAGCTGATTGAGGTGGCGAAGGAGCTGCGCAGGCTCGGGGTCGATGCCATCACGCTCTCCGGAGGCTTCGTGAGCCGCGCCCCGATGTATGTGATGCGCGGGGAGTTTCCGACCAAGGCCATCGCGCACTATATGCCTAAGTCCTTCTGGTGGCTGAAGATAGGCCTGCACCTCGGTGCATGGGCAGTCTGCCCTCCGGTGACGTTCAAGCACCTCTTTTTCATGGAGGACGCGCTCAAGTTCAAGGCTGCGATGCCGGACTATCCGTTCATCTACGTCGGAGGCGTCACCACCGGCGATGACGCGCGGAAGGTGCTCAAAAACGGCTTCCCGCTTTTCCAGATGGGACGCGCCGTGCTCGAAGACCCTGACTTCGTGAACAAGCTCAAGGCCGACGAGAACCACTGCAGCGGCTGCACGCACTCAAACTTCTGCATCGGCCGTATGTACACGCTCTCTGCCCAGTGCCATAAGCACTGCGTGGACATCACCCCGGCCCTCGAACGCGAAGTTCACCGCATCGAGGCCCGCAACGACCGCCGCGAGCGCAAGGCGGGGTATAAAGAGTAAAAAGTAATAACACCTCTGGTTCAAAGGCGCTTGAGCGCCGTGCGAAGAACAACGAAGCGTCGGACTCGTGCGATAGTGCGCACGGAGCACGACTTCCCCTTCGAGGGGACGGGAGGGGTCAAAATAACAGGTAAATCGCTTCTGTCGCGCCCGAAAGGGTGAGGAAAGTCCGGGCAGGAAAGGGCATCCCGCAGTGGAAAGCACTGATGGAGGTAACTTTATGACCGTCGTAACAGAAAATAACCGCTGCATCGGAGGCACGGGCACGCCTACGGGAACGGCCCGACCGCAGCAAGGGTGAAAACGTGAGGCAAGAGCTCACGACCGGTCGCGGCGACGCGCCCGGGGTACGGGTCCGGGACCTGCAAGACCAAATATATCGGTAATCAAGGGCTGCCCGCCCGCTGCCGAGGGGTAGGTTGCGAAGATAAATGACAGATTAAAACAGAACCCGGCTTACGGATTTGCCTGGCACTGAAAAAGGACAGCGAAAAGCTGTCCTTTTTCAGTGCCGAAACTTCCTAACCCATGTCGGCTGCAGCCGACATCCCCTATTAGGGGAATGCGCCCTCCATTTCATCCCGGTCGGCGACTCCGTTCCTCCGTTCCTCCGTTATACTCCGTCACTCCATCGCGGCTCATGCCGCCCTGCCGCTGTCCTTTTTTAATGCGGAAAAAATTCCTAACTTTGGGGCGGAATGATGGATGACAAGGAAATCATAAGACAGATCAGAGATGGGGAGGACGGTGGCGAGGCCGGCTTCAGAACGCTCTATGAACTCTATTCCCCCCCCCTCTACAGGTTTGTCCTCTCCTATGTCAAGTCATCCGACACGGCGCGCGAAATCACTCATGAAGCGCTCGTGAAACTGTGGCTGCACCGCAAAAGCCTCGACGAGAACCGCTCCGTACGGGCATATCTCTTCACCACCTGCAAAAACTCGCTCATCAAGGAACTGCGCCGCCAGCTCCGGAACCCGAACATGCACGACTGGGTGGAACTTGCCGGAGCGGTGAGCGTGGAATCGCTGATTTCCTACGACTACGATGCCTACATCGACGGAATCGGCAAGGCTCAGTCGAGCCTCACGCCGCGCCAGAGACAGATTTTCAGGATGAGCCGCGAAGAGGGGATGAGCGTCCGTGACATCGCGGAAAGTCTCGGCATCGGCGAGCAGGTGGTCCGCAACCAGCTTTCCGCCGCCATGAAGAAAGTCCGAGAGTATCTCCTCCGCTATATGCCCCTGATTGTCATCATCTACAAGATTATGACATCCTGTCTGCCGAACTAAACGCGTCCCTCTCCCCACCACACCACGCAAAAGAATCCCCCCCCGACATCGTCGAGAGGAGAATATGAAATTTATTCGAGCTTCGGCGGTTTATCTACGATAATTTGAGTACATTTGCCGGGATGTTTGAAACGGGATTCATATCGGTCATCGTGCCTCTCAAGCTTGAGTGGGAGCCTGTCTATTCCTTGCCCGGCGGCAGAGATAGCGGGAGCGCGGAGAATGAGGCGGGCGCAGGATGTAAGACGTGTGGCGTTGAGAGTAAAGCGGGTTCGGAGAGTGAGGTAAGTTCCGCGAGTAAGGCGAGTGCTGAAAGTGAGGTGCGGGTGGGAAGCATCGTGAAGGTGAAGTTCGCCGGCAAGGGATATGCGGGCGTGGTGAGCGGGGTGAACGTCAGTCCTACGACCGAGCCGGAGAAAGTGAGGCCGATTGAGGAAGCGCTTGGCCTTCCGTGCGTCTCGACGGAAGAGATTGAACTTTGGAGAAAGATTGCCTCATATTATATGTGCAGCGTCGGAGAGGTCTATAAGATGGCCTACACGAGCGTGAGGACGGCAGTCTCCGACCTCAGGCGCACGAATGCGGAAATTGCCAGAAGGGAGAGATTCCTGGAGAAGGAACGGGAGAAGGCGCGGGAGTCCAGGCTAAGACGCATCGACAGGCTTGAGACTCGTCTTGCCACAAAACAGGAACAGCTCGGAAAGGCACGGCTCGAACGGGTCAAGGAACGGCTGCGGACAGAAATCGACAACATCGCCGAGGAGATTATTTGCCTGACAGAAGAAGAGGACATGAAAAAATCTCCGGGGCCCGATGAAGATTTCTTCAAGACCATAAGCGAAGCGGAGAACGAGTCCCCGCTCCGGGAAGAAATCCGGTCTTTTTCCGGAAACATCAGCCTGACAGAGGCTCAGACAGCGGCATACGAGGGCGTGAAGTCCGCCTTCCGCGAGGGCAGGCCGGCTCTGCTTCATGGAGTCACGGGCTCCGGAAAGACAGAAATATACATGAAACTGGCACAGGAGACGCTGCTCTTCGGAAAGAACGTCCTCTACCTCGTGCCCGAAATCGCGCTGAGCCGTCAGCTGGAGGAGAGGCTTTCGAAGCATTTTTTCATGTGCCTTAAATGCTTCCACTCGGGTCTGGGCGCAGCCGAAAAGACCCGAGTCGTCGGCATGGTGGCCGACAGAAGCCTGCCGTATATCGTGCTGGGAACGCGCTCGGCGCTTTTCCTGCCCCACCATGACCTCGGACTCGTCATCGTCGATGAGGAACACGACGGCTCCTATAAGCAGGACTCCCCCGCCCCGCGATACAACGGCCGCGACGTGGCGCTCATGCTCGCCTCGCTGCAACGGGCAGACATACTTCTGGGTTCCGCCACGCCATCGTTCGAATCCCTCTACAACTGCGCCTGCGGACGTTTCCGTCAGGTGTTTCTCAGCGAGCGCTTCCATGGCGGAGAAGAAACGGAGGTCGTCGTCATAGACACGACTGCGGAGCGGAAGAAAAGGGGAATGGTCGGCTCCATATCAAGAAAACTCATCGGCCTCATCAAGGCAACCCTCGACTCCGGCGCTCAGGTGATGGTCCTGCGGGCAAGGAAATCCTACGCGACGACGGTTCAGTGCAGCGAGTGCGGAGCGATAATCAGGTGTCCCCACTGCAATGTCAGCCTCAACTGGCAGAAGTCGCGAGGCAGGCTCGTCTGCAACCACTGCGGCTATGTGAGAGCATGGTCGGAGCACATCCCGCACCTGCGTCCGGACAATTCCTCGGAGTGCGACGGGCAGCTGGTCGCCTTCGGAGCGGGTACGGAACGGATTGAGGAAGAGCTGAAGGCAATATTTCCGGAGCGCAGCGTCGCGAGGCTCGACTCGGACACGAGCTCCAAGGCAGGGTGGCAGAAGAAGGTGCTCAAGGACTTTGCCGACAAGAAGATAGACATCCTGCTCGGCACGCAGATAGTGACAAAGGGATTCGACTTCGACAACCTCAGCCTCGTGGCCGTGCTGCAGGCAGATTCGCTGCTCGGACAGCAGGATTTCCGCGCCGACGAGAAAGCGCTGCAGATTCTCGAACAGTTCAGGGGAAGGTGCTCAAGACGGGGTCAGAAAGGAATCTTCGTGATCCAGACGGCCCAGCCGGAACATCCTGTGTATCAGATGCTGTCGGGAGAGAGCCGTCCGCAGGCGGACACGGACGGAGGAGAGACAGCGGCAGCGGCTCCGCGCACCGCCTCGGCATACAGGACAGAACTGCTGAAAGAGAGGCAGGCATTCCGTTATCCGCCATACACCCGGATTATAAACATCGTTCTCAAAGACGCCATGGCGGAAAGGCTTGACAGGCTTGCCGGCACCCTTTCGCTTATGCTGCGGAGCGCCGGCGCGATTCCCGGAGAGGGTGTCGAGGTCACGCCTCCATATGCTCCGGCCGTCGATAAAGTCTGCGACGAATATATCCGTATCATCCGAATCAGCCTTCCGAAAGACAGGATGCTCACAGCGAACAAGGCGGCAATAGGAAGGATTGTGCACGGTTTCGCCTCAGAACGGAAATACGATTCCCGCATAACCATAGACGTTGATCCGAACTGACACTCCGCCCCGGCATCTGAACGTCAGTGACTGGCCCCGCTGCCGGAAGGCTCCGCCGGAATGTCAGCCACATCCGCGTCCGACAGCTGAGGAAGCGGGTTTCTGGAGCTTTGGGAAGCGCCGAGACGCTCAAGCTTCGCGCAGGTCTGGAGTATGCTCTGTCCGGAGGGCTGAAGCTTGCGCTCCCCGTCGTCGTAGGACTTGCGGGCCTTGTCAAGGGCATCCCCGATTTCGCGGTATTTCTTCATGAACTGCCCGACCCTGTCCATAAGCTCGTTCGCGAGCGCGAAGACCTTTTCCTGATTCTGCACCTGGGCAATCTGCCTCCATGTCATGTTTATGATGCGCAGAGCCGCGAACAGGGTCTGCTCATCGGCGATGAACACGTTCATTTCCATAGACTTGCGCCACAGGTCCGGCTGGGCGTTCAGCGCCGTCCACAACGCTCCCGTATTGGGAACGAACATAATCACATAGTCAATCCTCTGCTTGGGAGCACGCACGTACGAGGAATAGTCCTTGGCAGACAGCTCCCGCACATGAGCCTTCAGGCTCGCTATGTGCGCGTCGAGGAAACGACGGCGCTCTTCGTCGCTCCCGGCATTCACATAGTCCATGAACGCGGTCAGGGAGACCTTCGAGTCGATTATCACGTCACGCCGCTCGTCGAGATGGAGGATTATGTCCGGCCTGAGGGTCCCGCCAGTGGAGGATTTCAGGGTCTGCCCATCGGCGTCGCGCAGGGAGGTCTGCACGTCATAGTGAATGCCGCGCGTCAGCCCCTGGGAGGAAAGGAGTTCGTCGAGCACGGCCTCTCCCCAGTCACCCTGCACCTTGTTTCCGTGGCGGAAGGCGCGGGCAAGCTCCTCCGCGGACTTCCTCGCGGCCTCGCTCTGCCGGATCATGTTCTCGATTCCGGCCTTCATCTCACCGCTCATGGCCGTCTGCCTGAGCGTGCTGTCGCTCATGGCCTGCTTCATCTTGTCTATCGTGTCCTTCAGCGGGCTGACAATCTGCCCGATGTTCTCCGCGCTCGAACGCGAAAATTCCTGCTGACGCTGTTTCAGCATATCCTCGGTAGCCGCACGAAGCTGTGCGCTGACCTTAGCCAAGGACTCGTCGAAACGGCTCTCCTGCGTCTTCATCATTTCACGATAGACTCTCCGCGCGACGCCCCATCCAATCAGCAGCCCGGCAACAAGCCCGCCGGCCACGGCAATGAATAAATATCCCATGTCCATATATACAAAAAAAGGTCGCCGCCATGCCCCAAAATCTGTTCCAATCGGGCAAGAAATGGATGAAAACATTTTTAAGAACTGCAAAAATTGAGTAACTTTGCGCTGAAGCCCCGAGGCGTTCCGCCAGCGCATACGGAGGCTGTATTGAAACGAAACAAAATACGTTTTATAAAACAATATTAACTAATTAGTTATGGCAAACGAAAAGAAATTCGTCACTTGTGACGGAAACTATGCCGCCGCCCACGTGGCCTATCTGTTCAGTGAGCACGCGGCAATCTACCCTATCACGCCGTCATCGACCATGGCAGAATATGTCGATGAGTGGGCTGCGAAGGGCAAGAAGAACCTCTTCGGAGAGACCGTGAAGGTGACTGAGATGCAGTCTGAGGGCGGCGCCGCAGGAGCCGTGCACGGCTCGCTTCAGGCAGGTGCCCTCACAACCACCTTCACCGCATCACAGGGACTTCTCCTGATGATTCCGAACATGTACAAGATTGCAGGAGAGCAGCTTCCGACCGTGTTCCACGTGTCCGCACGTGCACTCGCGTCACACGCCCTTTCCATCTTCGGTGACCATCAGGACGTGATGGCCTGCCGCCAGACGGGATTCGCGATGATTGCCTCCGCCTCAGTTCAGGAGGCCCTCGACATCGCCGCCGTGGCACACCTCTCGACAATCAAGTCAAGCATTCCTTTCCTCCATTTCTTCGACGGGTTCCGCACCTCGCACGAGATTCAGAAGATTGAACTCCTCGACGAGGACGCGCTCAGGGGAATGATCAGCACCAAGGCGCTGGCAAGGTTCAGGGAGCGCGCGCTCACTCCCGACGCGCCTGTGACACGCGGCTCGGCGCAGAACGGCGACGTCTATTTCCAGGCACGCGAGGCCTGCAACGGAGCCTACGAGGCGGTTCCTGACATCGTGGCGAGGTATATGGGCGAAATCAGCGAGCTGACAGGCAGAAGCTACCGTCCGTTCGACTATTACGGAGACCCTGAGGCCGAGAACATCATCGTGGCCATGGGTTCCGTGACCGAGACCATCAAGGAGACGATTGACCACCTCGAGAAGGAAGGGAAGAAGGTCGGCCTGATGATCGTGCGCCTCTACCGTCCGTTCTCGGCGAAATATTTCCTCAAGGCAATGCCTAAGAGCGTGAAGAGAATCGCCGTCCTCGACAGGACCAAGGAGCCGGGCTCGCTCGGAGAGCCGCTCTATCTCGACATCAAGGCTCTCTTCCAGGGTCAGGAGAACTCTCCGCTCATCGTCGGCGGCCGCTACGGACTTTCATCAAAGGACACCACTCCTGCTCAGATTGTCGCCGTATATGAGAACCTTGAACTCGCGGAGCCTAAGACCGACTTCACCATCGGCATCGTCGATGACGTGACGTTCAAGTCCCTCCCTGTCAAGGAGGAAATCTCCATCATGAAACCGGGCACCACGGAGTGCAAGTTCTTCGGTCTCGGTTCTGACGGTACCGTCGGGGCGAACAAGAACACCATCAAGATTATCGGTGACCACACGCAGAAATACGCTCAGGGCTACTTCGACTACGACTCAAAGAAGTCAGGCGGATACACCTGCTCACACCTGCGCTTCGGCGACCTCCCTATCAAGGCGCCTTACCTCGTATCTACCCCTGACTTCGTTGCCTGCCACGTTCCTTCATACCTTTCCAAGTATGACGTGCTCGCCGGCATCAAGCAGAACGGCACCCTCCTGCTCAACAGCCTCTGGGACGAGAAGGAAACCCTCGAAAGGATTCCGGAGCATGTGAAGGGAATCATCGGAAGGAAGAACATTTCCCTCTACATCATCAACGCCACCAAGATTGCGGCCGAAATCGGTCTCGGCGGAAGAACCAACACCATCCTCCAGTCGGCGTTCTTCAAGATTACGAACATCATCCCTTACGAGGACGCCGTCACCTACATGAAGCAGGCCATCCTCAAGAGCTATGGCAAGAAGGGCGAGAATGTCGTGAACATGAACTACGCTGCCGTTGACCGGGGAGGTGAATACACCAAGGTCGAGATTCCTGCCGACTGGAAGAACATCACCGCGAAGTTCGAGAACCCTCACAAGGATCGTCTGGCCCCTGCATTCGTCAAGGAGATTGCCGACGAGGTGAACGCGCAGTGCGGCGACAGGCTTCCGGTAAGCAAGTTCATGGACATCCAGGACGGCACTATGCCTAACGGCACGGCAGCGTATGAGAAGCGCGGCGTGGCAGTGAAGGTTCCGGAGTGGAAGAGCGAGAACTGCATCCAGTGCAACACCTGCGCGTTCGTCTGCCCTCACGCAGCAATCCGTCCGTTCATCCTCACCGCAGCCGAGGCCGCGGAGGCTCCAGCTACAGTGAAGAAGGCGGCAGGAAAGGCGCAGCTCAAGGAATACACCTACGCGCTTTCAGTTTCAGTCGCAGACTGTACGGGATGCGGCAACTGCGTCGATGTCTGCCCTGCGAAGGAGAAGGCCCTCGAAATGGTTTCATATCAGGAAGACCTTCAGGAGCAGGAGAACTTCGACTGGCTGCACTCTCACATAGGATACAAGGAGGACATACTCAACAAGGCAGGCAACGTGAAGAACGCGCAGTTCGCGCAGCCTCTCTTCGAGTTCTCCGGCGCCTGCGCCGGCTGCGGCGAGACTCCGTACATCAAGACCATCACTCAGCTCTGGGGCGACCACATGATGATCGCGAACGCGACGGGATGCTCATCCATCTACGGAGCGTCATTCCCGGCAACTCCATACTGCACCAACGCCCAGGGTCATGGACCGGCTTGGGCAAACTCCCTCTTCGAGGACTTCTGCGAGTTCGGTCTCGGAATGAAGCTCGGTTCTGACAGGGCGCGCATGACCGTCGCCAAGCTCATGGAGCAGGGACTCTCTTGCTCATGCTGCTCGGACGAGATGAAGGCGCTCTTCACTCAGTGGCTTGAGAACAAGAACGACGCGAAGGTTACCCGCGAGGTTGCGGACAAGCTCGTTCCTCTCATGGAGGCCTGCGGATGCGACACCTGCAAGGCGCTGCTTGAGTACAAGTCGTTCATCCCGGCACGCAGCCAGTGGATTATCGGCGGTGACGGAGCTTCTTACGACATCGGATACGGCGGACTTGACCATGTGCTTGCTTCCGGCGAGAACGTGAACATCCTCGTCCTCGACACCGAGGTTTACTCCAACACCGGCGGACAGTCATCGAAGGCCACCCCTGCGGGCGCCATCGCTAAGTTCGCGGCCTCAGGAAAGAAGGTGCGCAAGAAGGACCTCGGAATGATGGCCATGAGCTACGGATATGTATATGTGGCGCAGGTTGCCATGGGCGCTTCTCCGGCTCAGTACTTCAACGCCATCAAGGAAGCCGAGGCATACGACGGGCCGTCACTCCTCATCGCATACGCTCCATGTATCAACCATGGTCTCAAGGCCGGCATGGGTCTCAGCCAGAAGGAGGAGAAGCTCGCAGTCGAGTGCGGCTACTGGCACCTCTACAGGTACAATCCTGCGCTTGAGGGCACGGACAAGAACCCGTTCACGCTCGACTCCAAGGAGCCTGACTGGAGCGAGTTCCAGGACTTCCTCAAGGGCGAGGTGAGGTTTGCGTCCCTCTACAAGATGTATCCTGACCACGCGGCCGAACTGCTCGAAAAGACCGAGGAGTTCGCCAAGGTGCGCTACGAAAACTACAAGAAACTGTCCATGTAATTGGGCAGGATGTGCAAGGAAGCGGAAACGCTTCTTTGCACATTGTGGACTACAAAAAATCTCGCGAGAGTTTCGCGAGATTTTTTTTTGATTCTAGAAACATGGAAAAAATAAACTGCTTCAGATTTGTCAATTATTTTCGAGTATAGGTTTCTTTTGGAAGGTTTCCTAGTAATACTTGTAAAAGAGAGTGATGGAACGGATCCCGGCGAAGAACTGGGAGAGGAGATAGGACTCGTTCGGAGAATGGATGGTGTCTCGTTCAAGGCCGAAGCCCATAAGAAGCGGATCTATGCCGAGGATGTGCTGGAGGTCAGCGAGAATCGGGATACTGCCCCCGCCACGTGACGGTACCGGTTCTGTGCCATAGACCTCTGACATAGCTCGGGAAGCCGCCTGATAGGCCCTGGACGAAATAGGGATGAGAAAACCGTTGCCTCCATGGCATGGCTTCACCTCGACCTTGACATAAGGAGGGGCTATGGAAAGGAAATGCTCAGTGAACAGACGGCTTATCGCCGCGCTGTCCTGATTCGGAACGAGGCGCATCGAAATCTTCGCGTGGGCCTCGGACGGAAGGACTGTCTTGGAGCCCTCTCCGGTGAAGCCGCCCCAGATGCCGCAGACGTCAAGACACGGACGGATGCCGGTGCGTTCGAGAGTCGTATAGCCCTTCTCCCCCTTTACCTCCCTTATGCCGAGGAAGGACTTGTACTCGTCAAGGTCGAACGGAGCACGGGCTAGCTGTGCGCGGTCGGCGGCCGAGAGTTCAACGACATCATCATAGAAGCCCTTGACCGTGATGCGCCCGTCCTTGTCGATGAGAGAGGATATCATGTCGCAGAGGACATTTATAGGATTCGCCACCGCACCGCCGTAATGACCGGAATGCAGATCCTTGTTCGGTCCGGTGACCTTCACCTCAAGGTAGGCAAGGCCGCGCATACCGCAGTTGATGGAAGGCACCTTGTCCGAAATCATGGTCGTGTCGGAAACGAGTATGACCGAAGCCGCGAGTCTCTCCTTATTCGCCTCGGCCCACTTTGCAAGCGACGGACTGCCTATTTCCTCCTCGCCCTCAAAAATGAACTTCACATTGTGGCGAAGCCTTCCCGTGCGGACAAGATACTCGAACGCCTTTATATGCATGAACAGCTGTCCCTTGTCGTCGTTCGCTCCCCTGCCCCAGATTGCGCCGTCATGTATTTCCGGCTCAAAGGGGTCAGAATGCCAGAGTTCAACCGGATCGACAGGCTGAACGTCATAGTGGCCATACACAAGGACCGTCGGGAGCTTCGGAGAGACCATTTTCTGCCCGAACACGACCGGGTGTCCGTCCGTCGTACAGACAGCGGCTTCATCCGCGCCCGCTTCCTTCAGAAGTTCCGTCAGCCTCTCGGCGCAGCGCAGCATATCTCCCTTATGATTCGGATCCGAGCTTATGGACGGAATCCTCAGCAGCGAGAACAGTTCCTCGAACCATCGTCCCTCATTGTCCTTGATGTATTTTTCCATAATCAGACTAAATTCGATATAAATATTGTAGATAGGATGGAATAAAAAGATGGAGCGCAAGGCTTGCGCACAGCAATCCGCTTTTTATTCCGTCCGTAATTTTGATTTTGCGTAATCAAGAGTAAGATTGAATGTCTTGCTCTTCGACGACGGAGCGTCATACATCGCGTCGGTCATAATCCTCTCGCAGATTGCACGCAGACCTCGCGCGCCGAGCTTTTCGCTTATTGCCGTATCGACAATAAGCTCCAGCACCTCAGGCTCGATTTCAAGCTTTATCCCGTCCAGTTCGAACATCTTTTCGTACTGACGGATGATTGCATTCTTCGGCTCGGTGAGTATGCGGAGCAGCGCCGGCTTGTCGAGATTGTCAAGCCATGTTATGACAGGAAGACGGCCGATAATCTCCGGAATGAGTCCGTAGGCACGCAGGTCGGCAGGCTCGACATAGCGGAGAAGATTGTTCTTATCTACCTTCGGCCTTGAAGAGACTCCGTAGCCGATTATCTGAGTGTTCATCCTCTGGGCTATGTGCCGCTCTATACCCTCGAACGCGCCTCCGCAGATAAAGAGGATGTTCTGGGTGTTCACGTGAATGAACTCCTGCTCTGGATGCTTGCGGCCTCCCTTGGGCGGAACATTAACGACATTGCCTTCAAGCAGCTTCAGCATGGCCTGCTGCACGCCCTCGCCGGAAACGTCACGGGTGATTGACGGGTTGTCGGACTTTCGGGAAATCTTGTCAATCTCGTCGATGAACACGATTCCCCTCTCCGCCTGCGCGACGTCGAAGTCAGCTTCCTGAAGAAGTCGCGTGAGTATGCTCTCGACATCCTCCCCGACATAGCCGGCCTCCGTCAGCACAGTGGCATCGACAATAGTGAACGGGACGTCGAGCATACGCGCTATGGTCTTGGCGAGCAGGGTCTTTCCCGTTCCGGTTGGACCAACCATCAGGATGTTGCTCTTCTCAAGCTCGACCTCGTTCTTCGCGGCATCAGCCGAAAGATTGTGCTCCAGACGCTTGTAGTGATTATATACAGCCACGGCAAGCTGTTTCTTGGCCCTGTCCTGACCGATTACATACTGGTCGAGAAACGCCGTTATCTCATGTGGCTTGAGCACTTTCTTCTTGCCGGAAGCCGCCGCCTTCGACGATTTTTTCTTCGTTTTGCCGAACGCCTCATCGACATACTGATGCCCGAGCTCTATGCAGTCAGAACAGATGCAGGCGTCAAGTCCCTGAAGCAGGAAGGGAACCTCGTTCTCGCTCCTGCCGCAGAACATACAGTATCTCAGGCCGTCGCCCTTGCTTTTTTTCTTGTCCATAATAATCTTTCGTATTTCATACGCCACTTTTCTACGTTCGGCATAATCAAAGTCCACTTTGCTTCTCCCTCACTTATCGAAAAGTGCCCCTCCGGGTGTCAGTCAAAGACGGCTAACGGGCTTTCTTGACCAGAATCTCATCAACCATTCCGTAGGCCTTCGCCTCCTCCGCGTTCATCCAGTAGTCGCGGTCGGCGTCGGCGGCAATCCTCTCGATGCTCTGCCCGGAATGCTCCGAAATGATGCGGTAGAGCTCCGTGCGGGTCTTCTCAATCTCACGGGCGGCAATCAGAATGTCCGACGCCTGTCCCTGGGCGCCTCCGAGCGGCTGGTGAATCAGCACGCGGGAATGCGGAAGAGCCGACCTCTTGCCTGCGGCGCCGGCGCACAGAAGCACAGAGGCCATGGAAGCCGCAAGCCCGGTGCAGATTGTGGCGACATCCGGCTCAATGAGCTGCATGGTGTCGTATATTCCCAGTCCCGACGAGACCTGCCCGCCCGGGGAATTGATGTAAAGGGATATGTCCGCAGCCGAGTCGGACGAAGCGAGAAAGAGAAGCTGCGCCTGAATTATGTTGGCGACATCGTCATTTATCGGGACACCGAGAAAAATAATCCTGTCCATCATCAGACGGCTGAACACGTCCATGGAGACCGCATTGAGCTTCCTCTCCTCGATGATTGTCGGGTTGAGATATCCGTCAAGAGCAGCCGCGCCCGAGCGGGACACGGCTGTCTGATAATCATGCATCTTCAATGACGATATTCCTTCCGATCTTGCAAATTTTTCAAAATCAGTCATATTACTTCAACTCTCTGAACTTTTCTACAGAAATCTTCTTGTGCTTGAGTGTAATCACATCCTTCACTGCAGCAACGGTCTTCTCGTTCTCAACCTGCTCAAGGATGCGGCGGGCCTGATCCTCATTCGCGAGCACGCTCTTGGCGTATGACTCAAGCTGCTCCTCCGGAACATTGTTCATCCCGTACATAGCGAACTGGTAGGCGGCGAAGCCCTTCGCGCTCGCAAGCAGGTCGGCCTGCTCCACCTTCACGCCGTACTTGTTCATGAGGTAGCCGCGCACGAGCTGCCAGCGGTAATCCTCGACGAAGAGGCCGAACTCCTTCTCGATTTCCTCCATGGTGAACTTGCCCTCGTTGGCCGCGTGAATCCACCTCTTCATGAACGCTTCAGGAAGCTTGAGATCAGCCTTCTTCACGAGATAGTCGCGCACGTCCTTCGAGAAGCGGAAATCCGCCTCATTCGCGTATTCCGCAGCGAGCCTCTCGGCAATCTTCGCGTCAAACTCCTCCTCGGACTTCACTGTGCCCGGCCCGTAAATCTTGTCGAAGGTCTCCTGCGTGAGCGGAGCCGGTGAGAAGGTCTTTACGGACTTCACGGTAACCTTATACACAGGGTCGATGCCATCAAGCTCCTCCTTCTTCACCTTGATGAGCGCGGCGCGGTCGTTCTCGTTCTCGAACGCCTCATTGACGTTCACCTCGAAGGTGTCGCCGGGCTTAACGCCGATGAACTGCTTCTTGGCAGCCTCGGAGACATTGCGGAGCGCGATGTAGGTGCCTTCAATCCTGTTCTCGCCCTGCTCAAGGTCGGCAACGAGGAAATCGTCCTCCTTCGCGACCTCGCCGTCAGTGAGCTCGCCGTACTGCTTGAGAAGATTCTCCTTCATCTCCTTCTTCGCAGTCTCGGTCACCGTTATGTCATAGTATGGAACCTCGTCCTTCTTGTCAAGCTCTATTCCGACAGCCGGATTGCAGGCAATGTCGAACTTGAACTCGAAGCTGTTGCCGTCGGTCCACTCGTTCTTCGGCTGGTCCTCCGCCGGAAGCGGCTCGCCTATCACATTGAGCTTCTCGTCCTTGATGAAGGAATTGAGCTGTTCCGAAATCACGTCGTTCACGGCATCGACGAGAGCGCTGTTGCCGTACATCTTCTCAATCAGGGACATGGGAACCATTCCCTTGCGGAATCCCTTGATTTCTGCCCTGCGGCGGATGTCGGCGAGTTTCTTTTTCTTTCCCTCCGCATAATCGGACGGCTCAATTGAAAGAGAAACCTCAATGTTGAGTTCATCAATTACATTCTTTGTCAGTTTCATAACTATAATTTTAAATTTTACTTATTTCTTCCCTTTTTTCTTTCCTGCAGGGTAGGCCACACGCGCATGATAGACCTGCCTGATATATTCCTTCAGATTGCCGCTCACCGTGTGGAGTTCCTTGAGGGATATGTCCGCCTCGTTGAACTGCCCCTCATCAATCTTGCCCTGGACAATCCTGTCAACAAGTTCGGAAATTCCGTTCGGAGTACGGTCCTTCAGAGTCCGCGACGCCGCCTCAAGCGTGTCGCAGAGCATCAGGATCACCTGCTCCTTAGTCGTGGGGCGCGGTCCCGGATATGTGAAGTCCGCGACGTCGGCCGGGTCACCGCCGGCATTGACATACTTGCTGTAGAAGAATGCGGTCTTGGTCGTTCCGTGGTGCGTGGCAATAAACTCCCTGATGACCGACGGCAGCTTGTACTTCTCCGCCAGCTGCAGCCCGTCGCTCACATGACGGATTATCTCCTGTGCGCTTTCCTTAGGGTCAAGCGACTGGTGATAGGTCTCCCCCATGGTCTCGTTCTCGACGAAACACTGCGGGTTGCAGACCTTCCCGAGGTCATGATAGAGAGCCCCGACCCTTACGAGAAGGGCGTCGGCGCCGATGCTGCGTGCGGCCGAATCAGCGAAATTGGCAACCTGAAGACTGTGCTGGAACGTTCCCGGAGCCTTGCCGGCGAGTTCCCTGAGAGCCTTGTTGTTGGTGTCCGACAGTTCCATCAGACGGGACGAGGACACGAGGTTGAACATCTTCTCAAAGAGATAAATCACCGGATAGAGCGCGACTGAAATCATAGACGCGAGGAAAAGCCTCAGAAGCACCCAATAATCTACCGCACCGTTAAGTCCGTCGATGAAACGGAACGAAAGCCACACGAGAGCCAGAGTGAAGAACACGATGACGGCGTTCACGAACTGAAGCCAGCCCCGGTTGAAGAAATCAAAGATATAAATCGCCACGACCCCGGCCACGGTGTGCATCACGAAAAGTTCGATTCCGTTATGTCCGAAGACCAGCAGCGGAATGAGCGACACGATATAGACCGGAAGTATAAGCTTCCTGCGGAAAAATGCGAGGAGGTAATATGCGAACAGAGGGAACGGCACAAGATAGAGTGCGCTCGGGGACAGATTTTCCACGGCCGATGCGGTGAATGCCGTGAGGGTGAATATGAGAAGCAGGTAAAGATACCTGTTCATCTGTGTGAAAATCTGAGGATTCGTGAACCAGATCACGAAAAACAGGACGAGTACAATCGCGAACGCGAGCAGGATGTCGCCGCACCACATGACAGCCCGGTTCCCGGAATACCCTATGCTCGAATCATATTCCGCCCGATAGGAATCCAGAATCTGCTCGACCTCCGCAGTGATAATCTCCCCACGGGACACAATCACCTTTCCGGCGCTCACGACTCCCTTCGTCGGGGAAATCTCCTGCGCGTTCTCGGAATTGACAAGTTCGGACATCTGCCGGTCCAGTGAAAGGTCCGGCACAATGACGGAATAGATTCCGAGTGCCCTGCACAGCGAATCCGCGGCCGTCTCGCCGGAAAGCGAGGCAAGCAGTTCAAGCCTCGCGGAGGACACTGAAAAAATCTCCTCAACGGGCTTCTTCACGGCACGCTTGTCCTTCTGGACATAGACAAGAGTCCAGTCGTAGTCCCCGGACTGCCGGCCACCGAAATACTCGTCGTCCGCAGCGACTCCCCTCTGGTAAATGGCGCCGAGCGAGGCGGCCACAGCAGGCTTCATCCGTGCATATTCACCGAAATCCATCGAGTTGAGCGAGCGGACGGCCTGAAGACCCACGTTCCTGTCCTGCTTGTAGTAAGGGATTATGCTGCTCTCCTCCGCGTTCCTCTCCTGCTGAAGCTCCGCGGCCGTCTTGAGAATCGGAAAGTCGAATTCGGCGACAAGCGTCTCGTACATCCACGGAGAACCCTTGCTGTAGCTGTAATTGAATTTCGTACTCCTCGGCATGAACAGCACAAGAAGTACGAAAACTACTGCCAGGGGCAGATATACCCTGTAATCCTTAGGAAGCCTTTCGCTCATAAACCAGTCCGGGTTGTGACGGCTACGCGTCAACGTTTGCGTAATGCGCGTTCTGTTCGATGAACTCGCGGCGAGGCGGAACGTCGTCCCCCATGAGCATGGAGAAGGTGAGGTCGGCGGCGGCCGCGTCCTGAATGGTAATCTGGCGGAGCAGGCGATGCTCCGGATCCATCGTAGTGTTCGCGAGCTGCTCGTCGCTCATCTCGCCGAGACCTTTATAGCGCTGCACGGTCACGCCCTTGTCGGTTCCCTTTCCAAGCTGGAGGGTAGCCTCGCGGCGCTGGTCGTCCGTCCAGCAGTAAATCTCCTCCTTGCCCTTCTTCACGAGGTAGAGCGGCGGAGTGGCGAGATAGACATAGCCGTTCTTGATGAGGTCGAACATATAGCGGAAGAAGAATGTCAGGATAAGGGTCGCGATGTGCGAGCCATCGACGTCGGCATCGGTCATGATGATGACCTTGTGATAGCGCAGTTTGCTGAGGTTCAGCGCCTTGCTGTCCTCCTCGGTGCCGACTGTCACGCCGAGAGCCGTGTAGATGTTGCGGATTTCCTCGCTTTCGAACACCCTGTGAGTAAGCGCCTTCTCCACATTGAGAATCTTACCCCTCAGAGGAAGGATGGCCTGGGTCTTGCGGTCGCGTCCCTGCTTCGCCGTACCGCCTGCGGAGTCTCCCTCGACGAGGAAGAGTTCGCATTTCTCCGGATCCCTCTCGGAGCAGTCCGCGAGCTTGCCGGGCATTCCGGCTCCCGACATTACGGACTTTCTCTGCACGAGCTCACGCGCCTTGCGGGCCTCGTGGCGCGCCGTCGCGGCGAGTATCACCTTATCGACAATGGCCTTGGCCTCCTTCGGGTTCTCCTCAAGGAATGCCTCAAGCGCCGAAGACACGGCCTGCGAGACGGCAGGATCGACCTCTCCGTTTCCAAGCTTGGTCTTGGTCTGTCCCTCGAACTGAGGCTCGGCGACCTTGACTGAAATCACCGCCGTAAGTCCCTCCCTGAAATCCTCGGCGGCAAGGTCGAACTTGAGCTTCGAGAGGAAGTTGTTCTTGTCGGCGTATGCCTTCAGGGTCTTGGTAAGTCCCCGGCGGAAGCCCGTGAGATGCGTACCGCCCTCTATGGTGTTGATGTTGTTGACGTATGAGCGCACCTCCTCGGAAAATCCGGAGTTGTACTGGAGGGCGACCTCAATCGGGATAATCTTGGAAGTCTCAAGACAAATCACGGAGCTTATCGGCTCGTTGTGGCTGATGGAGTTGATGTACTCGACATACTGCTTCAGACCCTCCTCGGAATAGAACTCCTCCGTTCCCGGATGAATCGCGTCCATCATTTCCTTGCCTCCGTCCTCGACAGGCTCACGCAGATCGGTGAGGGTCAGCCTGATTCCCTTGTTGAGGAAAGCGAGCTCACGGAGACGGTTTGCAAGCGTCTTGTACTTGTAGAGGGTCGTGACGGTGAAAATCTCGGCATCCGGATGGAAAGTTATGGTTGTCCCGGAGTCATTTGACTCCCCAACGACCTCTACGGCCGTCGTCGGCTTGCCCTTTGAATACTCCTGGACGAAAACCTTGCCCTCACGGTGAATCTCGGCACGAAGGTAGTCGGAAAGCGCGTTGACGCAGCTCACGCCGACACCATGGAGACCGCCGGAGACCTTGTAGCTGTCCTTCGAGAACTTTCCTCCGGCATGAAGCACGGTGAGAACGACCTCAAGGGCGGAGCGGTGCTCCTTCTCGTGCATGCCCGTCGGGATGCCTCGTCCGTTGTCCTTTACAGTTATGGAATTGTCCTTGTTGATTGTGACGTCTATACGGTTGCAGTATCCTGCAAGCGCCTCGTCTATACTGTTGTCAACGACCTCATATACAAGGTGATGGAGACCTCTTTCGCCAATGTCACCGATGTACATTGAAGGTCTCTTCCTTACGGCCTCAAGCCCTTCGAGAACCTGAATGCTGTTTGCGGAGTACTGCTGCTCCGCTGCCTTGATTTCTTCGTTTTCAATCATTTCGTAAAATTCGTTTTAGCCTGCAAATATAGCGATTATTTTCCAAAACTCAAACGCAGTCCGGCGGTAAGTTCCGGTCCCCTTTCAGCATAGAGAGGCGTGCGCTGAATCGTCTGTCCTGTAAGCCTGCTGCCGTGAAGCCAGAAGGCGAGCTGCCTGCTGTACTGGAACTCCGCCGAAAGATACGGTTCGCCGAAGCCGGGAAGCCTATAAGAAGTCATGGCGTCCGGGGCGGTCTCCATACGTCCCGTCCTCGCGGTGGAAAATTCGCAGCCGACTCCGGCAAATATCCTCTTAATAATGTTGAACTGCACGGAAACATCACCCGCAAACGCCGCCGGGGCGACGTACTGGAGGGCGTCGTCGCGAACATGGAGACCATTGTAGCGCAGTTTCATGTCAATCCGCCCCCAGTCGTCGGAATATCTCGCGTCAAGCCCAGCCCTAAGCTGTCCCGAGGACGCATAGGCAAGGCCATACACCGGCAGCTCTGAAACGACGCCACCGAGTTCCACGGGCATCAGGCAAACACTTTCTACAGTCGAGGTGGCCCGCTCCGACCATGACACGAAAGCCTCATACCCGAAAACGGAACGGATGCGTCCCCTGATGCCGAAGGAGGCGTTCACCCGCTCCACGGTGTTTCCGAGCACATGATTGGTGCGAAGTACGTCAGTGGATATTCCGTAGTGGCGGTAATCATCGACGGTTGAAGTATATGAGTTCATATACTCCCCGCCGTCAATCCGCAGCCACAGGCCGAGCGGCACACGGCGGAAATCGTAGCCTATCTTCAGCGCCGGGTAGGCATACTGGCTCTTCGCGTAGTTCTCATAACCGGCTCCGGACGACGCGAACGGGACGTCAATCTTCAGTCCGAGGTCGAATGACCAGCCCTTCACATTGAGCCGGTAGCGGGGAGCGAACTCGAAGATGGCTGCCGTATGCGTCAGGGCATACATATAGGACGCGACGTCGGCGTTCATGTCAAGCACGAAGCGTCCGGCCTTTTTCGTGCGGACGTTAAGGCTCACGCCGGCCTTGAAGCTGTTTTCTCCGACGGCAAGGCGTTCTTCGGCATATTTCGGGTTCATGCAGTCATGGCCGAAGCCGTATTTCACCCATGTCTCGAATCCAACGCCTCCGCTGACGGTGTCCTTGGAAAAGACACGGACCTCAGCAGTCCCCCTGTCAAGGCTGCGGCTGCGGAGCCAGTCCCGCTGCTGCAGGCCGGAATAGGCAATGTCGGCGGTGAATCCCACGCGGTTCCAGTCGTAGCGGAAGGACATTCCGGCATCGTTGTCCATGTCGTAGTTCCATCCTGTCCAGTACTGTCTCCGTCCGTCCTCTCCCCGGAGTCCGGTGAGGCGGTTCCGGCCGTCCAGCCCTACCCTGCGGTAGTCTCCGACATAGGAATGATGGGAACCATAGACATCGAGGGAAAGCCTGCCGTTTGAAACCGGAGACCAGACGACGTCCAGCTCCGGGTGAAGCGTATAGCCGAGCCCTGCATTCATGTAGAACACTCCTGGACGACGGTTCCCCACGGAGGGCTTCATATCGACGCTGTACGGACTGAATTCGTATGCCCCTCGGTAGGGACGGTCGAACACCGAATAGTCGAACGTCATGTCGAAGCGTCGCACGGAGTCCGGAACGGCCATCTCTATCTCCCCCTTCCTTGCATTTTCGGTCGCCGCCCTGTACTTGTTGGTGACGACAACGGTAGGATTATAGCTCTGTGCGGACGCGGCCCCGG
Source organism: uncultured Bacteroidales bacterium (assembly GCA_934725015.1). GTDB lineage: Bacteria > Bacteroidota > Bacteroidia > Bacteroidales > UBA932 > Cryptobacteroides. Next base: position 82,901 of record CAKVAS010000005.1, read on the forward strand.
CAAAAGCGCAAAGGCAGGCGAGAGCAATCATATATCTTCTCATATATCCCATATACTCAATGACTTTCAATTTAACGCCAATCTGACGGTGCCCTCCCTATTTCGATTCCATCTCCGCAAGGCGTTCCAGCCTCATGCGGACATTGTCCTGAACGTCGTCGGTGTCGGAAGCGGGGGTGTAGCCGTCCCGCACGCTCTCGAAGGTGGCCCTGGCCTGCCGCAAGTCTCCCTGTTCGGCAAAGGAGTCGCCGAGAACGAGAAACGCCCTCGCCAACCAATAATTCTGTTTCGTGCCGGAATCGGAGAAGGCATAGACAAGTTCCTCGACGGCACGGTAGTCGGCACGGTCGAACTTGTCCTGAATCAGCTGATACGCGGACTCGGCCCCGTATGCGTCGGCGGGGTTCTTCGCCAGAGAGGCAAAGAGCTCATAAGCGGAATCGCGTCGGCTGAGAGCGAGAAGCGACTTGGCTCGGATATACTCGGCCTCCCTCAGCAGTCCGGCGGAAACGGAATCCGACGCGGCGACTGCCCCGGCGCACTCCTCGGCCTCAGGATATAGCCTTGCCCTGTAGGCGGAACGCATCCGTCCGACAAGCGCACTTCTTCCGGTCTCTCCGGAGGAAACCTTGCCGTATAGGGAAGTGTAGGCGAGATAGGCCTCGTCCCAATGCTCCAGCGTGAAGGACAGTTCTGCATAGCGGAGCATCGCGGTCTCAACGAAAACGCCCTCTCCCCTGTCAATGACCTCCTCGTATGCATCGCGGGCACGCTCATAGTCTCCGGTCAGGCGCAGGCATTCGGCCATATAGAATCCGGCCTTGTCCCTGCTGCGTCCGGACGGATATTCCTGCACATACTCGGCAAGCGCGGACATCGCCTTCCCGTACTCCCTGTCGAGGAAAAGCTGCTCGGCGGAGGCAAAAAAGAAGTCGTCCTTCTCCTCGTCGGTCTTTGACGCGCCCTTGCCGATGCTTCCAATGTAGGCGAGATATTCCTTCGGATGCCCTTCCGACCGGTAGATGGACTCTATCGCGAGCAGGGCATTGTCGGCATATTCCGTCCCGGCCATGTTTTCGGCCACGCGCTTGTAATATCCCAGAGCCTCGTCCCTGCGCCTGGAGTTCCTTGCAAGCATCGCCTTTTCAAGCAGCGCCTGAGCCACATACGAGCTGTCCGTCACGCTGTCAATCACACGGTCGAAGCATTCCGACGCCGCGGCTCCGTCCTTCGCCTCGACATAGCTCCGCCCCAGTTCGAGCATGGCGTCGGCATAGTGTTCCGCCTCAGGCTTCGCCTCCTTCACCTCGGCAAGACGCTCAATCTTCTTCGCAAGCTTTCCGTCCAGGCCGTAAGCCACGGCAGCCTGCCAGTAGGGATAGACGTCGTCCGGATCGCGATAGCTGTCCGCGACGGTGCCGTAGGCCTCTGCGGCCGCCCTGTAGTCCCCACGGATGAAGCTGCAGTCCGCTATTCGTGTCAGCGCGTCCTTAAGGAAGCCCGAGGAGATGCGCGTGTAGGTCCAGTTCTGCTGCCCGGCGTACTCGTCGAACCACTTGACCGCCTGGTCATAGTCTCCGAGGCTGTAATAGGCATACCCTATATTATAAGGTATGAGGCTTCCCTCCTGCGTACCGTTCAGAGCGGAGACATTGTAGAGCGACTTGGAGACGGAAACCGCATCGGAATAGCTGCCGCTCCGGTAGTAGGTCTCGGCAAGCCAGTATCTCGCCAGCTGGTTGAACGAATCGCTGGCGTCTGAGTAGAAGGTCACCGTCTTGAGGCACGGCACCGCGGCGCGGAAAGAGCCGGCCGAAAGGAGCTGCTTGGCGCGCAGATAGTTGGCCTTCATGTAGTTGCGCTGCATCTCTCCGGTAAGCTCATCTATATTGTCGTAGGCATCGATTGCCCCCTGATAGTCCCGGCTGTAGAGCGCCGTGAGGGCGATGTAGCCGTAGATGTCCTGACTGTCGGTCTCCGGATAGCGCTTCAGATATTCCTTGAACACTGAGACGTCGGTGTTGAGGTCAAAGGCGAGCTTCGCGTAGTTGAACATCGCGTCCTTCTCGATGGACTTGTCCCACGAGCGCAGCGAAGCGTCGCGGAATGCCCCCATGGCAGCGACCTTGTTCTTCGTCTTTATGTAGGAATATGCCCTGTGGTAGTCGGCAATCTGCCCGAGCGAGTCGGTTCTGTCCTCCATCTTCTCAAAATTCTCAATCGCTCCGGCATAGTCCCCGACAGCATAGAGCACCGAGCCCGCGAAGAAACGGTCCGAACGGGTCATCTCCGAATTTCCGGACGAGTTCAGGTCGTAGTATTTCTTGGCCGTCGCGGCATCCCCTGTGACAAGCGCCGACTCCGCAATCATCCTGTTCAGGCGCGGTCGCCTGTCGGACGGGACGGAGGCTGAAATCTCCGGGCCGCGCCTCAGCACATAGTCGTAGTCTTCGAGCATAAAGCGGCACTCAAGAGTGTAGTAGTCAGACATTTCGGCAAAACGCCTGTCTTTTCCTGACTTCGTGAACCAGCCGATGGCCTCGGAAAATTCGTTCCGCTTATAGCTGATGTAGCCGAGGGAGTACTGGGACGGGGCCGTGTAGTCCGACTTCGGCAGCGAAACCACTTGACAGAAAAGTTCATGCGCCTTGTCGTAATCCCCTGTCTCCTGCGCGGAGAAAGCGTACTTGAAGACATACTCCGTCCTCGACGAACGCCGCAGCTGCTCGGGCTTCATGGTTCCGAATATTTCCGCACATTCGGCGTATTTCCCTTGTTCAAAGAGATTTACGGCATGAGCAAAACGAAGCCGAGGAATCATTTCGGAGGATGGATATTCCGCGACGAAGGATTCGATGTCATGGATATATCCGTAGGTTTCGAGGGACGCGGAGCACAGGATGGAATATCCCTTCGCCTCGGTGGAGCCGGTCCGCTCGTAAATTTCATCGAAAACGGTTCTCGCGCGGCTGTACATCCCCTTGTCGTAGAGTCTGAGGGCACGGGAAAATGACGACGACGGTGACATTTCTTCAGCGACGACGGCATTTTTCGACTGGGAAGCCGAAGCCTCGGGCATATTTTCGGATGCCGCCGACGTGAAGCCGAGCGCGGATATGACGGTGAATATATATATACCTTTGAACATAAGCCAAAATTTTTACAAATTTACTCAAAATTTCTCACTATCTTTGCGAGGATATGGCCTTTTTTGCACATATCATTTTGAACATATCGTTCCGAACGAATAATTTGATTTGACATGAATCCGCTGATACAATTCAATGACGCCGACATCATGAACGGCGAGACGACCGTGATTTACGGGCTGAACCTGACGGTGGAGCCCGGGGATTTCGTCTATATCGTCGGGAAGGTCGGAACGGGTAAGACGTCGATCATCAGGACGATGATTGCGGAAAACCCGCTCGGAAAGGGAGAGGGAGAGGTCTGCGGATTCAATCTGAGAACAATCCGGGAGAAGGAAATTCCGTTTCTGCGCCGGAAGCTCGGCGTGGTCTTTCAGGATTTCCAGCTGCTGATGGACAGGAGCGTGCACGACAACCTGCATTTTGTGCTTGAGGCCACCGACTGGAAGGTCGAGGCGGAGATGGAGGCGAGGATTGAGGAGGTTCTGACGGCGGTCGGCATGGCAAGGAAGGCTCACAAGATGCCGCACCAGCTTTCGGGCGGTGAGCAGCAGAGGATTGCTATCGCGAGGGCCATTCTGAACCGTCCGCAGGTGATTCTGGCGGACGAGCCGACGGGAAATCTCGATGTGGAGACTGCGGAGGGCATAATGCAGCTGCTCCGGAGGCTCAACGAGGAGAACGGGACGGCAGTGGTGATGGTGACGCATAATCTGCAGCTGTGCGAAAGGTATCCCGGACGGGTTCTCGTCTGCGGAAACGAGGAGTGCAGGGAACGTGAAGGCGCGGTGCCAATGCCGGACACCATGAGCGGTGAGGACATTGCGGCAAAACACGTTACCATGGACATGAATGCGAATGCAGTTACCGAGTAATCCGAAGAATGACGAAGAAGGAAAGATACGCGGCGGTCCTCGGAGCGCTGAGGGAAAAAATGGGAAATGTCGGAAGCGAGCTCATGTTCGCATCCCCGTTCCAGCTTATTGTAGCCGTGGTGCTCTCGGCACAGTGCACCGACAAGCGGGTGAACATGGTCACCCCGGAGCTTTTCAGGCGCTGGCCCGACGCCCGCTCGCTGTCTCAGGCGTCGTTTGAGGAGGTCTTTGAGGCTGTGCGCTCGGTGTCCTACCCGAACAGCAAGGCCCGTCATCTGATTGCCCTCGCGAAAATGCTGGTCAGCGATTTCGGCGGCGAGGTGCCTTCAGAGACGGAGGAGCTGGTGAAGCTGCCGGGAGTGGGCAGAAAGACGGCGAACGTGGTGGCGGCGATAGTCTATGGGAAGCCGGTGATTGCGGTCGATACGCACGTTTTCAGGGTTTCGAGGCGTATCGGGCTGTCGGATGGAACGAATGTTGAGGCTGTGGAGAAGGATTTGACCGGGAACATTCCCGCAGAGCAGCGCGCCGACGCCCATCACTACCTCCTGCTTCACGGGAGATATGTCTGCACGGCACGCGCTCCCCATTGCGATGCCTGCGTCGTGAGGGAATGGTGCAGGGACTACGCCGGCGGAAAGGCCCGCTGACTTTATGGGGCGTGAAGCCCCGGCAGTAACATTTTTTAATCATACGCTTATGTTTTACGTGACGTCGGAGAATATCCTTTTCATAGGTTCGATACTTATCTTTTGCAGCATACTCGTGTCAAGGGCCAGTTCAAGGTTCGGAATCCCGGCCCTGCTCCTCTTCCTCGTTGTGGGGATGCTGTTCGGAAACGACGGTCTGGGAATAGTCTTCGACGATGTGAACAAGACCAATTTCATCGGAATGATTGCCCTGTGCGTCATCCTGTTCACGGGCGGCATGGAGACGAAGATTTCGGAAATCAGGCCGGTGCTCGCGCCCGGGCTCATGCTTTCCACGCTCGGGGTTCTTCTGACGGCGGCCATCACCGGGGGCTTCATATACATGATGAACGGATGGCAGGGCGTGGGTCTCGGACTCCCGATTGTTTCCTGCCTGCTGCTTGCCGCTACCATGTCCTCGACGGACTCCGCCACGGTGTTCGCGATGCTGCGGGGAAAGAACATGAGGCTGAAGAACAACCTGCAGCCGATGCTTGAACTGGAGAGCGGTTCCAACGACCCGATGGCCTACATAATCACTGTAGTCCTCATCGAGATTGCCACGACGATGAACAGCGGGGCAGGCCTTGCTCCGGAAGCAAGCGCGGAGGCAGCACACGCGGCCGGATTCGCGACCGCCGCGAGCTACACGACCTACATGACGGTGTGGAACGCAATCAAGGTGTTCCTGCTCCAGTTCATTGTCGGAGGCGCGGTCGGGGTCGGAATCGGATACGCGACGGTATGGCTCCTGAACAAGGTGCAGCTCAACAATACGCCGCTCTACGCGATAATGCTCCTCAGCATCGTGTTTTTCGCCTATTCACTCGCCGGGATGCTTTCAGGAAACGGATACCTCGCAGTCTATATCGCCGGCATACTCATAGGCAACAGCAAGTTCAACCACCGCAAGCAGATTCTCGCGTTCCTCGACGGACTGACATGGATGATGCAAATCGGGATGTTCCTCCTCCTCGGCCTGCTCGTGAGTCCGGTGCAGATGCTCCGGACGGCTCCCGTAGCAATACTCATTGGGGTTTTCATGATGCTGATTGCCCGCCCGCTGTCCGTGTTCGGCTGCCTGCTTCCGTTCAGAAACATAAGCCACAAGTCGAAGCTTTTCGTCTCATGGGTGGGGCTCAAGGGAGCGACGCCAATCATTTTCGCCACCTACCCTATCCTGAGCCACATCGAGGGAGGCGAAGTCATCTTCAACATAGTCTTCTTCATCACGCTGATGTCGCTGGTGGTTCAGGGAGGAACCCTGCCGCTCGCGGCCAAGTGGCTGAAGCTCAACGACGAGTCCGCCGTGCAGGACAAGGAGTTCGACGTGGACCTTCCTGAGGAGGCCGGAGACCTCACCGAGACGACGCTTACCGAAGACATGGTCAATGACATGATTGCCGCCGGCGGCACCGCGCTCAAGGATCTGTCGCTGCCAGACGGCGTTCGAGTGCTCATGATAAAGCGCGGCGGCAAGTTCATCGTCCCGACCGGAACGACGGAGCTTCAGGTCGCCGACCATCTGCTGATTATCAGCGAATCGACGGAGGACGTCGGAAAGACCGTGCTGGTGTGATACCAAAAGAGGCGGAGTCCATTGGACTCCGCCTCTTTCATTTATCCTCAGGAAGACTATTTCTTCTTGTTTGCGTACCTCTGGTAGAACTTATCGACACGACCGGCGGTATCGACGAGCTTCATCTTGCCAGTGTAGAACGGATGCGAGGTATTTGAAATCTCGACCTTTACTACAGGGTATTCAACTCCTTCAATTTCAATTGTTTCGCGAGTGTTCGCGCAGGATCTCGTGATGAAGACCTGATCGTTTGACATATCCTTGAAAGCTACAAGACGGTAGGTTTCGGGATGAATTCCTTTTTTCATTTTTATTTATTTTTTAATTAGTTTTCCACCATTCGCCGCAGTCCGCACAACAGCGACGCCCGTTTTGGGAGCGCAAATGTACGCAATATTTCATATTTTGCAAAACAAAATGTCAAGAAATCTCCCAAATTTCGAAAGTTTCCTGACATTCATTGTTGAGATAAGAGGATTCGAACCTCTACAAAGAGAACCAAAATCTCTTGTGCTGCCGTTACACCATATCTCAATTCCGCTGCAAAGTTATGATTTTTTTTGAAGGTTTCTTTATCTTTTCGCAAAATTATGACGCTCTTTCCGCTTCTCCAGCTGCCGCTCAATATGGTCGAGTCCCAACCTGATAAGAGGTTCACGCCTTTGGGACGCTGCGTTTTTGTCGGCCTGCGGAAATTCGATCGTCTCCGAAGCCATGACCCGCTCATAACCGTCGGCTTCAAGGGCGGCGCAGGCGTCGGAATATCCACGGCGGAACAGTTCTTCTATCGACGACATATCATAGACCCCGCAGCCGTCAGTGTTCAGTTCTATGTAGGTGTCAGCGAGGCGCGAGTCAGCCATGATGTTGGACATGAACATCATGCTGTAGGCACGCATGGCGACATGAACCAGATTGTCCCGGTAAGGCTCCGGCTCAATCTGGCGGACGCTGAAGGCAATCACCTTCTCGCAGAGTCCCCGGATTGCCGGAACCGGAAGATTCTGGAACACGCCTCCGTCGACATAATGCACCCCGTTGATTACCATCGGCTTGAATATGATAGGGATGGAACACGAGGCGACAAGGCGCGGAGCCAGCTTCCCTTTTGAAAAGACTTTCGGCCTGCCGTGATCCATGTCGGCGGCCACGATATATGTAGGAACAGGCAGTTCCTCAATGTCCGAATATGGCAGTTTTTCCTGAAGCAGCTCAAGCAGGGGCGTCGAGTCGAACAGTCCTCCCCTCGGCCGCGTCGGCGAGACTATGTCCTTGAAGAAATTCATCTCCCGGAACATCCCTATCATCTGAACCGGGGAGAACCCCGCTGACCAGAATGCGGCGACAAGTGAGCCGGCGCTTGTTCCGGACACAACATCCGGCCTTATCCCGAACTCCTTCAGCGCCTGAAGCGCTCCGCAATGGGCCGCAGCCTTTGCCCCTCCGCCGCTGAAAGCCACTCCAAGTTCGTATTTTTTCCTTGCCATAGTTCTAATTCTCTGGTTATCAGACGCAATGATTCGCGCTAACGGAGCTTACGATAGAATGTCCGCCCGTTCTGCCCCTTTATTCTATATGTCTTCGTCACATTCCACTGGCCGTCATACGCACTCTGCGAGCTCGTGGAAATATATTCGTTCCCATATTTATCAACGAATATGTCTTCTCCCCGCCCCGATGCGCTGACACTCCCGGCACCGCCGACGATAAGCCCAATCAGCGCAAGTATTCCCAGCGCGGCAAGTCCAAGCCACCAGAAGTTCTTCACGACAAACACGCCGACACGCCAGACGGGAGCAAGCAGGATGAGGCCGGAGACGACGCATCCCGCCACGGGAAGCCACCCCGACACGGCGCCGAGAAGTCCCTCCGCCACGACCATATAGAACGCGGCAAGAACCATCATGCCCAGCACGCCCACATAGCACAGCATCAGAGCATATTTCCAGACGCTCTCCTCCACAGCCTCAGCCGAGCACGAGCGCCCGAGCAGAGGCATAAGGTGATTAACGGTCAAGGCAAGCCCCGCCGAGCCAAGCAGAAGCACGGAAAACCGCGCCCAAGCACGCCAGCCGTCCTTTTCGTAAAACACGCTTCCCCACAATGCCGCAGCGGCGAAAGCCATCGGCAGAACAAGTGTAATTATCGTCTCCGTCATATTTCTGTCATTCTGATGGTTTCAAAGATACGAATAATAATGGACATACCGCGAAATATTCTTTCGCAATTATTGAGAGTCACTTCACCCGATAGGGCTGGTCGTCGTAGAGGAGGTATTTCTTTGCCTTGCGAATCCATTTCTGCTCTTCGGACTTGACGTGCCCGCGCATTTCGAGGGGGTCGAGGTCGCCCAGGATGCAGGAGAGGACGACGGGATCGGAGAGCTTCCGGGCGAAGGTCGGGTCGAGGGTAAAGTCGGGGAAAGCCTGATGCATATAGCGCATCAGGTAGGCTGTGTGGAGAAGGGAGTGGTACTCGATGCCGGGCTGGAGCATAATCTGGTAGCCGTAGCATTTCTTGCCCTCGTAGCGTCCGCAGGCGGGAGTGAATGAGCATGGACGCATCATGACTCCTTCCGGGGCGGGCGGCGGGATGAGACCCGGCTGGCCGCCTGACGAGGCTGTCTTGATGAAAGGCGCGCCGATGTATTCGTAGGGGCGGGCCGTGCCGATGCCGGCCGAGACATTGGTGTTGTTCCAAAGACCTCCGCCGCTGTACATTTCGCAGGTGAACATCCCCGGGATGTCCGAGCACGGGGCTATGGTCCACGGGAGGAGGGTCTTCGTCGAATCGGTCGCGTTCGCGGAAATCACATGAAGGGGATACTTTGCGCCGAGCTCCGTGTGATAGAGCAGAGCGAGTTCGCCGAGCGAGAGGCCGTGACGGTGCGGAACCTTCGGTGTGTGCGGTTCGCAGTCGCCCTGAGGCATGGAGCCTTCCACCACGCGGCCGGCCGGGTTCACATGATCCACGATGTAGAGCGAGGGGGAATCGTCGCCGAGGTCGCGGAGAGCCTCCATCAGAGCCATGACATCCTTCGTGTAGTTGAAATACCGAACGCCGACGTCCTGGATTTCGACGACTACAGCGTTGAGACCCCTGAGTTCGTCCGGCGTGAACTCAATGTGGTTCGTGAGCGGGGTCAGCTCCGTGTCACGCGGAGAGAATACCGTCTGAAGATTGCCGCGCTGACGGAAAATGTCGTACATATACTGACCGGATGCCGTGTCCCAGCAGTTCTGGGTGCAGAAGCATCCGACCCGGCCATCGACGAGAGCCTTGTCGAGCTGTTCCTGAAGGGGTGTGGTCCTGAATGAAAACATAATGACAAGAAGCTGTTTGAATTTCTTGTTCAGTTATTTTGAAAACAGATTCCATAAATACGATTCAGGACAGTCCTCCGTAAAGGATAATCCCGAACCGTTTTTTAGAATGAGACAACGATCACTGAGCGATGATTTTTTTAGCGATGCCTATCACCTCGTTCGCAAGAGCATCCGCAGCCTCTTTGGTGGCAGCCTCGGCATAGATGCGGATAATAGGCTCGGTGTTGGAACGGCGCAGATGAACCCACTGCTTCCTATCCTCGAACGAAATCTTCACGCCGTCGATGGTGTTGACATTCTCTCCGGCATAAACTTTCTGCACCTCTGAAAGAATCCTGTCTATCAGAGCCTTGTCTGAAAGGTCGATGCGGTTTTTCGTGATAACATACTGAGGGTAGGTCTTCAGGAGCTGCGAGACCTTCATCTGCTTGTGGGCAAGGTTGGTAAGGAACAGAGCCACGCCGACCATGGCGTCACGCCCGTAGTGGAGAGCCGGATAAATCACTCCCCCGTTGCCCTCGCCGCCGATGAGCGCACCGCATTCCTTCATCTTGGTAGTGACGTTCACCTCGCCGACGGCAGCAGCGAAATACTCGCCGCCGAACTTCTCCGTGACATCGCGCAGAGCACGTGAAGACGAGAGGTTTGAGGCCGTGGTCATACGATACGGGGCACAGACCTCATCAAGCGATTTACCGCTTTCAAGAGCCTCGTTGTAGGCCCGTCCAAGAAGGTAGTCAGCGACACTGACAAGGGTATATTCCTCCCCGAAAGGCTTTCCGTCCTCGCAGATGAGCGCAAGTCGGTCAACGTCAGGATCCACTGACACGCCAAGGTCAGCCTTTTCCTTCACCACAGTTTCACAGAGCTGCACAAGGTTTGCAGGAAGCGGCTCCGGGTTATGCGCGAAGTCTCCGGTCGGGTCGCAGTTAAGTTCAACGCACTCCACGCCGAGGCGACTGAGCAGGCGAGGCATTATTATCCCGCCTACCGAGTTAACGGCATCGAGCACGACCTTGAAGCCGGCCTTGCGCACAGCCTCCGCGTCAACGGCCGAAAGCGCGAGCACGGCGTCAAGGTGCTCATCCGTGAAATCATGTTCCTCTACTGTTCCGAGTTCCTCAACAGGGGCGAAGTCAAAGTTCTCTTTTTCCGCGCATTCGAGTATCGCCGCACCCTCCTCGGCATTGAGAAACTCCCCTCTTTCGTTCAGAAGCTTGAGGGCATTCCACTGTTTTGGATTGTGCGATGCCGTGAGTATGATTCCTCCGTCTGCATTGGAAAATGTCACCGCCATCTCCGTGGTCGGGGTCGATGCGAACCCTGCCTTCACGACATCGACGCCGCAGGAAATCAATGTTCCGCACACGATGTCCTCAACCATTTCGCCGCTCAGGCGCGCGTCCTTTCCGACGACGACCTTATAGCGTTCGCCGGATGGTTTCTGCCGGCGTTCGCGAAGTTTCTCGCAGTAGGCATATGTGAATTTCACGATGTCAATGGGGGTGAGCGCTCCGCCCGGAGCGCCTCCGATGGTACCCCTGATTCCGGAGATAGATTTTATCAGTGTCATATACGAAGTTTTTTATTCTGTTTGTTTCGGACATATGAATCCGAAGCCTGCAAAATTACAAAATAGGGATATATTTTCATATTTTTTGACGATGTTTTCAAACATATTCTTACTTTTGCCGACGCAAACGCATTCTGATGACACCTGCGCTGCCTTAAATTATGATGAAAGCGATATTTACAATTCTTCTGCTTATATGTTCGAACATATTCATGACGTTCGCATGGTACGGGCATCTGAAGCTTCAGGAGATGAAGATTTCCACCGGATGGCCGCTGATTCTGGTGATTCTGTTCTCATGGGGCATAGCGCTCTTTGAGTATTGTGCCCAGGTTCCAGCAAACCGCATCGGATTCATAGGAAACGGAGGGCCTTTCAACCTGATGCAGCTCAAAGTCATTCAAGAGGTCGTCTCGCTAACCGTATTCACAGTGTTCGTGACGATGTTTTTCAAGGGAGAGGCGCTGCAATGGAATCATTTCGCGGCATTCGCCTGCCTGATTCTCGCGGTGTTTTTCGTCTTTCTCAAATAGCCGGACTCAACACACTCAAAAAAAAATTGCAGGTAAAGTCACAAAAAGTTTGCAGGATAAAAAATTTTGCCTACCTTTGCAATCCCAAACGAAAAATGCTGGGTTCGTATAACGGTTAGTACTCAAGATTCTCAATCTTGCAATAGGAGTTCGATTCTCCTACCCAGTACCAGAGAAGTTCCGGACGGAGCTTCTTTTTTTTGACAGAGAACGCCGCTTCCGCGCAGGAATCTCATATGCAGGACGCGGAAATGTCTCCGACAAGACTGGAGAGATGCTCGAGTGGCTTAAGAGGCACGCCTGGAAAGCGTGTATACCCCTAAAGGGTATCAGGAGTTCGAATCTCCTTCTCTCCGCAGATTTCCGTCAATTTGTGAATGTCCGGCACAACTTGACGAAAACATTTTCATCTAATTTAAGTAATTTGCGTATTATCAATATATTGCGAGGATTTTACCAACCAATTTTGGCAATTATACCCCATTTTTGGCAATTATACCTATCTGAAAGCGGAACATACAAATGAAAAAAGGTGACCGGAATCCTTTCATACTCCGGTCACCTTGTGCTCCCTTAGGGGCTCGAACCCTAGACCCCAACATTAAGAGTGTCGTGCTCTACCAACTGAGCTAAGGAAGCAATATGTCTCTGAACTTTCTGTCAAATCTCGTGATTCGTTCGGGGCTCGAACCCGAGACCCCAACATTAAAAGTGTTGTGCTCTACCAACTGAGCTAACGAATCGAACCGCGTCCCAAACTTAGTGTCTCTTTTGATTTGGGATTGCAAAGGTATGACTTTAGTTTGAATCCTCCAAATTTTTATGCACTTTTTTTGTAACTTTTTTCACTGCCAAGAAGAGGAAATTACTAAACAGCAATGTATCTGATGATTACCGAACATCCACAACAAGTCATTTCTCAGGGGCAGAGGCGGCAATAACCTTTTCCCAATGCTCAATCTGCTGCACACGTCCCATCGCACGCAGCTGCTCACGGAGCGAATGCCAGCTGCCGAGGTCGCTCCAGCCGAGTTCCTCCGCGATGACGTAGATGTTCGGGGACTTTTCCATCACGGCATAGTCAATCGAAATCTTGTCGCAGGTCGGGAACAGTTCGGCAAGCGCCGCTGACTCCCGAGGCGAATAGAAGTACGGTTCGAGGCGATCCATCACAGACATAATCTGAGGGGCGTAGGCGCGGAGCTCATTGTTTATCGTCCGGACATTCCATACAAAGATTCCGGCATTCCACACGAAATCACCGGACGCGAGATATTTTTGCGCAGTGGCAAGATCCGGCTTTTCCTTAAACTGAAGAACCTTAAGCAGAGATCCGTGGACAAAGCCGGGCACATTGATGTAGCCGTAGCCGGTGTCAGGTCTTGTAGGGACAATGCCAACCGTGACAATGGACCGGGAATCCGCGGCGAACGCGAGCGCCTTTTCTATGACCTCCGAAAAACGGACCGTTTCCGTTACGAGAGCATCGGCAGGAGTCACGACAACATTCGCGTCAGGGTAATGCGCGGCAATCTTCCGACAGGCATACGCGATGCACGGAGCCGTGTTTCGCGCCACCGGCTCAAGGAGGATGTGTTCAGAGGGGACTTCCGGCAGCTGCTCCCTGACGATGTCCGAGTATTCCGCGGAAGTCACCACCCAAAAGTTCTCAATCAGGGCTGAGGGCAGGAAACGCTCCACCGTCATCTGTATCAACGACTTCCCCACTCCGAGGACATCAATGAACTGCTTCGGTCGCTCAGGGGTACTGATTGGCCACAGACGGCTGCCCACGCCACCGGCCATAATCACAATATGAGTATTCTTGTCTTTCATTATGAGTCAATTCTGAAATGCATTATTTCGATTCTGCCGCCCTGGCCTTCATCCGTGCCGTCAGCGCCCGCTGGAATTCCTTGGCGTTCCGCTGATGCTCCGCATACGTGACGGCAAAGCGATGGGTCCCGTCAAAGGCGGGACTGGCGCAGAAAAAGATATAGTCGTGAGTGTCGGGATGAAGAACGGCCTCAAGGCAGGCCTTCGACGGGACATTGATAGGCGCCGGCGGAAGCCCGGCATACTTGTAGGTATTGTACGGGGAGTCAATCTGAAGATGCTTTCTGAGCACCCTGTCAAGCGTGTAGTCGTAGCAGAAACAGATTGTCGGATCCGCCTGAAGCTTCATCCCCTTGTGCAGACGGTTAAGATACACTCCGGCAATCAGCGGGAACTCAAACTCCTTCAGCGTCTCGCCGCTTACGATAGAAGCCACCACAGACGCCTCCATCGGAGTAAGTCCCTGGGCTTTCGCCAGCCGCACACGCTCCGGAGTCCAGAACTCGTCATATTCCTTCTTGAACCGGTCAAAGATTTCCCTGACGCTCGCAGTCCAATACATCTGATAGCTGTCCGGAATTATGAGAGCGAACACATTCTCCGGCGTGAAGCCATATTCCGAAAGAAATATCTCGTCGTTAAGAGCCTCCATCACCGAGGTCGAATCGACCATCATCTGCGAGGCGATGCGCTGCGCGATGCGGCCTTTCTGTCTCAAGGTTCCGGAAAGAGTGAGACTGCACGGCTCCTGCCATCCGAACGCGAGCATACGCGCCACATACACGGGCGGATAGCTTTTCCTTATCGGATAACGCCCCGGTTTCATCTTCTCCTCGACGCCAATCCGTCGGAAAGTGCGTTCCAGACTGGAGCGGCTCTTTGCGCAGCCGTCCTCACAAAGCGCGTCAAGCACTCTGGAAGCCTCAGTGTCAGGATAGACAAAGAGCACGAACTCCTTTTCAAAACCCGGCCGACGGTTGTCAATGTACCAGAGCGACGCGAACACGATTCCGATGACAAGGATAACGGCAGAAAGCGACGCGAGGCAAATAAGGACAATATTCTTCTTTTTCATATATCCTGTTCGTAAATAAATTCCGAAATATACAAAAATTTATTTTCTCAAAGTAATCAGATCCCCTTCGACAAGTTCCGAATCCGACTTCACCCCGTTCATTTTCATCAGTTTAGACAGTTTGACGGCATATCTCTGCGACACTGACCAAAGGTCATCATCCTTCTCCCACACATGCTTTTCCAGCCCCTTCGCCGCCATGGATTTCTTCTGCTGAAGATACACCACAGTTCCGGGAAGAAGTTCGCGCGAGGTCTTCAAATCATTGAATTTCAGTATCTCGCGAAGAAAGAGATTGTAATCCTTCGCTATCGACGCATAAGTCTCCCCTTCGACGGAATAGACGAAAGGAACGCCGTTGAGCGAATACATCTCACGCGAAAGGTTGAAATGGAACTCCTCGCGCTGATGCTCATCCAGAGGCTTCGGAGTCTCGATTTTCGACGGAGACTCCGGACGGGACCGAGGCTTCTTTCCCGGCTTCGTCTTCACGAGCCTGTCCTTCCTGCCACCCTTGGAGAGCTTTGCCGAGGCGGATGAGTCGCCTTCCGAATAGGTTGAAGGCTTCGTGTCGAACTCATAGAGCTTATAGTCTTCGATGAGCTTGACAAGCTTCTTAGGATAGTTCGGGTCAGTCGCATAACCGGCTTTCCTGAGGCCGTATGCCCAGCCGCGGTAGTCCGTCGGATCGAGGTCGAAAAGGAACTTGTAGCGGTCCTTATAGCGCAGGAAATCCGAATGATCCCGGTAGGACTCCTCCGCCGAGCCGTATTTCCGGAAACACTCGTGCCTGCGGTCGTCGTCCTCATATATTCTCTTCCCTGCCCAATTATGGCACTTTATCCCGAAATGGTTGTTGCCCTCTACGGCAAGCCTGGACTTCCCCGCCCCGGATTCGAGCAGTCCCTGGGCAAGGGTTATGCTGGCAGGAATGCCTGAACGGTACATTTCAGAAACTGCGGTCTTCGAGTATCTGCGTATATATTCCTCCTGCGTCGAACGGACATCAGAAAACATCGTCACAGAACAGAGAAGAAAGAGTATGAACGTCAAAAAAATATTATTTTTCATCTTCATTTTTTGAATGTTTCCAACGGGACATCGAACACATCGCCGTCATTTGCCGCAAAAGAATTCGGGAATATCGAACAGAGTTCCGCGAGCAGCGGGGCTGTATCACGATAGCGCGAGGAATAGTGCCCTGCAATAAGTCTGCCGACACCGGCTTCGAGGGCACAGCGGGCGGCCTGAACCGTAGTGGAATGATAGCGTGCTGCCGCCTCCTTTTCCATATCGACCATATAGGTCGTCTCATGATAGAGAACATCCACTCCCCTGACCCATTCAGGCAGTTCCGGGAACGGGGCCGTGTCGCTGCAATAGGCGAACGACCTCGGACGGTATGGCAGGAAAGTCACGTCCGCGTTCGGAATCCGCAGCGCCGTAGCGCCGTCATCGCCCGGACGCACGACATCTTCCCCGTTCTTGAGCGAGCAGATTTCGGCAATGCCGAGCCCGTATTCCTCAATCGCTGACCTGCACACATTCAGCTGCGGAGTCTTCTCACGGAACAGATAGCCGTAAGTCTCGATGCGGTGGTTCAACGGGAAAGCCTCCACCGTCATGAACTTGTTTTCAAAAATCACCTCGGGAGCCTTCGTCTTGACGGGCGTGAAATCTATGGATATGCCGAGCTGCTCCCCGAAATAGGAGAGAAAAAACTTCAGCACCGGGCCGAGCGAGTTCGGGCCGAATATGCGGACGCTTGCCCTGCGGGTCGCGAGCCCTACGGTGGAAAGCAGCCCGAAGAGGCCGAAGATGTGGTCGCCGTGGATGTGGGATATGAAAATCGCATCGACGCGCTCGAATGAAAGATGCTGACGGCAGAACTGGCGCTGTGCGCCTTCCCCGCAATCAATCAAAAACAAGCGCCCACGTACATCCAGTACCTGAGCGCTTGAATTCCTATTTGCCGAGGGCTTGGCCGAAGCCGTGCCCAGAACATTCAGCGTAAAGTTCATTCCGAAGAGGAATTAGAAACTGTTTGAATTTTTTGTTCAGTTATTTTGAGATGTATTTTTGAGTCAGATTTTTCGCTTCGCGCCACTTTTCTGCGTTCGGCAAAACAAACAAGTTTGCTTTGCTCTCACTTAACGAAAAGGTTCTGTTTTGAGAGGAGTTTAGCGGTGCTAAATGACGAACAAAATGGGAAAATATGACCAAAAAGACGCCAAAAGAACGAACACATAAAAATAAATGTGAGAAAAATTAAAACAGTTTCTCTTACTCGCCTTTCTCGAACTTCTCCTTGAGGGCGGCAAGAGCGTCAATGTCACCGAGAGTGGTCTTCTCGACGTTTGAGTTAATCTTCTTGACTGCCTTCTTGGTGTTGTCAGCCTCAGTGGCAACCCGCTCTGCCTTAGCCTCGGCGTAAGTCTTCACATGAGAAAGAACAACCCTCTTCATGGAGCGCTTGAGTTCGACAACCTTGAACGGAAGAGTCTCGCCTACAGTCGGCATAGTGCCGTCTTCTTTGGCAAGCTCCCTGTTGAAGCAGATAGCCTCCACGGCCGGATCGAGGGCGATTACCGCGAACTTGTCCTTAAGTTCTGAAATCTTCGCCTCCACCACAGTGCCGACACTATATTTCTCCTCAATCTCGTCCCATGGGTTAGGAAGGAGCTGCTTGTGACCGAGGCTGAGTTTGTGGTTGTCCTCATCGAAGTCGAGGATGACAACGTCAATCTTGTCGCCCGGAGCGACGAGCTCTGAAGGATGCTTGATCTTGTTCCATGAAAGGTCGCTGATGTGAACGAGTCCCTCGATTCCCTCCTCAAGCTCGGCGAACACGCCGAAGTTGGTGATGTTGCGCACGGTTGCAGTGTGCTTTGAACCGACAGGATATTTCTCGCGGATGTTCTTCCAAGGATTCTCGACGAGCTGCTTGAGACCGAGAGACATCTTCTTCTCCTCCCTGTCGAGAGTAAGAATCTGTGCCTCGACCTCGTCGCCTACCTTAAGGAAGTCCTGAGCCACGCGGAGCCTTGGAGACCATGACATCTCTGAAACGTGGATAAGTCCCTCTACGCCCGGCTCAATCTCGACGAATGCGCCGTAGTCAGCGATGAGAACGACCTTGCCCTTAACCTTGTCGCCGACCTTGAGGTTCGGATCAAGAGCCTCCCACGGATGCGGCTGGAGCTGCTTGAGACCGAGGGCGATTCTCTTCTTGTTCTCGTCGAAGTCAAGGATGACGACGTTAATCTTCTGGTCGAGTGAAACGACCTCCTCTGGGTGGTTGATCCTGCCCCATGAAAGGTCTGTGATGTGGATGAGACCGTCAACACCGCCGAGATCGACGAACACACCGTAATTGGTGATGTTCTTGACAGTACCCTCAAGCACCTGACCCTTCTCGAGCTTGCTGATGATCTCGCTCTTCTGAGCCTCGATTTCAGCCTCGATGAGCGCCTTGTGAGAAACGACGACGTTGCGGAATTCCTGATTGATCTTGACGATCTTGAAGTCCATCGTCGTGTCAACGAACTGGTCGTAGTCGCGGATAGGCTTGACGTCAATCTGTGAGCCCGGAAGGAATGCTTCGATTCCGAACACATCGACGATCATGCCGCCCTTCGTGCGGGTCTTGACATAACCCTTGACGACCTCGTTGTTGTTGAATGCCTCGTTGACCATATCCCAAGAGCGCAGCTGGCGTGCCTTCTTGTGTGAAAGGACGAGCTGTCCCTTCTTGTCCTCGGTGTTCTCGACATAGACCTCCACCTTGTCGCCGACCTTGAGGTCAGGATTGTAGCGGAACTCGGGAGCCATGATGACGCCCTCGCTCTTGTAGCCGATGTTGACAACGACCTCCCTCTTTCCGATCGCGGTCACGACGCCCTCAACGACCTCGCCCTCAACGACCTTTGAAAGGGTCTTCTCATACTCTGCGGCGTCCTCCTTGCGGTCGCCATAGACACCCTCATTCTCGAATGCGTCCCAGTCGAAGTCCTCAGGCTTCACTGAAGCATTGCTCACTGCGGGCTGCTTCTTGGTTTCTTCTGCCTCCACACGAGCCTCAGCGGCCTCAACTGCCGGTGACTCCTGCTCAGCAACCTTAATTTCTTCCATAATTGTTTCTTGAACTAATTAGGGGTTTAACATTATTACAATAACTTATGTCTCAAAGACTTGCAGCCAAGGCCGCGCCTCTTCTCGACAAAAAGTCTGCAAATATAGGCAAATTTATCGGATTGTCAAACAGTTGCGTACACCTGAAATCCATAAAAAATATTTTCCGAAACATTCTTCCCGAAGAAATTTTGCCCGTATCTTTGCAAAACGAAAAAACGAAAGTCCATTTGTCCGGGACTTACAAAAGATTTTTGTTACCTTCGGACAAATGGTTCGGCAACAAAAAGTAAAATATGCGTTTGGTGATTCAAAGAGTGAAAAAAGCCTCGGTCAGCATCGGAGGGGAGGAAGTATCGGCCATCGGCAAGGGGCTGCTGGTGCTTGTGGGCGTGGAAAACGGCGACACTGAAGAAGACATGAGATGGCTTGCAGGGAAAACTGTCGGGCTCAGGATTTTCGACGACGAGGAAGGCGTCATGAACAGGAGCGTCCTGGACATCGGCGGCGACATCCTCGCCGTCTCGCAGTTCACCCTCACGGCCTCGACAAGAAAGGGCAACCGACCGTCCTACATACGCGCCGCAGGCCACGACCTCGCAGTACCTCTCTACGAAAAATACTGCAAAGCCTTATCAACCGCGCTCGGCAAGGAAGTCGGCCGCGGAGTCTTCGGCGCCGATATGCAGGTCTCCCTCATCAACGACGGCCCTGTCACCATCATCATCGACTCCCGCCTGAAGGAATAAGACTCAATCAATCAGAAAATGACCAATAAGGAGAGCCATCGCGCCTGTCACGACCATGACTAACCACGCCCGCCAGATTTTCTTCATGACAATGTCCAGGGCACTGATAACCCAGAAATCACGAGGCGCAATGGCTACCTCTTCCGTGACGGCGTAGTGCAAAGCTGTCGCAAATGTGTATCTTTTATTCGGATGCAAATTTAATTGCCGCTTGCCTCAAATTCCGACACAGGTGACAATAAATTGACAAAATAAATGGAGGCATTCCGTTCATAACGAAGACGGAAGGCCGATGCCGAAAAAGACCTTCCAGAGACACTGCCGTGAAATCGAGGCGCTGTTCGGAATAAGTATAGTCTGCGACAGGCACAATGGGTACCGCTATTACATGGATGACAATGGAGAACTTGGAAGCGGAAGCCTAAGTTCATGGGTGCTTGACAGTTTCGCCGTAAGCGACATGCTCGTTGAAAGCCGCCGTCTGAGCGGCAGGATACTTTTCGAGCGCATTCCATCCGGACACCGGTTTCTTCCTGCCATCATCAGTTCAATGCGCTTCACTCGTCACAAAAGGAGATTGCCGCAACCGCAGAGTTTTCCGATTTTGAGCTATATGTCCGTCCGACCTTCGACTTCCGTCAGGAACTCCTCTCCCACGGCGGAGACATCGAGATTCTCAGTCCGCAGTCACTTCGGAGAGTCATTTATGACGAGGCGAGTCGAATGACCCGGAGATATGCCGGAGAGTAAAAGTCACCTCAGTCAGACTGCCTGTTGAAGCGAGTGAGACGGGTGTTCACGACACGGAGGTAGCTGCGCTTCATCTTGTCGGTGAGATAGGAATTGCCGATGAGCACGGATGAAAGCTGCGGAAGAATTGAAAATGCATCGAGGATGGCTTTCATGCGTTTTTCTTTCAAACCGGCTATACGTCCGAGACGTTCAAAATCGTTTCGGCACGGATAGCCGGTTCTGTCATAAACATCTGACTTTTCCATTGATGAAGAAAGGCCTCCGTTCAGTCCGAAATCATCTCCGTCAATGTGAATCGAGGTATTGAGAAGGTCGTATGCAGGAGCCAGTCTATAATCATCTCCATACTTCATAATCGAGAAATTTTTCAGATGGGCATCGCCGTTGCCATAAATGTAATTGAAAACAAGCAAGCGAAAAAACTCTTCCATAGCGACAGGCCACGCAGGGATGTATTTCCGTATGGCAAGCGCAATGTCCTCATAGCTGCCGTCATATTTGTAATTCACGCCGCTTCCGATTTCGTCCTTCCCGTTCAATGAGGCAAAATCCTCCATCCCGTATCTGGAACCATCTTCTGCAATGTCAAAGCGTTTCGTGATGTAAATCGCTTCTCCCGACGGAGAGAAGCACAGGCCGTTAGCAGCTGTCCTTATTCCATAGACCTGAGATGCAATCTGCATTGTAAGATTCTCGTTTGCAGGAATCTGCTTTCTTGTAGCTATCGTCTCATCCCAAGGTGCAGGCTTAAGAATATATGTAGCCTTCTCGTTGTCCGCAGCGAGACGTATTTTCCCATTCTCAACAACGGCAGGAAATTTTTCCTGCGCGCCGGAGACAGAAATTCTGTTCACTGCACGAACGATGTCTTCCGTCATCCGGAATCCGTCAATCCCGAAATCAAGCAAAGGAGAGACGCGGGCTCCGCAAAAGAGATGCTTTATCGCCTTGGGGCTATAGGCTCCGTATCCGACGGCAAGAGTCGATGGGCAAACTTGGATATCAATCATTTTTCAGGAATTTTTACAGTAACAGCACCTATTATATCCTTGCCGCTGAAACAACGGAGCAGACCGAAAGAGTCGCGTTCATCGATTCGATGCTCCCGGCACACGATGCGTCTGTTTGCCCCCTCCGGCAGCATATTCGAGAAAAACGGGAACAGTCTGTCCGACTCGTATGTCTCGGCAGAGAGCGGAAGCGTAACGGAAATCGCGCCGTAAGGCTGCTGTATATAGCTTTCAAAATATTTGAATGAATATAACTTTCCCGGAATATTCTCAGTCAGCCGGCCGGCAGGAATTCCATGGAAATAAATATTGAGACTTCGCATACACAATTGGTTCAAACAGTTTTACGTATATGGAAATCAATCTCCATTCCGAGAACTTCCATTATCTTTACGATAGTAGTCAGTCTCGGATTTCCTTGCCCCCGCTCTATGTCCTTCACCGTCGCAATGCCTATGTCAGCCATTTGAGCGAGATCGCTCTGCGAAATGTTCAGCTTCTCCCTGCGCTCTTTTATAATATCTACAATATCCATGATATGGTTTAATATACTTTTCATGCAAATATACAAGTTTTTTTTCAACATCACAGACAAAAGTACATCAAACCATACCATCATTTGGCCTTGTCTAGTTTTCGACTTAGGATTATTGATTATTTCTCACAAAAGAGGCGAATTACGGAAAAAAGTCTTATATTTGCGCGCCGTTTTTCCTTGCGTCGCGAAGCGGCATATTCCAGAAGTGAAACCCATCCGACAGTTTGCCGGAACAAAACGAGGCAGGATATGGTAGAAATCTTCTACAGGGTGAACGGACAGATGCAGGTCTCCCAGGCAGAGGCCGACTTCTCTGCGATAAACATATCGGATGTGGTCTGGATTGACCTTCTCACGCCTACCGGTGAGGAAAAGCGGGCAGTGGAGGCGTTTCTCGGAACAATGATTCAGAGCCGTGCTACGGCCGAGGAGATTGAGTCATCATCACGTTTCTCGGAGACGGAGGACGCGATATTCGCGAACACGAACTTCGTCATCCCGGGGCCGGAGGAATATTCGATGGAGACGGTTTCATTTATACTGAAGGGCAATATACTCACGACGCTCCGCGAGGTTCAGCTCCGCAGCTTCACGGAGCTCCAGCGGCGGCTCAACGTGTTCCCCAAGATGTACCCAAACGGATTCACTGTGTTCAACAGCATTCTGGAGCAGCGCATCGACTCGGACGCCGACATGATCGAGATTCTTTCAAAGGAAATCTCGCAGTACA
Source organism: uncultured Bacteroidales bacterium (assembly GCA_934725015.1). Lineage (GTDB taxonomy): Bacteria > Bacteroidota > Bacteroidia > Bacteroidales > UBA932 > Cryptobacteroides. Next base: position 105,447 of record CAKVAS010000005.1, read on the forward strand.
ACAAGAAGGTCAGCCTCGGCGAGGACATCAACGAGGAATTCCTTCTCGACATCAACAGACTGCAGGAGAACACGATAGTCCTGCGCGAGAGCATCGTCGATAAGCAGCGCGTGATTTCAAGCATACTCAAGTCCCAGAAATGTCCCAAGAGCGTCCAGAACAAGCTGAACATCATGCTCAAGGACATCTCTTCCCTCGTGAATCATACGAACTTCGGCTTCGACCGCCTCGAGTACCTCCAGAACACCGTCATAGGTATCATCAACCTCGACCAGAACAAGATAATGAAGGTCTTCACCCTCGTGTCGCTCCTTCTGATGCCGCCGACTCTCATAGCCTCGTTTTACGGGATGAACGTCGCCCTGCCGATGATTCCGGGTGACACGCAGTGGAACTGGGTCATCATCATATCGCTGATGGTAATCTCATTCGTGGTGGTGTTCCTCATCTTCAAGAAACGCAAGATGCTGTAAAAAAATAATTTTCAAGAATATATATGATTTCGAACGAACAGATACGTGAACTTCGTGAAAGGGTCGAAGTGCTGGGGAAATGCGTCAATGTCGAGGAAAAGCGCGGCATGGTGTCGGAACGCCAGAAAAAGGCGGCGAAGCCGGATTTCTGGAACGACCCCAAGGCAGCCGAGGCGTTTCTGAAGGAGACGGCCGGACTCAAATTCTGGGTCGATGGCTGCGACAGGGCGTCTTCCGCCGTCGATGACCTTGAAGTCCTGTATGAGTTCGCTAAGGAAGCCGCCGGGGCGAAGTCGTCCGATGACGAGGCCGTGGAGACCGAGGAGGAGAAGGAACTCGCGCAGGCATACTCCGACGCGGTCGGGGCAGTCGAGGAACTGGAGCTCAGGAATATGCTCGGAGAGGAGGGGGACTCGCTCGGAGCCGTGCTCACGATAAACTCCGGAGCGGGAGGGACCGAGGCGAACGACTGGAGCGCCATGCTCATGAGAATGTATCTCCGCTGGGCGGAGCGCAACGGCTACAAGACAACTGTCACCGACCTGCTTGAAGGAGAGGACGCCGGCATCAAGTCCGCCACGATTCAGGTGGAGGGGGACTATGCCTTCGGCTACCTCAAGGCCGAGAGCGGAGTCCACAGGCTTGTCCGCATATCCCCCTTCAATGCGCAGGGCAAGCGGCAGACGACATTCTCGTCCGTCTTTGTCTATCCGCTCGTTGATGACTCGATTGAGATTGAAATCAATCCTGGAGACCTCGAATGGGACACGTTCCGTTCAAGCGGGGCTGGCGGTCAGAACGTCAACAAGGTTGAGACCGGGGTGCGCGTGCGGCACATTCCTACAGGAATAACGGTGGAAAACACGGAGACCCGCTCCCAGCTTGACAACCGGCAGAATGCCCTGCGCATCCTCAAGTCACGCCTCTATGACCTCGAATTGAAGAAGCGTCAGGAAAAGCAGGCCGAACTTGAGGGCACGAAAAGAAAAATCGAGTGGGGCTCCCAGATACGGAGCTACGTCCTCCATCCCTACAAGATGGTCAAGGATCTGCGCACCGGCCACGAGACCTCAGACACCCAGGCGGTCCTCGACGGCGATTTGAATGAGTTTATGAAATCCTATCTGATGAGGCGGGGCGAATAAAAAGCGGTCTGCGGCGTTACCCGCCTTGCCCAAATCCTCACAACCATCAGGTTGCTGCGGTATTGGGCTTCGCCGAGTGCCTTGCATCCCATCTTTTTCTTCATCCCCTCCATTTCAGTGTTATTACCAAAATAATCACAAATAAATTGACAAGGATCTTTCTGGCTTTTTATTATAGACTTTTTTTTGGGGGGGGGAGGATAAACTATAATGAACAGCTGAGATAAAGGGGATGCATAAAATAACATTAAACAAGACGCATAAGCGTCGTGCGTAGAACAACGAAGCGAGGGCTTTGTGCGGTAGTGTGCACGGAGCACCACTTCCCCTTCGAGGGTACGGGAGGGGTCTAAATACAAGAGACCGCCTTTTAGGCACCCAGCCCCTCTATTCCATCAGTTTTTTATACTTGAACCTTTTCGGTTCCTCATTGCCGAGACGCCGCTTCTTGTTCTCCTCATATTCGGAATAGCTGCCCTCGAAGAAATAGACCTGCGAGTCGCCCTCGAACGCGAGGATGTGAGTGGCGATTCTGTCGAGGAACCAGCGGTCATGCGAAATCACGACGGCACAGCCGGCAAAATTCTCGAGGCCTTCCTCAAGGGCGCGGATGGTGTTCACATCGACATCGTTGGTCGGCTCGTCAAGAAGAAGCACATTGCCCTCGTCCTTGAGGGTGAGAGCGAGATGGAGGCGGTTGCGCTCGCCCCCTGAGAGCACGCCGCAGAGCTTTTCCTGGTCGGTGCCCGTGAAGTTGAAGCGTGAAACATAGGCCCTCGCGGGGACCTCCCTCCTTCCGAGCTTCACGAAGTCCGAGTTCTCGGCAATCGTCTCATAGACAGTCTTGTCCGGGTCTATGCTCTTGTGCTGCTGGTCAACATAGGCGAGCTTCACTGTGTCTCCGATGACAATATCCCCTGAATCCGGCTTTTCCAGTCCCATGATGAGACGGAACAGGGTCGTCTTGCCGGCTCCGTTAGGGCCTATGACTCCGACAATTCCCGCCGGAGGGAGCACGAACGAGAGGTGCTCGAACAGAAGCCTGTCACCGTAGGCCTTGGACACGTCGTGGAACTCGATGACCTTATTTCCGAGACGCGGCCCGTTCGGAATGTATATTTCAAGATTTGCCTCCTTCTCACGTCCGTCCTCCGCAGAAAGCTTCTCGTAAGCGCCGAGACGGGCCTTGGACTTCGCGTGACGCGCCTTAGGAGCCATCCTGACCCATTCGAGCTCGCGTTCGAGGGTCTTGCGCCGCTTGCTCTCCTGCTTTTCCTCCATCGCGAGACGTCGGCTCTTCTGCTCCAGCCAAGAGGAATAGTTGCCCTTCCACGGAATGCCCTCTCCCCTGTCGAGCTCAAGAATCCAGCCGGCAACGTTGTCAAGGAAGTAGCGGTCATGGGTCACGGCGATGACCGTGCCCTTGTACTGGCGCAGATGCTCCTCCAGCCACTGGATTGACTCCGTGTCGAGATGGTTGGTCGGCTCGTCGAGAAGCAGGACGTCAGGCTGCTGAAGAAGCAGCCGGCAAAGCGCCACCCGGCGCCTCTCACCGCCGGAGAGGTTAGCTACCACGGCATCAGAAGGAGGACACTGGAGCGCGTCCATTGCCCTTTCGAGCTTCGCGTCAATCTCCCAGCCGCCAAGATGCTCGATTTTTTCCGTCAGTTCTCCCTGCCGCTCTATGAGCGCGGTCATCTCGTCGTCCGACATCGGCTCGCAGAACCTGAGGTTCACCTCCTCATACTCCTTCAGCACGTCCATGACTTCCTGCACGCCCTCCTGAACGACCTCAAGGACGGTCTTGGACGGGTTCATCTGAGGTTCCTGCTCCAGATAGCCCACGGAATATCCGGGAGCCCACACGACCTCGCCCTGATACTGCTTCTCTATCCCGGCGATAATCTTCATGAGAGTCGATTTTCCGGAGCCGTTCAGACCAATGATGCCGATTTTGGCGCCATAGAAGAATGAAAGGTAGATGTCCTTGAGTATTACCCTGTTGTTCTGCGGGAGCACCTTGCCCACGCCGTTCATCGAGAAGATTATCTTTTCGTCCGCCATAGGATGAAACTGTTTTTAATGGTGAAGTTCCGGGAGCGGCAGCCTCCGGACGGGCTGCAAAGATACATCTAATAGTCGAAACCTGCAAGAACTCTTCAGACGGCCTGCATGACAGGTGCAGCCGGGCCGAGCTTTGCCGCGCTGCGGCGGATGACACCGCCCGTGCGCCTCATCCATTCGGAAGGAAGCTCCCCTACAATACGCCGGAAAGCCATGTTGTAGGAAGCGACCGTCCGGAAGCCGGACATTGCCGACAGGTCGGACACCTTCAGACCCGGATTCCTGCGGAAACAGTCCATGGCATAACGGATTCTGTAGCCGTTCACATACTGGCAGAAGTTGCTTCCCGAACACTCGCTGATGGCCCGCGAGACATAGACCTTGTTCGTGAACACACGCTCCGACACCTCCCCTATGTTCAGTTCCATGTCGAGATAGGGACTTTCCGACCGGAAGTATTCCTCAATGCGGCTGAACACGTTCCGGTAGAGATTGTCCTTTCTGTCAGCCCTGATGCCCCGGTCGCCCATGCAGGCCTCCATTTCCTTGGAAAGCCGGAGCTCGAACCTTTCGAGAAATAGGAAATGACGGCTTCCGGCACGGCGGAAGAGACTGCATACGAACACGGCTCCGACTCCGGCAAAGCACCCCGCGTCAATCGCCGCCGTCAGTCCACGATGCCCGCCTCCGGAGACGGAAGACATCCAGCAGGACACAGCAGAAAATGTCAGGAGCATGACGACGGCGCAAATGTAGAGAATGTCCGAGACGACTCCCGAGGCCGACAGCGGCGCGAAAGACTCCGGCGAAGAGCGGAGACGGCTCACATTGCAGGCGAGGAATCCCGCGAAGGAAAGAGCCGTCGCAAAGCAGAGCGAAAGCGGGTGCAGGTAAGCCGAGAAACCTGACATCCATCCGGAGGCACAGGCGACGCTGCAAAGCAGGGAAACCAGTCCGAGGCTCAGAACAAACAGACAGAACCGCATCCGGTCACGCTCCGAAGCGCCGGCTGGAAGAACGACAAGCGGCAGCACGGCAAGGCTCATGTCCGCTGCCATCCGCTCATGGAAACCCAGAATGAGATCCAAAGCCGACAGCAGCAGCCCGACGACAAGCGCCGACGCGACAATGGGGGTTCCGCTGACGAAAGTATTGAGCCTGATGCGGCTGAGAACGAACCCCGGACGGAACAGCACCGTCAGGAAAGAGAGTGCCGCCGCCGACAGCACGATGATGGAAAGAGAAAGAGAGACCATATTCACTCAATTATTTGCATTTTATCTATTTGCATTTTATCCGGAACGGGACATTCCGTCCGTTACGGATGCAAAGATAAATGCAACAGCCTCCGGAAAAAAGACGGAAACTGTTGCAAAATTGCAAGTAATTGAGTTTTTATTTTCCGATTATTTTGTTATGGATTCATCCGCCTCGGCTTTCCTGCCGTCCAGACCCTTGCCCTTGAGCTGGTCGAATCCGAGTCCGAAAACTCCCATGACATTGGAAACCGACAGGAAGGCGTCCGGGTCTATCGCCTTGACATACCTCATGAGCATGCTCAGGTCCGACTTTCTCGCCACGACCATCAGCACATTGCTCTCCTGCTTGCTGTACCATCCCATAGAGTGGAAAAGCGTGACCCCCCTCCGGAGCTCGTAGGCAATCGCGTCCGCAATCTCACCGTATTTCTTCGAGAATATGAACACCTGCACCGACTGCTTCATGCCCGAAAGGAAGAGGTCGATGGTGTAGCTGTTCACGGTGATGAGAATCAGGCCGTAGGCAGCGTTCGCAATCTTGTTGACAAGCGCGACCTCGGTCCCGTCCGGCTTGTACGAAGGGCAGAACAGGGAGGCGGAGATGATGACGATGTCCATTGCGAGGATGAGCTTTCCCGGAGAAGTGTTGCGGTACTTGCAGACAATCAGCGCGATGATGTCCGTTCCGCCGCTGGAGCCGCCCTGCGAAATGCTTGAGCCTATCCCGATTCCGGAGAACACGCCGCCGAGCACGGTGCAGAGCAGCGGTCCGATTGCATCAGAAAGTTCGGTCAGGAACTCCATAGGGATAATCTTAGGAAACAGGTTGAGTATCACGGACGTGTATGCAATCGCATAGACCGTCTTCCACCCGAATCCCTTTCCGAGAATGGCGATTCCGAAAATGAGGAGAACGACGTTTATGACGAAATAGCTCCATCCCATCGGTATATGCCCGCCCGTCGCGTACTGGATGATTGCGGATATACCCGAAACGCCTCCGCCGACAAGGTTGTTCGGAAGAAGGAACATCGTCCATCCTATCGCATAGACCAGAAGTCCGAGGGACATGATTCCGTATTCCTTCAGCGTCGTCCACGCATTGCTCTTTAGAACTGTACTTGTTGTCATATTTATTCTTTATTCATTTCATCTTCTTCCGAAACCACCGCGTCACCGCGCATCCCGCCTTCCTGCGCCCCGACACGCCGGACTTGATTTCCTCGAAGCCCTCGCCGAACACGCTCGCGGCGTTTGATACCGACACGAAAGCCTTGTCGTCCAGTTCCTTGACAAGGTTCACTACCGCCTGATAGTTGCTCTTGCGCACAATCACCAGAAGGACCTTGCTCTCCTCCCCGGAGTACCAGCCCACGGAATTGAGCGCCGTCACTCCCCTGTCCATGGAGATGAGCCTGTCAGCGATTTCCTCATACTTCTTGGAGAATATGAGGACCTGCACCGTGGATTTCGGCCCGAGCGTGAAATAATCGACGCCGAAGGAGAAGGCGACCATCGCCACATAGCCGTAGAGAACGTCAGTTATGCCCATGTCCGGAAGGAACATCACCGTGAAGATGATGAGCAGGTCCGCGCACAGATACACCTTGCCGAGAGAAATCGGCCAGAACTTGTTGATGCACACGGCGATGATGTCCGTGCCTCCCGTGCTGCCGCCCTTGTTGAGGACGAAGCTGATTCCGAACGCCTCGATAAACCCGCCGAGAAGCGCGGCGAAAAGTTTTTCGTCAAGCGCCACCGTCAGCCACTGGTCGAAGTTCGGAAGGATGTAGAGGAACAGCGACGAGAGGAGATAGGCATATATCGTCCTGAACCCGAAGCCCTTGCCCATGATCATGGAACCTATGATTATGAGTATCGTGTTCATGACGAAGAACGAATACGATATCGGCACTCCGGTCGCATACTGGAAAATGGCGCACGCGCCGGTAAGGCCGCCGCTGGCGATGTGGTTAGGCAACAGCACAGAAGTCCATGCCATACAATAAATCAGCGTGCCGAAGCTCAGCACGAGATAGTCCCACAGAACGCCCCAAACCTTTTTTCTTTCCATCCTAAAGGAATATTTACTTCACCACGACATTCACAATCTTGCCCGGGACGACAATCATCTTGAGTATGTTCCCGTCTCCGACATATTTCGCCGTCAGGGCATTGGCCCGGACTTCGGCCTCGACCTCCTCCTTCGGCATTGCCTTCGGCAGGTCGAGGGTGAAGCGGGTCTTGCCGTTGAAGGACACCGCGTAGGTGCAGTTGTGCTCAACGGTCAGAGACTCGTCATACTCAGGCCACTGCGCCCATGTGATGGTGTCTATGTGCCCGGATGCCCTCCAGAGTTCCTCCGCGATGTGAGGAGCGAACGGGCTGAGCAGGACTACGAGCGGTTCGAGTACCTCACGCTTGCTGCACCCGAGTTCGGTAAGTTCGTTCACGGCAATCATGAACGCGGAAATCGCGGTGTTGTAGGAAAAGGCCTCGATGTCCGAAGTGACCTTGCCGATGAGTTTGTGAAGGGTCTTGAGTTCCGCAGGAGTGGCCTTCCCGTCCGTGAGAATGAGCCCGTCGCGGTCGTAGAAGAGCCTCCAGACTTTCCTGAGGAAGCGGTGAACCCCGTCGATTCCCTTGGTGTCCCACGGCTTGCTCTGCTCCAGCGGGCCGAGGAACATCTCGTAGAGACGCAGGGTATCGGCTCCGTAGGTGTCGCAGACCGTGTCAGGATTGACGACATTGAACATGGACTTGCTCATCTTCTCGATTGCCCAGCCGCAGACGTACTCGCCGTTTTCGAGTATGAACTCCGCGTTCGCGAAATCCGGCATCCAGCGCCTGAACGCCTCCGTGTCGAGACGGTCGTTGTTCACGATGTTCACATCGACATGAATCTCCGTCGTCTCGTATTTGTCCTTGAGCCCGTAGGAAACGAAGGTGTTGGTGCCGATGATTCTATAGACAAAGTTCGAGCGGCCCTGAATCATTCCCTGGTTGATGAGCTTGCGGAAAGGCTCCTTCTCGCACACATATCCGAGGTCGTAGAGGAACTTGTTCCAGAAACGGGAATAAATAAGATGACCCGTGGCGTGTTCGGTTCCGCCGATGTAGAGATCGACGTTGCGCCAGTACTCGTCAGCGTCGCGGCCAACGAGAGCCTCGGAGTTGTGCGGGTCCATATAGCGCAGGTAGTAGGCACTGCTGCCCGCGAATCCCGGCATCGTGCTGGTTTCGAGAGGGTTGCCCTCATAGTTCCAGTCCTTGGCACGCGCAAGAGGCGGCTCCCCGGTCTCGGTCGGGAGGTATGTGCTGATTTCAGGAAGCTGCAGAGGAAGGCTGCTCTCCGGAAGCGGAGTGGCGACGCCGTCCTTGTAGCAAATCGGGAACGGCTCCCCCCAGTAGCGCTGACGGGAGAAAATCGCGTCGCGCAGACGGTAGTTTATCTTCCGGTGTCCCAGACCGTGGCTTTCCACATAGTCAATCGCCGCCGGAATGGCCTCCTTGACGCTCATTCCGTTCAGGAAGCCGGAGTTGCACATGATTCCCTCCTTGGCGTCGAAGCTGCCCTCGCTGACGTCACAGCCCTCGATGAGCGGAACAATAGGCAGGCTGAAGGCCTTGGCGAAGGCATAGTCCCTGCTGTCATGGGCCGGCACGGCCATAATCGCGCCCGTGCCGTAGCCCGCGAGCACATACTCGGAAATCCACACCGGAACCCTCTCCCCGGTGAGCGGATTCACCGCGTATGAGCCGGAGAACACGCCCGCAACCGTCTTTGTCTGGGAGATGCGCTCCCTTTCGGTCTTCTTGCGGGCCTGCGCGAGGTAGGCATCGACCTCTGCCCTGCGGTCAGCCGTCGTGAGCTTATCAACCCAGTCACTCTCCGGCGCAAGCACGAGGAAAGTCACTCCGAAAACGGTGTCGGCACGGGTGGTGAATATAGTCACGTCATACTCCGTCTCGCCGTTATATGTCTTGAAGACCATCTCGCAGCCCTGACTCCTTCCAATCCAGTTGCGCTGCATATCCTTCAGAGAATCGGTCCAGTCCAGAGCCTCAAGGTCGTCGAGAAGCCTTCCCGCATACGCGGAAACCCTCAGCTGCCACTGGGTCATCTTCTTCTGCACCACAGGATGACCGCCGCGCACGGAGTAGCCCTCCTTGACCTCGTCGTTGGCAAGTACCGTCCCGAGCTTCGGACACCAGTTCACGGAAGTCTCTCCCTGATAGGCGATGCGCCAGTTCATCAGAGCCGCGGCCTTCTGCTTCCCGTCAAAGGCATTCCACTGCTCCGCCGTGAACGGCTCATGCTCAGAGCAGGCGGCGTTGACTGACTCGCTGCCTCCTTCAGCGAAGGCAGCCTCAAGCTCCTCAATCGGACGTGCCTTCTGAAGGTCGTTGTCGTACCAGCTTCCGAACATCTTGAGGAACGCCCACTGGGTCCATTTGTAATAGGCAGGGTCACAGGTGCGGATCTCACGCGACCAGTCGTAGGAAAAGCCGATGCGGTCGAGCTGGCGACGGTAGCGGGCAATGTTGTCCTCGGTCGTCTTCGCCGGATGCTGTCCGGTCTGGATTGCATACTGCTCGGCCGGAAGCCCGAACGCGTCGTAGCCCATCGGATGAAGCACGTTGAAGCCGCGCAGGCGCTTGTAGCGGCTGAAGATGTCGCTCGCTATGTAGCCGAGCGGATGCCCGACATGAAGACCCGCCCCTGAAGGGTAAGGGAACATATCAAGGACATAGTATTTCGGTTTCGTCGGGTCGGCCTGTGCCTCGAATGTGTGGTTCGCGGCCCAATAGGCCTGCCATCTCTCCTCAATTTCTCTGAAATTGTAATCTGCCATATACTCTTATTTTACTCTTATGTTATTCACTCCAAATCCGCCCCTGCCGCTCTTCTCCAGCCGGAATTCCACCGGAAGGGTCATCGAGCAGCGCACCTTGTTGCCGCCGACGCGGGCGGGCTTCCATTTCGGAGACGCCTCAATCACCTTCACGGCCTCCGCGTCAAGTTCCTCGCTGACTGAACGGGCCACCTTCACGTCCGTGACCTTTCCGCTCTTGTCGATGATGAAATCCACCATCACGGTGCCCTGAACGCCGTTCTTCACCGCCGATGAAGGATATTTCAGATACTGATACACCCACTTGGAAAGGAACTGCCTCGGGTCGGTGCTGTTGAGGAACGCCGGCCGCTGGTCGCACTCATAGTACGGAATCACGTCGTCGAACGCGGAGCCGCGCCGCAGCGGAGCCACGCTGTCGTTGAACGAAGGGCGTATTCCCGTATTCGCGAGAGTCATCGAGAAATCGTAGAGGTATTCGAGTATCCTTTCCATCGACGGATAGTCGATTATGGATTCCGTGTCGCGCTCGGTGTCATGCTCGGGATATTTTCCCGTGGAAAAGCAGACCGACGGTATCTCCTTGGCATAGAACGCCCTGTGATCCGACGGATAGACCTCAGCGGAGGTAATCTCCGGCCGGACAGGAAGGAGGTCGCCCTCAAGAGTGCGCAGGATGGTGTTCATATCGACGTTCGAGGAGGTGTAGGCGTAAAAGCCGTTGTTTCCGCATCCCAGGCAGTCGAGATTTATCATCGCGTCGATGTTTCCGGCGTCGGAGAATGCCCTGTTGAGGAAATACCATGCCCCGGCATAGGTCTTTGACGAAGCTCCGAAAGCGACGAAAATCACGGAGCGCTTCAGCGAGAAGGAGTTGTTCTCCAGCATTCCCGCGAGTTCCAGCATCATCGCGAGTCCGGATGCGTTTCCGTTCGCCCCGTAATAGATGCGCTCGACGGGATTCCCGTCAACGGTGTAGCTGTCCGAGCCGAGATTGTCGAGCCTCGCCCCTATCACGATGTAGCGCTCGCGCAGCTTCGCGTCCGAGCCCTGAATGTAGCCCACGACGTTGCGGGAAGTGAGCGTGTCACCGTTTTCAGTAGTGATTCCGAAGGTGTTGTCCGCAGACAGGTCGAGCAGTTCCACGCCCTTCGCGTCAAGCTGCCCCGCAACATACTCGGCAGCGGCCTTTTCTCCCGGAGAACCCGCCGCGCGACCTTCCGTGTCGGCCGAGGCGATGGAGCGGATGTGGTGACGGAAGGCCGCCGCGGTCTCGCTGTCATAAAGTTCCTCGTAGGCTCCTCCCGAGCGGTACTGGGCGAATGCGCTGCCTCCGGAAGACAGCATGACGAGCACGGCCGCGAAGCCTGAGATGAGCGGCCGCGAAGAAGCCGCCGCTCTAATCATTCTTGAGAATCCACGCATCTTTCGGACAGAATTTTTCGTTTCTAACTTTAGTATAGGCCGCCACCGCGTCACAAATCCGCGTGCACGGCTCAACCGCGACGGCCGCCATCCCGTTTCTGAACGTCAGAATCACAGGCGCATAGCCGGCTTCCGAGACAATTTTTGCCATCCCCTCCGCATTGGGCGCAGCCTTGAAAGACCCCACTACAATGGCATAGCCCCCGGAAACCGCGCTCTCCGCACCGCCGAGGCCTGAAAGGGAGATGACAGCGACTCCGAGACTGTCAATGCGCGAGAGCGCCGCAAGCGAATCGTTCACAGTCTTTTCCGCGACACGGACGGAATCGAGGCGGGCCTGTTCCCGCTCCCGCTCCGCGAGTTCAATAGCCGCGCGCTTGCCGTCTATCTCGGCACTTGTGGGTCTGCCGGCAAGGCCGCGGAAAAAGTCACAGCCACAGACAATCGAGGCTGTGAGAATCAAGGCTACAATGGCAGTTCTCTTCATATTCATTAACTTTTCAGCATGGCTTCAGTGCCGTTCCCTCCGTTTTTGATGCCCTTTTTCATGAGGTCAGCGGACGGTGCACCGGAAGCAATCTGCAAATTTAGGATAAAAATCCATATATTTGCAGTCGGTATGGGATATAGTGTTTCAAATTTTTTGAAAATAATATGAACTTTTTCGGTAAAATCGGACATTTCTTCAAGGACATCGTTGATTTGTCAGGACACATGGACACGGCGGCGGCCGAACAGTCAATCAGGTCGAACATATATTTCAAGGGTCCCAACGCATGGATTCTCGCCTTCTCGATAATAATCGCGTCAATCGGGCTCAACATCAACTCGACGCCCGTCATCATCGGAGCGATGCTCATCTCCCCGCTGATGGGGCCAATCTTCGGCATCGGCCTCTCGCTGGGAATCAACGACATAAGCCTGTTCAGGGAAGCCGGCAAGAACCTGCTGACCATGATGGGAATCGCGCTCGTGGCCTCATGCCTCTACTTCCTCATCACCCCGCTGAACCTCAGCAACCCGACGGAACTCCTGGCGAGGACGAACCCGACTATTTACGACGTACTCATCGCGCTCTTCGGCGGCTGCGCCGGAATATTCGAGCAGTGCCGCAAGGAAAAGGGGACGGTGTTCTCGGGAGTAGCCATCGCGACCGCCCTCATGCCTCCGATGTGCACGGCCGGCTACGGTCTGGCGAACGGCAACATGAGTTATTTCTTCGGAGCCCTCTACCTCTTCTTCATCAACTGCGTGTTCATCGCCCTGGCGACCTATCTCGCGGCCAAGGTGCTCGGATTCAATGCAGTGAAGTTCAACGACAGCAGGACGGAGAAGCGGACGAAATGGCTGATAGCGGTGGTGATGATCATCTTCATCGTCCCGAGCATCTGGTCCGCCATAACCCTCATAAGGAACAACAATTTCGAGGACAAGGCGATAGGCTTCGTGCAGCAGAACAAGTCACTCGGGAACTCAATCATCTATGACTACAAAATCAGCCACGAGGACGGGGGCAAGGTCGAGCTGTTCATCACCGGAGAGGAACTTTCCGCCGTCGAGCGCAACAACCTCTACGAGATCGCGAAGGCCGCTGGCCTCAAGCAGGAGCAGGTGGTCATCAACGAGCACACGAACGGGCAGAGCAAGGTCGAGAAAGAGCTGATTCAGGGGATATACGCCCGGACGGACAGCGAAATCAACCGCAGGGACGACGAAATCAAGAGGCTTGAGGCGGAGATTGAGCTGATAAAGAAGAACGAGATTCCATACGCGCAGGTTACGCGCGAGGCCATAAATTCGTGGCCGGAGATTACCGAGCTGAGCATCGGGGACGGCGCCGGGGTGACTGCGGACAGCCTGAAGGTCTGCAGGAGAATCGTCGTGGTGGCAAATACAAGCAAAGCCATGAGCCAGTCCGAGAAGGAAAAGTTCACCAAGTGGCTGGGAATCAGGCTCAACAATGAGAACATCGAGTTCATCGAGAACGCTCCGGCAGCCCCCGCCAAAGGGGCGAAGAAATCACACAAGTAGCGTGACGCCCGAGGGATGCAGAGAGTATTGGCTGTAATATTGTCGGGGATTCTGGCTCTGTTCATGGACGATGTCATCCGGGAACCGATGCCGCCGTCCCCGGGGCCGCTTGACCGTTCCGACACGGCGACCGTCTGCGTGCTCGGAGACCTTATGATGCACTCGGCCCAGATTGCGGAGGGCGGTTGGAGGGAGAGCCTGCGGCTGATCCGCCCGCTTCTTGAAGGGGCGACGGTCAGCATCGCGAACATGGAATTCACCCTTGCCGGCAGACCGTACAGCGGCTACCCCTGCTTCAGCGCCCCGGAAGACTACGCGCTGACTGCGGCGGACTGCGGCATCGACGTGTTTCTGACGGCCAACAACCACATCACGGACAAGGGAGCGGCAGGGCTTGGGCGCACGCTACGGCTCTACGACCGCCTCCACGACTCCCTCGGCATCTTCCACACGGGCTGCGACTCGCTCTCCGCCCCGCTCTTCGTCCGGGCGAACAACATCCGGCTCGGCATCGTGAACGCGACCTACGGAACCAACAGCGGAATCCGGGGCACCTCCGTCAACTGGCTCGGCGACACGGAGAGGCTACGCAGAACGGTTGCCGCCTCTGCCGCCGCCTCCGACTTCACGATTGTCTTTCCCCACTGGGGCGAGGAGTACCGGACGCGGCACAACGCCTCCCAGGAGAGCACGGCGCGTTTTCTTGCCGAAGCAGGAGCCGACATCATCATAGGGGCGCACCCGCACGTGGTTCAGGACACCGCGTCAGTTTTTGTCCGGCAGGACACGAAGGCCGCCGGCTCGGACGGATACTCCGGCAAGGACTCTGAAAAAATCTCTGACACTCCCGAAGGAGCCGCCCGCCGCGTCCCCGTCCTCTACTCCCTCGGCAACGCCCTCTCCAACATGAGCGCCCGCGACACGCAGCTGGAACTGATGGCACGCCTGACGCTTATCCGCGACCACAGCGGCACCCGCCTCGACTCCACAGAACTTATATGGCTCTGGTGCTCCCGCCCCGGCGGCTTCGACTCCCGCTACACCGTCATCCCCGTCGCCGACTACGCCGACCACCGCGACCTCTGGCTCAACCCCGCCGACCACGACAAGATGCTCTCCACCTGGAAAAGATTGAATTTCTGCAAATAAATCATTATTTTTGCGGTATAAACTAACAACTCCTTCGGATTATAAACTAATAACGCCAAAGGAGTATAAACTAACAACGGCCGGCAAAAACGGATAGATGAAAAAGACGATTACACTTGAGGCGATTGACCCTATTGAGATTTACGGGCCGGCTAACAGGCTTCTGGAGGCGCTTTGCGCTTATTTTCCGAAGTTAAAGGTGGTGGCACGGGGAAATGAGCTGCTTTTGGACGGGATGCAGGACGACATCATCGGGTTCAACGAGAAGTTCAGCAGGCTGATTGAGAAGAGGATGCACAAGCGGACGCTCTCGACCTACGACGTGGAGGAACTTTTCGAGGGCGGGAACGCCGCTGAGGAATTCATGATGCACTCGGACGCGCCGATTGTGTTCGGGAACGACGGAAAGCCGATAAAGGCGCGGAATGCCACGCAGGAGAAGATGGTTAAGGCATATTTCGAGAACGACCTGCTCTTTGCCGTGGGACCTGCGGGAACGGGAAAGACATACGTTGCCATCGCGCTGGCCGTGAGGGCGCTGAAGAACCGCGAGGTGAAGAGGATTATACTCACGCGGCCTGCGGTGGAGGCCGGGGAAAGGCTCGGATTTCTGCCGGGAGACCTCAAGGACAAGCTCGACCCGTATCTCCAGCCGCTCTACGACGCGCTCGGCGACATGATTCCGCCGAAGAAGCTTCAGGACTTCATAGCCGACGGTACGATTCAGATTGCACCGCTCGCCTATATGCGCGGACGCACCCTCGACCGCGCCTGCGTGATTCTCGACGAGGCGCAGAACACCAACCTCGGCCAGCTCAAGATGTTCCTCACGCGAATGGGCCGCGACGCGAAGTTCATCGTCACCGGCGACGCCTCCCAGGTCGATCTTCCCAACAAGTCCGACAGCGGCCTGCTCCGGGGAATGAAACTCGTGGAGGGAATCAAGGGCATCGCCTGCATCCGCTTCACCAATGCAGACATCGTGCGGCATCCTTTAGTCACAAAAATCGTCAAGGCGTTCGACGGCGAATAGCGGCGAATCTGCCGCGTTACGCCGCGCTGCAAAAATCCTCACAACCACAAGGTTGCTCCGGTATTTGACAGCACGGCAAGCCTTGCATCTTCACAACTCTTCGCCGTCTCACCAGAGCAACTTCAAACGCCCCAAACACCATAAATCGCCAAATAGAATTGCCTCAAATAACCAAACAAAAACACCTCAAATGACCAAATACGGAAAGCGAGAAATCTTTGGTTAGCCGCACAAAGATTTCTCGCTTCGCTCGAAATGACAATATACTACTCGAAATGACAATATACTAAACGACAGTATATTATATTAAATGACAGTATGTCTTACTGCTGACTGTTTTTTACGATTTCGTCATACTTCTTGTAGGCGGCCTCGTATTCAGGACCCTGGGTGACGAAACGGTAGTAGATGTTCTTGAGGTAGAGGGCGATGTTGTTCTTTATGCTCTCATCCTTTGAAACGGCGTAGGCCTTCTCGAACGGCTCGACGGCATCCTTGAGGCACTGCTCGAACTGAGCGACGAGTTCCTCGTACTTCTTGTCATCCATCTCGTTGGAAGCCTTCTCCGAAAGGGCTACGGCATTCTCGTAGAGCATGATGCCGGCGCCGATGTAGCCGAACTCGTAGTCCGGGTTGATTTCCGCGCACTTGTAGTAGGAATCCTTCGCTTCCTGCTGCTTGCCGAGCTGCTTGTAGATGTTGCCCTTCACATAGTAGAGGGACGCGTTGTTAGGCTCATTGGCGATTGCGGCGTCGATGAGGGTGAAGAGCTTGTCCGGGTCCTCGTTGTTCTCGATGTAGAAGTTGATGAGGGAGATGAGGATGCTCTGGCTGTCAGGGAATTTCTGGAAACCGTCCTCAAGAACCTGCCTTGCGGCGGTCTTGTCGCCGAGCTTGTTATTGATGTCGTGAAGCTTCGCGAACACCTCGCCGCCCTCGTAGTAGTAGCCGTTTGCAAGACAGGTCTCGAAGAAGCCCTTGGCACGCTGATACTCGGCAACCGCTGCAAGAGAATCCGTCTGCGCGAGGGAGTTGGCGTATGCCCATCCCGTGAAGCCGGCGTTATAGACGGCCGTGGTGTCAAGACGGTTGCTTGGAGGGGTCATGGCAGCATTTGCAGCATTCTCGAAGTCAATGGTCGAAGCCTTGAGGTTCCCAAGGGTGTAGTCGTTCATTCCGTCGGTGAGGTACTTTCCGGAAATGTCGTTGAGAGCCTCGGTGATGGCCTTGCTCTTCTTGCCCGCCGGGTCAAGTTCGCCGGCCTTCGCATAAGCCTCGACAGCCTTTGCAAGGGCATCGTCATAGACTGGCTTCGTGACATTGATGAGGACGAGCTGTCCCTGCTGGTTGAAATAGAGTTCCTTGTCGGCGAACACTTGCTTCTGGCAAGGAGAGCCGCTGAGTTCCACAGTCTCCACCGAAATCGGCTGAGCGTTGCCCGTCACGAGCTGGAGCTCTGTCTGGGATGCGCCTATCCAGAGCTGTCCGGCAGGGCCGTTGTAGGCATCCACATAAGCCTTGCCTATCTTCATCCATGTGTCAGGCTTTCCGGCCTTCTTCGGATTCTCGGCGGCAGCCTCAGCCTTTTCCACGGCCGAGCGCAGCGCCTCGGGTGACTTCTGCTGTGCAGTTGCAATCATTGCTGACGAAAGCAGAACTGTCAGTGCGATTAAAGTCTTTTTCATAATATTCAAATTTTGATGTGTTATTTTCTGTCCTTATTCAATAATCACGCCTCGTCTCCGGAAGTTTCCGCAGACCCGGAAGTCTCCGGGGTTTCGGAAGTCTCCCCTGTTTCCGGAGCCGCCGCAGCGCCCTCGGCAGGCTGTTCCGCAGGAGCCTCGGTAACCTCGTCCTCATCGTCGCTCTTCGCAACGACCGAAACCGCGGCAATCGAGTCGCCGTCCTTGATGTTGATAAGGCGCACGCCCTGAGTAGCCCTGCCGGCGATGCGTATGTCGGCGACGGCCATGCGGATGGTAAGGCCGGAACGGGTGATGATCATCAGGTCATCATTGTCCGTAACATTCTTTATGGCTATGAGCTCGCCTGTCTTGTCGGTGATGTTCAGGGTCTTGACGCCCTTGCTGCCTCGGCTGGTCTTGCGGTACTCCTCGAAATCGGAGCGCTTGCCGTAGCCGTGGTCGCTGACAACCAGAATCGAGTGGTCGGCGGCATCTTCGGCCTGAGGCTCGTAGCTGAGCAGCCCGATGACCTCATTGCTCCCGCTGTCAAGGTTGATTCCCTTCACTCCGGCGGCGGTCCTGCCCATAGGCCTTACGTCAGACTCGTCGAACCTCACGCAGCGTCCCTCCTTGCCGGCGATGAAAATCTGGCTGCTGCCGCTTGTGAGGGCAACATCGAGAAGCTCGTCCCCCTCGCGTATGGTGAGGGCGATGACTCCGTTCGCGCGAGGCCGTGAATAGGCTTCGAGCGTGGTCTTCTTGATGATGCCGTTCTTCGTGCATAGAACCACATAATTGCTGTTGATGTACTCCTCGTCCTTGAGGTTGCGGACATTAAGATATGCCTTTATTCTGTCCTCGGCTGAAAGGTTCAGAACGTTCTGGATGGCGCGTCCCTTCGATGAGCGTGAGCCTTCCGGAACCTCATAGACCTTGAGCCAGAAGCACTTGGCGCTCTCTGTGAAGAGGAGGAGCGTGCTGTGCATATTGGCGACATAGATGTGCTCGATGAAGTCCGCGTCCCTCTTGGCGGCGCCCTTCATGCCCACTCCTCCGCGGGCCTGGGTGCGGTACTCGGTGAGCGGAGTCCTCTTTATATATCCGAGATGCGAGATAGTCACCACGACATCCTCGTCCGGATAGAAGTCCTCCGGATTGAATTCCTCTGCGGAAAGGGTGATTTCGGTCCTTCTCGCGTCGCCGTATTTCTCCTTCATCAGCATGGTCTCGTCCTTGACGATTGCCATCTGCATATCGTAGCTTCCGAGAACGTCGATGCAGTATTTGATGAATTTCATGAGTTCGTCATATTCGCTCTGAAGCTTCTCCCTTTCGAGTCCCGTGAGCTGACGCAGACGCATCTCGACGATTGCGGATGCCTGTATGTCAGTGAATTCGAACCTTTCGATGAGCTGGGACTTGGCGTCGTCAACGCTCTTTGACGCACGGATAATAGCGATAATCTGATCTATCACGTCAAGGGCCTTGAGAAGACCTTCAAGGATGTGGGCGCGGGCCTGCGCCTTCTTGAGGTCGAACTTTGTCCTGCGCACGATGACCTGATGGCGGTGCTCCACGAAATTGCGGATAAGGTCCTTGAGGTTCAGCGTATAAGGGCGGCCGTTCACGAGCGCGACGTTGTTCACGCTGAAGCTGGACTGGAGCGGAGAGTACTTGAACAGGCTGTTCAGCACAACGCTCGAATTAGCGCCCTGCTTGAGGCGGATGATAATCCGCACTCCGTGACGGGTGGTCTCGTCGTTCACATAAGATATTCCGTCTATCTTCTTGGTCTCGACAAGTTCGGCGATTTTCTCAATCATCTCGCGCTTGTTGACCATATATGGAATCTCGGTGACGACAATGGTCTCACGGCCGCTCTCGCTCACCTCAATTTCAGTCTTTGAACGGATTACAATCCTGCCCTGGCCGGTCTCGAAGGCATCCTTGATGCCCTGACGGCCCATGATGATGCCGCCTGTCGGGAAGTCCGGTCCCTTGATGAAGTGCATGAGCTCCTCGACGGTGATGTCGGGGTTGTCGATGTAGGCGCAGATGCCGTCGCAGACCTCGGAGAGGTTGTGCGGAGCCATGTTCGTCGCCATTCCGACGGCGATTCCCGAAGAGCCGTTCAGCAGGAGCAGAGGCAGTTTGGTCGGCAGCACGGTCGGCTCCTGAAGGGAGTCGTCGAAGTTGTTCTGCATATCGACCGTGTCCTTCTCAAGGTCGCCGAGAATGTCCTCCGAAATCTTTTCGAGCTTGGCCTCGGTGTAACGCATGGCCGCTACGGGGTCGCCGTCCATGGAGCCGAAGTTACCCTGCCCATAGACGAGCGGATAGCGCACGCTCCACCACTGCGCGAGACGAGCCATCGCGTCATAGACGCTGGAGTCTCCGTGCGGATGGTACTTACCGAGCACCTCGCCGACGATTCTGGCGGACTTCTTTGTCTGCCCGGAGTAGGACAGTCCCAGTCCCTCCATGCCGAAGAGCACCCTCCTGTGGACAGGCTTTAGACCGTCCCTGACATCAGGAAGGGCACGCGAGACAATCACCGACATCGAATAGTCGATGTACGCGCTCCTCATCTGCTGGTCGATGTCCACCTGCTCAATCCGGCCTGTCGTAATCTTTTCTTCGTTGTTTTCCATATTTCAAATCTTCGTTTTTCACTTTTTCGGAGATATATAATATATGTATCGTCCGTTCCGAAATCCGTGTTCTCCGACATCTGACGCGAAGGCACGGCATAGCTTGCAAATATACGGAGATTTGCGTAATTTTGCAAAAATCGGGGCGTAAAAAGGCTCCGGGAAGATTCAAGAAACATGAAAAGAATAAACTGCTTCAGATTTGTCTTTGATTTTCGAGTATAGATTTCTTTTGGAAGAAGGAGTGTACTGGATGTACACGACTGATGAGAAAATAAATATGGACCGAAAAGGATGAAAAAGATGAGGCAGGTTATTTTTTGAAGGTTTCTAAATTTGAAAAGGAATACTCTTATATGAAAATATCTGTATCGGACACGCTCAACGCAATCGTGAACTATGCGCGCGAGGAGGCGATGAGGACGGGGAGCTATATGATCGGGGCGGACCACCTCTTCCTGGGGATACTGCGTCACGAGGAAAATCTCGCTGCCGCGCATCTGAGGTTTCTCGGGATAGACCTGTCCGACCTCAAGGGCTTCATCGACGAGAAGATTTCAGAAAGCAGGCACATTCCCTATTCCGACATCGACAGCATCACCTTGTCGCGCAGCGGGGCGAATATCATAAACATCGCCGTTTTCGAGACGACGAAGGCCGGCGGGACGGTCGTTGGGCCTCAGCACCTGCTGCTTGCGCTGTGCAAGGCCATGTCGGGCTACGGAGCGGAGTATCTGAGGGAGCACGGGCTGACCTACAGCCTGCTGCTGGACGAGTTCTCGCGGCTCGGGCTGCTGGGCGGCGGGGACGCGGGCGGAGGAAACGGCGCTGAGGCGGGAGCCGGGAACGACGCCGGGACAAGGCGCGGAGAGGGCTGCGGGATGAGCGGCAGGGGCGGTGCTGAAGCGGGAGCTGAGGCGGGCGTCGGGGCAGGAGCAGGAATGAGTGCTGGAACGGGGGCTGGAATGAGTGATGGAGAACGCGCCGGGATGGGCGATGAAAGGATGCGGACGGAGGAGCAGAGCCTGCTGGACGAGTTCGGGTATGACCTCACTGCGGCGGCAAGGGAGCACAGGCTGGATCCTGTCGTCGGGCGGGAGGACGAAATCATGAGGGTGATTCAGATTCTCGGCAGAAGGAAGAAGAACAACGCGATGCTTATAGGAGACCCGGGCGTGGGCAAGTCGGCGATTGTGGAAGGAATAGCCATACGGATTGCAACGGGGGACACGCCGCCCACCCTTGCCGGAAAGAGGCTGGTTTCGCTCGACATAGCCTCGGTTGTTGCCGGAACGCGCTACAGAGGTGACTTCGAGAAGAGGCTCAAGGGCATCATGAACGAGATAGCCGCCAATCCGGACGTGATTCTGTTCATAGACGAGTTTCATACCATGGTCGGGGCGGGAGGCGGCTCGGGAAGCCTTGACGCGGCGAACATACTCAAGCCTGCCCTCGCGCGCGGAGAGATTCAGTGCATAGGAGCCACCACGCTCGACGAGTTCCGCAAGATTGTGGAAAAGGACGGGGCGCTTGACAGGCGCTTCCAGAAGATTGTGGTGGAGCCGACGTCCTCGGCGCAGACGCTGTCGATTCTTGAGCGGATGTGCCCGAGGTATGAGCAGTACCACGGGGTAAGCTACAATGAAGAGGCGCTGGAGGCCTGCGTATCGATGTCGGCGAGATATGTGACCGACAGGTGCCTGCCGGACAAGGCCCTGGACATCATGGATGAGGCGGGGTCGATGGTGCGGCTGCGCGGAGGGAAGGCAGTGGGGAGGGAGGACGTCGCGGAGGTTGTTTCCAAGATGACCGGCATACCGGTGAGCAGCGTGGCACAGTCGGAAAGCCTGAGGCTCATGCGGATGGAGAGCCGTCTGGAGCAGCGGATAGTCGGGCAGGACGAGGCCGTTGCCGGCGTCGTCCGCGCGATTCGGAGAAATCGCGCCGGGATCAAGGATCCCGCCCGCCCGATAGGCACCTTCCTCTTTGTAGGTCCGACGGGAGTGGGCAAGACCCAGCTCGCGAAGTCGATAGCGGAATACCTCTTCGACAGCGAGGACAACATGGTGCGCATCGACATGAGCGAATACTCCGAAAAGTTCAACGTGTCGAGGCTCATCGGTGCGCCCCCGGGATATGTGGGCTACGAAGAGGGAGGACAGCTCAGCGAGAAGGTGCGCCGCAAGCCCTACTGCGTCGTGCTTCTTGACGAAATCGAGAAAGCGCACCCGGATGTCTATAGCCTCCTGCTTCAGGTCCTTGACGACGGAAGACTGACCGACGCCGACGGAAACACCGTAGATTTCCGCAACACCATCCTCATCATGACATCGAACGTCGGCTCCCGCGAGCTTGACGAATACGGCAGCGGAGTCGGGTTCGCCACGGCCGGCCGCAATGTGGGTGACAACCGCAGAACAGTCCTCAACAAGGCGCTCAAGCGCACCTTCCCGCCGGAGTTCATCAACCGCATCGACGAGGTGATTTTCTTCGACAGCCTGACTCCGGAAAGCATCGCTAAAATCGTGAACATTGAACTGAAGGCGCTCCAGAGCAGGATTCTCGATGCGGGCTACAGCCTCGACATCGCTCCGGGCGTGAAAAAGTTCATCGCCGAGGCAGGCTTCGACCCGAGCTACGGGGCACGTCCGCTCAGGAGAGTCATCCAGCGTTTTGTCGAAGATCCCGTCTCCGAATTCATCATCGGCGACCGCAGCCGCAGAAACAGAAAGGAAACGGTTCGCCTGCACATCGGCCTCTCTCCTGACAAAAAAGGCACGACAGTAAGCAAGGCAAAGGTAAAGAAATAGAGACAACTTCCACGAAATCAGGGAACAAGGCACAGATTATGCAATCATGGCCGGCGGTTGTAACCGGCCTGCATATTCGTCGGGCCTCAAAAATTCAGACAAAATGAGAACAGCATTGAAAACAGCCTTCGCGGGCGTCATCGCGGCGCTTTTGTGCATCTCCGCCGCCGCACAGTCGCACAAAACGACCTTGCCCACACCGGACGGAACCTATATGTTTGCAGAAAGGGACACCTGCAGGCTCTATATGGACATCTATGAACCCGCAAAGGCCACGACAAAGTTCGTCACCGGCCGGGAAAAGCCGACGGTCATCTTCATGTTCGGCGGCGGATTCGTGGGAGGCAGCCGCAACGACGCGGACTTGTCTCCGCTTTTCAATGCCATGCTGCGCGAAGGACTGAGAATTGTCGCAATTGACTACAGGCTCGGTCTCAAGGGGCAGAAAAATGTGGGAATAGGAAACGTCGATGCAATCGACAATGCAATCCACATCGCCGTGGAAGACCTCTTCAGCGCCACCAACTTCATCATCGACAATTCCGAAGAGCTCGGAATCGACACCGGGAACATGGTCATCATGGGTTCATCGGCCGGCGCGATTTCCGTCCTTCAGGCCGAGTACGAGCTGTGCAACGGGAGCAGCTGGGCGAAGGTCCTCCCGGAAGGCTTCAACTACAGGGGCGTGGTCTCCCTCGCGGGAGCGATACTCAGCCGCAACGGCGCCCTCAAATATGCCAAGGCTCCGTGCCCGATGATTCTTTTCCACGGGACCGAGGACAAGGTCGTGAACTACAGGCAGACACGCTTTTTCAAACTTGGCTGGTACGGTTCCAACACCATCGCGTCAGTCTGCCGCAAAAAAGGCTACAACCACTGCATCTACCGCTATGAGGGCGCACGCCACGAAATAGCCGCATCCGGCCTTGAGAACCTCCCCGCCATCATGGAATTTCTGGAAGTCAACGTCTCCGACAACATCCAGCGCAGCATAGACGCCACCGTCACCGACCCTCGCATCGAGCCATCAACCCTCACCCTCAGCGAGTTATACAATTAAGGGACGGCCACCGCGTCAAGGTGCACTATCACAGCACTTTCATTACAAATAAAGTGATGGTCACCGCGAGCAGTGTGATGTCGTGTTGAGTATGGTACCGTCATCGTTAACATGGTATTGCCATCCGGATATGGTATTGTCATTTCGAACATGGTATTGTCATTTCGAACATGGTATTGTCATTTCGAACATGGTATTGTCATTTCGAACATAGTATTGTCATTTCGAACGAAGTGAGAAATCTTTAAGCCTACAAAATCGCAAAAAGATTTCTCACTTCATTTCATTCCGCTCGAAATGACAGGCGAAATTTCATTCCGCTCGAAATGACAAGCAAAATTTCATTCCGCTCGAAATGACAAGCAAAATTTCATTCCGATGAAATGACAGGCGAAATTTCATTCCGATTGAGATGTCTGATACATCAATTCCGCTCTGAATGACAGGTGATGTTCAATTATAATTCCGACATCTTCTGAAGAGCCAATTCGACCAGTTTCCGCACCTGCGCCTTATAGTCAGGATTGCTGCTGCCGATGTGCCGGTTGGCGATGGCGCAGCAGACAGTACCTGCATGATGCCCGAGATGCGCGGCGATTCCGGCGACTGCGGAGCCCTCCATCTCGAAGTTGGTGACACGGCGGCCGTCGAACTCGAAGCTCTCGAACTTATCGACCATGTCCGGCATCGCGAGCTGCATACGGAGAACACGTCCCTGAGGACCGTAGAACCCGGATGCGGCGATTGTCATTCCCTTAACAGTGCAGTCGCTGAACTTGTCAATGAGCTTCTGGCTCGCCTTCACGAAATACGGGTCAGGAAGGTGCTTCGCCCAGCCCACGTGCTTCTTGAACGCCTCCTCGATTTCCGGCATGGCAATCTTGTCACGGTCGGCATACCAGTTGAGAAGACCGTCACATCCGACTGAAATGTGGGAGAAGATGAACGAGCCGAGAGGGATGTCGGGCTGAATCGCGCCGCAGGTCCCGATTCGGAGAATGTTGAGCGAGCGCTTCCGTTCCTTGATTTCGCGGGTATCGAAGTCGATGTTTGCAAGGGCGTCAAGCTCGTTCATCACGATGTCGATGTTGTCGCAGCCGATTCCGGTAGAGACGATGGTGAAGCGCTTCCCGTTGAATTTGCCGGTGGTCGTCACGAACTCCCGTGAGGCATGGCGGAACTCGATGTCGGTAAGGTACTCAGCAACCATATCCACACGCCCCGGGTCTCCGACAAGTATCACGTTGTCAGCGAGTTCCTCCGGTCTGAGATGAAGGTGAAAAACGGAGCCGTCCCCGTTGATTATAAGTTCTGATTCTGCTATACGCATAACTCGTTGATTTTAATATTAAACAAAAAGGCCTCCGCAAGTTGACATCTCTAACCGAAACGCCCTTGTGTCGGACACATATATTGCAAATATAGTCATTTTTCAACTTTTCGGAATATATTTGCCCGCGGATTTCTCCGAATGGGCAGTTTTTGCTATTTTTGCATCCGATTAAGAAACATATCCAAACAAAAAAAACAAGTTGAACGAAACACAACAATTATGTGGCAAAGGATTCAAACACTATATCTGGCAATCGCCACGGCGCTGCTGACCTCCATGTTCTTCTGCAAGTTCGCGACCATCCTCGGTCCGGACGGCGCTGAGGTGACGGTGAAGTATTACGAAAAGGTTCCATATTTCTTCCTCCTGACGGTGACGCTTGCAGGCAACGCCTTCTCCCTGTTCGCCTTCAAGATAAGGATTCCGCAGATGAGGGTCGCGACTCTCTCTGCGATAAACCTTCTCGCGTTCCAAGTCTGGATAGTAGTAGATGTGGTGCGCGGATGGAATGAAATGGTGTTCTCGGTGACCGCGCTCTTCCCTCTCGTCGCGATGATTCTGGACATTCTTGCGGCACGCAACATCATGCTTGACGAGGCGATGGTACAGTCCGCATCGCGCCTGCGAGCCTCAAAACGGCGTAAATAAGAGGCGGATTGCCGCGTTACCCGTCTTGATGAAATCCTCACAACCATCAGGTTGCTGCGGTTTCATCCGCACCGGGTGCCTTGCACTCCATCCTCTCCTTTACGCCTACTCCAAGTTGTTTATTCAGAAACATTAAAAGAATGACCTGCTTCAGAGATGAGGCAGGTCAGTTTTTTCAGGTTTCTTAAGAAAACCTCGCCAGCACCGCCTTCTCGTAGGTCTTGGTGACCGGAATCGGCGGAATCTGGCCGCAGTCGAGCTCAAGGACGAAGGCGTCGCCCTCCTTGCGCAGCACGCGGACGTGTTCGGTGTTCACGACATACTTGCGGTGACAGCGGACGAGAGTGCTGTCCTTGAATGTCTCCTCGACGGTCTTGAGGCGGCAGCGCAGCATATACTGCTTCATGTCCCCGTTTCCGTCGTCATACCACACCTTTATATAATTGTCGTCGGACTCGATGAAGTAGAGATTGCTGCGGCGCACGGAAAAGCGCAGCGTCCCTCCGATGTCGAAAAGGGTGATTTTCTGTTCATCGGTCTCCGGTTCGGGCTCGTCGGTCACGACATTGCTGTAGTTCATCAGGCGTATGATTTTTTCCTTCTCGACGAGCGCGAAATACAGACACGAGATTATGTACGGCACCGCCAGGGATATGAACCCGTAGAGCATGGCCTTGAGAAACACCTCATAAACGGTCATCTCCTCCGGAACCTCGGAAATCAGCACCGTCAGACCCGTGTATATACCGCAGATGACGACGATTTCAGCGAAGCACCAGAGCACATAGTGCCATATCTTCATTTCAAAGAGATATTTCGTCCTGTACATCACTACCCTGCTGACAATCAGGACAATGACACTGATGAAGAAGAACAGGAGAGTGTAGAGGAAACGGGAGGAATAGCCGAGTTCGAACCACGCGGTCTTTGAAAAAGGAACATACAGATTCATGAAAACCATGCCGAAGAGCACGGAAAACGTCACCTGTCCCACAAGCTGGAACTTGTCCAGCAGATAGCGCGGAAGCCTTTTGTTCATATCTCAAATTTTCTTACGGTCCAGTAATCGACAGACGCTGCAAAAATATTAAATTTGAACCAATTTGGCAAATTTGGGCACCAAGAAAAATTTTGAGTATATTTGCCGTCCGGAAACGAGAAAAATATTAAACATATATGGAAAAGAGAGTTGTAATAACCGGAATGGGCGTAGTTTCGCCGACCGGGAATGACGTAAACACATATTGGGACAACCTGAAAAACGGCAGAAACGGAATCAAGAAACTGACGCGGTTCTCCACCGAAGACCTCCAGGCCTCGGTCGCTGGGGAAATCACAGACTTCAACCCGGCGGATTTCGGAATCGAGCCCGCGTTCACGAGAAAGCAGGACCTTTTCTCGGTCTATGCAGTGGCTGCAGCCAAGCAGGCAATGGATCAGTCCGGCCTGAACTCCGGCGAAGGCGGGAACATAGACCCGTTCAGACTCGGAGTCTATGTCGGCTCCGGAATCGGAGGCTTCCCGGCAACCTACCGTGAGGTGGAGAAGATGATTACGAACGGGCCGAGATGGATTTCTCCGCTCTATGTGCCGACAATGATTCCGAACATCGCGTCAGGGAACATAGCCATACGCCACCATGCCAACGGGCCGTGCCTGCCCATCGTGACGGCCTGCGCCACGGCGACGCACTCAATCGGAGAGGCCTACAGGGCAATACGGCACGGCTATGCGGACGCGATCATCGCCGGCGGCACCGAATCGCCGCTCATCCCGATGGCCGTTGCGGCATTCGCCAATGCAAAGGCGCTCACCGGCTCCGACGACCCGAACTATGCCTGCCTGCCGTTCAACGCACACAGAAGCGGATTCGTGCTCGCGGAAGGAGCCGGAGTGGTGGTTCTTGAGGAATATGAGCACGCGAAGGCAAGGGGCGCCGAAATCCTGGGAGAAATCTGCGGATACGGCAACACCTGCGACGGCTACCACATCACGGCTCCGAGGCCGGACGGACTCACGCAGTCCAAGGCCATCGGGGAGGCGCTTTCGGAAGCCGGCTACCGCGCAGGAGAGGACAGTCTCTACATCAACGCCCATGGAACGGGCACGCAGCTCAATGACAGCTGCGAGACAAAGGCGTTCAAGATGGCTCTCGGAGAGGACGAGGCGCACCGTGCGCACATATCATCCACAAAATCAATGACAGGACATCCTCTCGGAGCTGCGGGCGGATTCGAGGCCATCGCCGCCGTCCTTGCACTCAGGGACGGCATCGTGCCGCCGACCATCAACCTCGATGCGCCGGATCCGGAATGTGACCTTGACTACACGCCGAACGTTGCCGTAGAGGCTCCGCTCACAATAGCCATATCCGACTCATTAGGTTTCGGCGGGCATAACGCCTGCATCGCCTTCAGACGCGAAAATGTCTAAAGTGCCCGCTTGCTGCGTTATGCTTCGTCGTCAAAATCCTCACAACCATTAGGTTGCTGCGGTTTTAACTCCTCACAAGCCTTGCAATCGAACACTTTATACAATTTCGCTCCCAATGTTCTTTATATGAAAAATGTAAAATGAACATTTCCGTACTTTCGTTCTTTGACGAAATGCGGATGTGAGGTGAAGGAATATTCTGCGGGATGCTCAAGGATGAAGTAACATTCCGGATTGAGTATTCCGCAGTTCAGCACCTTGTCCGGAATGGTGTCAAGGCCTTCTATTGCGTAGGGAGGGTCAGCGAAGATTATGTCGAACTTTTCCTTGCAGAGGGGAAGAAAGTCAAAGACATTGTGGCGCACGACGGTCAGGTTGTCGAGGCCGAACTTTGTGGCCTGCGAGCGTATAAACGAGGCGTTTGCCGGTGCCATCTCCACGGCGTAGGCCATTCCGACCCCGCGTGAGGCGAACTCCAGTGAGATAGAGCCCGCTCCGCCGAAAAGGTCAAGCACCTTCAGACCGTCAAACTCGTATTCGTTGTCAAGAATGTTGAACAGCCCCTCCTTCGCGAAATCGGTCGTGGGCCGGGCGGCATAGCCTGCGGGAAGCTCTATCGTGCGTCCCTTGAGTTTTCCTCCTATTATCCTCATGTTCAAATAATTACCCAAAAACATTAAACCCGTGACATTCATCTTAGACCAAGCTGGTCTTCATCTTTACAGAGATTCGATGTCAGAAAACGGTTTCCACGCTGCGGAAATAGCTGCACAGGGATATTTCCTCATCTTCCGTCAGCGGGGTTCTGAAAAGGATGTCCGAAACGTCCGGGTTGAGCTGGAGACTCTTCATCGCGGAAAAAATCCAGTATTCGGCCGTAGTGAAGTCCGGAGCGTCAAAGACATTGCACAGGCGAAGGCTCCTGCCCTCGGCAATCACGAGATAGAGGCGCGAGTCGGCAAGCGAGGCCACAATCTTGTTATACTGCGAGATGTCGGACAGAGAGCGGAGCATATAGTAGAGTTCCGGAAGCACCTCGGCGCGCCTGCCATCCACCATGAGGACAGTGTTTCGCAAAGTTTCCGAGAGCGTCTCCCCTATTGTCGGCGACCAGAGCATCGTCGCGGCGAACTCCGGAACAGCCACGCTTAAAATGCCGTCGGCCTCCGAGATGTCCGCCACCGAGGCAAGCAGCTCACGCTCGCCGCCCCCACGGACGAACTGGGACGGGACCAAAGTCACCTTTGGGGTGAACAGTGAAATCTCCACCTCGTCATAGCGGCACTGAAGCTCGCGGGCAGTAAAAACAGACCCGGCATCCATCCATCCGGATGAATGCCTGGCCTTGTCAGATTCTGTCTGAAAGGAAAATCCGCTCAGGCCTACCTGAACGAACATCCTGTCCCTACTCCCAGTTACCTGCATTGTTGTTAGGTGCGGTGACGCTTCCTACCTTGAGGCCAGGATAGCGGTCTGTCTTGATTCTCTCGTCGTCGAGGTTGATTCTGAGCTGGTTGTCCATGCCATGGAGAAGAGCCTTGTACGGCATCTCCGCCTCAAAGAGAGGAACAGGAACACCTGAGACCATCTTGACGGTAGAAGCCATCTCGACAGGCTGTCCGCCGCTGAACGGAATGACCCCGATGGTGTTGATGTTGAAGTCCGGACGGTTGTTGAAGAGCGTATCCTTCACCGGAACCTCGTTCTCGATGGTGAACACGAGCCTCTGGCCGGTCTTGGTAAGTTCAAGCATCTGAGCAGGGGTAATCTTAGGATTCTTCTTCTTGAGAGCCTTGGTGTTGGCAACGGCAAGGGAGTCGTCCATGGAGCCCACTTTCATGATTACCTTCATCTTGCCGGTGTTGTAGAATGTCTGAAGCGTGTCGAATGTTGAGACGAACTTTCCGTTCACGCTCTTGTAGGCCACCTGAAGATCACGGATGTCCTTGAGCTGCTGGATGGCGACCTTCTCTCGCGCCGCCTTTTCCTTGTTGAAGTCAATCGGCTCCATGACGCTCTTGACCGTAATCACTGCGAGGAATATAATCAGCGCAGGCAGGAGAATGTAAGTCAATGTAATCTTAATTGCTTTGTTCATATTCGTGGTCTTTTATTATTTTCAAAAACTTGACAAAGTTATAAATTAGATTTATGAATTGCAACAGGAAATCTTCAAAAAATATGTGTAATTTTGCAATGCGAATGCCGTGCCGGGACATGGAAAAAGGAATCCGTGCCGAGTGCGGGGAAAGGTGCACAGGACAATGAACACGATTACAGGAGAAAAGCTAGCGGAGCTGGACAGGCGAATCTCGGAAGCGTCGGCGGTGGCGGTTTCCACCCACGCGCATCCCGACGGGGACGCCATAGGCAGCTCGACCGCCCTCGCCCGCTACCTTATGGGTCGCGGGAAGCCCGTGCGAATCATCCTTCCCGACCCGTGCCCGGAAAATCTCGGCTTCGCGCTCGACGAGAGCCTGACACGGTGCATCGCCGACAGGAAGGACGCGGCGAAGAGGGCGCTGAAGGAATGCGACCTCCTGATAAGCATAGACTACAACAGTCCGCAGAGGACCGACGCTCTCGAAGGCGCGGTGCGGAGGTTCGGAGGATTCAGGATACTCATCGACCACCACATATCCCCGGACACGGATTTTTACGACCTCATATTCTCTGAATGCGAAGTTTCGTCGTCCTGCGAACTGCTCTACGGAATACTGCTCGGGATGCCGGACATTGACGGGAAGGCGGAAAGGCTCGGAAAGGAGGCCGGGACCGCGCTGATGCTCGGGATGACGACAGACAGCAACAACTTCGCGAACTCGACCTACCCTTCGACGCTCAAGATGGCCGGGGAGCTGATTGCCGCCGGGGTCGATAGGGACGCGCTGCTGGGGAACCTCTACAACAGGTACCGGGAAAACCGCTTCCGCTTCATGGGATATTTCCTCGGCGAGAAGATGCGCGTGATGGACAACGGGGTGGCCTACGCGGTGATGTCGGCCTCGGAAATCCATGAATACGGCATAAGGGAGGGAGAGTCCGAGGGCTTCGTGAACATTCCGCTGGGAATAGAGAAGGTGAAGATGAGCGTCTTCGTCAAGGAGGAGGAAAGCCACGACAGGCTCAGGGTCTCGGTGCGCTCGAAGAGGGGGATCTCGGCAAACCTGTTCGCGAAGCGCTATTTCAACGGCGGCGGGCACGAGCTTGCGGCCGGAGGAAGGCTCGGGGTTCCGTCGGACATATCCGGACCCGGGGCGGCGGCCGCCTACATAGAAAGGTGCGCGAGGGAGTTTTTCGGACGGTAGGCCGTCAGGTGGGGATGCCGCCCGTGACGGAAAGACAAAGATACCGCAGAAAAAGAAGAAAGGCGACAGAAAATATGGTGAAGAAATGAAGAAAAACGGGAATATACGGAAAGCGGCTGCGGTCATCGTGGCTGTCATAGTCGCGGCGGCCTGCGGGAAGCAGCAGCTGCAGACGACCTATGACAGTCAGGACAAGAAGATTGACTCGTTCATACAGAGCCAGATAAGCAGTTCAAAGGCGCTGCGGGTCTATGTCAACGAGGGGTGCAGCCGTCTCGTGATTGACGAGGGCGTCGGCGAGGACAGTCTCTCGACCTCG
This sequence comes from uncultured Bacteroidales bacterium, assembly GCA_934725015.1. Lineage (GTDB taxonomy): Bacteria > Bacteroidota > Bacteroidia > Bacteroidales > UBA932 > Cryptobacteroides. The sequence continues at coordinate 137,129 of CAKVAS010000005.1, forward strand.
GGGACGGTTTCGTTCTTCTACGCCGCCTACACCTTCACCGGGAGCCTCAGCCAGAACAATATGTTCGCGACCAATCATGAGGAAACCGCCGCGCAGAACGGCTGGGACGAGCTCGGCGGAGCGGACTTTTCCCCGGTCAAGGCAAGTCTCGCGGACGACAAGAGTCTGGTGGATGGCCTGCGCAAGGGGCTCTTCGGCGTGAAGGAGGGGCAGGAATGCTACATTCTCTTCTCCGGAAAGCACGGGTTCGGCTCCAAGCCGATTGGCACAATTCCTGCGAACTCGGCGCTGCTCTACCATGTGTGGGTCGAAAGCATAGACAACGAATAGTGAAGAATATATTATAAGGTAAGAAAAGGGACATGAAGAAGATTTCAATCATCCTGACGGCCATCATCGCCGCCGCGTTGTGCGGAAGCTGCGCAAAGACCGTCGAAAGCGGGATTTATGACGACGAGATAAACTACCTGAAGGCCTGGCTCAAGGCCGACCATTCGGACATCGGACTGGAAATCACGCGAAACCCCGAGACGGGGATGCCGGAAACCCTGGGACGCGGAGTCTATCTGCTCTCCGAAAAGGAGGGCACAGGAGAGACCGCGGCCGAGAAAGGCGACTATGTTACGCTCAGCTACATCGTCACAGACATGAACGGGACGATTTCCTCCAGCACGGACAAGGAGACGGCGGTGAAGCTCGGAACATACGACAAGACATATTTCTACGGCCCCAAGGTCGTCTCTATCGCCGGGGGCGCGAACTACGCCGGGGTAATCGACGCGGTCGCGGGCATGAAGGTCGGCGGCGAGAGGACCGTGTTCATTCCCAAATGGCTGATGAGCACAAAGGACAGCGATTCCGAAGAGGACTATCTCGCAAGTTCGACGACCGCGTCCAACGCGATTTACAGAATAAAACTCACCGGAATCATCGAGGACATCGAGAAATATCAGATTGACGAAATAGAGACATACCTCAAGGACAATGTGGTCGGGAAGCTCAGGCTCGACAACGGGGAGTTCGCGACGATGCCCGACACAACAAAGACAATCGGCGCGTGCAGGGGATTCTACTTCATCCCCGTCACCGACACCACCGGGCACATGACCTTCCCGTCCGACACCACAGTCACCATCAACTACACCGGACGCAGGCTGGACGGGCAGGCGTTTGACACCACCGTCGAGAAAACTGCGAAGGACAACGGAATATATTCATCATCAACCACCTACGAGACAAAGTCAATCTCATGGAGCGACAGCTTCAGCGGCCTTAAGATGAGCAGCAGCTCGCTGATTTCCGGCTTCAGCAAGACCCTCTGGCAGATGAACTCCGGCAGGGGAATCGGAATCTTCTGGTCGGACCTCGGCTACGGCAGCTCCGGCAGCGGGAGCCTCATCCCGGGCTATGCGCCGCTCATTTTCGAGATTGAAATCATCAGCGAAGAGGAGGAGGACGAATAATGGCCGAAATCAAATCTGCACCGACGGAATTAGGCACTGAGAAAATCTGGAAACTCATACAAAGCTACGCGCTCCCGGCAATCATCGCGATGACGGCCTCTTCGCTGTACAACATGGTCGATAGCGTCTTCGTGGGACAGGGCGTGGGGGCTCTTGCCATTTCCGGGCTCGCGGTGACATTCCCCCTGATGAACCTCTCGACCGCGTTCGGAACGCTCGTGGGAGTGGGAGGCGCGACGATTCTCTCCATTCTGCTGGGACAGAAGAACTACGAGGCGTCGCGGAAGGTTCTCGGCAACATCGTGACCCTCAACATAATAATAGGATTTCTCTTCGCGGTCATAGCCCTCGCGTTCCTCGACCCGATTCTCCATTTCTTCGGAGCCAGCGACAACACGATAGGCTATGCGAAGGAATATATGGAAATCATCCTCTACGGGAACATAATCTCTCATGTCTATTTCGGACTCAACGGGGCGATGAGGGCTTCCGGAAGCCCTAAGATGGCGATGGGACTGACGATTTTCACCGTGCTCTTCAACACGGCGCTCGACCCTGTCATGATTTTCGGAATGAACATGGGAATACGCGGGGCCGCATGGGCGACCGTAATCTCGCAGTTCATCGCGATGATTCTCGCGATTCTACATTTTACCAGAAAGGACAGGACGGTACGTTTCGAGAAGGGCATACTCAGGCTTGACGTCAGGGTGGCCAAGGACTCGCTTGAAATCGGCTTCGGGCCGTTCCTGATGAACACCGCCGCCTGCATAGTGTCGCTCTTCATAAACCAGCAGATGGGAAAGTACGCCGGGGATCTCGGAATCGGAGCCTACGGGATATGCAACAGGCTGACCTTCATGTTTGTGATGATATGCATGGGACTGAACCAGGGAATGCAGCCTATCGCCGGCTACAACTACGGGGCAAGGAAATACAGCCGTGTAAGGGAGGTCTATTTCAAGACGGCCGCGCTCGCCACGATAGTTTCCGTGCTGTGCTTTGTCGTCTGCGTGGGAATGCCGAGACTCGCCTGCTCAGTCTTCACGCATGACCCGGCTCTGCTCGACCTGTCGTCTCACGGGCTGCGGATAATGAACATGATGTTCCCTGTCGTGGGATTCCAGATGGTGGGGACGAACCTCTTCCAGTGTCTCGGCATGGTGAAGAAGTCAATTTTCCTGTCGCTCACGAGACAGCTGCTCTGCCTTGTGCCGGCGCTCTACACCCTGCCGCTCTTTTTGGAAGCCGACGGCGTCTGGTGGAGCTTCCCTATTTCCGATACGGTCGCGAGCATTCTCACGGCCATCCTTCTGGGAAGCCTCTTCAGGAAGTTCTCCAGGCTTAATGACGGCGACGACCCTGTAGGGCTCGGCGGAGCGGTCAAATAAAGTCAAGGTTGTTGCCCGCCTATAAAAATCAAACGGAATGAAAAAGATAATAATAAACATAGGACGTCAGTTCGGCAGCGGCGGAAAGGCTGTGGCCGACAAAATCGGCGAGATTCTCGGGATTCCGGTCTATGACCACGAGCTGCTTACCAAGGCCGCGCAGGACTTCGGATTCACAGAGGAGCTGTTCAGGGACAGGGACGAGAAGAAGCGCAGCCTCACGCTGTCCTCCGTCTTTTCGTCAAGCCTCTTCGGCGGCGGCTCCTACCTCACGGACGACAACACGCTGTTCAAGATGCAGGCACAGACCATCAGGAACATCGCTGAGAAAGGGTCGGCGGTGATTGTGGGAAGGGCGGCGGACTACATTCTCCGCGACATGGACTGCTGCCTCGACGTATTCCTCACATCGCCGCTTTCAGTGCGCGCGAAAAGAGTCTCCGAAAGGATGGGGATGCCGCTTGAGAAGGCGCAGGACTTCATTGTCAAGAAGGAAAAGGAACGGGAAGACTTCTACAACTGCTTCACTTTCGGCAACTGGGGCGTCGCATCGACCTACGATTTGTGCGTTGATACTTCGCTGCTTGGAGTGGATGGAACGGCGGGATTCATAATCGAGTTTGCAAAACTGTCCTCAAAGATTTGAATGTCTTTTTGGTTCATTGTTTTCTCAAAAATCTGATTCAAATCTCGTGGTGACTTATTTTTGAAAATTTCTCAACTGATAATAGCGTTTTGGTCAAAAGAAAAAATATAATATTTTTAGTTATCGTGGCGGCGGCGGTCGTCGCGGCGGTGGCGGTTCCGGCCACGAGGCTGCACGGAACGGGACAGAAGCAGACCGTGACGGAGGAGACCGAGGATACGGTGTTCCTGAACAGTGTGCTGACAAATGCGATGTCGGAAGTGGAGGCACTCGAAAAGATGGACAAAAAAGTCGAACGGTATATGCAGTACTGGCACATCCACGGGGCGCAGCTTGCGGTGATGCGCAGCGATTCCCTGCTCTACTGCAAGGGCTACGGCATTGCCGACGACAGCCTCTGCCTGTTCTGCGACAGGGACTCCACGGACGGATGCAGAAGGACCGGGGTGTCGGTCGGGATGACCCCTGGACACATCATGAGAGTGGCGTCCGTCTCCAAGCTCATCACCGCAGCCGGCATCATGAAGCTTCAGGAAGAAGGGCTTCTGCACCTGTCGGACACGGTGTTCGGCCCGCACGGAATACTCCGGGACTCGCTTTATACCGAGGCCATCAGCAACATGAACGACTACTCGAAGATTACAGTCGAGCACCTTCTGCGCCATCAGGCCGGATTCCGCCGAGACCCTGTTTTCTCCGCGAACGACGTGCGCAGGCAGATGGGACTGGACAGGTGTCCTGAACTTGACGACTACTCGCGGCTGGTTCTTTCCCGCAGGCTAAGATACGAGCCGGGAGGCTCGCAGACCTATTCGAACTACGGGTATATGCTGCTGTCGAGGATAATAGAGACCGTCTCCGGGATGGGCTACGAGGATTTCATCCAGACAAAGGTGCTGCATCCGGCCGGATGCTGGGATATGCACATAGCCGGGAACTACTATCGGGACAAGCGCCCGAACGAGGTGCGCTATTTCGTGCACGAGGGCGACGGAAAGCAGGTTCAGGAATACAACGGGAGCGGACGCATGGTCGAGAGGTGCTACGGCGGGAACGACATCAATCTCCTGAGCGGAGCAGGGGCGTGGGTATGCTCCGCGGCAGAGCTTGCAAGGTTCGTGGCCTCGATTGACGGGGTGCCGGAGTCGGTTCCTGACGTGCTCGACGAGGAAAGCGTCGGACAGATGACGGAATACATCGACTCGAACACCTATTCCCTCGGCTGGAACGACACCAACCCGCGCAAGGGATGGGTCCGCACGGGAACGCTTGCGGGCACGAACGCAGTCATCAAGTATTTTCCGGACGGGGAATGTTGGATCTGGCTCACGAACACGAGCACATGGAAGGGGCCGAGCCACCTGAGATACACCGCGACGCTCTTCGACCAGCTCCGCCGCGACTACTCCGCCAAACTTCCCACCCAAAACCTGTTCGCCCCGCAAATGGACAGGCACAAAGATTCCTCGCTTCGCTCGGAATGACAGTTAAAATAAACCGAAGAGCTGGGCATCTATACGATCCGTTATCGAAGAAAAGTCCTCCGGGCGGTTCTCGAAGTCGAGATTGTCACCCTCGATGGTGATGACCCGGCCGGGATAGGACGCTATCCACTGCTCGTAGAGGTCGTTCAGCCCGGTGAGGTACTCGATGCTCATCCCCTTCTCATAGTCACGTCCCCTCTTTGCAATCTGCGAGACGAGGTGGGAAATCGAGGAGCGGATGTAAATAAGCAAATCCGGATATTTAACTGAAGACATCACCACATGGAAGAGTTCCATGTAGGTGTTGAAGTCACGCTCGGAAAGGTTGCCCATCAGATAGTTGTTGCGGACGAATATTTCCACGCCCTCGAATATCGTGCGGTCCTGGACAATGGTCTCGCGGCTCTTGGCAATAGCCATCACGTCCTTGAGACGCTGCGCGAGGAAGTATGTCTCAAGATTATAGGACCAGCGCGGAATGTCCGTGTAGTAGTCCTCCAGATAGGGGTTGTAGGTCACGGCCTCGAACCTGGGAGTCCATCCGTAGTGTTCGGCCAGCATACGCGTGAGAGTAGTCTTGCCGCATCCTATGTTTCCGGCGATACCGATGTGCATGATTATTCAGTTTTTGCAGGTGGAATTTCTATTTTGCAGTTGGTCGAGTTCATCGCCCTCTCGACGCCGATTGTGGCGAAGGCCTTTACGCCGGCTATCACCTTGTCGCTGATCAGCGGCATCACCTTCAGTTCTTCGTCGCTCAGTTTCCCGAGCACGAAATCGACCTGATGTCCCCGGCTGAAATCATTGCCGATTCCGAGACGAATCCGCGCATATTCCTGACTTCCGAGAAGCTCGGTGATGTTCTTGAGCCCGTTGTGACCGCCGTCGCTGCCGTTCTTTCGCATACGGATGGTTCCGAACGGAAGATTGAGGTCGTCGGAAATGACGATGATGTTTTCTATCGGAATGTTCTTCTCCTGCATCCAGTACCTGACGGCCTTGCCGCTGAGGTTCATGTAGGTGGACGGCTTCAGGAGAATAAACCTGTGTCCCTTGAACGGAACTTCGGCGATGTCTCCGTAGCGTTCTGTGTGAAAAACGGCGTTGGATGCCTTCGCGAAGGCATCCAACACTATAAATCCCATGTTGTGCCGGGTGTTTTCATATTCGGAACCTATGTTTCCGAGCCCGACTACAAGACAGTTCATCTTTCAGACAATTCCTGATTATTCAGCCTGGGCAGCCTGAGCGGATGCACGGGTAGGACGTACTGAGCAGATGATTGTTGCCTTAGGAGAAACGATGGTGACACCCTCGTAGTGGAGGTCGCCGGCCACAATCTGCTTGCCGATGAGGAGAGGAGTACAATCAACCTCAAGCGTGTCAGGAAGTTCGTGGAGCATGGCGCTGACCTTGAGCTTGCGCGCTGAAACGAGAAGCTTACCGCCGGCCTTCACACCCTCTGCGTGACCCGTAACGACAACCGGAACGTCAATTACGACAGGCTTGGTATCGTTCACAGCGAGGAAATCGACATGGAGGCACTGGTCCTCTACCGGATGCCACTGAAGCTCATGAAGAACGGCGTTGATTTTCTGTCCGTTGCTGAGTTCGAGGTCGATGATGTATGAGTTCGGAGTGTGGGTGATTGGCCTGAGAGCCTTGGCGTCAACCGCAAAGTGGATGTTCTCCATTCCGAGTCCGTAGATGTTGCAAGGCACGAGTCCTTCCTTGCGGAGAGCCTTGATGGCCTTCTTTCCGACAGCTTCACGAAGCTGCCCCTTCAATTCAATGTGTTTCATTGTTTTTAAATTAAAATGTGTTACTCAGCTCCGTTGCGGAACTCCATAAAAAGCGCATCGCGGCGTTGCACTCCCCGGCAGAATCCTCACAACCATCAAGGTTGCTGCGGTTCATCCGCATCGTGCGCCTTGCGCTGCATCTTTTTATGAAGTTCCGCCTCCCCTTGCGAGGCTGACGGAACCCCATTGCACCAAAAAGTCCAGTGACTTTTTATGGGGCTGCAAAGATACTATTTTTTTTTATATTCAACAACATGGGTTCAAACTTGGCAAAAGTTGTCTTAAAGTGTATGGGGCAGGAGACCTTCGCTCATGAAAAAAATCGTTCAGGCTCTCCTGCCCCATACGCTCCGCAACTTCTACAAGGGAGCTGTTACAACATCTCATTAACTACTTCACAAGACCCGTCGCCTTGTTCCAGGAAAGTTCCTTATAATAATTATTAAGGTAACTGCGCTCGGGGTACGGCAGGTACATGCTCAGTCCGCTGTAGCTGCTGATTTTGAAGTCGCTCATGAACCACTCCGTCGAAGCCCTGTAGGCGACGCACTGTCCGAGAGCCCAGTCGATGTCGGCGAGTTCGATTTCGGTCGCACCGGAGGCGACCATCACGCTCCTGAAGTCGTAGAACCATTTCTGCTTGTCCCTGTAGCGGTTGCGGAAAAACTGCTGAAGGGAGGTCTTGTCGCAGCTGTCGTAATTCACGTCATGCGAGCGGAACACGGAGCGGCACACTGCGGCAAGCGCGTCGATGCGTGAGCAGTCAATCATGGAGATTGTCGCGGACTTATATTGCCCGCTCTGATTCTCGTAAAGGCTGTAGAAGTCCTCGCAGACGGCCTCGGGATCCGGAGCATCGGATTTCAGAAGCCGCTCCACAAGCCGGCTGTAGTCCATTCCGTCGCCTAAAATCTCAGTCTGGGAGGCGCACATCCAGCGGCATTTGTCCTTCAGCTCGTATGCGACCTCGACTCCGCCCATATAGCAGGCGTCGAAGATGATGTAGTCCAGTTTGAACGGAATGGCCTCGGCCAGTTCGACGATGTCGGTCTCATAGGCGTTCTTGTGCGTCCCGTCCGTCCATGTAGAGCCTATGCTCTTCACCGCCGGGCCGTCGTCCTCACGATGGACATAGGGCACGGGGGCGTTTGCGCGGCGGCCTCTCTTCCTGCCGGACTTACCTGCCGACCAGACATCCGCCGTTGTGCCCTCGAACCGTTCAGGCAGGGCGAGATAGCCGGGCGGGACCCAGCCGGAGCCGTGAGAGGAGAGCAGCAGGCCGTAGCTGTCCGCATGATACTCATCCCTGATGCAGTTTAGCGCTTTCGCGATGTTCCCGCCCGTGTTAGGGATGTCCCCCTCGCCGAAGGTCATGACATTGGCACGGACGAGGTCGCCGGCATGATTAAGATAAATCCTCACGAGAGAGGGAATTTCCGGAGTTCCGTCGGCATTCACTCCGTGGCTGTAGAGAAAGAACAGGTTCTCCTCGTCCCCGCCGGCCGGAATGTAGCCGCAGGACACCTCCTTTATGTTCTTTTTCAGATAGGAGTCCAGATCGTTGCAGCCGAAGCTCATCATCACGAAAGCATGGATGTGATTGTGCCGCACGACTACCTCCGTTTCGGTGACGACCTTCGTGCAGGCGCCGAGCGAGAGGAGAGCCGCGACGGAGAAAAGTATATTTCGTATCATTGTCTTCATATTCCCATATTTTTCCTAAATTTGTCAGATATTCTTCAAATCCGCAAAGGTACGAAAAATCTTCGTATCACGCGGTTTCGGGGATATGCATTTGTCGCATAATATATCAAAAGTAGGGATATTACAATATGAAAACTGTAGTGAAAATGATTGCAGCAGCAGCGATTATGGGCTGTGCCGTGTCGTGCGGCGCTCCGAAGGACGAGGTGCCGGCCGACTTCAGGTATCTGATTGACGAGTTCGCCGACCTGAAGATTATGAGATACCGCGTGCCGGGATGGAACGCACTGAGTCTCAAGCAGAAGGAATATGTCTATCACCTGAGCGAGGCGGCGAAATACGGACGCGACATCCTCTGGAACCAGAACTGCGCGGTGAACCTGCCGGTGCGTCATGTGCTTGAGGACATAATCGAAAAATACGACGGCGACAAGGAGTGTAAGGAATATGCCGATTTCCTGGTCTATGCCAAGAGGGTGTTCTTCAGCAACGGAATACACCACCACTACGCCGAGGAAAAGTTCTTCCCGGAGTGCTCACGCGAGTACTTCGCAAGCCTTATGGCGGCCGTCGGCGACGAGGATGACGAACTGCTTGAGGCAATCTATTCCCCGACGCTCTACCGCTGGAGAAAGACCGACGAGGGAGACATCGTGAAGGGCTCGTCGGTGAACTTCTACGAGGGCGTGAACAGAAAGGAAGTCGATGACTTCTATGCCGCGCTCGCCGACCCGAACGACCCGGAACCGGTTTCATATGGGCTCAACAGCAAGCTCGTAAAGGGGGCGGACGGGGTAATCCGGGAGGAAGTCTATCGTATCGACGGACTGTACGGAGCGGCCATATCGAAGATTGTCGGGGAGCTCGAACTCGCGGCCGAGGCCGCCGAGAGCGAGATTCAGAAGCAGTACATCGCGACGCTGGTCGATTACTACCGCACGGGTGACCTGCGCCTTTGGGACAAGTACAACGTCGAATGGGTGAAGGACACGCTCGGTACGGTGGACTTCATCAACGGCTTCATCGAGGACTACAACGACCCTCTCGGACGCAAGGCCACTTGGGAGGGACTCGTGAACGTCCGTGACGAGGAGGCCTCGCAGCGCACGGTGAAGCTCTCGGAGAACGCGCAGTGGTTCGAGGACCACTCCCCCGTCGATGCAAGGTTCAGGAAGCCTGCGGTCAAGGGAATCTCCGCGAAGGTAATCGATGCGGTGACGCTCGCCGGAGACTGCTATCCTGCCACCCCTATCGGAATCAACCTCCCCAACGCCGACTGGATCAGGCGCGAGCACGGCTCCAAGTCCGTGACCATCGCGAACATAACCCACGCCTACGACTTCGCGGCGCAGGAGTCGCCCAAGAGCACGCTCACGGAATTTGCCTGGGACGAGGAGGAAATCGCGGCGGCGAAGAAATACCTCGCCCTCACCGACGAGATTCACACCGACCTGCACGAATGCCTCGGTCACGGCAGCGGGCAGCTTCTTCCGGGGACTTCGCCGAACGCGCTCGGAGAGTTCAGCTCCACCCTTGAGGAGACCCGCGCAGACCTCTTCGGACTCTACTACATGGCAGACCCGAAACTCGTCGAACTCGGCATCCTTCCGGACGGCGAGGCCTACAAGGCAATGTACGCCAACTACATACGCAACGGCCTGCTCGTGCAGTTCTCACGTGTCGAGCTCGGCAAGAAGAACACCGAGGCGCACATGCAGAACCGCAAGCTGATTGCCCATTGGTGCTACGACAAGGGACTGGAGAACAAGGTGATAGAGAAGAGGATACGCGACGGAAAGACCTATTTCGTGGTGAACGACTACCCGGCGCTGCGGGGTCTGTTCGGCGACCTGCTCGCGGAAATCCAGCGAATAAAGTCCGAGGGCGACTACGCGGCCGGCAAGGCTATGGTCGAGAAGTATGCCGTGAACATCGACTACGACCTCCACAAGGAGATTCTCGAACGCTACGCCGCCCTGAACCTCAAGCCTTACGGGGGCTTCGTGAACCCGCGCATCGAGCCGGTGGAGAAGAACGGGAAGGTGGTTGACTACGCCATTTCCTACACCGACGGCTATCTGGAGCAGATGCTCGAATACGGTCATAAGTATAAGACTTTATAATGCCGGAGCAACCTTTTGGTTGTGAGGATTTTCCGCGAACGACAACGAAGTAATCCTCCGCCTTTAGTACCCGGATGTCTGAATATCATAAAAGGATGAAGTACAAGGCGGAGCGAAGCGGAAATACCGGAGCAACCTTTTGGTTGTGAGGATTTTCCGCAAGTGACAACGAAGTAATTCGCCTTTTAGGATGTTCAGACACGAAGAGGAGTACGAGTACTATCTGAAGATAGAATGTGCGATGTCGCCGAACACGGTGGCGTCGTACATTTCCGATCTGTCGTTCTTCTTCAGGGCGGCGGGCAAGGAGCCGGAGGAGATAGTTCCGGAGGACATAATCAGCTATTTCGCCGAGGGCACGGCCGTTTCCAAGCGCTCGCAGGCACGCATCCTGAGCTCGCTCCATTCTTTTTACAACTGGATGCTCATGGCGGGCAGGATGAAGGAAAATCCCTCAGACGCGGTGGAGGCTCCGAAGCTCGGTAAGTACCTGCCGGAAGTGCTGTCCGTGGAGGAGGTCGAAAAGCTCATCGGAGCCGTGGATTTGAGCTCGCCGTTCGGGAAGCGAGACAGGGCTATCCTTGAGGTTCTGTACGGGCTGGGGCTGAGGGTGTCGGAGTCCATATCCCTGAAAATCTCGGACTTCTGGTTCGACAAGGGATTCGTCAGCGTCATCGGCAAGGGCAACAAGCAGCGGCTCGTCCCGCTCGGGGACATGGCCCGCGACGCGGCGCTGGCCTACCTCGACGTGCGTGGGGAGGCGTCCGATCGGGACAGCGACGACATCCTGTTTCTGAACCGCTTCGGGAGGGGGCTCAGCCGGGTGGCGGTGTTCAACATGATTAAGTCGTATGCAATGAAGGCCGGCATCAGCAAGGAAATTTCACCGCACACCCTGCGCCATTCGTTCGCAACGCATCTTGTCGAAAACGGGGCCGACCTGCGTGCGGTGCAGGAAATGCTCGGACATGAGAGCATCCTGACCACGGAGATTTACACGCACATCGACAGTTCGACCTGGCAGCGGAATATCCTCGACCACTTCCCGCGTCATTGATTTTGACATCTTTTTGGTCTATATTTACTTTCTCATCGGTCATGTTGTACCTCCAGTACCCCCACCCTCTTCAAAAATAAATCTATCCTCAAAAATCTAATCCAAATCAGTCACAGCTTATTTCTCAAACTTATTTGTAGGTCCTTCTGAGGAAGGCGAGGAGAAGGCGGCGGACGATGTAGGTCCGAGGCCAGAGCCTTGAGCAGAGTCTCCACGAAAACGAAGAACAGCTACATTCCTTTCCGGACGGGGCTATTCTTTTTTCCACGACGGCAAAGACATCCTCCGGATTCGCCCATTCAGTGCCCTTGCAGTTGCCGTCGCCCCGGAAGATGTAGGCGGAAGCCCTTTTCCCGATGCATCGGTGCAGGATGAACTTGCCGCGGAAGCGGAACAGCGCGACGTCGCCGCTTTTCAGGCCGTCCGCCGGCACGAACGGGCGGAGCAGCGCGGAGTCCTTCTCGTTGCGGAAAAACGGGAACATACTGCAACCCTTGACATTAAGCAGGACATGGCCCGAGTTTTCGAGTTCGTCGAGGAGGTTCTCGAAAAATATGTCGTTAGGAATTACAATCTGTCCCATATTACTTTCTCCATTTCGCTTTTGTCCGCATCGGATTTGCGAATTTCACAAATTTTGCGTAATTATGCAAGATTTTTCGACCGTGTCCGGAGCAATATGGCTCCAAGCGAGGACAGGAGAGCAAATAATTATATGAAATGAAAGCAAGGATAATGATGATTACGGCCATCGCGATGATGGCGCTGTGCGGAACCGCCTCAGACTCCTGGGCAGCCCCCGCGAGAAAACATCTGATTACCTACACCCAGCCTGACGGCGCGACATTCAGGGGATATGTGCGGGGCGACGAGTTCTGTCATGTCTGCACGACCGCTTCGGGACGGACCATCGTGAAGGACGAGGACGGATGGTGGTGTTACGCGAGCCTCGCCGCGGACGGAAGCCTGGCGGCGACGGGCGGCAGGGTAAGCGCGTCGGAAGCGTCTGTTTCCGCATTTTCGGCGGCACACGGAACCATATTCCCGAAAGCATCGGAAAGGCGGAGGACTTTCAATGAAAACGTCGCGAGGAAGCCGATGATGCGAAATTTTCTTGCACAGGACGGAGCCGCCACCAAATCTGCGGCCATGCCGAAGCAGAAGCATGGAATCGTGATTCTCGCGCAGTTCAGCGACGTTCCGTTCACCTACACGAGACAGAATTTCGTGGATTTGCTGACGAAGAAAGGATATTCCCACAACGGGGCGGTCGGGAGCGCACTGGACTATTTCAACGACCAGTTCAACGGAGAGGTCGAGTTCAGCTTCGACGTGTCGGAGATTGTCACGCTGCCGAACGAACGGGCATACTACGGCGGCAATGACCGTAACGGAGAAGACAAGAATGCGGAACAGATGATTATTGATGCCTGCAGGCTTGCTTCTGAAAAAGGGACGGATTTCTCAAAATATGACGACGACAACGACGGTTATGTCGATAATGTCTTTGTGTTCTTTTCCGGCGGTGACGAAGCGGACGGAGCCGGAGACGACTGCATCTGGTCGCACGCCTATTACATTGAGTCCGGGGCAAAAAAACACCTGACGCTCAACGGGAAGAAGATTGACAGCTACGCCTGCACGTCTGAGCTCACAGCCGAAATCGACGAATATAATGGAGCATATGGTATAACGGGAAACTATTTTCTCGCGGGCATCGGGACATTCTGCCACGAGTACAGCCACACCTTCGGGCTCCCGGACCTCTATGACACGGACTATGAAAAAAGCGGAGGACAGGCGGAGGCTCTCTGGACCTGCACCGGTCTCATGGACGGAGGAAACATGAACGACTACGGCAACACGCCGCCGTACTACAATGCAATAGACAGGGAATATCTCGGAATCGGGGAGGCCCTGACGCTTGAGGAAGGCAGCCACAAACTCGAACCGATACATCTGAACGGCAGGTATTACCGTCTGGACACAGGCACGAAGGACGAGTATTTCCTCATCGAGTGCAGGAGTAACAAGACGCTGTGGGACAAGCACATCGGCGGAAAAGGTATGCTGATCTATCACATCGACAAGTCGAATAACTCCGCAGGTAGTTCAGACTATTATGAAGGAGTGCTGACGGCGGCTAAGAGATGGGACTACAACGAAGTCAACTGCCGTCGCGACAGGCAGTGCGCAGACCTCGTCGAAGCCGACCCCAATGTTGTCCGTCAGGCACAAAGCGGCTCATCCTTTTATCCGACCGCCGCGCAGGTGGCAAAGATATTCTTCCCAAGCGGCACTCACAACACCCTCGGGCCGGACAACGGACTCTCCGGATGGGACGGCAACGGATGCGGAGTGCAGATTTACGGGATTCAGACAGAAAGCGACGGCTCGGTGTCATTCTCGGTGGGCAAGCCCAAGGAAGTCAGCGCCACTGTCAGGAAAGACGTGTTCCAGAATGCCGCAATTCTTGAAATAGAGATGTTCAATGCGGACGGGGAAATAACGATAAAATACGGATTGTCCGGAAAGTCATTGACCTCCGGCATAAGCGCAGACGCGGACGAGACTGGAAAATATGTTGTCCGTCTTGACGGACTGACACCCCGACAGGCCTACACGGCAGAGATTTACGCGACGGTGGATGGCGCGCAGACAAAAGTGACCACGGCGTCATTCACGACAAAGCCCGTTTCCGGGACATATCCGGCAATAATCGTTGATGTCGAAGGACGGAACGACGACGGTTCATTTGCCTCAGGGGCCAAGATTCCACTGGTCCTGAACAATGCCACCGCGGCAAAGAAAGTGGAGTGGTACTTTGACGGCAAGGCCATGGATACGGCTGAGGACTGCTACCTCACCGTTGAGAGGACCGGAACATTGAAAGCAGTCATGACATACTCCGACGGAGTTCAGACAAGCATTTACAAGAAAGTTGTAGTACAGAATCAGTTACAATGAAGAAGATATATGTTTTTATGCTGACGGCAGCCGCGCTGGTCGGATGCGTGAGGGGAAATCTCGAAGAGCCGTCCTATGATGACGGTCTCGCGCTAAGCGTGGGCGGCAAGGAGATTTTCAAATATGACGAGCTCACCTGGCAGGCTGAGGCCGGAAACGACAATGTGTTCGTGATGCTCAAGGACGATGAAAGCTGCTGGTACAGGCTTGAATGCGACGGATGCCCTACCGATGCCGGCGACGAGGTCACGGGAAACCTCTCGTGGAGAACCGAAGAGGCGTCGAAGGACAGCCGTATGAAGAACATCACGCTGAGGGTCAGCTCCATCGACACGGAATCCGGGATGATGCACCTGTGGTCTCAGGAGAAGGGCGTCTCAGTAATGGTACACACCGTGAGATAAACACCGTGAGATAAAGAATGAAATCGACGATGAAGGATTATGGATTTGTGAGGGTGGCGGCGGCGGTTCCGGTGGTGAGCCTTGCCGACCCGAAGGGGAACGCGGAAAGGATTTGCGAACTGATTGACAATGCGGAAGAAAGGAAGGTTTCCCTGCTCGCATTCCCGGAACTATGCGTCACGGGCTACAGCTGTGCGGACCTGTTCGGTCAGAACCTGCTCATAGAGGCCGCCGAGAAGGCCGTTGCGGAGATTGCCGGACATACTGACGGGCTGGCCGTGACGGTTGTCATCGGGGTTCCAGTGCGGTTCGCCGGACATCTCTACAACTGCGCGGCGGTCATAGGCAGGGGGAAGATTCACGGCCTCGTCCCCAAAATCCATCTTCCGAACTACGGGGAGTTCTACGAGGCCAGATGGTTCACCTCGGGAGCGGAGTTCATGCAGTCCCCGGAGGAACTGAGCTATGCCGGGCAGCGGACGGTTCTCGGTCCCAATCAGATTTTCTCGCTCGGACGGACGTCGTTCTCAGTGGAGATATGCGAGGACCTGTGGACTCCGGTGCCGCCGTCGTCGTTCCACAGCATTGCCGGGGCGCTGCTCACGGTGAATCTCTCGGCAAGCAACGAGGTCATCGGCAAGGAGGACTACCGGCGCAGTCTGGTCACGATGCAGTCGGCCAGAACCATCGGCGGATACATCTACTGCTCGGCCGGTTACGGCGAATCCACGCAGGATCTGGTCTATTCCGGAGCCGCGCTGATTGCCGAAAACGGGCACATCCTCGCGGAAAACCGGCGGTTCAGCCTTGCCGGCTCGCTCACGGTCGCGGACATCGACAGCGAGCGGCTTGAGACACTCAGGCAGAAAAGCAGCACTTTCAGCGCGCTCGCCCCCGACGGAAACGGAGACTGGAGAGCGGATTACCGATTCGTCACGGTCGGGAACGCTGCCGACACGGACTTCGGAGCCGCGCTTCACCACGGCATAGACCCGCATCCCTTCGTCCCGTCAGGCTCACCGGAGGCACTGGACGAACGCTGCCGCGAGGTCACTGACATTCAGGTGGAGGGGCTTCTGACAAGGCTCGCCCACATCGGATGCAAGTCCGCGGTCATCGGCATCTCGGGAGGCCTCGACAGCACGCTCGCGCTGCTCGTGACCGTGCAGGCTTTCGACAGGCTCGGATGGGAGCGCAGCCGCATCATCGGCGTCACGATGCCCGGCTACGGGACGACGGACAGGACATACCGCAATGCGCTCGACCTGATGGCGGCGCTCGGTGTCACTTCGCGTGAGATTCCAATCGCAGCGGCCTGCGACCGTCATTTCCTCGACATCGGGCACGACAAGGACATCCACGACGTGACCTACGAGAACTCGCAGGCACGCGAACGGACGCAGATTCTCATGGACATCGCCAACCAGACGGGCGGCATCGTGGTCGGCACCGGCGACCTCTCCGAACTCGCGCTCGGATGGGCCACCTACAACGGGGACCATATGTCGATGTATGCCGTGAACGCCAGCATCCCCAAGACCCTCGTGCGGCACCTCGTGCGCCGGACGGCGGACAAGATTGAGGGGACGACGGCCGGAGCATCCGGTTCGGCAAATAACTCGGCTGACGATTCTGTGGCAGTTTCAGCAGACGAGTCAGGAACAAGGCCGAGGACTGTCAGGGACATCCTGATTGACATCACGGAGACCCCGGTGAGTCCGGAACTGCTCCCGGCCGGCAAGAACGGGAAGATTCTTCAGGTGACGGAAGACCTCGTAGGCCCGTATGAACTGCACGATTTCTTCCTCTACAATTTCTTCCGCTTCGGCTTCACGCCCGAGAAGATCCAGTTCCTCGCCGAGAAGGCCTTTGCCGACAGCTACGACAGCGGGACAATCCGCAAATGGCTCCGCACCTTCATCCGCCGCTTCTTCTCCCAGCAGTTCAAGCGATCCTGCCTCCCCGACAGTCCCAAGGTCGGCAGCGTCACCCTCTCCCCAAGAGGAGACTGGCGTATGCCCTCCGACGCAGCCGCAGGGCTGTTTCTGGAGTTCTGACCGACTGAATTTGTAAGGAGCAATATCTCATCGTCAGCCGATGGTCATGCCGAGGCGGAACATCGGCATATACATGGCAATCAGGACAAAGGCGACTATGGCTCCCACCAAAAGGATGAGGAGCGGTTCGACGATGCTGTTCAGCTGACGGATTTCATGCTCCAGCTCGGAGTCGAGGGCGTCGGCCTGCGAAAGGAGAGTTCGGCCGAGAGTGTTGGTCTCCTCGCCGACACGGAGGAGGACGAGAAGCCGTTTGCAGTAGAGGGATTCATGGTGCGCGAGGCCGTCGGACAGTGAGCCTCCCCGTTCGACCTCGGAGGCTGCCTCTTCCAATGACTTGCGGAAGGGATAGAATGTCACGATGCCGTGCATGAGGGAAAGTGCTTCGAGCATCGGGACATCCGCACTGACAAGAAGATGGAATATGCGGCAGAAACGGGCGGACTGCCACCTGCGGACAAGGCGGCTCCAGACAGGGATGCGGAGCTGCAGCGAGGAGGAGATGCGCTGCCATGAGTCCAATCTGCCGTATAGCCTTTTCAGTACATAGCAGATGGCGGCAGTCCCGGAAAGAAAGAGCAGAACTGACGGAGCATGGTCTGAAAATTCCACTATCCGCCTCGTGATGCCGGGAAGTTCGCCTCCCATCCTCGAATATACCTGTTCAAACATCGGCACGACCACCAAAAGCATGAACACGAGAACGAGCGCGGCGACCGAAAGGGTTATCAGCGGATAGCTCAGCGCACTTACGACCATCCGCCGCCGGCTGTCCCGTTTCTCATAGTAGTTCGTCAGAAAGTCGAGAGCCTCCGGCAGCCGCCCGGTCTCCTCGCCTATTCGTGCGACACAGCAGTCCATTGTTGTGAATACCGGCTCTGTTCCGAGTGCGCGCCACAGTTCCTGCCCGGCGACCACGCGCCCGAACACCCGCGAGTAAAGCTCCTTCTCCGTCCCTTCCGCACAGTCGATGAGCAGCCCGAAGGCACGGCTGAAATCCAGTCCGGAGCAAATGAGCGTATGCAGCTGCACGAAGAACGCCTTTTTATCCCGGTCGGAGATTTTCTTCTTAAAGATTTCCATTTTCCTTTATGATTTTCCGGATTATATCAACTCATATTGATGAAATATCATCGCGAAGAATATGTTTCTATGTACTTATATGTCACGACATTACCACCCCTCGTCCTTGCACTCACCGTCATTCTCCGAAGTTCCGGCACAGTCTCGTGAGGGGCTAGGGAGACAATGATGCAGCCCCAAGGATAATCATAAGTCCGTTCAACAAACATCTCGTCCACGTCAAGCGCATCGGCCCGGCAGCGTTCAATCTCGCGTTCCACCGCGACAGGACCCGGATAGTCGATGTCATGGGCGGCGAGGTTTCCGAGAACATCCGTGGCAATTATGAAGACTGCAAGGAATATGACGGAAGCGACCAGCGTCTCCACAAGCGAGTATGCGCCAAGTTTAGTTTTCATCTTGATTTCAGTTCAATCCTGCGCCCTTTCCAGCCGAGCGTCAGAGTTTCCGGGGAATATGAGACCACATCAAACTGGCCGACTCTCTCCCCTCTCCCGAGCATGAGCAGTTCCCCTCCGCGGACAATCATGGCCTTTGTCCCGGAGCCGCTGCCGATAATGCCTTTGAATATGAAATCCGGAGACGGGACGGCTTCCTGCGACGGCGCCGGTGTCCGTGGTCTGGAAGACTTGGCCGGAGGAAGAGGCCTGCTCAGCGGGCGGAGGAAAGGGTCGGGATAGTCAAGCGCAAGAGTGTCGGCAGGGCGGCCGTTCCGAAAGGAGACAACCCCCTCTGCAGTAAGAGCCAGACTGTCCGAGCGCATCCTCAGGACATCAACGGCTTCAAGAGACGACATCTCCTCATGAAAGCCGCCGGAGCTCGCCTTGCGGAACATCCCGGTCAGGGAAACAATACCCTCATAGAGCGCAAACATCAGCACTGCGGAAACAATCATCGTGACCAGGACCTCGGCCAGAGTGCTGGCCTTAAAATATAACCGATTCATTTTCAGTAGATTTTCTTGATTGTTTTTCTTGTGTAGGCACCGGACAGGAGAATTGGAAAGGCAAGGGAGTCGCTGCGGACAAAACGCGCGTCACACAAGGTTCCCGGAAAGGTGTTGCCGCCCGAGCGATGGTAGCAGTCACGGATGTAGGCAGCTCCATAGACATTGCCAGCAAGTTCGCAGGAGCCGTCGATGCAGAGGAGGCCGCGAAGAGTCGAACCATGCTCCTGAATATAGCTCGGAAAACGAAGTCCGCTGTCGGCATTCTCGCTGAAAACGGCAATGTAGCCGGAGACCTCGCTGTCGGAACCGAAACGGACAAAGGGGCGGCAAGCATTTGAGCGGCAACCGTCTGAAGAATGGCTGTCGTCGGCCGCATTGACGAAGATTCCTGACGGGAAACGCAGCACGACGCCGTCCTCGACAATCACGGTGTCGCTCGCGAAAATCTGCGCAGTCCCTTCAAAGCCTCTCTCCACAGTCACGCTTCCGGCCGAAACAATAGCATCCGACGGCAGTTGCAGGCTTCTCGAAAGAACGACTCTTTCTCCGAAAAGACAGTCCGGCAAAGGCATATCCCGATTTGCCTTGCTCCATAGCCGGCACAGCTCCGATGCCTTCCTGAAAGCGGCGGAATCGAACGGAGGCAGGTCAGGGCCGGAGAGCCGCAGGTCAGACTCGGGAAGCGGCAGGCCGGAATAGTAGCGGGAGGCTATCTCCGTGTAGTTCAGTCCGTTCATAGGTATGTAGGCCAAACCCTCCATCCCGGCATCTGCGGCCAACGACAAGGCGCGGTTGCGGTCGCATATCCAGAACGCCGCCTCGGCCGGGCACTCCGTCCTGCGCCCTACCAGCATGGTCATCGCGTCGGGAGAGGAATTGGAAAGGCGCACACGCTCATAGAGTCCCCAGTCGGAAACAGCGACATGAACCGAATCCTCGCCGTCGAAAAGGAAGATGTCCGCGCTGTCCCCGGCGGCACAAAGCAGGCTGTCATAAAGGTAGAGATTCAATGCGGAAGCCAGGTTCTCGCGCTCCTGATGCGCCTCCCGGTAGAGGGCATAGCGCCTGTATTTCAACGCCAGCGAATCATAGGCAAAGAAAATCATCAGCAGGACGACCGCCGACATAACCAGCACCGCAGGCAGGGCGTATGCTTTCAAATGCTTTTTCATCATCTTTCAGTCTTTATACGGGCCTCGGCCGTGACTCGATTTATCCGTTTGGCCCGTGCTCTCAAGCTGGCGAAGAGAGAGTCGCAGCATGACGGAGAGCTGGTTTCGGGACGGGCGGTAGGAGTTGAAGGCGGCGGAACAGATGCGAATCTCCGGAATGGACTCCACCGTCTCAAGGACTTGAAGCAGGGACTTGAAATCACCGGAAAGGACGAGCTCCGCGCCGCAGAGCCTTAGGTCACCCTCCGAGCCGAGTTCTGACGGAGCGAATGCGAGGACTGAAACGGAGCGTTCCGCGCAGAGCCCGGAGACCGTCCCGACAAATCCTCCGTTGCTCAGGGCCGGTTCACTCCCTATGACGGAGCGGCGCTCCTGCGGGACAAGCGCGGAGTCTGATTCCGCAAGAGCCTTCCGCCAGTCCGTCCACAGGTCGAAGGTACGTGAAAGAGCCAGACTCCAGACCAGAACCGGAAGAACGACAAGCAGGACGGCAAGCTTCAGCGATGAGAGATTTCGTTTCATGGACAGTTGAGAAGTCAGCGGTTTACAACAAAGTATTTAATTTTTCCGCAGGCAGCTGTATATGGATTTCAAATGTGGAGAAATCCTCGTTTCCGGCGCGGTTGAGACCGACTACCTCGATTCCGGAAAAACCGGCAATATGCTTCATGCTTTCGGAGAATGCTGCGACGGTTGCGGGGTTAAGGGTCTCCCCTTTCAGGGATATGAGCACGCGGTCATCGGGGACGGCAGCCTTCCGTCGGGACTTCGGTTCATTGAGCAGAATTTCCGTGAGCCTCATTCCGTCCGGAAGGGCGGAGGCGATGGCGTCGCTCCAGACGGACGCTTCGAGCCTTGCCGTGCTCTCATACTCGGCTACCAGCCTTGAGCGGGCAGAGTTTTTCTCGGACAGAAGCCGCGCCGAGCGGCCTGTCTCGTAGCTGAGAGACTGACGTTCGGCAAGTTTTTCCGTCAGAGATGTGCTGACCCAGAAATTCGCGGCAAGGACGGCGAGCCAGAACAGGAGAAGAGGCAGGAGCAACTTCCGGAACAGCCGTGCCGCAAGAAAGTCACGCAGAGCAGCGTCCGACTTCAATGCGCTGAAAGACAGGCTGCGTCTCCTGGCCGCATCAGCCTCGGCGTCAATGTCAATGGAGCCCAAATCTGCGGTCACGACCGTTCCCGCGACGAACTGCCCCGAACGCTCAAGCCCGGCACGGACATCGTCCGGCAGGGTACGGCGGACATAGTCGATTCTCGTGCCGTCCGCGTGCTCCGACGAGAGCAGTTCCGGGTTGTCGATTATGCGCCGCACAATCGGATTCGAGCGGTCAAGCTCCCTGCTTCCCACAGCCGCGCCAGTCACGACCAGAAACATCAGACCGGACTTCGCCTGCTTCAGCCAACGCATGGACACGCCGTCGTGTCCGACATCCGCGACGGCGACGGAAATCCCGACAAACTTGAACAGAGAGGAATTTCGTCTCATTGCTTATTCTGCTTCGCAACCGGAATATCAGACCATTCAAGATAGGTTGCACTGTCCGACTTCCAAAAATCGGGATTGCGGACATCGTAGCCCATGGCTTCCGCATAGTCCAGAATCATGTCGTTCGTAAGGCGCTTCTTCTTGATGCGCTCCTTGTATTTTTCCGTCTGCTCAAACGGAAAAGGCTCCCCGATTTCATAGAAGTCCCAGCGAGGATCCTGCATCACACGAACCATACGTTCCGAATGGTCTCGTCCCCAATGATAGAAAAGCCTCATGTCATACTCTTGGTCGCCTATCTTGTTTTCCGGATCCAATGTCAGACAAATCCGCGTAATATCATATCCATAGCGGAGATTCAAAACATTGCATAGTGTATAGAAACCATCTCTCTGATTGCCATACATAGCAGTCTTGTTTTTTGCTGGCCTCCAAAGAACCATCTTGGCAACCAATGAACCATAAGCGACGCAAGATAAATCTATTTTCAAGGATGACCTACTTTGGGAAACAGGATATGAAGGCTCTTTTATTTCAATTATTGACCGACAAACCTCCTCAACATCAACATCCAAAAAAGAAAAAAAACGCGTTATCATTTTCTTATTATTTTATTATTTTATAATTCTGTCAAATAGTGTGAGACCATCCATTATCAGTTCATATTCAACATTGGCTTCAATAACCTTTTTGTGCCGGTCACTGTTCTTCTTGCTTCTGTCCACCTCGTAGTTATGGTGAACGCCATCTGCATTCCACTGGACATCAGGACGATTGTCACTTCTGCTTTGCAACCAGAATCCACGACCATTCGAGATAGGTTGCACTGTCGGACTTCCAAAAATCGGGATTGCGGACATCGTAGCCCATGGCTTCAGCATAGTCCAGAATCATGTCGTTCGTCAGGCGCTTCTTCTTGATGCGCTCCTTGTATTTTTCCGTCTGCTCAAACGGGAAAGGCTCTCCGAT
This sequence comes from uncultured Bacteroidales bacterium, assembly GCA_934725015.1. Taxonomy (GTDB): domain Bacteria; phylum Bacteroidota; class Bacteroidia; order Bacteroidales; family UBA932; genus Cryptobacteroides. The sequence continues at coordinate 159,889 of CAKVAS010000005.1, forward strand.
TTCATAGAAATCCCAACGAGGGTCCTGCATCACACGGACAAGTCGCTCAGTACCATTCGATCCCAAGAAATGAAACAGACGGAACAAATATATATCCGAATCATTTATTTTATTGTCCAAGTCCAAGGTGAGGCTGATACTCGTAACATTGTAACCAAAACGATGATTCAAAATATGACATAAAACACTGAATCCATCACTCTGATTCCCATAAATGGCAGTTTGCCCAGAACTGGGACTCCATAAGACCATTTGGGCAATACGCGAACCTATATCTTCATAATCCAACACTATTTTCAGTTTAGTCGGAGCATATTCTGTTACAGGATACTCCGGTCCCATTATATTGATAATATTAGATATTATATCATTAACATCTCCGATTATAAACGAAAAATCACGTGTAATCATTTTCTTATTATTTTATTATTCTGTCAAATGGTGTAAGACCATCGATTATCAGTTCATATTCAAACTCAGCTTTAGGGTCATTCTTTTCAATAACCTTCTTGTGACGGTCGCTGTTCTTCTTGCTTCTGTCCACCTCGTAGTTATGGTGAACCCCATCCGTATTCCACTGGACATCAGGACGATTGTCACTTCTGCTTCGCAACTGGAATATCAGACCATTCAAGATAGGTTGCATTGTCGGATTTCCAAAAATCAGGATTGCGGACATCGTAGCCCATAGCCTCCGCGTAGTCCAGAATCATGTCGTTCGTAAGGCGCTTCTTCTTGATGCGCTCTTTGTATTTCTCAGTCTGCTCAAACGGAAAAGGCTCCCCGATTTCATAGAAGTCCCAGCGAGGATCCTGCATTACGCGAACCAGTCGCTTTTCATGCTCTTTTCCAATATGGCAAAACAACCTCATATCATAAACTTCATCATCTATCTTGATCTCCGGATCCAATGTCAGACAAATCTGAGTAACATCATATCCATAACGCAGATTCAAAACATAGCATGTTGTATAGAACCCATCCGACTGGTTACCATACATAGCAGTCTGATTTTCGGAAATACTCCAGAGAGCCATCTTGTTAATTATGCCACAATTAACATAGGACAAGTCAATCTTTAACGGAGCAGTTGTTTTTTGAACAATATGTCTTGCCTCTTTCATACTCACTATTGCGTTACCGACACTTTCGAGGTCGGCTTTAATAAATGTAAAATACCTTGTAATCATACTCTTTTTATTTTAAAATTATAATCGGGTCTAATGGGGTGATCCCATCTATTATTTCACATTCGAATTCAGATTCAGGATCGTTCTTCTTAATAATTTTCCTATGACGGTCACTGTTCTTCCTAGTTCTGTCAACCTCATAGTTATAGTGATGACCTCCCTGATTCCATTGAACATCCGGACGGTTGTTCCCAACTTTATTGCCATCAACATCGACTTGAACCTGATTTTTACGAATCTGTTTTACATCATTCTGAGGTATGAGTTCTTGAATCTTCTGGTCAATAGCATCATTATGGTCAGCATTTCCATGCGGTTTCGCATCGCCTCCGTTAGGTTTCGGTCCACGCTTCATCCCCTTGGCAACATCCGTGGCGTTGTCAACGCATTCGGCAGTCTTCACCGCATCCAATGCCTTGTCGGCTGCCCTTGTCGCATCCACCGCGTCATCGACGGCATCCGCAGCCTTGGCGGCCTTGATTCCCGCTCGCACGGCTCCGACTCCTCCCGGGACGAGCGGGACGGCAGCCGCAACCATGTCCACGACGATGCCGCCGGCGTCAAACACCGCGCCCCAGACATTGCCGGCCCTGACATTGTCGGCGAAGCTCCTGACGCCGAGCCCCACGCTGAACAGGTCCCAGACAATGTCGGGGAACCTGCCGTCCGGATCCACAAAGTTAACAGGATTATTCAGACAAAAGGCATACGGGGAGAAATTCGCCGTCTTTTCCGCCAGGGCATCGGAGGTGTGCCAGCGCATCAGCACCGGGTCGTAATGCCTCGCCCCGAAGTCGTGCCATCCGAGACCGAACTCGCCGACGCGCTCCTTGCCCAAGTACTTGTACGGCTGAGTGTCCGGAACCGGCGTCGAGAGCAGCGCTCCGGACGGATAGTAGGAGTTTATCTCCTCCACCGCGCCGTCCCCGTTGCGGACGAGGCGGACGCTGCCGAGATAGTCCCTTATGAAGTGGCGGTACTTTCCGTCCCTGAAGGAATAGTATCCCGTCGCGGTCTGAAGCATCTCCGGAACGCCGTCCCGATATATCACGCCGTCGAAATAGTCCCTGCGGACATCCTCCCTGCCGGGTTCCTCTACCGTCAGCGAGCGCTTCCTCCCCTCCGCATCCCAGCCATACACAAGCCTGCCGCCGCTCCCGAACGAAATCGTGTCAGGCAACGACAGGTGGTTGTACGAGAGCGACAGTCCCCGGTTGTCGTCATGCACGAGGTTTCCGCAGGCGTCATACTCATACTGAACCGCCGCCCGCGAACCGCCGTTGAAGCGGTTGTATGCACGGTTCGGATGCTCGGTCGCCACGGCGTCGCCCACACGGACCAGATGGTTGCCGTCGTATTCCAGCGTCAGGTCATCCACCCGCTCGAAGGAATTGTCTCCGGTCTGTCCTGTTCGCCTGAGGCTGAGGAGATTGCCGTTGAGGTCGTAGGACGGAAACATCTCGTCGTATCGTCCGATATTATCCATCAGAGCAGAACCCTCGGCGTAACTTGCCGCAGTAAGCCGTCCGGATGCATCATAGCCATACTTGTAGCCCTGCCACTGCTGATTCCCCACCTTCCAGCTGACGGCGCTCACGAACCCGTTATGGCGGCGAGCGCCGGGTCCGATGTTGTAGTACAGGTTCTGGCTGAAGTCCGTCCCGGAGATTGAGGTGGGCAGGTTCCTTATGTTATAGGAATATGACAGGCTGTCCAGACTCTCCCCATAGACGGTCTTCACGAGCCTTCCGACGTCGTCATAGACGTTCCGCAGAAGCGGTTTCATGTCCCCGCCGTTCATCGCATGGGACGTTTCCGCGAGCCGCCCCGCGCGGTCGTAGCCGAATGCCTGCGTCTCGGTAAAGACGGTGTCCGCGCCGCGAAGATGAACCCTTTTCTTCAGGGTCGGCCTGCCGGCGATGCTGTAGTTGGTGAAGACCTCGTCCATGACGCCGGTTCGCGTGTCATGGGAGGCCGTCCTCACCGGGCGGTCAAGTTCGTCGTACCAGTATGACGTGAGCGTCTCACCCTCACCTGCCATGTCACGCACTCGCCTGCCGGTCAGCTGCCCGACGGCAGAGATGTCCCTGCCCTCAACGACATTGTCATGCACCGGCACGAAGCGCGAGTCCGGCGCCACGGGAGCGGCAGGCAGAGAGGCCGCGATGCAGGAAAGAGACCTGTAGTCGTAACTGTCGTAGTAACTTATGGTAAGATACTCCGGCTCGGCAAGAGTCAGATTGCTTATCACATACCCCGTCTCGCCAGTCGTGAGTCCGGACGGGCTCGCATACACGAAAAATGACTTTATGCCCTCTACATCCGTGTTGCGGCAGAGCCCCGTCATGACCTGACGGCCGTGCCTGTCGGGAATCTCAAAACGCCATTTCCCCTCTTTTCTCAGTTCGCCGTCCTGAACGAATATGCAGTGTCCGGCCCTGTCGTAGTGCCGATACTCCCATTCCTTGCCGGGCTCCTTGACACGAACAGGACGGTTCAGAGGGTCATAGCCATAAATGTAGGCATATTTATCCAGCAGAGCCTGCTTTTCTTCTTCTGTCGTCACAGAGTCGAGGGCGGCGGAAGCCATAGGCGGAAGGACAATCCGCAGATTTCCGTAGTTGTCGTAAAGGAAGTATGTATCCAGACGCGTGCCGCCGAGGAAGCGACGCTCAAGCACCGTCTGGCCCACCGGATTGACAAAGGAGAACACGGTTATGCCGTCCTCGTCGGACGACTCGCGTATGTTCAGATAGCCGTCCGGATACAGTCCCGAGGACGAGAAACGGTCGTTGTCACGCTCCCTGACATAGACAAACTGCAGCAGCCGGCACGAGCGGGCGGAGGTCGTGCCGTTCAGGGAATATTTCCTTGACCTGAATTTCCGGTCATTCCGCCAAGCCTGTCCCGGCCCGTGTTCCTCAAGCAGTCGGCCGGAGGATGACTTCTCATGGACATATTCCGAGTACGGGGACATATCATTGTAATATCCTCGGGTATATGGCAGAAGCCCCTGAAAATAGTTTCCGTCGGACTCGACTGGCGTCGGGAGCGACTGCCGGACGACTCTCCCGAGCGCGTCCGGCACAATGTCCGAGACCACGTCCTTCCCGGAACTCCCTACCTGACGAGCCACAGACTGAACCGGATGCCCGAAGGCATTGTAAAAGTCACGGGTTCTGAGATGGAGGGTGTCGTCGAGACGGGTGCTCGTCCCGATGCTGTTGCGGGTGACGCTTCCGGAATAGCCGAAGCTGTAGTCGTATGACTTCAGCGTCTGCCACCTGCCGCCGACCATAACTTTTTCTTTTGTCAGGCGGCCGCAGCCGTCGTATTCGTAGCCCGTCCGCCGCCCGTCGGGAGCGACCGTCCCGGTGAGTCCGACCAGAGGAGTGTATTCATATCGCCTGACATGGGCATCCGGGAGCAGCGCCGGCAGTTCGTCAAGGGAGCAGCCGCTGCCTATCTCACTCTCCACCTGAGAATACGTAGCGTTGCGCACGACCAGAGACGGATACCTGTCGTCAGTTCCCCACAGATAGACATAAGGCACGCCGTCCTCATCAACGGCACTGAGCGGCTGTCCGTGAGAATTGAACATCCCGACCTCGAAGGTCCGCTTCCACTCGGGAGAATTGCTGTTTGTGTAATAGGTCTCCGTCTTCTTCTCACAGATGTTGCCCCCGTCAAGGACATAGTGATGGTTCCTCGTCACCGTCGGCCCGGTGATTTTCGTCAGCCGAGTGTGCGTCTCCTCTATCACTGCCGAGACAAAGTTCCTCGCCGCCATGGTGTCAAGGACGGCGGAAGGAAGAAGGGAGGAGTCGTACAGGTAGCGGCGGAAAGACACATCGCGCCACAGACCGGAACCGTTTTTTACACTGCGGTCGTGGTATGTGCACAACGAATGCGACCTGACGTCACGGTCTATCGCATTATAGGCATACGACTCCGTTGTTACCTTAGGTGTGTCACCGTCATATTCAGTCGTTTCCGTCCCGACAAGCTTCTTCCATCCCGTCGAGACGCAGATGTCGAAGAAATAGAAGTTGAAGACTGACTTGCAATAAAAGTACAGAAAATCGCCTGTATCCGCCACATTCCAATCTCTATAGCGCGGAAGAATTCCCTTGGAATAAATGCCGACAGGCTCCCTGTCTTTCCGCCCAAATTCTTTGTATGTGTTTTTTACAGAGCGCTTCAGTGCATATTCTCCGCCTTTCCATTCGTATTCGTCCAAGCTGGAAAGACAGCCGTTGACCCATGAATTGTCAACGACATATCCCGGAATCTCATACCTTGAATCAGAAAATCCGCCAATCCTCTGAACAGATGTATATAACCCGGAGCCCATGGCCTCCGAGAGTTTGTCCTTCCATTGCGTGTAGGCCTCACGCTGTGAACTATAATACCTTTCCTGAAACTGGGCCGTCGATACGAACTCAGGCTCTTTGACATCAAAGCCATATACAGTCTTCAAGGTGTCGGACGGTGCGGAAGAGTCCGTTATCTTTTCAACAATCCTGCGGTATGCAATCCGGGCAGAATAATTGTAGCCGGGAACCAGCGGCTCCGAACTGCACGTCCATGACTGAACGATTTCAAAATCTGCGCTTTCGCCCTCGACATTCAGATTTCTTATCTGCGACACCGAATAGTCCTCAAACAGGCTTGAGCCAAAGGATATGTTAAAATGCTGCGGGTTCGAATAGTCATAGTTCCGCGTAATCGTCCGTCCCGTTGCCAAGTCTTTTGAGATTACTTTCTTCACCTTGATTGCCGGAGTTCGCGGTATGTCATAATCCTCCGTGTCATAAACGAACTCGGTGTATGCTCCGGTTATGCCAGTTACCGACTTGAGAGAATGAATTTTTGCCGCGCTCGCCGAATGACTCCTGTCCGCGATATAGGTGTCATAATATTTGTCCCCGACAGGCAGATAGCCCAGCAGGCTCGGATTGGACTTGCCGTTGTAGTACCCCTGCAGGTCCTGGGCATAATAGCAGTTGGGGGAACACATTGCCAGATAGCCCAGACTGGACTTGGCGGCAAGGTCCGACACGGAGACGTCCTCATTATAATACTTGAAGTCATAGCTGTCATAGACAGTTTCAGCTGCGCCCTTGAAAGTCACCGTCTCCAGTTTAAGGCGGCCTCCGGCAAACTTACCATGTTCAAACTCAACTATCCGCAGTTTCTTTCCGTATTTGTCATACAGAGTTATTCCAGCAAGGCGAAACCGCCGTCCGTCAGCATTCGATTCCGCAGTAGTGAACACAAGCTTGCCCTGAGAGAACGTTATCTCTTTCAGAACAGGTGCGGAGTTCACCGTCCTCGTGTGGATGATGCTGCTGGCCTCACGGTCCGGCTGGGCTGCTCTTCCGACCTGCCTGATTTCATAGGAATGGGACAGGGTCCTGTCGATGTATAAGTCCGAACGCCCGGCATAGACAAAGTTTATACTGTCCGTTTTGTTCATTGAGACAATCTTTGTCAGATACCATGCGCTGTCGTATGTATAAGACTCGCACAGCGGACTCATCCTTCCGGTCTTATGGTTATAGACCGTGGATACAACCGTCGATGTCTCCGCCTGTTCATAGTAATAGGAGGTTCCGCTGTCGTCAGTGATGACGAATCCCGCCGTCAGTTTCCCTGTACTGTTTACAAGCCTCCGGATGCGGTTTTCAGTATATGGAACCTGCAAATAGTTATTGTAATCGGTAATGTAGAATGAGCCTCCGGTCTTTCCCGTCGTGTAGTCGTAGCGGTCGCGCATCTTATCCGTGCCGTTGAGACCGTTGCTCTTTTCCGCTATGGTCAGATTGAGAGACGCTGCGTCTTTGTCCGCACGGATTTTTGAGGCAGTCGGAAGTTCCGGGTTCATACTCTTGTCCGGAAGCCCGTTGACCGTGAGGTTCACTACGCCTCCGGCGTTCAGCACCCAGCCGAGTCCCGCCCAGCTCGCCTTGTCGGTGACCCTGACTCCGCCGCCGATGTAGGAAAGGGATACGGGGAATGTCAGTTCGCGGGTACGGATTTCATAAATGGGAATTGACACGTCGACCTGTCCCGAAGCCTGAGAGACGGAATACTGTCCGTAGTTGAGAAATGCGGCGGCCTCGGGCGTGGGAGGAACGAGATAGGGATTGTTCTCCGCGGACATGAGAGTGCTTCCGACGGCGAGGGTCTGTGCCGGAAGACGGAGGCCTGACGAGGCGAGAAGCAGAGCCAGAGTGCAGAGGGTCAGCAGTTTCTGTTTCATGAGAAGCTTGGTTTGTGTGGTTATCGTTAAGCGGGGATAAATTTCATAGTATCGTCGGCTTTATGAAGATGTTGAGCTTCGTTTCGGTCCTGTTCTTCTTCGTCTTGCCGAATACGGAGCGGAGCACCGGGACACGGGAGGCATAAGGAAGGCCTCTGGAGGAATTGTCCGTCAGGTTCTTCTCGATGCCGCCGAGCAGGACCATATCCCCGTCCTTGACCCTTATGATGGAAGTGAAGCTGCGCCTGGAGATTCCCGGAGGGGCATATTCGTCGTCCTTCGAGCCTGTGTCGGTGAACTCGTCCTGGCTGAGGCTGACCGTGAGGGTGATGGTGCTGTCGCGGCTCATGTACGGCGTGATGTCGAGGACGAAGTTCGCCTCGACGTTCTTCCACAGATAGGACTCCGACTGCAAGGGATTCTGCGTGCCGATGATGTTCACCTGACTTTCCTTGTAATATTTCACCTCGCCGCTCTTCAGCACGGCCTTGTGACCGTTCAGAGTGGATAGCCTCGGCGTGGAGCGGAGCGAAATCCTGCCGCTCTCCTCAAGGAGCTGGAGGTCGGCATAGAAAAACTGAGAAACCTGTCCCAGATTGATTGAGCCGAGACCGCTGAACGACGCGAGCAGGCGGTTTATCGAGTCCGCGTTAAGCGTCAGGCCAAGCCCCGGCGAGAAAGTAGCACTGTTCTTTCCCTTCTCAGAACCGACTCCAAGCCCCAGCCCGAGGGACTGCGCGGAACTTGTCGTCGCATCCACAATCATCACGTCAATCGAAATCAGCGGAACGCTCACGTCTATCTCGGAAAGGAACGACAGGATTTCCGACGCCGCCTGTCTGTCTCCGCTGACGACGACGCCGTTGAGGTCCGTGAACGGCGTGATTTCCATGTTCTGCTTCAGCGAAGACGGGATTATGTTCACGACATCCTCGACAGTCCTGTGCCTCATGGCATAGACGACGGTTCCGGTCTGCGGAGACGCATCCTCCCGCTCGTCGAAGAACGCGGAAGAGAATGCGCCGCGTTCCTTTCCGCTCTCGAACAGACACCACGAATCTCCTTCCCGGCGGGCAGAAAGCACATTCACGGCCGCGATGGTCTTCACGGCCTCGTCGAGTGTCATTCCCGTTCCGAACGCCGACACCTGCCGCTCGGCCAATGAATTGGGATAAAGGAGATTGCATCCGGTCACTGCATTGAAGCGGCGCGCCACTGCATCAAGCGTGCAGGCCGAGATGTCGAAGGAAAACGCCGTGCTGTCCGCAGAGTCACGGAAAAACCTGACCTCCGGGGCCGGCACTGGAGGAACGAAGTCAGTCAATGCGACTATATCCCCGGAAAATGTCGCCTCTATGCCTTTCTCGTTACAGATGAATGCCAGAACATCGCAGACCGGTATTTTCTGGATATTGCAGGTAATCGTCTTTCGCTTGTCGAAGTTTATGGCGATGCTCAGCCCGTTCGATATGGCAATGCCCTTCATGAGTTCGGCGACCGAGAAGTTGGTCACTGAGACATCTATCTCATTATTGTAGGCAGGGATTCTTTCGGCCAGGGCGGAAAAGTTCCGGCGCAGAAGCCAGGCGCGGGATGTCGAATCTGCGGCGGGGAGACACGACGGGAAGGCCGATGACCGGCTATGCTTGGGGCAGGTTCCGAAGAGCCGGGCCGGACTCAGAATGAGGAGGCAGGCCAGACTTAAAATCAGGGAGAGAAGGCAGCGTTTCATATATCAGGTCACATGGTGTTCAGGATTGGGGCAATCTCCTCAAGCGAGGTCTCCCCGGATTCATAAAGGGCCAGCGCGGATTCGCGGAGCGTCCGCACGCCTTTCTGAGACAGGATGCCGCTGACGTCGCGGGCATTTTCGCGGACGGCGTAGGACAGGGAATCGTCAATGCGGATGACCTCATAGATGGCCTTGCGGCCGAGGTAGCCGGTGTAGTGGCACTGCGGGCAGCCAACGGCCTTGCCGGAGGAGGACTTGCAGTGAGGACAGAGAAGCCGGACAAGCCGCTGCGCGACGCAGGCGACGAGGGTCTCTGAAATCAGGTAGGGATGGACACCCATGTCGGCGAGCCTCGTGATGCAGCCCCACGCGCTGTTCGTGTGCAGGGTGGAGAGCAGGAGGTGACCGGTCAGAGAGCTGCGGACTGCCATCTCGGCGGTCTCCTCGTCGCGGATTTCCCCAAGCATGATGATGTCCGGGTCCTGGCGCAGGAAAGTCCGCAGAGCCACCGGGAATGTCAGCCCGATTTCCTCCTTGAGCTGAACCTGGTTGATGCCGTCGAGGGTGTATTCAATCGGATCCTCGATGGTGAGGATGTTGTTGTCGCCCCGGTTCAGCCGCTCAAGCGTCGCATAGAGCGTCGTGCTCTTTCCCGAGCCGGTCGGACCGCTGATGAGCACAAGCCCGTGGGGACGGCCGACCGCGTCGAGATAGTCCCGAAGCTGACGCTCGTCGAAGCCCAGTTCATCAAGGGAGATGTGCCGCCCGTCACGCGAGAGCAGGCGCAGGACTATCTTCTCCCCGTAAATCGTCGGCATCACCGATGTCCGGATGTCAAACTTGACGTCGCCACGCGAATACATTATCCTCCCGTCCTGCGGAAGCCTCTTCTCCGCGATGTCGAGGTTCGACATGATTTTGATCCGGTTCACGATGCCCGGATAGCGGTCGCGTCCGACGACATGGCGCTCAATCAGCTTCCCATCCACCCGGAAGCGCACCCGGCACCTGTGCTCCGAGGGTTCAAGGTGAATGTCGCTCGCACGCACACGGAATGCCTCCTCCACGAGTTCCCCGACAAAGTCCTGCCCGCCCAAGGCTTCACTCTCTGAATGCTCCTGCACGCCGGTCTGCCGGTAGTTTGAGGACAGCAGCCTCGTCAGTTCGTCCGGAGCCACGGGATGCAGCGAGAGCCGCAGTCCATACACCGTCTCAACCTCCTCAACGACAGCGTCATAGGCCTTCCCCTCGTCGCAGTAGCACGCCACCTCTCCGTCAGATTCCCGTCCGAACGGGACAAGGCGGTAGTAAAAGGCCTCGTCACCGGTGAACAGCTGCAGGGCCTCAGTCGAAATCTTTTGTGGTTGCATAATTCTTAATATCGTTTAGGTCTTATATACCCCAGTGCACAGATTAAAGCCATTATAACATAGATAATTATTAGCATCATCCATTCTTTCGACTTTCCTATCCAGAAACCCTACAGCGTGAACAATGCCGCGAATATCAACAAAAGGACAATTATCAAGGGAAGTGACCCCTCATCCTTACATTTTGAGGCATAATCCCCCTGCTCCAAACGCAATAGTATTCGTTCGGGAAATACCATGACACCGGGCCAATAGTTCCTCTTTTTCCAAGGAACAAATGGAGTCCAATAACAACGGCCGCCAACTTTCCAAACATTCCAGGACAAGGCTCCTTTCCAAAGCCAAAAGACTTGTCGCCTGTAATCTGAAGAAACCGGTGCAGTTGCATACAAAGTCCAAAAACCATCTCTTATCCCCACATACACAGAAGTATGAGAATACAACACCACATCATCCGCCAGAATCTTTTCCAATGAAATATTTTCTTCGGCGGAATATCGGTGGCTATATACACAGATAATGTCACTATCCAATGCGTATTCATCAATTGCCACGAACTGAAAATACTGACGTCTGTCATCCGGCCATCTTATTTCAAAGACATCTCCGGGAACCGGTTTTCTATGTTTCATTGTTTTTACCATTTTGTATGTAACACATTAGGAACAGGATGCTTATTACATAAAAACAAAGAAAGGGTCATTGCAACAAAAGAATACGGCCTCAAAATTATCATAGCCAAGCGTATCATACAACCAGTCGAAAACCGGCTGACCGTCCCTTATTGACAGAACGATGTTTTCATACACATAGACGCCCTCCGTCGGAACGCTCGGAACGGCATTCGCTTCGTCATCCTTTATTCTTCGAGGAATCTTGTCCGATATGTGATTGACATACATCATGTAGGCATCCCCATGCCATGACGAAACCAGCGGAGCGGAAAGTTCCAGCGGCAGTTCATGCCTTTTTATCCTAACGCCACGACGAGTTCTTTTGCAAGGTAACGCATTCATCAGCAGCATCCGATCATCTTTCTGCATCCATATTCCCCAAACGCCCCTTATCACAAAGAAGTTCCATCCGTCGTGCAGCTTCATGAAACGGACAAGAGTCTTATATTCCGCCAGAGCATTTCGACGATGCCCCTCCGGAGATATTGGAATGACACTGTTGATAAATGCATACTCAAATTCGTCATTATTCAGATTTTCATAATCCATTACCCATGGCCATTCATAGCCTGTACTATATTTTGTAAGGGGAAATTCCGTCACAAGCCGATTAAGTTTGCCTGACATGAGTACATGCCGATATAGCAAGATTCCGTTATCGATGACAGAGACTCGTCCTATCGAATCACGCTCCAACAATTCTGATAAAACCTTTGTTTTCCGTAACTTCTTCCAGTTAATGCATCTGACCGGCAATGCATATGCAACCAAAGCCGTGTCTGAATCCGAGATATTCCCAACTTCGTCTTCATCAAACTGACCGCGAGAGCGGGCGAACTCAGCAGCATCCATAAATAAACGACCGCGAGACGGCAGGCTGTCACAGACATTGATTGTCAACATCTGCAACAACGCCAATAATATGTTAAGAGTTAATTCCATATATCATCAAAGCTTAAAAATGTTTATGAGATTATACAAGTTATTAAAATTATACTTAATTCGCCCTCCTACTCCAGAAGGATTCATCAACCACATCTTTATACGAAAATTATCATAAATAACAATTTTGCTGATTGCCGTCGAATGTCCCATTCCTTTCCATAATCTCATTTCATATATCATGACATGATTATTTTGCATTCTATCTGCAATTAAATCCGCATATTCCAAAACCTTATCCATAGGCAACAATGACTCGTTCCTCTTCAATTCATAACTCGCAGACATCCCATTATTTCGATACATATCTCCCAATGTTTTATCACATAATTCTGCATTCGGATAATTCTGTCGCAATACAGCCACATCATCTGTCGAGCCATTGTAATATGTGTCGATTGAACGGAAGGTCTCATAACGGCAATCCAGTTCTCCCACCTGATTCATCTGTGGCAAATCTATTGACACACTGCGCACAATTCGCCCTCCGTGAAGAAAATTTCGTCCGTCCTTGACTGCGCTTATACCACCAGCCAGACCAGTGCACAAACCTCCAGCCAAGCCTCCACCTATAGCTCCAAGAGCAGCTATTCCCAAAGACTTGCCAAAATTTTCACCACTTATCAGACTATTACCTAAACCATTTATAAAGCCACCTGCCGCGCCACTTGCAGCCCCTATCTTAAATCCAGTCGAAAAACACGAAAGTGCAGTTGCAGCATTTGAAGTGCCCCATAATCCTGCAGAGAATCCAGTGCCTGCAAGACTGGAACTAACACCGGCGCCGATGCCGGCACTAACCGCCCCTGCAAATGCGCCAACTGCAAAATATCCTAAACCTTTCCATGTAAATTCGCAACCATTGGCAAGCCAATTCACGATGCCACCAACAGCTGCACCGATTATCAGATGCCAGTATTCTCCACTTGGGTCAGTGTAACTCAACGGATTGTTGAGGCCGTAGGAGTAGCGGTTGAAGGACTGGGTGAAGTCAGGAGCCTGCACATACGGGTCTGGCGAGAGGAAGCGGCAGAGGAGAGGGTCGTAGAGACGGGCGTTCATGTTGATGAGGCCGAACCACGGGAGGTGCTCGTGACCGGTGAAGCCCCGGCCGAGGTAGAGCGTCGGCTCTGTACCCGGAGCGTAAATCTCCTGCGTTTCAGGGTCGCGCAGCCGTCCCCACGGGTCGTAGCTGTACTCGGCGAGGAGCGTGCCGTCGGCCGTCACGATGTGGGTGATGCTGCCGAGATAGTCCCTGCCTATGTTCAGAGGTGTCCAGCTGCCGGAGCCCTCGCGGACGAGAACCATCGGGGCGGAGTAGGCGTCGCCGCCGAGGTAGAGGCGTTCGGTCGATGCGCCGCCGGACCTGATGTCCTGCTCGTAGCGGCCGCCGATGTAGTAGCGCGTGAGTTCAGGCGAGACGCCCTCGGCGTAGAGCATCTTCACGCGGTCGCCGCTGCCGTTGTAGGTGAACGACGCGCTCTTTCCGCCCTCGACAAGGCGAGACGGACGGCCGTAGCAGGTGTAGCTGACGGTCTGCTCGCGGGACGGGACGAGGGAGTCGTCCTCCGGGGTGAGGGAGGTCACCTGATACGGGCGGTCAGAGTTGCCATAAGCCATCTCGCCTATGCCTCCGACTGAAGTGACATTGCCGGACGATGAGTAGCAGACTGTCCTGTCATCCATTTTTACAAGACGGTTCAGAGCGTCATAGTTGAACGATTCCGACAAATTGCGGGTGTTGTCCTTTCGGGAATCAAGGTTGCCGGAGAGAAGCCTGAAACTATATTCAAAGTCCATAACGCCGTCAATCTTCCGGGAAACCGGCATACCTGAACTGCTGTAGCCGTACTCCCTCGTGACCTCCCCGGTCGTAACACGCAGCGGCATCCCCAAGTCGTTCTCTTCCTCAAGACGCATAACAACAGTTCCCTCCGAGAGAACAATGCCGATGCCATGTCCGTTTGAATAGAGGTAGTTCTCTGTCGCGATGTCACCCGACTGAGCCGTATATCTTATGCTGTTCACGCGACTTCCCGCTCCATAAGCATAGTTCTTCAACAGCCACTTCCCATCCGGAACAGTTTCCTTTTCCGTCAGAACGCGGTCGTATCGGTCGTAGGTGTAGGTCTTGGAAGTTCCGTTAGTCGAGACTTCGGAAGCGAGCCGACCGTAACTGTCATAACTATATGAGGTCGAATACTCTCCGAGTCTGTCAGTCTTTGTGAGTCGCCCGAACTTGTCAAAATAAGACACAATCTGTCCGTTTGGATTCGTCTGCGTGCGCACCGACGTGCCGTCCGCATTCCATGCCGTCGTGTCGGTCTGCACTCCGGCGCTCGGGTCATCAATCCTAATACGCCGTCCATAACGGTCATAGCCGAATGTTGTTGTAACGCCTCCTGCCACCACAGACGACGGCTGGGCGTCATCGCGACGAATGTAGGTGATGGAACCACCCGGATCATCTACTTGCCAAACATTCCCGAGAGCATCATACTTCACAGTCTTGCTTATACCATTGCGCCACTCGGTGACGGTGTTTCCTGAATAGATGCGACGGGTTGTCTTGTCCGGAGTCGAGACTATCGTCGAACGTCCGTAATTATCATACGAATAGTATATCCATGCAGCAGGTCCCGGTCCCCTATACGGCATTGTTTCACGGGACAGCTGCCCCTTGGAATCATAGGCATAGTCCGTCTTCTGCCATTGCCCGTCAAAGCGGAGGTTTTCAGTATGGACTTTGCGACCAATTCCGTCATAATGTGTGACTGTCGTAGGGGCGACATTGGACGACTCCGTCACTGTGAGGATTCCTTGACCACCCCATGCGAGTGTCCGTGTCGTAATTGCGCCGTCCGGGGTTTCTATACGAAGGACATTACCCAATGCGTCGTAAGAAATTCTTGTCGTGTCGCCGTGGTGGTTCACGATGTGCTCCGGCTTTCCGAAGCGGTTGTAGTCCGCATAGCGCGTCACCAGCCCGAGGGCATCGGTCTCGGAGGTCAGAAAATGTCCGTCAGAAGTGTAGGTCCGGCTGACGCCGACATACTCGGAGGCGCCAAAGTTAGCTGTGCGTTCCGACAGGACATTGCCGAAATCATCGTATTCATAACAAGTTTCTGAAACTGTCTTTGTCTGGTCAAATTCGTCATTGACAAAAACTGATGCCCCCGATGCCGTACCCGTTGGGCTTGCCGTTGTGAATTTTCCTACAGAACCACGGCGCGATTTCTTATACACCAGCCTGCATCTGTCATCATATTCGTATTCCGTCTTCCATGAAATGTTACCAAGTGTCCTTGCGATTACATGAGGGTTGATTCTTGAACCTATAGTATATTTTGCTGTCAGTTCCGCATCCGTGAGTCCCAAGACATATTTTTCTTTTGTCAGAGAATTGCTGTAGGAATATGTTGTTCGTTCACCTTTTGTCGTTCCTGTACCTATTCTCTTGACAATAACCTTCTTCACCGGTAAATCATAATCACCATAAGCAAGTTTCGTTGTAGTCATGACATTCGTCAAGCTGTCAGCGTGTTCCGACATTATCAGACGGGGATTCATTTTCCCATATTCCGTGCTGTTTGCATCATAAGTGTTCACGATTGTCTCGAACGGCGTGTCAGGAGAGCTGAGCAGGGCCTTCGAGGAACGGAGCGGAACACCTAGTTTCTCCGGGGCATTTTCCTGAACCGAAACCACCTCCGCGACTTTGTCCTCGCAGCGAACCTTGCCGAAGCCGCAGAATCCGAGGCCGCCGCTGCCGGAGACCGCATCATAGTAGGTGTATTCCGCATCCGCGACCCTGTGACCTGTTTTGTCCGGGTTGCCATAAGTCGTGGTTTTATGCAGGAGAGCAAGCGGGAAGGCAACTCGTGCGAACCCGTCCGCGCTCGAATATGAACGGTTGCCGTCATTGCCATATACAGCATCCGAGTCCATCAGGTTGGCATATTCATTTGTCTGGAGCACTCCGTAGCTGTCCTCCATCTCGGCGACAAGACGGTTCGCGCCACGGTTGTCTGAAAACTTGTAGCTCGTAATCGTATGCCCGTCAATGGTCATGAGGCCGCTTATTGCGTTATATCCGAGTATATTGTTGTAAATCACGCCTTTTGAGGACGGCATAGAGGCTGTGGAGAATATCGCGGATTCACTGTAGAAATTTCCGTTGTCGTTCAGATGGCACCGAAGTTTCTTTCCACGGAAGCACAGCATATCAGAAAGCCCGTCACGGTTCACATCCATGAACATATATCCGTCTCCCGGACGGCGCTGCCCCAGATTGAGCACCGTTCGTTCAAATTTCTCACCCGTATATGAATATATCGACCACTCCGACCCGCCGTCAATAATGCCGCCTACGGAACCGGGCGAGCCGGTGCCTGTGTTTCCTCCACTATAGTTCGGGTCAAGGTAGGTTTCTCCCGGAGGAACCACGATGTCGAGGTAGCCGTCGCCGTTCCAGTCGGCACAATAGTACGGTTTTCCGATTAAGGAGCCGTAGTTCAGGCCCTGGACTGTCTTGTAAGGGTCCATCGTCACAAGTCCTGAAGAATACGCGGCAGTCGTACTGACACGGTGATAGACCGAATATCGGTACAGCGTTATACCTCCGTTGGGTTCAATATAGCATAACTCCGTTTTGCCGTCATTATCAAGGTCACAGGCAAACATTTGGGACAAAGCGACAAGGTCTATGTGAGAACGGTCCGTGCATTTGCCGGTATTCAAATCAACGATTGCAGTCCTTGAAGTTCGCTGTACTCCACGGAAGTCCCTATTCAGAGACACGGCCACCATGTGGGCTCCGACCCCGTCAAATTTCCCGAACAGATAGGTTCGTTGGTAAGGACTTACCCAATAGTCATCATCCTCAGACTTGTCCCTTATCACGCCATAGGTTTTTATATCAAAGGAACGGCTATCGAATCTTCTTGCCCCTGCATTATAGTCATATATTGTGATTCTCAGCTTTGTATAGTCTCCGTCTGTCCCGACAAAATTAACCTTTACAATCTCATCCACGCCATCGTCATCAACGTCCAATGTTTCAATCGCCTGGAAACCAGCCTCCACATCCATAATAATTTCCGTAGTACTGGATGACACATCCGGAATTACAACTATCTTGTCGGTTGCATTATAGCCACTCCCATACTTATAGAAATAACTTTTCTTAAATGCAGACGAGGCTGCCATAGAGGCAATCTGCACATAATTGCTCTTGTCCGGCAGAATAATCACCCCGTCCGAAGTCGCACCGCTGAGGAACCGTCCGCGCAAATATCTCAGGTCCCCGGCAGGGAGGATGCTTACATTCCGAGTATGGGCGACATAGAAGTCCGGACTGTCCGCAGGCTGCTCCTGATAGTGGAAGCGAAGAGGACGAAGGCCGGTCTCCCCCATCCGGCATCCGATTGAAGCGAGCAGGTTTGCACCGAAGCGCGACTCGTGCGTCAGGGTGTATGTGTAGAGATTGTCGTCACCAGAGTTGGAGCGGACGGCTTTCAGAAGCTTGCGGCACTGGATTTTCTGACCTGCGTAGTACGAAATCGTCCCGGAATCGACACTCTCATAATCAAAGTATATCCTGCCGGTCGGTACTCCATACTTATCGTAGTTATAGAAAATGGTCGAGGGATAATAAATACCGGTTGGCTCCTGACAGTCGTAGAAGAAGTCTATGACCGTTCCGTTGATGTCCCTCATCTTCGTCAGGGGATATGAAATCCGGTTGGAAGAGTTCTGAGCATTGGACGGGAATCCATACACAGCCTTGGAACCGTTTGGATAGAGGACATCAAACCAGACAGTCTTGCCGTTTACCACATGAGGACAGACAAGGATGTGACCGCGTGCCGTCTCATACGGATAGTCCCCGGAAAGTTCCTCAATCGAGGATTTCACAATCGGCACGCCGTCAAGGGCGAACAGCGGACTTGTGTCCTCCAGACTCGCGGCGCTGACATGACCATGATAGTAGCTGTTGGCGTTAATCATTGTGATTGCCGACAGGCCGCCTACTGTCCAGCCGTGTCCGGCGATTCCGGTTCCCGACTGGCTGCTGTATTGCAGAGACAGGCTCGGAAGAAATGATCCGAAAGGCGTTGTCGCGATGGGAACGGTGTAGGTGCGTGCCCCGGTCGGAGTAACATCCGCCGTATAGGGTATCTGCCCCACGGGATAAGACGAGAAGTCATCCGTGACGGGGGCGGCAAGGGCTGTCGTCGCGAGACTTGCCGCAATGAGGGATGCAAGTGTTTGAATTATATGATGTTTCATATTGCTGATTCGAGAATTATGCGGAGGATTATCCGGAGGGTAAGACAGGCGGCGAGGGCGGTGACGAGCGGGATGTCGCGGGTCGCGGCGGTTCTGGAGTGGCGGGTGTAGGGAAGCCAGAAGAGGAGGGTCGCGAGGGAGGAGACGATCAGGAAGAGGAGGAAATGGCGGAGCGGGAAATATGGGGTCAGACAGAGGACGAAGAGGAGGTCGCCGGTGCCGAGCATATCCGGAAGACGGCGTTTCCGCAGTCTTGCCCAGAGGGAGAGGGCGGCCCACAGGAGAACGCAGGTCAGGAGATTCCGGACGAGGTTCGACAAAGGCAGGCGCAGGCCGCCGCTCTCCATCACGGACACGAATATTACCACGGCGCCGAAAACCGCCAGATTGAGAATCCCTATCCTCCTGCACCTCAGGTCCGAGAACGCCAGCGCCGCAAGAGGCGGGAGACACATGAGACTCCACCACATATATTCCTTGAAATCAGTTCATTGGCATTACGATTCAGTCCTTCACGAGCTCCTTGAGCTTCTTGTCCTGGTCAATCTCCCAGACATTGAACTGCCCGTCCTTGTCGAAATCCACCACGGAGACGGCCTGGGCCTTGAAGCCCGAGTCGCCGGCCTCGACAATCTCGATGCGGTAGTTGGCGTTGCCGCCGTCGGTGACGAGAGGCTGCTGTTCGAAGCCAAGCTCTTCCAGATTGTCACAGTATCTTGAATAGGTGTAGAAATAACTCTTCTGCAAGGTGTGGACAAAGGCGAGCTGCTGCTGAGCCTCCATGCTCTTGGCCTTGGAAATCAGCGGCATGAGGTTCGGGAGGGCAATCAGGACGAGTATGCCGATTATTACAAGGACTACCAGCATCTCCGGAAGCGAGAATGCCCGGAGACGCTTTTCCGAAACGCGCCGCATCATTGCCCGTCCTCCCGCTTTTCTGACGGCATCTCCGCCGGAGTCTCCTCCTTTGCAGGCATTGCTTCCGGAGTCCCGGCAGTCCGGCTCCCGATTGTCTCCGGATTTCCGGCAGTCCGGTTCCCGGTTGTCTCCGAAGACCCTGAGGTACGGTTTCCGGCACTTGCGGAAGCCCCCGCCGACGAGGATTTCTGAGGAGTCATCGATGATGGTCGGGCAGTTTCCGCCGTTGACTGCTGCTCCGGAAGGGTGACCGTCACTCTCCCGATTCGGTTTCCGGCCGCGTCGTAGCTGTAGTTCACGACCTTTGTCTGAGCCTGCGCCGCAACGGCAAGCGCAAGGCAGCAGTGCGCTGTTATTAGTGTTCTTTTCATGTTTTCAGTTTTTTGACGTTATTTTTTAGCGCGGCATCCGAAGTTGAAGCGCAGGCCGACGGTGAGGTCGATGTGGCTGCAGCTGCGGAGGTCATCTCCCATATATTCGGCAATGGCCTCCTTCGTCAAAAGCGAATGCTCGACCGCGATGTCGTTTTTGTTCATGACGGCATAGAGGTATGAGAGCTGAATGCCGAAGGAAACATTGGGAGACAAACTCAAGTCATAGCCCAAATCCCAGCACATACCGGCCGTATCAGCCTTCAGCTTACCGTGTTCAATAAGATTGAAGTTGTCATAGTACCCGCAATAGCCTACGGCAAAGTTTGCGGTCAGGCAATGCTTTCCGTCAGGAGAATAGGAACGGGAACAAATCATCGGACCGATAAAAGGGATTGAGATATTCTCCGTAAGAGTAATCGCATAACCGCCAGTCGTACTCATATCCACCGAAGCGCTCGAATACATCAGCTTTCCTTTTATTCCCGCGCCGAGCCCCTTCATAAAGAACCACGAGATGTCCCCGCCGACAACAGCGCCCCACCTCAGTTTGTTTGCATGGGATATAAGTTCCGGTTCTAAGTTGGGGTCGGTCTTTCCGATTCCATATCCTCCGCCGAAATCAACCCCGATTCTCAGCCGAGGCCAGACGAATGCGCTAACGGACGTCGAATCCGAAGCCTGCCCGCGCGTCCGGGCATCCGCCCCTGCCGACAGGCTCATAAGCGCCGCGCACAGAAGCACGGCAAAAATTACTTTCCTAGTTTTCATAGTCTTTATTGTTTATTCTGTTATTACTCCTTCAAATATCATTAACATATAATCGCCTACCACGCCCTTATCCCTAATGTAGCTTACTGTCGCATTATCAGACATGATTGTCCTTATGCACTCTTTGTATGCAATGTCGGCATTACTATCTATTCCGGAAATCAATCCCAATGCAAATAATTTATTCTCAGGACATAGATTATAGGCATTCAACATTTGCATCCTCGCCTCTTCCAATTCCATCTTGAACAACCACTCGCACCATGTGGCAAGCCATCCACTCCAAAACAAAAAGTCTGCATTCGCGTAGAAAATCGATTTTCCTTCAATATAAACATCATATATTTTTTGCGCAGTAATTGAAACCACATCAAACCCATTGACATCTGGCTGCATCGGAATTGCCTCCAACACATATAAAGCATTTAAATATGCATCAGGAGTCTCATCATACTCTTTTGAGTTAACAATTTGTAATATGTATTCCATTGCAGTACGCCAATCTTTTTTTGCGACAAGTTCTCGCAGAGATTCTTTCCAAGTCATATAGAAATAGTATTATGGTATATACATCGTCCCCAACATGGGCACACCATCGACAACATAGCCTCTAACCCAAACGTCATACCCATATATATTGGCATTTAATTGATAAAATCCAGACGCAGGATATCGACCATTTATTGAGTACATTGCCGTCCTCACTAATCCTCGTTCACCCAGAAGGTCAACCAATGGGCCAAAATTATGTTTAGAGGCTAATATATGATGTATTTTGTTCGGATCGGACAAAGCCTTTGCAATTCCTTGTTCGATTAAATCATCTGGGATAAAATTACTACCCATCGGTTCTTCCACAGACGGCAATTTCAAGCCTTTTTGCGGAGAAGGACTCTGCGGAGAAGGATCCTGAGGAGAACGCGAAAAGTCAGCTAAATCAGCCGGTTTTTCAAGAGCACCTTCTCTAATAGTTGGAGAGGTCTTGTCCGAGATAACCTGCCCCGGTCTCATTGGGACATCCAAAGGTCGTCCATTCCAGAAATTCTGATGCCGGAATGCTGCATTAAGTCCCCCTGCGACACCACCGGCAAGTGCGCCGCCAAGACCTCCATACAAGGCTTGTATTCCACCGGCTTTAAGAGCATCCGAGAAACTTCCGCCACCCAGCAGCGTCATGCCGAAACCATTAGTAAACCCTCCGACAAAGCCGCCAACCCCACCAGCGATAGCACCTCCGGCAAAGCCTCCGATGCCAATTGCAGAACCGACAGCGGCTCCAGCCGCGCCTCCGGCGAAACCGGCAATTCCACCAATTAAACCGCCGCCTATCATATAACCGGCCATTTCCCAACCGGTAGCACCCTTGGAATGGCCTATTCTATAGCCACAATATGCGCCAATTGCGACACCAATCGCCGCGCCTATAATCAAAGCCGTGGTAATGACGAACTCCCCGTTCGGGTCAGTGTAGGAGAGCGGATTGTTAAGACCGTAGGAGTAGCGGTTGAAGGACTGGGTAAAGTCCGGGGCCTGTACATACGGGTCGGGCGAGAGGAAGCGGCAGAGGAGAGGGTCGTAGAGACGGGCGTTCATGTTGATGAGGCCGAACCACGGGAGGTGCTCGTGACCGGTGAAGCCCCGGCCGAGGTAGAGCGTCGGCTCTGTACCCGGAGCGTAAATCTCCTGCGTTTCAGGGTCGCGCAGCCGTCCCCACGGGTCGTAGCTGTACTCGGCGAGGAGCGTGCCGTCGGCCGTCACGATGTGGGTGATGCTGCCGAGATAGTCCCTGCCTATGTTCAGAGGTGTCCAGCTGCCGGAGCCCTCGCGGACGAGAACCATCGGGGCGGAGTAGGCGTCGCCGCCGAGGTAGAGGCGTTCGGTCGATGCGCCGCCGGACCTGATGTCCTGCTCGTAGCGGCCGCCGATGTAGTAGCGCGTGAGTTCAGGCGAGACGCCCTCGGCGTAGAGCATCTTCACGCGGTCGCCGCTGCCGTTGTAGGTGAACGACGCGCTCTTCCCGCCCTCGACGAGGCGAGACGGACGGCCGTAGCAGGTGTAGCTGACGCTCTGCTCGCGGGACGGGACGAGGGAGTCGTCATCAGGGGTGAGGGAAGTCATCTGATACGGCCTCCGAGGGATGTTGCCATAGCTCATCGTCCCGACGCCATCGACTTTTGTGACATTGCCGTATGAGGTGTATGTTACCTTGCGCCCCTCCATCTCGGTCAGGCGGTTCAGCCCGTCGTAGGCGAATGTCTCCGAGAGACTGCGCGTGTTGTCCTGACGGACATACAGGTTGCCGGTCGGGAACTGGAAGGCATACTCAAAATCCATGAGGGAGCCGTCGTCCATCTTCCTTCCGGCAGGATGACCGTAAGGAGTGAAGCTGTAGGTTCTCGACACCTCGCCGGTCGTGACGCGAACCGGAGCGCCGAGGTCGTTTTCCTCGTCAAGGCGCATCACCACAGTGCCCTCGGAGAGGACGATGCCGGTGTTGGTCCCGTTCGACCAGATGTAGTTCTCCGTCGTGATGTCCCCGGTCTGATTCGTGTATCTGACGCTGTTCACCCGACTGCCCTTGCCGTAGGCGTAGCTCTTCTGAAGCCATTTGCCGTCCGGGACGGTCTCGCGCTCAGTAAGCACGCGGTCGTAACGGTCATAGGTGTAGGTCTTGCCCGTTCCGTTCGTGGAGGTCTCGGACTCGAGGCGGCCGAAAGCGTCGTAGGCGTATGAGGTGGAATATTCGCCGAGGCGGTCTATCTTCGTGACGCGGCCGAACTTGTCTATGTTCGTGACAATCTCCCCGTTCGGGTTGGTCTGCGTCCGCAGCGCCGTTCCGTCGGCGTTCCAGAGAGTCGTGTCGGTCTGCGTGCCCGCGCTCGGGTCGTCAATGCGGCAGCGACGGCCGTAGGCATCGTAGGAGAAGGTCGTGGCGATGCCGCCGGTGACCACGCCGAACGGCTGTCCGTCGTTTCGGAGGGTATATTCTATCCTGCCCCCGTCGTCAACTATTTTGACAAGGTTGCCCACAGCGTCGTAAGTCCGGCTGCGCGTCAATCCTTTGGCGGTCTCGACGACAGTCGCACCGGAATAGGACCACGAGGATTCTGAACCGTCCGCATTCCGCTTCCGGGTCTTGCGTCCGTAGTCATCGTAGGTGTATTCTGCCCAGAGCCTTGCCGGAGCGGCATCGTTCTGTTGAGCAAGACGATATGGCAGAGATGTGCGATACAGCTGCCCCTTTGTGTTGTACTCATAATCGACGCAGCGCCATTTCCCGTCGAAGCAGCGGGTCATCGTACGGACTTTCCGGCCGAAGGAGTCGTAGTGGGTGACGACAGTCGGCTTGGTGTCGGAGGTCTCGGTCACCGTGTAGGTTCCCGCTCCGCCCCATTCGATGCGCTTCCATGAACGGTTGCCGTCCGGAGTGACAGTGCCTGTAACATTCCCCCAGCTGTCGTAGGACACTGAGGTCGTGTCTCCGTGGTGGTTCACGATGTGCGCGGGCTTTCCGAACCGGTTGTAGCCTGCATAGCGCGTCACCCGTCCAAGTTCATCCGTTTCGGATGCCACATGACGGTGAGAGGCATCATAAGCCCACGATTTGGTCAGGAACTCAGTCGCCCCGTTACGCGCGGTCTTTTCGGATATGACATTGTCGTAGTCGTCGTAGGTCCACTCGGTCTGGGAGACTAGTCTTGTCTTGTCCAGATTGCGGGGTGGAATCAATGTCTGAACTGACGAGCCGGAGGACTGAACTCGCAAAGAATCCCTAATCGGACGTATTTCCTCAGGAAGACACTCGCCGAGATAATCCCGACGGACGGAAAGACGATGTCGGCTGTCGTAAGTATATGTAGTCCTTTCCCGCCACTTTTTTGCAGCCACGCTCGCCCCCGTCTTATCAACAGTCGTCTTTGTCGGCAAGCCGAGAAGATAACAGGATGAGGACACACTATGCGAATATGTATAGGATGATGTTTCCTGAAAAATATTGCCCGTCCCGACACGCCTTGTCACGGAAATTTTTGACGGATAGTCATAGTCTCCGTAAGTCGTGCTCGTCGTGGTCTTGAGTCCCGTCAGATTGTCCGTCACTACAGATTTCGTCAGACGAGGGTTCAGTTTCCCGTAGGTCGTTCTGTGGCTGTCGTAAGTGTTCTCAACGGTCTCGAACGGATTGTCCATTCGGCTGAGCAGAGCCTTCGTGGAACCTGTAAGCACGCCACGCTTCTCCGGGGCGTATGTCTGAACGGCGGCGACCCTGTTCACATAATCCAGACAGCGCATCTTCCCGAATCCGCAGAATCCCTGTCCCTTGCTGTTATACACGGCATCGTACCATGTGTAGTAATTATCCACGGTCTGCTCTGAACTCAATTCGTTTGAGCTCGGGAATACCTTCACATGATAAATCATATTGGCCGAGAACGAACGACGGGAGAAACCGGATGCGAGGGAATACGTCCGAGAGACATCCTTCTGATAGACATTCGCAGACTCGGACATATCCTCGTACTCATTGACATGAGTCACACCATAACTGTCCTCGAAGCACGTCAGCAGCCTGTTCTTGCTGAGATTGTCGGAATATTTATAGCCCATTACCCGGAATCCATCGACTACGACGAATTGGGTAGGTTCACTATAGCGCAGGAGATTCATTGGAATCACCCCATCATTCTTAGGCAGTGTGACGGACGATATGTTCGCATTTTTAGTAAAACCGGCCTTGTGGTTTATGAAAAACGAGAGTTTAGTGCCGTTTATTGTGAATTTCAGAAGATCCGCAAGCCCGTCGCCGTTGATGTCCATAAGCATGAAACGGTCATTTTCAGCTCTTGAGCATATTTCGTAGTTATATCCCCAAAATGAATTTCCTGTGAAACAATATGCCCTCCAAACATTTCCCGAATCTTTCCCCGGAGCCCTGACAATGTCCAGCAGCCCGTCTCCGTTTATATCCGAATAGAAAAACATCTGATCCTTCAGGTCATTGTATGTCAAACCGGTGAAAGTCTTGAACTTATAGAATGTGCGGTCGCTTGCAAGATATGAGTAACGGTCAAGTCCAGATGCCGTCAGATTGCAGAGTTCCGTGATACCGTTGCCGTCAATGTCAGCCATGACAAGTCTGTATTCGCCTCCGTTCCCGAGGTCAAACAGTTTGCTTTCGCTGCACAGCCCGGTCTTGAGGTCAATCACAGAAGTGTAGGACTGTCGCCCATTGCCTCTAAAGTCTGTGTTGTAGGATATGGTGACAAGCTGAGCACCCCCGCTCGCGTCAAATTTTCCGAACCAAAACGCTCTTCGCTGAGGACTCCACAATTGGTTTCCGTCGTTTACGACTCCCGTAACCTTCGTGTCGATGACTGTCGAATCAAGAGCCGTTGCCGAACCATTGAACTTGTAGATCTTGATTCGCAGCTTTGTGTAGTTCCCGTCGAGTCCGTTGAAATTAACCTTGACAATCTCGTCTGTCCCGTCATCATCCACATCCAGCGCTTCGATTGTCTGGAAACCGGAATCCGCCCTGATAGTCAAATCAACAGGACTTCCGACACACGGTGCAACAATGATTGCCTGATTCGCAGAATATGAACTATTGCGCTGATAATATTTCTTGAACCAATGCGTTTTGGTCGCTACAACTGCGTATGTATCAAATATCGGCAGCATTATCACGCCGTCAGAATAGTTGCCTGACATGAACTTGCCGCGAACATAACGAACGCTGCCGCTCGTAAATGCCTGTCTCAGGTAAGTGCCGTCACTGGTTTCCTGAAAATCCGGCACATACTGATGTCCGAGAGGGAGATTGCCGTAAGTGAAAGTCAATGGAGACAGTCTGACATCTCCGCTGGTGCAGCCGATTGCATCAAGAACATAGGAATACGCGATGGTGTCGAACGATTGCGTCAGATTATATGTACACAACAATTCCGAACCGGAATATACCGAGATGCTTTTAAGAAGTCGTCCCAAAGACACCCGTTGCCCGGCATAATAGGAATGGTAGGAATCAACGCGGTTGATTTCATAGGAGAATGTGATGCGGCCGATTTCTTTGGAGGCCTTGTCCTTGAGCCGAATGTCCCAAGGCCAATACTGCACGCCGTGGTCGTAGTCCGCATGATAATTCACCACAATGACATTCCCATGCAAGTCCGTCATTTCCGTCAAAGGATACGATGTCCTTGTCTCGGAATTGCCCTTGAAGCCATACACCGCCCTTGAACCATTCGGAAGCAGAGCCTCAAAGTATTTCACGACCTCACCGGACTTGACCATTTTGACGAGTATATGCCCGGTTGCCGTCTCGTATTGATATTCCTCCTCCAAGGCAGTCACGGATGTGTTCACAATCCGCACGCCGTCCAAAGCAAAAACAGAAGTCTTGTTGTCAATTGACGGAGCCAGCGCAGTCCCATCGTAGTAGAGGTTTTTACCCGTCATGGTAATCGATGACAATCCCGAAAGGCTCCAGCCGAAGCCTGCCACGCCGTTTCCTGCCTGACTGTTGTAGGTCAGCGCGAGGTTCGGGGCGAGTTTCGCATCGGGAACGGTGCTTATCGGGACTGTGTAGGTGCGGCCTCCGGTCGGGGTTATGTCCGAAGTGTATGGAATATGTCCGGCATCGGTGTTTGGCCCTGCAGCCTTTGTCGGAAGCGAGAGCGGGCGCAGAGACGCTGCGGAGGTTTGTGCAGACTGCACTGCGAGTGATCCTGCGGTGACAGAATTCAGCAGGGGGTCTGTGGTGAACTTGTCGGGGCGATACTCAGGAGCGGGAGAGGGTCTGTAGTCTCCGACTGGAGTGGGAATGTAGGTTGTGGTGACACTGCCGTCGGGGTTCGTCACGACGACGCTGTCGCAGGGAGGCACGGACGCCTGCTTCTCCGGAACATTCTGCCAGGTCTGGGCATAGGAAAGAGAAACCGACATTCCCGCGACGAGGAATGTCAGAACATACAACGCTATTTTTAACGACCTTTTCATAGCCAAAGGGTCTTTACCTTATGCTGAATGTCCCTTCTCCATAAAAGTACGGTGACCAGATTACCAAGGTGTAGTTGCCTCCGGTCTCCGGAGTTCCAAAGGTAACAAAATTATTGTCACCGTCCACCTCTTCCTGATAAATAATCCGACCGAAAGAATCAAATACATAGACCGTCGTCGGCCCGAGCTCGAAAAGCTGGAGTTCAATCAGCTTCTGGGACGGGAGAATGTACGCCTGAGCATCAGGAAAGAGGTCGCGCCTTATCGGCTGCGTCGGCAAGTCCTTAACAATGCGGATGGGTTTCTTTGGAGTGTCGTCAGACTTGTTCCCTGACATGGCATTTCCTGCGAGACCAATCATGGCCGCAAGAAGGATTAAAAGAAATCTTTTCATCATATTATTGTGTGTTTCAGGCCGCAAAGCTATATAGCAAAATTCAATTCTCCAAAACAAATGTTTCACCACACAAATCTTTATGTATCAATACGATACCCCCCCCCGAACATATTTTTCAAAATCGCAAATTTCACTATTTTTGTCATCATAACACACTGCTTACCAATGGCTTGAGTACTAGTTTCCCACTCAAAAACGACATGAATGTCCAAATCAGTCCATTTCTGCCATCCTTTTACATAAAAAAGTATATATGCTGCCCTTCTCGACCTTCAGCTTGATACGAATCTTGCTGACATCATTATTAAAAGACGGTCGTTTAAGGTAATGCGTTATCTCCTTGTTGTTCAAACCAATGCAGAACAGGCAGCAACAGCCTATCTCCCATTCAGAGAGCCGCGACTTCTTCAAATATCTGATAAAGTTCTTATGAGAAACTTTGAAAGCATTGCTTAAAAGCCTAAAAAAGTTTCTCTGGTCGTCCATCAAAGCAGCAAGTTCCGCAGACGCGACATCATTGAAGGTCTCGGAGACATGAGCCATAAAAAATTTGTTCAGAACCCCAAGAAGCTGCTCAACAGCCTCGCGGACATTCTTGTCAAGCCGAGCTTCTTTTCTGATTCGTTCAAGCAAGGCAATACGGTCCAAGGCCTCCTTATACAATTGTTCATACCTGAGCTTTTCATTTTCAAACCGTATTTTCTCGGCTTCGGCAAGTTCCATTTCCATCCTATGTCTCTCCTGCTCCAATTTCCGCTCCTTGCAGCTACGAATGAGACGCTCAGTTATGAAGCCCGCAACAAGCAGCATGATAACACAAAACAGAACAACGATGATTATTGTATATCTCTGTGTTATTACCTTCTGTTCCGATGCGGCACGTTCTTCTATAAACTTCGTATCGCTCGCCAATATGCCGATATTCTTGTTGCCGTCATCGGTTATATACTTTCGATAGGATTCCGCAGCCGAGGAATAATCTCCCAATGCTTCGGAAACAAGCCCGTTCACCCATTGATAAGCCAATTCATGACCGCCATCGTATTTGACATATGCCTCCAAAGCGCGGCGGGAATCCCTGTACTTCCCTTCAGAACGATAGGCATCAGCGACAATTATCCAATATATGAGAGAACTGTCGGGCACTGCGGAAAGATACTCTTCAATCATGGGACAGACAGAGCCATCATGCCGTTCCGATTCCGCGGATATGTTTATTGCATAATAAGAACTTTTCTGAGACTCTGAAAGCATATCGAAGTTGTCATACAAGACATCAAGACATTGATGCAAAACGGATGTATCCTGTATCTCGTTGCATTCCGTAGCAATATTTATGACCGAATCAAAATATCCGGCACCGTCCCCGGCCGCCAGAAAGCACTCGCCGGCCTTCCTCTCTTCCCTGATTACGGACTCCGAATCGAACAGATGGTTATAGACCGCGCTTTTCGCCCCGTGCAGCCGCCCGAGACACATCAGGTCGTGCGAAGATTTCCCGCACCGCTCCGCCTTGACAAACCACTCCATCGCCGCCTCATAATCCCCGGCATTCATGGCGATGCGTCCCCGGTAGTAGTTCATCAGCAGCTTCTCGTCCGCGCTCCCGTGCCGACGATACCAGGACACAGCCGGAGCGATGACGCTGTCAGTCATGTCATCAATCCAGTTCTTGTCCCGCGCCATTGCAAGGAGCAGGGCATGACGCGCCCTGAGCGACTTCGTTTTCAGACGCTCATGCCCCATAGTGTCCAGAATCGCCATCGCGCTGTCCGGCCGCTCCTCGATGAACGAGGCTACATCCTCCAGCGTCCGGCCCGTCTCCGAATCAGCCTCTGAGCAGGACAACAAAACCGCGACAGCACCGCAGACCGCCGCCAATGCCCGAAACACAAATTTACTTTCCATCATATCAGTGCCATAATTTCAAGCTCTGCAAATATAGCCTTTTCAGCAGAAATACGAAACAGCTCCGCCCACCTTGTCCCGAAACAAGACAAAGTCATCGTCCTGACCTGAAAATCTCAAGCCATCCGTACCACTGAATCCTGACACACCGCGCCACATCATCATAACGATCCACTCGCCTCAACCATTGGGGAATATTCGGGTTCATCCATGAAATAACCTCAACCATCAAGTCATGCAACTGAGTCAAACAAATCCGGATTATCCTTCAAATAGATATACCATCTTTTTGTCCCGCCATATATTCCAATTCCCGAATTATGGAATTTCTCAATGTAACTTCAAATACGGACAATACCGGTTCCAATGCTTCCGCCAAACGTATATTCTGCTCATAATGCCTAATCGCCTTTCGTTCATTTCCCGGATATTTATGAAAATAAGGGGACATTCTTGCCACAGAAAATGATTTTTCAAAAAAAATTTTTGTCAAAAACAAACTTTTTCATACCTTCGCCACGCAGTTCCGGTAGTTCCTCTCCCAGACCTAAGTGCTGGTGAAGAATCCGGGGTTTTTCTTTATAACTCATCTGGTCTTAACATAATAAAAAACGCGACATCGGTACGATTATACCCATGTCGCGTTGTGGTTCTCTCTTGGATTCCACGGCCACCAGACCTGCCTACAAAGTTGGTAATATTTTAAGAAAAATCAATACAAACCGGGCGAAAACTTGCTTTTTTTGCAACTTTTCGCCCGGTTTATTTCAAGTACGAGCAAAATAATTCACTCATAATCAAAATATTATAATTTTAACACACTTGCAAACCGACCTTCTAAAAATTCATTAATCAGCAACAGCTAATTTTATCGAATACCATGTAGCGACTGACAAATGAGAAAGACAAGAAAAAAATAAATATTCGAAACTGTACTTCAAAATATTTCCGAAATATTCGCAAGTATAGTTTCAAATATTTTTCACAGACTACGGCTTCAGAAGGTTTATCGGCACGGCATAGACTCCGTCCTTGCGCCGGTAGGCACCGCCGACTGCCGTGAGAACCATAAGGAAGGACGGGGTCTTTTCTTCGCTCTTGGAGTCAATCTTTGCCTTCAGCAGTTTCAAAGAGTTCGCTCCGGCCTCAATCAAGTCATCACCGCCGAGCTTTATCTCAACCGCGCCCCAGGAACCGTTCGCCATGTGGATGACCGCATCGCATTCCAGGCCGGCATTATCCCGGTAATGCATGACTTCCCCGCCATACACGCCGGCATATATCCTCAGGTCGCGGACAGCCATATCCTCAAAGAACAGCCCGAAACTCTCAAGGTCGCGCAGCAGGTCGTCAGGCTCCACGCCCAAGGCCCGGCACGCTATGGAAGTGTCCGTGAAATGCCTTGTAGGCGTCGAGCGAATGGAGGTTTTGGAACGGATATTCGGATTCCACGCAGGCATATCCTCTATGACATACAAGTCCTTCAATGCCTCCATATAGTCGTCGAATGTCTTGGCGTCCATTGTCCGTTCGTTGCTCTGCCGCACATCGGCAATTATGGTCGAGACGGCCGCCTCGGTCGAGATGTGGCGGGCATAGCTGCGAAGAATCATCCTGAGAATCTCAGGGTTCTTGTTGCGGAAGCGCTCGTTCTCACAGTCCTCAAACACAAAAAGCCCGTTGTAATAGTTCTTCGTTATCTCCAGCGCAATGTCCTTTTTGGCAAGCACGGAAACAGGCCAGCCTCCGCGACATATCAGGCGTGCAACTTCCCCAAGAGTGAAATCCTCATTCATATCCCAAGGCTCCTCCCCTTTTCCAGAGAACAAATCGCCGAGAGAAACAGTTCCCTTGGACTCCTTCGATTCCCACAGGCTCATCGGACGCATCCTGACAGGAGTGATTCTACCCGCGCCGCTATGATGAACCTCCGTCTTGTCCGCAGGCGTAGAACTGCCGGTAAGGATATATTTCCCGAACTCATATTTGAAATCAAGGTCATCCTTTATCTGATTCCATATATCAGGAGCCTTCTGCCACTCGTCAATAAGCCTCGGATTCTCCCCCGCCAGAACAGCCTTCGGATTCATCCTCGCCATCGCAATCGCCTGCCTCGTGTTCAGTTTGACAAAACTCTTCTGAAACCTCATGCAAGTCGTGGTTTTCCCACAGAATTTCGGCCCGGCCACGACAATCGCTCCTGAAGTCCTGAGCTTCAGTTCAATCTCTTTCTCTACCAGTCTTTCGTAATACATACGCATCAGTTTTATGACGGCAAAGTTAGATAAATTCCCATGATTTTCAATAGAAAATTCCCATGATTTTCAATAGAAAATTCCCATGATTTTCAATTTAGACGGAAATAGAGAAAGGGAATCAGTTGAGTCTCAAGCCGATGCGGTTGCGGTCCAAATCCACGGAGACAACAGTGACACTGACCTTCTGATGGAGGTGGACAAGCCTTGAGGGGTCGGTGACTTTCTGACGGCGGCCGTCGTGTCCGGAGACGCTCATCTGGGAGACATGGATGAGACCGTTCTGCTTGATTCCAATGTCAACGAAGGCACCGAAGGCGGCGACGTTGGTCACTATGCCCGGAAGCGTCATGCCTGTCTTGAGATCGTCGATGGTGTGGATATCCGAGGCGAACTCGAAGGCCTGCGCCTCCTCGCGAGGGTCGCGCCCCGGCTTCACGAGCTCCTTGAGAATGTCGTTGATGGTCGGAAGCCCGAAATCGCCCTCAACGAAATCCTCGGCATGGATTCTTGAGCAGAGTTCGGCGTTGCCTACGAGTTCGGCCGTGGCCACTCCGAGAGATTCGGCCATGCGGGAGACTATGTGGTAGGCCTCCGGGTGAACGGCGGAGTTGTCAAGCGGGTTGGCAGCGTCACGTATGCGCAGGAAGCCCGCGCACTGCTGATAGACCTTCTCTCCGAGACGGGCTACGTTCAGAAGTTCGCTGCGGGAAGCGTAGGGGCCGTGTTCGGTCCTGTAGGCGACGATGTTGTCGGCAAGGGCCGGGCCGACACCGGCGACATAGGCAAGAAGGTGGCGCGAAGCCGTGTTCAGGTTCACTCCGACGCTGTTCACGCATGACTCGACCGTATTGTCGAGCTTTTCCCTGAGCAGTTTCTGATCCACGTCGTACTGGTACTGCCCAACTCCGAGCGACTTGGGGTCAATCTTCACCAGCTCCGCAAGCGGGTCCATGAGCCTGCGCCCGATGGAAACGGCTCCCCTGACGGTCACGTCCTTGTCCGGGAACTCGTCCCTCGCCACTTCGGACGCCGAATAGATTGAGGCTCCGTCCTCGCTGACGGTGAAAACCCGCACGGACGACGGCTTTGGAACCCTCTTTATGAAGTCCTCGGTCTCGCGGGAGGCTGTTCCGTTGCCGATGGCGATGACCTCGATTCCATATTCCGAAATCATGGAGGACACGGCCCTGATTGCGGCGACCTTGTCGTTTGCTGGAGGATGAGGAAATATTGCCTCGTGGTGCAGCAGGCTGCCCTGCGCGTCAAGGCAGACGACCTTGCAGCCGGTTCTGAATCCCGGGTCTATCGCGAGGGTGCGCTTCTGCCCGACAGGGGCGGCGAGAAGAAGCTGACGCAGGTTCTCGCCGAAGATCCGTATGGACTCCACGTCGGCCTTCTGCTTTGCCTCGCGTATGACCTCGCCGCTCACCGACGGTTCAAGCAGCCGCCTGAAGCAGTCCTCGACCGCGAGGTTAATCTGCTCGGCAAGCGGCTTCTGCGGGTAGCGGTGAGCCTGACAGTATTCGTAATAGATTTTCCTGCAGCACTTTTCCGCGTCGCTGTCAATCCTGACGGTCAGCACTCCCTCGTCCTGGCCGCGAAGCATCGCGAGCAGGCGGTGCGGAGCCACATGGGCGAGCGGTTCCGACCAGTCGAAATAGCTGCGGTACTTGTCGGCCTTGTCAGCGGGCGCATTCTTCGACTTTTTGGAAAGGATACGGCGGGTGCGGAAAATCTGCCTCATGGCCTCGCGGATCACTGCCGTCTCGCTCAGGCGCTCGGCGATGATGTCGCGGGCTCCGGCAAGGGCCGCCTCGGGGTCGTCGAAAGCGGCCGCGTCGCGGTGAGGGTCGGGGGTGGAGTTGCTCCACATCTTGTCGGCAAGCGGCTCATAGCCGGCTTCCTTGGCCGCCGTCGCCCTCGTGCGCCGTTTAGGACGGTAAGGAAGATAGAGGTCCTCCAGCACGTTAGGCTCGACGCACTCCTCAATCTGAGTCCGGAGCTCATCGGTCAGCGCACCGGCTGCGGAGATGGTCTCAAGTATGCCTGCCTTGCGCTTTTCCATCGCGTCGAAGTCCTCCGCGAGATGCTTTATCTGCGCGACCGCGACATCGTCCAGCGAGCCCGTGCGCTCTTTCCTGTAGCGCGAGATGAACGGCACGGTCGCCCCCTGCGACAGGAGTTCGACGGTGTTCTCGACCTGCCAGACCTTCACTCCGAGGTCGGAGGCTATTTTCTTCAAATATATTTCCTTCATGATGTTTGAGTTTCTTTTTGGTCTATTCATGTGAAACTTCCTTCAGTTGGGTGCGGTAGGCGGAGAATATCTTTGACTTCGAGACGAAGCCGACATACTTCCTGTCCTGTGTGACGACGGGCAGGTTCCACGCGCCGGTCTTCTCGAATTTCGCCATCACGCTGTCCATCTTTTCATCGACATAGACATATTCCGGGGCGGACTTCATGTAGTTGAAGACATGACGGGAGGCATAGAGCTCTGTCCTGAACATATCCGGACGGATGTCGTCAAGAAGCACATAGCCCTGAAACTTGCCGTTGCCATCGACCACCGGGAATATGTTGCGGCGCGAGCCGGAGACCGTGTCGAGGAGCTTTCCGAAAGTGTCGTCGATGCGGACGGGATTGAAGTCCTCCTCTATGAGGTCATTGACTTTCAGAAGGGTAAGCACGGCCTGGTCGCTGTCATGGGTCAGAAGCTCTCCCCTCTTGGCGATTCGCTTTGTGTAAATCGAATAGGGCTCGAAGATGCGCGTGACGCCGAAGGAGATGGTCGCGGTGATTATCAGCGGGATGAAAAGCTCGTAGCCTCCGGAAATCTCGGCGATGAGGAAGATTGCGGTCATCGGCGCCTGCATGACCCCGGCCATCAGACCAGCCATCCCGACGAGAACGAAATTCTGCTCCGGGACGGAGAGCGGGGAGCTCCCGAGCATGAGGTTGATTGTCCTCGCAACCACGAATCCGGCGAGCGCACCGATGAAAAGAGTAGGTCCGAAGGTTCCGCCGACCCCACCGCCCGCGTTGGTGAAGGACATGGAGAACACCTTGAGAATCAGGACTATGAGGAAGAAAAGCGGTACCGCCCACCTGAATTTCAGAACAGGCGCGAGGACGGTCTGCCCGTCGTAGTCTATGGCATTGCAGGCAAGCATCTCGTTCACCGTGCCGTAGCCCTCGCCGTAGAGCGGAGGGAAAAGGAAGATGAGAAGGCCGAGTCCGAGCGCGGAGACCCCCCAGCGGAGGTAGGGCGACTTTATGGACTTAATCCTGTCCTCAAGCCAAAGGGTGCAGCGGGTGAAGTAAATCGAGAAGCCGGCGCAGCACAGGCCGAGGATTATGTAGAACGGAATGTTCTGCATCGAGAACGGGACTAGTTCGGAGGCGAAGACAGCCCCGTTGCCGAGGAATATGTAGGACACGACCGTGGCCGAGACCGTGGAAACGAGCAGCGGGAGAATCGAGGACATCGAGATGTTGAAGAGGAGTATCTCCAGCGTGAAGAGGACTCCGGCGAGAGGAGCCTTGAATATGCCGGCGACGGCACCGGCGGCCCCGCAGCCGAGAAGTATGGTTATGTTCTTGTAGGACAGCCCCATGTGGCGCCCGAGGTTGGAACCGATGGCGGCTCCGGTATAGACAATCGGCGCCTCCGCTCCGACAGAGCCTCCGAACCCGATGGTGACGGAACTTGCGACGAGCGAGGTCCACATATTGTGCGGCTTTATCTTGGACTCGTTCTTGGAGACGGCGAGCAGCACCTTGGTGACCCCGTGCCCGATGTTGTCGCGGACGATATACTTGACAAAAAGCAGGGAGAGAAGCATTCCGACACCCGGATAGACGAGGTAGAGCCAGTTGTAGCTGTCCTTGTCTCCGAACCACGAGGTCAATGCGCCGTGGATGTGCTCGATGCCGAGCTTCAGGACGACGGCCGCCAGTCCGCAGAGAATGCCCACGACAAGGGAAAGCAGCAGCACGAGATTGCGTTCCGGCATCCTGTTCAGGAAGTTCCGCACCGGAGCCATAGCCGCCGTAATCCTAAGTTTTGGGGTCTTTTTCATCGCAAAGGTTCTCTTTCTCGTTAAAACCTGCAAATATAGTAAAATTTACATAGAGATAACCTGCGAAAGGAGAGTGCGGTCGAGAGTGCTGGTTTCCTCGCCGACACGGAGAAGGACAAGAAGCCGCTTGCCGTAAAGGGATTCATGGTGCGCGAGGCCGTCGGACAGAGTTATGCTATATATGAAACAGGAAAGTATAAGACTCTTTTTGTTCCAATTGATTGGTTGAATGTCAATTCGCATCAGTAATCTGTTCTCCGGTCGCTATGTCCATGTAGATCCATTCCGGTTGTTCTAATAAAGACCCAATACTTTTGTAGTCGCGGTCTTTTCTGATATGGGCAGTTACGCCTGTTGAAGGGCAACCTTTAAATGTGCACGGCAAGCCTTTGTCAATATTTTTTACCGCATTCAGCCAAACTTCCGTCAACGAACTGCAGCCATA
>CAKVAS010000006.1 GCA_934725015.1 uncultured Bacteroidales bacterium
CATCCGCAAGCCCTGCTAAGGGTCTCTTTATCAGGGCTTTTTAATTTCTTTTGCAGTTTAGGCTGCGGAATTTAGGGAAAAATGGAAAGGCAGGAATGACAATTTTGTGTTCGGTCTGCTTGATGATGAGTTTGATCTCAGCAATTGTGAGAACTTGAAAGAGACACTGAATTCAAAGAACAGAACGGTAAACATATCATTGAATACGCTAGGAGACAAGATCAACCTGCCATTCCCGCTGCACTTTCACATTGCCAGGCACACATTCGCCACTCTTGCACTGAACAACACGGTAGATGTGAAGACAATATCGACATTGATGGGACATTCATCAGTATTGACCACCGAGAAGGTTTATGCCACGCTGATGCCATCGACCATTGAGAAGACAGTCGAGCAGAAGCTCAACTTCCATTTTTAGTCCCACCTGCACAAAGACTTCCGGAGAGAAATCTGCCATCCCAGACAGGCTTCTCTCCGGTCTTTTTTTTGCCCCATTTACTACTCTTATTTCAAGGAAGATTTGCCGTTTCACTGGATAGTAATTGGGTAGTTTGGGGCTGTTTTTAGCCCGAAAAAGGGGCATTTTCGGCACGAAAAAAGCACCGGGACTTCCCAGTGCTTCAATCATAAATTATTGAAAATCAATCAATAATATTTCAATAATGGGTTAATACTCTTCCTCGTTAAAGAAGAAGTCGTCCTTGGTCGGATAGTCCGGCCAGATGTCTTCGATGCTTTCGTAGATTTCGCCGTCGTCTTCGAGTTCCTCGAGGTTCTCGATGACTTCGAGAGGGGCGCCGGAGCGTGATGCATAGTCAATCAGCTCGTCTTTGGTTGCCGGCCACGGCGCATCCTCAAGTCTATAGGCCAGTTCAAGTGTCCAATACATATTTTATGTGTTTTAAAACGTTAATAATCAACAAATAAATGTTCACTTTCGGTTTGGGGCGGCAAAGATATATAAAAATTAGGTAATATGAACCCTTTTTTGCTTAATTTTGCATCGCCTTGAAGCCGGGGCTCTCAACGGCAAAAACGATTCCATAAGGCGACCAGGCGACAAAAGACATAAAATAAGGACAAAATGGCATACAGAAAGGAAGAAATATATAATCCCGAGGTGACGGCGGAAATTGCCGGGCATTATCTGGAAATATTGCGTCTGCTCGGAGAGGACACGGGACGCGAGGGGCTGCTGAAGACTCCGGAGCGCGTGGCGAAGGCGATGCAGTTCCTGACCAAGGGATACGAAGAGGACGGGGCGGAAATCCTCAGGAGCGCGATGTTCGAGGAAGAGTACAGCCAGATGGTCCTCGTCAAGGACATCGAGCTGTACTCCACCTGCGAGCACCACCTGATGCCGTTCATCGGGAAGGCCCATGTGGCCTACATTCCGAACGGGCTCATCACGGGTCTGAGCAAGATTGCCCGCGTCGTGGAGTGCTATGCCAGAAGGCTTCAGGTGCAGGAGAGGCTCACGGTACAGATTCGCGACTGCATCCAGGACACGCTAAGGCCGCTCGGAGTGGCCGTGGTCATCGAAGCTTCCCACAGCTGTATGTCCCTGCGCGGCGTACAGAAGTCCAACGCCGTCACCGTAACCTCCGCATTCTCCGGAGCTTTCCTCAACTCCGAACGCACGCGCAACGAATTTCTGAACCTCATCAGGCAATAAGTTCACGCAACGCATTCCGTATTCGCGTACAATGCCTCAGTTCAAAAGCTCCGCAGGCCTGCATCCGAAACAAACCAAAAGAAGATGCCGTAAAAGCATCTTCTCAATGGTAGCGACTAATTCTCAGGGTACTCGGCAAAGTCTGATTTGGCTGCGCCGCAGACCGGACATTTCCAGCTGTTCGGGATGTCTTTGAACGGTGTTCCCGGAGCGATTCCGCCGTCCGGGTCGCCTTCCGCAGGGTCATAAACCCAACCGCAGCGGAGGCATTCGTACTTCGTTGTCTTTGCCATAAGCATACAGATTAATGGTGACACAAATTTAACATCCTGAGGTTCAGGATATTATATCCATTGCAATAGCCGTGCCGATTTGCGCTGAACGACCGCACTAAACAACCATGCCCCGCCAATCCACGTTGCCCGGACTGCGTCAGAAAGTGAATTTCACCATACACTGAACGCGGTGGCTGTGCACCCAGTGGAGACCGTCCTTGGCGAGCCCACGTGAATTGTAGAGAGTCTTTATAGAGGTCGTCCCCGCTGCGTCCGTAACCGAGCGTTTTTCCGGAGTGCCGAACTGTGCACCCGAGAACTCGTAGTCGAGCCCGAGGGAAAGCTTGCCGAAATTGCAGATGAGCGCCGGACAGATGCGGTAGAGCCGGTTGAGGTTCTTGAAGCTGTTCTTCGAGAAATAGAAGTCCGTCTCGGAGACCATACCGTCACCGGTCGCGCTATAGAGGTCGGCCGCCGTTCCGAAGTTCTGATAGTACCCGAGCATGAGCATCGGCGCCCATTTCTTGCCGTATGAAACCGTAAGCCACGACGATGTGGAACGGGTCGGGGTGTATTCGTAATGACCGTCCTCGCCTTCCCCCGCAAATTTCTTCGTTATTCCGTAACCGCCCTGAATGTTGAAGTGCTCGCCTGCGGAGGCATAGATGGTCTTGGCCTTCATAGCGAGCTTGCCTTTCACATACTGCATATAGACAAAGGGAGAGACCGTGGTTATGCGGTCGGAGACCTTCACGGTCGTGGATTTCCATACCGGTTCCGTCGAGCCTGCCTGAGTCTCGTAGAAGCCGCCCTTTCCGGTTGTACGGGGCTTGATGCTGAGCACATCCACGCCGACACGAGCCAACCACCCCCCGAACTTGATGGTCGCGCCGAGGTAGGCCTCAGGGGTGCAGCCATACTTCATGTAGTTTGCCGACGCGCCGTCAGGACCGGTAGAGGTATATTGCATCTGCCACAGGGCAGAGGCCGTGAGGACGAAATGCTCGCCGAGGGCGGCATCCATCGTCAGCTGAGGCGTGCGGCTGAACGGGCCGAAAGGGGTGCCAACCTCAAGCGTGAACACCGGGCACAAGTCAGCCGCCATCGGATGCCATGCCTGCCCTATCTTGAGCCCGAGGCTCGCCCTGCGCCCGCCGGAGAGCGGAAGGTCCTTCCACCCGAGGGTAAGGTAGGCCTGACGCAGACGAAGGGTTGCAGTACCCGTCACTCCGGAAAGCCCGGCATAGAAGTCCGCCTCAATCTTAGCCCCCATCGCCGTGCGCCCAAACTGATAGCCGGACACATCCATACCAACCCGTGAAGTAATAGCGAGGAAGCGGAAGGAATTTTTCTGGTTCAGATCCTCGCCGGCATCGTTGAGACTGCGGTCCTTCGGCAGGTAGAAGAACAGGTCGCCCGTTCCCGCCACCGACTCGCGGGAGTCATATGTCATATAATTGCGGACGAATCCGTAAAACTTGTAATGGTTCCGGAGATGCTCCTTCACAGCCTCCCCCTTCGACTCGGCCATAACCTCATCAGCAGGCTCACGCCCGGAGGCCGACGCACCGCCAACCGCAGCAATGGCACTTGCTGAAACGCTCAGAAGTGCCATTGTGCAAATAATATTGAAAACTTTTCTCATCTAAAAAAATAATTGAGATAGAGGAATTTGAATAAGAAGATGGAGTGCAAGGCATCCGCTTCTTATTCGAATTCCGTCAGAATTTAGGCAAACCAATGAATATCATAATCAGATACAGCAGAACAATGCCCACGCCGCCGATAATTGCCCCGGTGAGCGCCATGTCCTTCGTCTTGATGAGCCCGGTGGAATGCGCGATGGCATTCGGCGGAGTCGAAATCGGGAAGAGCATGGCAAGCGAGCAGGTCACGGCAACCGTCACGATGAGCGTAGCCGCACCGCCCATACCCTCGAAGCCAGGAGTTCCGGCCATTCCGGTCGCTACAGCGGCAAGAATCGGGATGAGCAGAGCCGAAGCAGCCGAATGCGAGATGAAGTTGGAAAGCGCGTATGCGAGCAGGCTTGCGACGACGAGAACGAGCAGCGGCATCCACTGTCCGAACGGAATCGCCTCGACGAGATGTGTGGCCAGCCCTGTCTTGTTCAGTCCGAGACCCAGCGCGAAACCTCCGGCAACCATCCAGAGCACATCCCAGTCAAGCGACTTGAGCTCCTTCTTGCCGAGCACCCCGGTGGCGGCGAAAACACCGACAGGGATCATCGCCACGACGTATGAGTTGAGTCCGTGAAGTTTCTCGGTCATCCACAGGAACACGGTCACGATGAAAGTCACGACCACAATCCAGTAGTTCTTGTCCTTGTTGGGCTTGCCTTCAATCTTCAGTTCAATCTTATCGACCTTGAACGGGAATATAAGAAGGAGCACTCCCCATGAAATGATAAGCATCAGAAGGGCGAAAGGCACCATGACGGAGCACCACTCCGGGAATCCGATGCGGGCGATGGGCTCGAATGCCGTGCCGAGGGCCTCGTTCGCGGCCGCGAGCTTGCCGTTGATAGTCTCGATGAACGACGGCTCGTTGAGATATTTCAGCGCAATCGTGTTCGGTGGGGTTCCGATGGGGGTTCCGATGCCTCCGATGTTCGCCGCAATCGGAATCGCCAATGCAAGGCCTATCTTGCTGCCCTCGTCAGGAAGCGACCTGAGCACCGGGGCAAGGAACGCGAGCATCATGGCTGCGGTCGCGGTGTTGCTCATGAACATGGAGAACAGCCCGATTACGAAGAGGAAGCCCATGAGCACCATCTTAGGATTGGTTCCGAAAGGAGCCATGAGGATGCGTGCGAGCTGCGCGTCAAGACCGACCTTGGTAGCGCAGAGAGCCAGGGCGAAACCGCCGAGGAAGAGCATGACTGTCGGCTCCGCAAAGGTGGCGAGAATCGACTTGTAGCTGATGAGGCTGCCGACGTTCGCGTCTGAAGCGAAGGTGAATGCCGCCTGGTCGGAAACGGTCAGGAGCATGAGCACGATAATCATCGTGGAAGTACACCAGGTAGGGATGATCTCAAAAATCCAGAACATCGCCGCGAGGACGAACAGGGCTATGACCCTCACCTCCACCTGTGACAGCACACCGTCGCCGAAGAAAAGGCTATAGCCGAACGTGAGGTTCCCGACGGTCACAGGCTCAATCG
The DNA here is from genome assembly GCA_934725015.1 of uncultured Bacteroidales bacterium. Lineage (GTDB taxonomy): Bacteria > Bacteroidota > Bacteroidia > Bacteroidales > UBA932 > Cryptobacteroides. The sequence goes on from CAKVAS010000006.1 coordinate 5,135, forward strand.
GGAAGAACCAGAGGAAAGCGAAAAGTACCAGTGCGATAGGAAGACACACCGCATACTTGAGGTTGAGTTTCTTGTCACTCATTTGTCTTATGTTTATTGTTTTTATAGTCATTACTATATGGCCGGTATGAGACTCCTCATCCGGTAAAGGCAATCGTCCGGGATATTGCCCCGACAGACAAAATCTGCAGCCTTCACGAACATAAAGGCTGCAAATTTACTCAAATTTTCCATAACGGCAATCGCAATTTTCAATTGCCGGAACAAGACGAATCACATTACCTGACAATGAGTGAGAATTATCGTCAAAAATTTATATTTTTGCGTAGTAAAACATATATGCGGCGCAATTTGCGGGCTCATAAATTCAGGCGGCGGGCTTATGACAATCAATGTCCTTTACATATTTCTGCTCTGCATAGGGGCGAGCTTCATCCAGCGGACGACCGGGTTCGGGTTCGGGATTTTCATAATGACCGTGCTCCCCTTCCTGACGGACAGCTACGGCGAAGCCACGACGCTCAGCGGCCTGCTGGCGATGACGACCTCGCTGTTCATAACATTCAGGATGAGGAAATATATATCATGGAAACGGCTGTGGCCGATGCTGCTGACATTCGCCGTGGTCTCGACCGCCGCAGTATTCTCGCTCAGTAGCATCAACGACGTGGTTCTGCGGCGGATTCTCGGAGCGGTGCTCATCCTGACGAGCGTCTATTTCCTGTTCAGCGAAAGGATACACATCCGTCCGAGCGTCCCTGCACAAATCGGCACAGGTACGATCAGCGGGCTGCTCGGCGGTTTCTTCGGGATGCAGGGTCCTCCGGCGGTGCTCTACTTCATGTCGTCAGAACCGGACAAGGAGCACTATATGGCGATGATTCAGACCTATCTGCTGCTCGGAAACGCGATGATGACGATTGCGCGGGCAGGCAACGGCTTCCTCACCCGGGCCGTCGGCATCGACTACCTCACCGGCCTCGGGGGCATAGCCATCGGAACCACCGTCGGAGCGCTGGTCTTCAGGCATATCCCTGCAAAGATTTTCAGCAAGGTAGTCTATGGCTACATCGGTGTCTGCGGCGTGATAATACTCCTGACGGTATAACACTGTCATCGTCAGCGCAACAAGAAAAAACAAGACAAGACCCGCAATTAAGCCCCTGTCACTAAGCACCCCCTGTCATTTCGAGCGAAGCGAGAAATCTTTGTGCCGGCACGAAATTATATAACCCCCTGATCCAACATGGCGCGGGCAACTTTCATGAACCCGGCGACATTCGCCCCCTTGACATAATTCACATAGCCTGACTGCTCCGTTCCGTGCGCGACGCAGGTCTCGTGGATGCTGTGCATGATTTCACGAAGTTTCGCATCCACCTCAGCGGCCGTCCAGGAGATGTGCATCGCGTTCTGAGTCATCTCAAGCCCCGAAGTCGCCACGCCCCCGGCGTTCACGGCCTTGCCCGGCGCGAACATGATTCCGGCATTCCGAAATGCCGCGATGGCTTCCGGAGTGCAGCCCATGTTTGAAACCTCCGCACATAGCCGGACTCCCGCCGCGATGAGTTCCCGGGCATCCTCGCCGGTCATCTCGTTCTGAAACGCGCACGGCATCGCGATGTCGCACTTCACGCTCCACGCCTTCTTTCCCGGAGTGAAGACCGTGCCCGGGAACTTATGAGCGAACGGTTCCACCACATTATTGTTGGACGCACGGAGTTCAAGCATATAGTCAATCTGCTCCTGTGCCATCCCCTCGGGAATCTCAACGACGCCGTCGGGACCGGAGATTGCGACCACCTTCGCGCCCAGCTCAGTCGCCTTCTTCGCCGTCCCCCAGGCGACGTTTCCGAAACCCGAGACAGCCACGCGCATCCCGCCGAGTTCAAGTCCGGCACGGCGGAGCATATCCCTGACGAAATAGACGGCCCCGTAGCCGGTGGCCTCCGGACGAATCAGCGAGCCGCCCCAGGTCATGCCTTTGCCGGTCAGCACGCCCGTGTGCTCCCTTGCAAGCTTCTTATACATTCCGAACAGGTAGCCTATCTCGCGCCCTCCCACGCCCACGTCTCCGGCGGGGACATCGGTGTCCGGGCCTATGTTGCGCCACAGTTCAAGCATGAAAGCCTGGCAGAAGCGCATGATTTCAGCGTCGGACTTGCCCTTGGGGTCGAAGTCCGCGCCGCCCTTGCCTCCACCCATAGGAAGGGTTGTCAGGGCATTCTTGAAAGTCTGCTCGAAGCCGAGGAACTTGAGCATGGAGACATTCACGGCAGGATGGAAGCGCAGCCCGCCCTTGTAGGGGCCGATGGCGCAGTTGAACTGCACCCTGTAGCCGGTGTTCACCCGAATCTCTCCCCTGTCGTCAACCCAGGTCACCTTGAATGTGAATACCCTGTCCGGCTCCACAAGCCTCTCGACAATCCGAGCCGCCTCAAATTCCGGATGCCCGTTATAGGTCTCCTCTATGGTCTCCAGAACCTCCCGCACCGCCTGCAGGTATTCCTTCTGTTCCCCATACTTCGCCTCCAGCGAGGCCATAATCCTTTCAGTCTTCATGTTTCAGTGTTTTTGTGGTTATTATTGCATTGCAAAAAGGACCTTGTGAACAAAAATTCACAAAGTCCTTCAAATCATATATTTCAGAAGCCCGTCATAACAAAGCTCCATCAATATTTGTCTCATATTATCAGAAAAATCACAGCAGCGCTCAAGCCTCTGAGATGTAAAAATGTCATAAGTGGTGCGATTGCAAGGCGTGCAAAAAGATTAAACCGCAGCAACCTTGACGGTTGTGATGATTTAATCTGTCGCAGCACAACGCAGCAAGCGTGCCGCTTAGGGCTTTTTTACTGCTGCTGAGCGGCCGCAGCCTTCGCCTGCAACTCTTCCTGAAGCGAAGCCAGCGTGCGTCCCTCAGGGATGCCGAGAATCACGCGAAGCTCCGGAGTGAGGTCGATGCTCTGAGCCGGATCGACATAAAGGACGGACTGAACATCAAAGACATAGGCGAGATTCTTGTCCTTCGCAATCGTCTTGATCGCCTCGTTCACCTTCTGGTAAATCGGAGCCTGAAGGTTCTGCTGCATCTGCTGAAGCTCCTGCCCGATGGACTGCTCGAATTCCTGAAGACGGGTGTAGATGTCCTGAAGCTCCTTCTCCTTTGAGGCCTTTATCGCCGGAGTCCATGAAGCCTGCTTCTGCTGGAAGGTGGCATTCTTTGACTGGAACTCCTCCATCATCGCGCCGTAGGTCTCGTTGGCCTCCTTCTGAGCCTCGTCAAGGCGGGTCCTGACAGTGTCCATTGCCGGCATGAGCTGAATCAGTTCAGTCGTGTTGACGTGCCCCGTGGTTACGTTCTGGGCAAATGCAGCCGTTGCAAAGAGCGATGCGACTGCGACAAAAAGCATTTTTTTCATTGTATAAACTCTGTTTTATATATTCGTTTGACATTCTTTCATCAAAAGACCCGCCGCAGCAATGCTAAACTTGTGCCACAGCGGAATCCGGCTTAGAACTGCTGTCCGATGACGAAGTGGAACTGGCTCTTTCCGTTCACCGGGTCGTCGAAGCCATATCCCCAGTCAACTCCGAGCAGTCCGATCATCGGGAGGAACACCCTCACGCCGACTCCAGCCGAACGCTTAATCTGGAACGGGTTGAAGTCGCGCAGGTCGCTCCAGCAGTTACCGCCTTCGAGGAAGAGCAGGGCGTAAATCGTTGACTGCGGCTGGAGGACCACAGGATAGCGGAGCTCCACCGTGAACTTGTCATATACGTTTCCGGCATAGTAGTTTCCGGAGCTGTTGTACTGTGAAGTGCTCGTCGGGGTAAGGGAGTAGTTCTCGTAGCCTCGGAGAGAGATGATGTCGGAGCCGTAGGTGTCGTAGCCGGACATTCCGTCACCGCCGACGCGGAAGCCCTCGAACGGAGAATATCCCCACTTGCGGTTGTAGTAGCCGAGGAATCCGAACTGGGCACGGGTCATCAGGACGAGGTCGCCGACCAGCTTCGTATAGACCGCTCCCTTGAACTGCCACTTATGATACTCAATCCACTTGTACCTCGTCTCCGACGACTGAAGATTGTAGTCGATGTCCTTAGGGTTCCTTATTGTAGGCTTGCCGTTCGCGTCCAGAACGCCGTAGTCCTTCTTTCTCAGAAGCGAGTAAGGCGGGGTGAGCTGGAGGGAGACAGAGAAGTCCGAACCCTGACGAGGATAAATCTGCTGGTCCGTGGAGTTTCGGGACAGGCTTATCATGTAGCTGAGGTTGTGCGAGATACCCGTGTTGAACAGGAAGTTGTACTGCCAGTCCTTGAGGTTGTATGTCTGCCAGCTCAGCTGGTTGTAGAGCACGAAGTAGTTGTCGGGCCACTTCAGACGGGTTCCAATTCCGGCCGCGAATCCATAGACCTCCATGTACTGGTCGTTGTTCAGGATGTTGAACGCGAGGTAGGAGTTGGTCTGGCGCGTGTAGTAGAGCGAGAGGTTCAGCGAGGTCGGCTTCTTGCCGAACAGCCAAGGCTCGGAGAAGCTTGCGGAGAGCGAGGTGTAGTAGGTACCGTTGGTCTGGAACCTGAACGCGAGGTTCTGCGCGTCTCCGAGCGGAACCGGCCGCCATGCGCTCTTGTCGAAGAAGCGGCGGGTAGAGAAGTTGTTGAAGCTTACGCCGACGGTGGCGACGAATGTGTTGCCGCCCCATCCTCCCGAGAGTTCAAGCTGGCTTGAAGGCTTCTCGGTCACGTTATAGACGACATCCACGGTGTTCGTGTTCGGATTCGGGAGTATGGAGTAGCCCTTGTTCGGGTCGGCGATGGCCTCAGGGTCAAACTGTCCCATGGACGCGATTTCACGTATGGAGCGCTCGAAGTCGGACTGGCTGAAGAGGTAGCCCGGACGCGTGAACACCTGACGGCGCACGACCTTCTCGTTGGTGAGGTCGTTACCGTTGATTATGATGTTGTTCAGGGTCGCCTGCTTGCCCTCCACCACGCGCATCTCCACATCGACTGAGTCCCCCACGACGTTCAGCTCGACAGGCTGGAGGTTGAAGAAGAGGTAGCCGTTGTCCCTATAGAGCTTGGACACGTCATATTCATTCTGCTTTCCTCCGCCGAAAAGACGCTTCTCCATCGTCACGACGTCATATACATCGCCCTTCTTTATCTGAAGTATCTCGTTCAGGGTCTCGGCCGAATAGACGGAGTTTCCGGTCCACGTGATGTTGCGGAAATAATATTTCTTTCCCTGATCAATCTTGAAGTCAATCTCAAGCTTTCCAGGCTCGACAAAATAGACGGTGTCGCTGAGAATCCTCGCGTCGCGGTAGCCAGCCTCGTTGAAGGCCTCGATGAGTCCCTTTTTGTCGTTCTTGAACTCGGTCTCGTTGAATTTCTTGGACTTGAAGAAGTTCTGAAGCCTCTTATCCCTGGTCTTCTTCATGGACTTGACGAGCTTTGACTCCTTCACGTCATAAGGTCCGCCGAAGTCTATCTTCTTGATTCTCACCTTCTCGTTCTTGCTTATGGCGAAGTTCACGCGGATTGCGCCCTTCACGAGAGTGTCGCGCCGGGTCTGGATATCGACCGAGGCATTGTTGTATCCCTTTTCCTCATAGAAGCGTCTGATGATGTCGGTAGAGGTCTTGGCGACATAGTCGGAGAACACGCCTCCGGGCTTGAGGTTGAGCCTTTCCTTGAGGTCTTTCTGGTCGCCGCTCTTGATGCCGGAGAAGGTCCATCTGGAAACCCTCGGGCGCTCGGCGACGACAATCTTGAAGAAGGCAGTGTCGCGCGTGGCGCTGAGCGAGTCGATGGCCACCGACACGTCCTCGAAATAGCGCCTGTGCCACATCTTGTCGATGAGCAGCGAGAAGAAGTCGCTCGGCACTGTCACCTCCATCCCCTCACGCAGGCCGCTGAGCTGGATAATCTGGTCCCTGTTCACATAATTGTTGCCCTCGACGGACACTCCGCCGACGACATATTTCTGAGGATTGCCGTAATCCACAGTAAGTCCGGACTGCGCCCGTGCGACCGCCCCCGCAAGGAGAAGCCAAACCGCCGCGCAGAACAGGAATCTGAGTCTAATCGCCATCTATCTTCAAACCTTAGTATTTCGTCATTCTATGGTGTGCCGTCTCATGCGCGGCACGTACAATCTGCAAATATATGCAATTTATTTCACTTTGCCATACCGGCGGTCACGTTTCGCATAGATTTCCAGCGCCTCGCGGAACTCCTTCCTGCGGAAATCCGGCCAGAGAGTGTCGGTGAAAATGAATTCGGAATATGCCGCCTGCCACAGCAGGTAGTTGCTCAGCCGCGTCTCCCCGGAAGTGCGGATTATGAGGTCAGGATCCGGTATGCCGGCGGTCACGAGGAAGGAGTCGAAAAGCGACATATCGGCATTCTTCAGTCTCTCAAGGGCTTCCGAAGATTCGGCCGCCTCTATGGCCATACGCCTTGCCGCCTGAAAGATGTCCCATTTGCCGGAATAGCTCATGAAGAGAATCAGCGTGAGGTTCTTCCCCTCCCCGGTCTGCTCCATGCAGTCGTCAATCGTCGCGTTCAGCTCGTCGGAAAGCCGGGAGCGGTGTCCGAGCACCACGAAGCGCACCCCGTTTTTCAGGAAGGTTGGCAGTTCGTTCGCCATGCACCGCGCCATGAGCGACATAAGCCCGGAGACTTCCTCCTCGGGACGGTTCCAGTTTTCCTCCGAAAAGGCATAGAGCGACAGATATTTCACGCCCTCCTCAACGCAGGCCTCGGTGCAGGCACGCACGGACTCGACGCCCTCGAAATGGCCGTATATCCGTTCCTTCCCCCGGGCCTTCGCCCAGCGGCCGTTGCCGTCCATGATGATGGACACGTGAACAGGGACGTTCCCTTTGTTTTCCATATCGCAATATTTTAATGATTTCTGACGTCCTCGCCCCAATAGAGCCTGCTCGTCAGCGCATTTATGAAGCCCGTGTCGCGGAGCCTCGCCCGCCTGAGCGAAAACTGTGCCACCCCGGCCCGCACAAGCGAATCCCCCGTCATCACGAAATTGACGTTGTCCGCAGAAAGGACGAGCTTCGGGTCCCTCGAACGGAAGCTAAGCTCCACAGTCGATGACTCCGGGATTATGAGCGGACGGACATTGAGATTGTGCGGGGATATAGGGGTGACGAGCAGAACCCCCGAATCGGGGAATGCAATCGGGCCTCCCGCGCTCAGGGAATATGCCGTGGAGCCGAGTCCCGTCGCGACTATGAGCCCGTCGGCCCAGTAGGTGGGAAGGATGTTCCCGTTTATGGAGGCATCGACCCCGAGCATCGCAGGCCCCAGCCTGTGCACAGAGATTTCGTTCAGGGCGAGAAACTCCGCACTTGTTTCCCCGTCGGCCGAAAGCACCTCCGCAGAAAGGACAGGGCTGTCCTCAACCCGGTAGTCACCGCTGATGACGGCCTCCGCCACGTCCTCCGGCCTGTTTTCCGAGAGGAAGCCGAGCCGGCCCATGTTTGCGCCCAGCACCGGAATTCCGAGAGGGGCCGCCAGCCTTGCCGCCGAGAGAAAAGTCCCGTCACCCCCGAGGCTGACGATGAGTGACGACGCGCCGAGTATGTCCCGAATTTCCTCCAAGTGCGTGCAGCGGCCGATTTTTCCGTCCGTCGCCGTATTCTGCTCACGCTCGCGCACCGTGACCGGTTCAAGTCCCGCCTCCGTCAGTCTCCTCTCAAGAGAGAGAAACGAATCCGTGCCGAGAAGTTCCGGGTTTCTGTAAAAAATAGCAATCATAAAGTCAACATCTGCCGCCCTCAAACGACGGGCAAACTGCAAAATTAGCAATTTATTAGCACGATTTGAACAATAATGTATATTTTTGCACCCTGTTTCATATCCCGAATCCTTGTGCAGGATTTTTGAGCAGTCCAGAACAAATCCATTTGTGCAGGATTTTTGAGGATAGATTCGCTTTTGAAGAGGGAGCATACCGGGGTATGTGACCAATGAGAAAACGGATATAGACCAAAAAGACAAACAATATGACAAGGCTCAGTGTAAATATAAACAAGTTCGCAACCCTGCGGAACGCCCGCGGCGGCAACACCCCCGACGTCGAGAAGGCCGCCGCAGACTGCGAAAGATTCGGGGCTGAAGGAATCACGGTGCACCCGAGGCCTGACGAAAGGCATATAAGATACGCGGACGTGCGCGCGATGCGCCCGCTCGTAAGGACGGAACTGAACATAGAGGGCAATCCGATACCGTCGTTCGTCGCTCTCGTCAAGGAAGTGCGCCCGAACCAGGTGACGATGGTCCCCGACGCGGCGGACGCGATAACCTCCAATGCGGGATGGGACACGCTGGAAAACAAGGAATTTCTCACGAGGATGTGCTCGGAGTTCAAGTCCTGCGGAATACGGACCTCGATTTTCGTGAATCCGGATTCAAGGATGGTCGAAGGAGCCGCAGAGTGCGGAGCCGACAGGGTCGAGCTCTACACGGCGGGATATGCCGAGATGTTCCCGCACTCCCCGGAGAAGGCCGTCGAGGCCTACCTGAAGGCGGCGGAGAAGGCCAGGGAATGCGGACTCGGACTTAACGCGGGGCATGACCTGAACCTCGAAAACCTCGGGTATTTCATAAGGACAATCCCATGGACCGACGAGGTTTCGATCGGCCACGCCCTCATCTGCGACGCCATATATATGGGACTCGAAAACACGATAAAGGCGTATCTGGACTGTCTGAGATAATCCCGAATCACGGAAACGACGGATTCCGCGACGAAAATCTGCGATGAAAATTTGCGACTGACAAGGGTTTTGTATGAATATATTTTCATATATTTGTAAGTTGTAACCATTTTCGGAGACACGGATTTTTATTGACAAACAAAAATAAATTTACGCATAAATGAAAAAAAATGAAATTATAACACTGTCAATCAGCGTTATAGCCCTTATTGCCGTCATCGTTTTCGGCACACTCTCATTCGTCGGGAACAACAAGAAGGCGGCCGCCGGAACCGAAGCCGCAGAAGTCGAGTCCGTGTCTCATGCGGGCGACATCGTCTATGTCCAGCTCGACAGGATTCTTCAGGAATACGACATGGCGAACGACAAGCGCTCGGTCGTTGAGACCAAGGTCCAGAACATTCAGGCCGAGGTGAACAGGAGAGGCAAGAAGCTCGAGAAGGACATCAAGGACTTTCAGGAGAAGATGGACAAGGGACTGATGACGCGCTCGGTGGCGGAGGTTCAGAGCCAGAAGCTCCAGAAAGCGCAGGACGACTTCAACGTCTATGCCCAGCAGAAACAGAACGAGATTCAGGAGGAGCAGATTGTTATGATGAATCAGCTCGCCGACGCAATCAAGACATGGCTTGACAAGTACAACGAGACGATGGGATACGCGATGATTATCACCAATCAGGGCGGTGCTCCTGTCATCACCGGAGACGCGACGCTGGACATCACCGACGAGGTGATTGCCGGGCTGAACGAGGAATATGTCGCCGACAAAGGAAAGAAATAAAAATTGAGAATAGCGCTGCTGTCCTGCTTTTACCCCTATAGAGGAGGGATTTCCCAGTTCAACGCCTGTCTTTTTGAAGAACTGGGCAAGACGAATGATGTCAAGGCCTTCAATTTCACGAGGCAGTATCCCGAATTTCTCTTTCCGGGCAAGACGCAGAAGGTGACGGAGGACGACGAGGCCGTGCCGGTGCGGAGCACATCCGTGCTGGACACGGCCAATCCTTTTTCCTACCTCAGAACGGTGCGCGAGATACGCCGTTGGAAGCCGGATCTGCTGATTGTCCGCTACTGGATGAGCTGGTTCGCCCCGTCGCTCGGCTATGTCTGCCGAAGGATGAGGCGCAGCTGCTCTGTCATCGGGATTCTCGACAATGTCGTCCCGCACGAGCCGCATTTCTTCGACGCGCCGCTGACCAGGTATTTCCTGACCGGATGCGACGGCTATGTCACTCTCTGTGAGGCGGTGTCGAAAGACCTGCTGGAACTTAGGCCGGACGCAAGGTTCACCGTCATCCGGCACCCGCTCTACTCGCATTTCGGAAAGAAGATGCCGAGGGAGGAGGCGGAAAGCAGGCTGGGGCTTGAGCACGGGAAGAAGAACCTGCTGTTCTTCGGGCTGATTCGCGAGTACAAGGGCCTGGACATTTTGCTTGAGGCGTTTGCGGGGCTGGACGAAAGCTATCAGCTGATTATCGCCGGCGAGCCTTACGGCAGCTTCGACCGCTATCAGGAAATCATCGACGGGATTCCCGGCGGGGACAGTAGGATTGTCAAGGCGCTGCACTATGTCAGGGACTCGGAGGTCTCGCTGTATTTCTCGGCGGCCGACCTGACCGTGCTTCCATACAGGAGCGCGACCCAGAGCGGGATAAGCTCGGTGTCCTACCACTTCGAGGTGCCGATGGTGGTCACGGCCGTGGGAGGCCTGAAAGAGACAATCGGGGACCGCGGAACGGGAATTGTGGCAGAGAATGCGACTCCGGATGCGATAAGGGCGGAAATAGTGCGGTACTTTGCAGAGCCGTCGCTGCGGGAGAGATGCGTCACGGAAATAAGAAAGGAAAAGGAGAGGCTGTCGTGGAAAGGATTTGCCGACAGGCTTCTTGAGTTTGCACACGGTCTTGGGCCAGCACGGAACGGCGGGGCGTCAGGACAAAAGAAGTAGGAGAACCGGAATATGAACATTCGTGGAATACTCGGCCTTGCCATGGCCGCAATCGCGCTGACCGTCCTTTCACCGGCGGATGCAATTGCGCAGGACAGTTATGTACCGACGCCCGTGACGGTGTCAAAGGAGAAGGTCAAGGTAGGCGGAAAACTGTGCTGGTCTCATGTCGTTCTCGAAAGACAGACCCTCTACTCGATAAGCAAGGCCTACGGGGTCAGCGTCGAGGACATCTACAAGTACAACCCGTCGGTCCGCACGGAAGGCCTGAAGAAGAACGCCATAATCCTGATTCCAGTGGTAGAGGACGAGACCGCGACGAAGCCGGCAAAGGATAAGGAATCCGCGAAGGCCGAGACTGCAAAGCCGGCGGCGAAGGACAAGGAGTCAGCAAAGACAGAGACTGCAAAGCCGGCCGCAAAGGACAAGGAGCCAGCAAAGACAGAGACTGCAAAGCCGGCCGCAAAGACCAGGACAGTCCACACCGTCCGCTGGTATGAAACAATAGAGACGATAGCCGAGAAATACGGAGTGAGCGTAGAGGCTATAATGAGGGCGAACAAACTTTCCGGAAAGGAACTCAAGTCACGCCAGAAACTTGTGATTCCGTCAAGGGACGCGGCCGCTGAGACGGTCCGTGAGACGGAAGCGGCTCGGCAAGGCTCCGCCGAGACCCCGACGCAGGAGATGAAGCCCGGGAAAAGTCCGGCGGATTACGGCACCGGCACCGACACGGAAACGAAGGTGAAGCCAGAAGATGAGTTAAGCACCGCCGAATCGGCGGAGACGGGTTCCGGTTCGGCAGCCGGAATCAGAAAGGAGAGCAGCGTGAACTTCGCGCTCGTGCTGCCGTTCATGGCAGGGACGGAAAAGCCGAGTTCGTCGTCGTTCGACTTCTACTGCGGTGCGCTGCTCGCCGCGAGGGAGCTGGGACTCGACAGCCTCAGCGTGAACATCAGCGTGTTCGACACTGGAACTGACGCGCTGACGAGGCGCAGTTTCGACAGCGAGGACTTCATCATAGGCCCGCTCTCCCCCGCCGACATCAGAAAGGTTCATGACGCGGCCGGGGACGACGTCGCCATAATCTCCCCTCTCGACCCTAAGGCCGCGGCTCTCACCGGAGAGTTCCCGAAGCTCGTTCAGGTTCCCACCCCGCACGACCTCCAGTACGCCGACCTCGTGCAGTGGATTGCCGACGAGACTCAGAGCGGTGACAGGACGGTGCTCATCTCCGAGAAGGGCGGAAAGGAAAGCGAGGCAATGAAGGTCTTTACCGAGATTCTGGACATATCCGGCCTGAAATACAAGGATTTGCAGTATAGCCTGCTCGAAGGGCGCGACATCATCGCGAAGCTCAAGAGCATCACCGTCGAAAGCCCGAAGACCAACAGGTTCATCATCGCCTCCGAAAGCGAGGCCTTCGTCAATGACGTGTTCCGCAACATCAGCCTCCTCTCCCGCGAGAACCGCAAGGTGGAGGTGTTCTGCCACTCCAGGGTGCGCGGATATGACATCGAGGTTGAGAGCCTGCACAACAACGACCTGCACATAAGCCTCGCCTACTACATCGACTACAACACTCCGGAAACAATCAGCTTCGTCAAGGCCTACCGCGCCCTTTTCAACACCGAACCGACTCAGTTCAGCTTCCAGGGCTACGACGTGACAAAATACTTCTGCGAGCTCCGCGCAGCCTACGGCGACGACTGGCTCAAGGCCATAGGCCACTGCCCCAAGACAGGCCTCCAGACCAGCTTCAACTTCCGCGACGGCTCCCGCATCAACGAAGGCGTCCGCCGCATCGAGTACAGGCCCAACTACCGGATTGTATCGGTCGAATAACGCAGTATCGGCATAAATACTGACCGCCGCGCCAATTACCCGAGGAGTTCTCTGGCGTTGGCGATGGCGGCTGGGGTGACGGTTGAGCCGCTGAGCATACGGGCGAGTTCGAGGACGCGCTCGTCGGCGGAGAGGCGGCGGATGGAGGATGTGGTGCGGCCGTCGGGGGAGACGGATTTTTCGACGAGATAGTGGGCGTTGCCTTTGGCGGCCACCTGCGGGAGGTGGGTGATGGCAAAGACCTGCATATCCGCGCCCATGGAGCATATCAGAGAGCCCATCTTGTCCGCCACGCTGCCGGAAACGCCGGTGTCAATCTCGTCGAAGATGAGCGTAGGCATGGACACGAAATGCGCCATCTGTGCCTTAAGGCAGAGCATGATGCGGGAAAGTTCACCGCCGGAGGCGCAGGACTGCACCGGAATCGGGCTGCGGCCGGTGGAACTGAAAAGGAAGCGTACGTCGTCCCTTCCGAGAGGCCCCGGTCTGGATGACGGGGAGACGGCGGCCTCGAAGACCGACTGGGGCATCTCAAGCCCCCTTATCATCCCCTGAATGTGTGCGGAGAACGGGCCGGCGGCCTTGCGGCGCGATTCCGTCAGGGCAGCGGCAAGGCGGTCGTTGTTGGCGGACTCGGCGGCAATCTCAGAGCCGAGCTCCTCAAGCCGTCCGTCCATGCAGTCGGTGTCGGCGAGCAGTTCGGAATAGCGGTCCCGTGTCCGGATGAGTTCAGCCTCAGTAGTGCAGCCGAACTTCTGGAAAAGACCGTAAATCAGAGACATCCGCGCCTCCACGGCCTCAAGACGCTCGGGGGAAGACTCGGATTTCTCCGCAAGCGAAGTGACTTCGGCCAGAACATCGTCAAGTTCCAGGCGCGAGGACTCAAGCCGCTCGGCAAGAGAGGCCGCAGCGGGAACGAAGGCGGAAATCTTCTCCAGACTTCTGACCGACTCCTTCAGGAGCATATCAACGGAAGGCAGCTCGTCCCCGCTCGGAGACATGGCCTCGGAAACGGAACACAGCCCAGCCTGAATTTCCTCCGCGTTGGCAAGGCTCTTCTGCTCCTGCTCAAGCTCCGCAAGCTCCCCTTCACGGAGCGCCGCGCCGTCAAGCTGGCGGAACTGCGCCTCATTGAAATCCCTTTCCTGACGCAGCCGGGCAAGGTTTTCCTCAATCCTGCGCTTTTCTGTGCCGAGGGAGGAAAGCAGTGAATATGAGGCGGCATACTCCGCCCGCAGCCCGAGGTTTCCCGCGAAGTTGTCCAGCATATCCGTCTGATAGGCAGGGTTGCGCAGTTCAAGCGTCCCGTGCTGGGAATGGATGTCGAAGAGTCTCGATGTTACCCCCACAAGCGCCGAAAGGGAAACCGGGCAGTCATTGACGAAGGCGCGGGAACGACCCGAACGGGCAACGACGCGCCTGACTATAAGGGAGTCCCCGTCCCATTCCGCCCCGGCATCCTCAACAGGCTGCCTCAGCACGGAATCGACTCCGCTGAACTCAGCCTCGACCACACAGCTGTCGGCACCTTCCGAAATCATGGCCGCGTCGGTCTTGCCGCCGGAGAGCAGCGACAGCGCCCCGAGGAGAATTGACTTGCCGGCTCCGGTCTGTCCGGAAATAATGACAAGACCCTCCGGAAACGTGATGTCCAGAGAGTCAATCAGAACATAGTTGTGTATTTCGAGACGATTCAGCATAACTCCTCTTTTTAGCGAGGGAGACGGCTCTATTTCAGTGATGACAGTGTCTCTGTCAGAGGATTATTCCTCGTCGTGCTTTGCCATCCTGTAGGAAATCTCGTTGTGCTCGAACTCATAGATTGCGACGAGATCCGGCTTCGGCTGACGCTCGTAGTACTTTGAAATCTCAATCTGCTCCCTGTTCTCGAACACCTCTTCCATCGTGTCCCTCTCGTTCTTGAAATCCTCAAGCTTCTTTGTAAGCTCCTTCTTTTCAGCCGCGGCAATCTGGTTCGCCCTCTTTGAAAGAATCACGACGGTCTCGTAGATGTTGCCCGTCGGAGCCGCGAGGTCGCACAGGTCGCGCGTAATCGTGTTTGTCGGAATTTTACTGTTGTTTGCCATATATCCTTGTGTTTTGTTTGTCTTCTATATTGCTTGTCTTTCGGTCTATATTTATTTTTCACCGGTCACATACCCCGGTATGCTCCCTCTTCCAAAATAAATCTATCCTCAAAAATACTGCACAAACATCCCGGAGGGACTTTGAGAACACTTTTGAGTCTTCTGATATTATATACGTCCGTCACATTCCGATGTTTCAAAAATTTTCGGGACGCATCATATATTTTTTAATTTTTATTCAGATATTTCTGCGCCTTCGAGTGAGGGAACTCAAGACTGCGGCAATATTTCGAATCCGGATATTCGCTCATGAAGTTGAGGTAGTCGTCCATGAACTGCAGGTAGCGCTCGCGCTGCTTTGACCTGACGCTCAGGTCGGCATACTTGTAGGAAGACATGGCGATGTAGTAGAGTATGTCCTCGCGGTAGATGTTGTCGGCATCGTCCTTCAAAACATTCTTGAGGGCGACGCGGGCGGCGAGGTAGTCCTCCATGCGGTAGTAGAGCTTCGCGCCCTCGTAGGCCTTGCGGTCGAGACGCTCGTTCAGGTCCTTAATCATCGCCTCGCAGTCGGCAAGGTGCTCGTTGTCAGGTTCCTCACGGAGATATTCGGTCATCGCGTTGAGAGCCGTGTAGGTCGGGGTCTGATCCAGCTCGTAGCGCATGGTCGAGCGGTAGAGGCAGTCGATGCGAAGGAAACGCGCATCCGAGGCAAAGGGACTGCGGGGATAGACCTCAAGGAAGCGCTGGAAATTGGTCTCGGCGGTGTAGTAGTCCTTCTGGCGGTAGTTGCTCAGCCCCCAGTAGTAGCGCACGGTGTCGTCCTTCTCGGTTCCTTCGGTGAACATCGACAGGGACTCGAACATGGCCGCGGCCTTGCTGTATTTCTTGTTGTTGAAGTAGTCAAAGGCGGCCTTGTACTTGGCTTCCGTGTCGGCGCTGTTCAGCAGCATTTCATACTGCGACTTGCAGGCATTAAGCGAGAAGAGCGCGAGGACGGAAATTACTGCGGTTTTAAGGTGTATTCTCATAAAATTTATTTTTTCAACAAAAAATGTATCCCGAAAAAAATCGGAGGAACTACTTGGATTTCAGGTATCTTTCCGCATCGAGGGCGGCACGGCAGCCGGACGCGGCCGCATTCACGGCCTGCCTGTAGGTAGGATCCTGCACGTCCCCGGCGGCGAACACGCCTTCGATGCTCGTGCGCGACGACTTTCCCTCAGTTATGATGTAGCCCTGCGCATCGACATCGACCCAGTCCCTGAACACGTCGGAATTGGGATGATGCCCGATGGCGAGGAAAAATCCGTCAATGGCTATATCAAAGACCTCGCCGTTACTGCGGACAAGCCGGGCTCCCGTGACCCCAAAGTCGTCACCGAGCACCTCCTGCGTGTTGCAGTTCCAGAGAATCTCGATGTTCCCGGCATCGTGCACACGCCTCTGCATGGCCTCGGAAGCCCGGAGAACGTCGCGGCGCACAATCATATAGACCTTGCTGCACAGCCCGGCGAGGTAGCTTGCCTCCTCGCACGCCGTGTCTCCGCCGCCCACGACCGCAACGACCTTCTTCCTGTAGAAGAATCCGTCGCAGGTGGCGCAGGCCGACACGCCCATTCCCCGGTATTTCGTCTCCGAAGGCAGTCCGAGATACCTTGCTGTCGCCCCCGTGGCAATTATTACCGTCTCTGCCTCCAGTTCGGCAGTCCCGTCAATCTTCACTTTCAGCGGTCTGCACGAGAAATCCACGTCGGAAACGGTTCCAAGCCGGATGTCCGCACCGAGACGGACAGCCTGTGCGCGCATGGCGGCCATCAGTTCCTGCCCGCCGATTCCGTTTTCGAAGCCCGGGTAGTTCTCGATGTCGGTGGTCGTGGTAAGCTGTCCTCCCGGCTGCGCTCCCTCATAGAGCACCGGCGCGAGGTTGGCGCGGGACGCATAAATCGCGGCGGTATAGCCGGCCGGTCCCCCGCCGATTATGAGGCATTTTGTCTTTTCCATCTCAGTAAGATACATTTCCTTCAAATTCTGCAAAATTAGCAAATTTCTTTGAACGCATCAAAAATTTGCGAAAGACATGAATTTTCAATAACTTTGAAAAATCGTTTGTATGGGCGGACTGAAAACCGCCGTCATGTTAGACAGTACGGATTTAAGAAGGAACAGATGACAAATTTAGAGCTGAACGCACCGGAGAGCTTCATTGCAGTTTTGAAGAAGAACGCGCTCAAGGCAACACCGCAGAGACTTGCGGTACATAAGGCGATGCAGAAGTTGGGGCACGCCTCGGCGGATATGGTAGCGCAGGAAATAGAACACGACGGCAAAACAAAAATTACCGTCGCGTCCGTATATAACATCCTCTCGGAGTTCGCAAAGCTCGGAATATACCAGCACCGCCTCAGCGCGAACAACAAGATGTTCTTCGACCTCAACACGTTCGAGCACGCGCATTTCTACGACATCAAGAACAACACTTTCCGCGACATTTCGGAAGACAAGGTCATCAGCGAACTGCTCGAAAAGCTATCGAAGAAGCGCTTTAAGGGCTATAAGGTTGATTATATAGACATTCAAATCGTCGGACACCCCACCAAAAAGAGATAGCGGGGCGAAGAAAAAGCATCTCATCTTTTTCTTCATCCCCTTTCCCTAAGCTTTTTTTAGAAAGAGAATACCTCCCTATTCATTCTCTGACTTTCCCTTGTCCTGGTCAAAGGCGGTGGTGAAGGAGAATCTGGTGGAGTTCGTAACCTTAATTTCCTTGAGGTAGTTCTGAATCGGGAAGCTGATGTAGAAGTTGTCGGACGATTTCTTGTCGTCCGGGGTTTCCTTCGTTATGACGTCGCCGTTGGCGTCGTGATAGAGGATGAAACGGATTTCATTGGCGTCGCTCGTTTTGTCGAACACGAGTTCAAGGTCATGCACGGTCTCGCTGTCCTTGATTTTCGGGACACTGACAAACAGGGTCATATATTGGTTCTCACCATTGGTCGTCCAGATACGCCCGTTCTCGGCGATATAAACGGAATCCCGACCGAATCCGGCCACTGCCTCGCTTTCCGACGACACGCAGTCCTTAACTTTGATTTCACTGTAGGCATTCAGCTTTATGTCCTGCCGACCGTCGGCATCAGCTGCGGTCAGAAGGTCGCAGTTTATGATGAGACGACCGCACTTGGCGAAATCGGCGTCTGTGGCATTCTCGACGATGTTATACGTGATGTTTCCGTCAGCACGGAGATGTGTCTCATCGATGACGTCGGCAAACCAAACATAGCCGCTGACACGGTATTCGCTCTTGAGGCAGGATGTAAATGACGCGCAGGCAAGCAGCGCCAGCGCAGCAATCTTGTTGAATTTCATTATATCGTTCGTTTATATATGTTTCGTTGAAAGCCGCCGCATGACACGGACGGCACTGTATTCATTTATTTTATATATAAAGAGCCACGATTTCGTCCTTCTCGACTTTCGCGCCCTGAGCCGCTGTGACTGCAACAATTCTGCCATCCGTCGCCGGAACGACTTCCTCGATGCCGTAGTAGGCCTGGACATATCCCGCAGCCTCCCCTGCCATGACCGGAGTGCCTTCCGCCGGAGCCGTCGATTTGTCGTCAACATCAATCTGCCACAGCATCTGACCCTTGACCGGCGACCGGAGCGGCTTCGCGTCCGGCCAGCGTTTCAGAAGGGCGTCGATGTCGAACTTAGGCATCTCCACGACAGGCCTCGTCACAACAATCGGAGCCCCCGCCACGGCCTTTCTCGACTCCAGTTCCGCCTCGAAGCGTTCCTTGGCGACCCCGGAGCGGTAGTCCCGGTACTGCCTCTCGTGCATCGCGAACTCGAAGAGCTCCTCGCTGTCCTGTCCCTCGTCCCAGCCTTCGTCCGCCATCATCCGGCGGAACTCCGGAAGAGCGTCCGGGAAGGCGTCCTGAGGGTTGCCGGTGTAGAACTCCAGCCCCTTTGACGCGGCGAGCTCGACGATTTCTGGCGCGAGCGGGCCGGGGAGCCGTCCCATCTTGCCGAGAATCATGTTCCATGTGTCCTTGTCAATCGAAGACCAGCGCGGCCGCCCCTTGAAGGAGTCGAGCAGATTCATCAGCGCGGTGTTCTTGACATACTGGCTGAACGGGGTCACGAGCGGAGGGTAGCCGAGCCGAGGCCAGACATACTCGACCTCGCGGAAGAGCCGCACCATGAGGTTGTCTATGCTCAGCTCCGGCTTCGACTGCGCCCGGAGCGCGGCGTTGATTGCCGTCCGGAATCCCCCGAGGTCGGACATCATCGAGCCCATCATCCCGCCAGGGAGCCCGCAGCCGACAAGCAGCGAGCTGAGATGAGAGTTGTTCGGGTCAATCCAGTGGCCGAGGAAGTCGTCGATGAACGACTGCGTGAGCGAGCGCACCTCCATGTAGGCGTCCATGTTCAGTTCCTTGACGGTGAAGCCGTCGGCGCGCAGCATCTCGCGAACCGTTATCACGTCAGGATGAACCTTTCCCCACGAGAGCGGTTCGACGGCGACGTCCAGATAGTCCGCCCCGGCGCGCGCCACTTCAAGCATCGAGGCCGGAGAGAAGCCGGGACCGCTGTGCCCGTGATACTGAACGAGAATATGCGGATATGCCTTCTTTATCTCACGGGTGAGCTCCGCGAGGGCGGTCGGCCGTCCGATTCCGGCCATGTCCTTGAGACATATCTCGTCGGCCCCGTATTCCACGACCTTGCGGACGACGTCCATGTAGTATTCGACGGTGTGGACGGGAGAATGAGTTATGCTCAGGGCGACCTGCGAAACCATTCCAGCCTTCTTGGCATATTCGACGCTGAGCCGTAGGTTGCGGTGGTCGTTGAGTCCGCAGAACGAGCGGGATATGTCAGTGTCCTGCGCCTTCTTCACCTTATACATCAGTTCGCGCACGTCTGCCGGAACCGGGTTCATCCTCAGTCCGTTGAGCCCCCTTTCGAGCATATGGGTCTGAATCCCTGACTTTCGGAAAGGAGCCGTCCACTCGCGCACCGCCCTGTTCGGGTTTTCGCCGAACAGGAGATTGACCTGCTCGAACGCCCCGCCGTTGGTCTCGACGCGGTCGAAACATCCCATTTCGATGATAGGCTGCGCCACCCTCACCAGCTGCTCCGCCTTCGGGACATATTTTCCCGACGACTGCCACATATCCCTATAGACAAGGGAGAATTTTATTTCACGCCCCATAACCGTTGATTTTGAGGTATTCCCCAACGGGAATCCGTGTTTTCAAAAATAATCATACAAAAATAACATTTTTTTTGCATAACGGCGGAATTTGTCTATCTTTGCAGTCCCAAAAGAACACGGTGCCCGTAGTTCAGTTGGTTAGAGCGTCAGATTGTGGTTCTGAATGTCGTCGGTTCGAATCCGACCGGGCACCCTCTTAATTAAGAAAAAAGGTCGGAGTTGTCCGACCTTTTTTCTTACCCCCTCCCGTCCCCCTACATCAGGGGGAAGTCGTGCTCCGTGCGCCCTATCCCACATGGCCGGCGCTTCGCTGTTCTCCGCACGGCGCTCATGCGCCTTTCCGTCCATACGCCCCATCCTCTGTTTTCCGACCCCTCCCGTCCCCTCGAAGGGGAAGTCGTGATCCGTGCGCCCTATCCCACATGGCCGGCGCTTCGCTGTTCTCCGCACGGCGCTCATGCGCCTTTCCGTCCATACGCCCCTCCTCTGTTTTCCGACCCCTCCCGTCCTCCTACATCAGGGGGAAGTCGTGCTCCGTGCGCCCCATCCCACATGGCCGGCGCTTCGCTGTTCTCCGCACGGCGCTCATGCGCCTTTTTGTACAATTACTCTGTTTTGTTATACTAATCACTTTGTTTTGTTATACTTATGTTATATATTTGTGACATTAAATATAAGAGCATAATGGAAACAGTTGCATTGAACAGGAAACAGACGGCGTTCAGACTCAGGGAGGATTTGCTTGACAGATTGAGAATCAAGGCAAAAAAAGAAAACAGGAGTCTCAACAACTATGTGGAGAGCGTTCTTTTGGATGCGGTCTTCGATGAACCCAATGATGAAACCTTGGCAGCGATGAAAGAGACCCGGAATCTCACAAAGGTTGATATGTCAAGTTACGAATCATTCTTAAAGTCACTTGAATGAAAGAGATTGTAGCGTCAAGCAGATTTAAGAAAGACATCAAACGGTTCAAAGGCAGACCTGATAAGGTTAATCAGGTTCGGGTCTCATTCTGAATTGTTTAGATAGAAATTTCTGTTACTCCAGCTCGGATGCGGTGAGTCTTGCCGTTGAGGGGATTTCCGCGAGCATCGGCAGAGCGGCTCCTCCCCCGGAACTCCGCACAAATATATCAAGATTTTTATTTATTTTTGTAGATATTTTAAATTTTACGGACTCGTGTGAGTCACGAAACTGGGAAAATACGGCGATGTCTGAAAAGAAGGAATTTATTTCAACCCGGAAGGGTGTTACATACATTGACTTATTCGCTGGTGCAGGTGGCTTCAGTGAAGGCTTCATGCAGGCATATACTGATGACAAGTACTATGATTTTCGCTTGGCAAGTGACATAAATGAGAACTGTGAGCTTACCCATCGTGTCCGCTACAACAAAATGCTTGGTCTTGACACCAAATTCATATGTCAGGACATAATGGAGGATTCATTTTTGCCGAATCTGCTCAAAGAAATCGGAAATCAGGAAGTCGACGTCGTAACCGGCGGTCCGAGTTGCCAGTCATTCAGCCTTGCCGGACGCAGAAAGAAGCTGGACAAGCGCGACGACCTCTTTTATCATTACCTGAAGGTCATCAAGGCCTTGCGTCCTAAATATTTTGTAATGGAGAATGTAAAGGGAATACTCACAAAAGATGAAGGGCGCATCAAAGAAAGAGTTCTCCGTGAAATAAGGTCTATTGTCGATGATGCCAAGATGAATCTTTTATACGCATTTATGGAAGATGCATTGAAGCCACGGATGCCTGCCTCATTGTACGAGGCTCTGTACATAAGGCTTTGCATGGAAACATCTGCCGACAACAGGGACAGGCAAACTGAGACTTTCTTCAGCAACCTTGACCGGCAGCTGAAAAATGTAACCGGACATTTGCCATACATCGTGAGCAAGAGTGACAGGGATGCGAATACCGTTCGTCATGGCCTGCTGCTAAGGATGAAACAACAGCGGGATGCCGTCCGCAGGCAGGTAATTCAATTAAAAACCAGTGCGCACATTGACAATGACACTTTTATGGATGGCTATAACGCCATCATCGATACCATATCAGACGAGCGGATTCTTGAAAAGACTCTGGCCGCGATAGACAATGTGGCAAAAATCGGGAATTGCTCAGAAGAGGCCAAATCCTTGAAGAAGTCTCTGGAGATACTCACCTGCACCTTTGACGAGTGCATAGAGTACATTCAAGAACAGTTCAAGGACAATGCAGGCCTTCTCCTCCGTCTGGATGAACTGATGAAGGAGATTCGGCTTTACAATATCGGGAAGCCGATTGTTCTGCTTTCTTCTGACTATGGGGTTCCTCAAAATCGGGAGCGGGTGGTGTTCATCGGCTGCAGAAATGATCAGGAGGTTATAAATGAAATCCCCGCTACCGTTACGGACAGCGAGAAAGTAAAGGTTTATGAAGCTCTTTGGGACTTGAATATGGTCGGCAACGGAGAAACGGCGACTTCATATAAAAAGCCGGAATTGATTTCCGATTTTGAAAGCACGAAGATTCCAAGGACAGTTCAGGGAAAACCCGATGACCGAGGACATCTGTTCTCCGAATGGTCACGGGCAGGACGGCTGGGACATCGGTTCACATTCGATGAAAGCCCTTTCTATGTGCTGAACATGAGTGAGCTGGACAATCCCCTGCAACATCAGCAGATGGAATTGTTCAATCATCAGACAAGCCAGCAGAATGCCACGGTCCGTGAACGGTTGAAAATCATTGCGGAATATGGCGATTACGATGAGGCAAAGGCAGAACTCAAAGAAAAAGGGTTAGAGTCTCAGAAGCGCAACTATGTGGTCCTGAACCCCCTCGGGCAAAGCCCTACTGTCTGCACCATGCCAGACGACTTTATTCATTATTCCGCATACCGCCCCATGACCGTTCGCGAAATGGCACGCCTCCAAAGCTTCGACGACTCGTTCGTATTTCAGGGAAAGCGTCAGACCGGCGGCAACAACCGTCAAAAAGAAATACCTCAATACACTCTTGTCGGCAATGCCGTCCCGCCGCTTATGGCAAGGGCCATCGCGACCACATTGCTGAAACATATCAAGTAAAAGGATTGTCTATGGTTAATATGCGCCCCTTTACCGCCTTTGAACAGAAGAACCTGAAGTTTCTGGTGAACCATAACGTCAAGTTCACTCAAGTTGAGATTACCCCGACCGGCTTAGGCAAGGGCATTGTTCGGGTGTATAATATATTTTGATTATTCAGTTTTGATTTAGTAAGTTTGCGCATCTGATATAAAAATAAATTCTTACATAAAAAAATTTCTTAAATATCACGGAACATGAAAAAGATATTCGCCATTGCGGCGGCAATCATCGGCCTTGCGGCGGCGAGCGGAGCCACGGCGGCCGAGAAAAAGGCAAAGATATGGACGGACGCCTCCAATTCGAGGATAACCTATGTCGGAAGGGTGCTCAGGGACGGGGGCGATGTGTCGTTCGACTGGTCCGGCGTGCAGTGCAGGGTGAGGTTCAACGGGCCGGACATCGCGCTCAGGTGCTCGGACACCAAGGCCAACTACTATAACGTATGGTTCGACAAGGGCACTGATGAGGCTCCGGACCTCGTCATCAGGACTGCCGGAAAGGACACGACCATCGTGCTCGCGGAAAGGCTCGGAAAGGGGACGCACTGCATGACGATCCTCAAGCGCACGGAAGGCGAGCAGGGACGCACTACCTTCCACGCCTTCGCGACGGCCGGGGAGCTGCTTCAGGCCGAACCGGTGCGGGAGCGCTACATCGAGTTCGTCGGCGACTCCTACACCTGCGGATTCGGCACCGAGGCTCCGTCGTACAAGGAGCCGTTCAAGCCGGAGACCGAGAACTGCAACCTGACCTACGCGGCGATTGTCTCACGCTACTTCGGAGCCGACTACAATCTTGTCAGCCACTCGGGACGCGGAATCGTGCGCAACTACGACGACTGGGGCAAGGACATCCCCGGAACGACGATGACGGACAAGTACGGCCTTCTCTTCGACGAGTCGCCCGAGCCCGTGTGCCCTCCGGCGGAAAAGACTCCGAACCTTGTGGTCATCTATCTGGGAGCCAACGACTTCTCCTGCGGGAAGCAGCCGTCAATGGATGCGTTCTGCGAGAACTATGTCAGGCTTCTGAACAAGATTCGCGAGCGCTACGGCAAGGACGTGCCGGTGCTCTGCCTCGCGGCGAAGCTCGACCCGGGAATCTATGCCTACGTCCACGAGGCCTGCCGCAGAAGCGGCCTTGAGGGAGTCTGGGACATTGGCTTTCAGAGCGGCGTCCACGACAACGACGGCGACCTCGGGGCAAGCTGGCATCCGAACTATTCCGGCCACCGGAAAATGGCAAGTGTCATAATCCCTTACATCTCCACCATAACGGGATGGGCGATGGAGGACAAGGTCGTCAGATAGTCTTTTATTATCATGAAACTTTTCCGAGGATTCGCGCTTACGGGACTTGTCGTCATTGCGGTGACGGCATTTTCGCTCGTGTCGCCGGCAAAAATCGGAGGCGTGCAGCTCGGACGCGCCAACATCTGGCAAGGCCTGCTCGAATATGACGATGCCGATCTGTCCGACGAGTTCACCCCGGACTTTGAAAGCCTGTGCAGTCTGGCCGTGAATCCTGCGGAAGAGCTGCCGGTCGAGACCTCGTTCCGGTGGGACGCGGACAGCCTCACGCTCGGAAAGACCTACAGGATAGCCTTTCTCGGGGATTCGTTCATCGAGGGCGACATCCTTGTGGGAGACCTCCGCGAAAGCCTCCAGTCCGAGTTCGGCGGGGGCGGGCCGGGGTTCGTTCCGTGCGAGCTGCCGTTCGGGGTCTATCGTCACACGGCGAAGGTCCGGGGGAAAGGATGGAAGAAATATGGAATACTGAAGTATAAGGGCGTGCCCGAAAGACTGCGGGACAATTTCCTTTTTTCCGGATATATGGCCTGCGGCGGAAAGGGCGCAGAGATGACATGGGAGAGGGGAAGCGGATTCGGGCATATCGACAGCAGCGACGTCTGCCGCATATTTTTCATGAACCGCTCCGACTGCTCGCTTGAACTGCGGATTGACGGAGGACGGAGCAGGACATTCTCCGTCAAGGGAGCTCCGGTCCTGAGGCAGATTATCGTAGGGGCGGACACGGACACGCTGGGGCTCAGGGTCCTGTCCGGAAGCCTCGTCTGCTACGGAGCCTCGTTCGAGTCCTCCCGGGGCGGGGTGCAGGCCGACAACTTTTCCGTCCGCAGCAACAACGGCGGAGCCATGTTCCGCAGCAACGCCTCCCTAAACAGACAGTTCGCGGAGATGGTCGGATATGACGCGGTCGTGCTCCAATACGGCCTGAACATCATGCAGCCGGACAAGAGCAACTACACGAAGTACCAGAAGCAGGTGGAGGACATGATTCAGTTCGCGAAGATAAGCTTTCCGGGAAGCGAGATTGTCGTCATGGGAGTGACCGACAGGGGCGTGAAACGGGACAATGACACGACCTACAGATCCATAAATTCCGCGCCGGCGCTCACGCGCCACCAGAAGGCAGCCGCCGACAGTCAGGGGGCGCTGTTCTGGAACACCGTCGAAGCCATGGAAAGGCACGGAGGCCTTGAGACCTTCGTCAGCAATGGATGGATGGCCTCCGACAGGGTGCACTTCAAGTTCTCCGGCGGGAGAGTTCTGGCCGAGGAGATGTCGGGATTCTGGGAGGAGATGATTGCGCGGAAGGTCAAGGAAAGCAGGAAGGAGTCAGTGATTGAAACCGTGGAGGCCGACAGCTCAATGTTCGGGACGGCGGAGGTTCTCGGCGGGGTTTCGATGATTGCCGGGACACGGACGATAACGGCGGACTGGCAGAGGGGAAACGGTCCGGTGAACGGGACGACGGCGGCCGGTCAAGTGACCGGGGCGGTGCGGAAATCTGAAAAGGGTGTCCGCTGACATGACCGACGCCCTTCATAGCATCATCGGTTTTCCGGAAATCAGCCCGCTCTGGAAGGAGCATCTTGCCTCGGCGATGCTCTATGACCCGGCGGCTCCGCTCCAGCTTCCGAGCGCGTTCATGCTCGCGGCCCTGCTGCTGTTCCTGCTCGTCCACGGATTTCTGCACCGTCGCCGCACCGCGAGAAATATGTTCGCGGCACTATTCTCACTCTACCTCTACTACAAGCTTGCGGGAGCCTATGTGCTTTTGCTGCTGTTCATCGCCGTCTCGGACTTTCTAATCGCGAGGGCAATCGGAGGCTCTTCGCTCCACGAAGCGTACGGATCCGGTCCCCATGCGCTGAGCAATGACGGGGCAAAAACAGTTAATCCTTCGGAACACGCGGACGGACAGGCGCGGAGAAACAGACGGCTCCTCGCCCTCAGCGTCGCGGTCAATGTCTCGATTCTCGTTTTCTTCAAGGCCAACGGGGTCTTTGCTGATTTCATCGGAGCCCTTTCACACGGCGGAGTCACGCTGCGCCATATCGCCGTCCC
Source organism: uncultured Bacteroidales bacterium (assembly GCA_934725015.1). Classification (GTDB taxonomy): domain Bacteria; phylum Bacteroidota; class Bacteroidia; order Bacteroidales; family UBA932; genus Cryptobacteroides. Next base: position 31,484 of record CAKVAS010000006.1, read on the forward strand.
CGCAGGAATCTCGTTCTTCTGTTTCCAGTCAATCTCCTATGTCGCGGACACATATCACGGAAAGACAGCTCCTCTCCGGCATTTTCCGGACTATCTCCTTCTTCTCGCGTTCTTCCCTAAGATGTTTCTCGGACCTCTGGTCCGCAACTCGGATTTCATCGCGCAGATTCAGAGGGAGGACATCTCAACCACGCGTGAGGACATGGGAGAGGCCACACGGCTGATTGTCTCGGGGATTCTGAAATTCTGCATACTGTCAAAGCTCATGGGGCAGCTGTTCGTTGCACCCGCATTCGCAGGCACGCTCGGGGAAGACGGATTCACCGCACTCATGGCGGCATACGCCTTCACCTTCCAGCTCTACTGCGACTTTTCCGGCTACACTGACCTCGCCTCGGGCATCTCCCTGCTCGCAGGCTACCGACTGCCGCTGAACTTCAGGCTGCCCTACCACAGCGCCACCATCACGGAGTTCTGGCGACGCTGGCACATAACCCTCTCGTCATGGCTCCGCGACTACCTCTACATCCCCCTCGGAGGCAACCGCAGGGGCACCGTCCGCACCTATTTCAACCTGCTGCTGACCATGCTGCTCGGCGGTCTGTGGCACGGCGTGGGCATCATGTTCGTCCTCTGGGGTCTCTGGCACGGCGTCCTGCTCTGCCTGCACAAGCTCTGGATGCGCATCGTCCCGGGAGCCGCCCCGACTGGAAGCGGTCTCCCCTTCTGGAGGCGTGCCATAGGCGTGGCCGTGACGTTCAACGCAGTGGCTTTCGGGTGGCTGATGTTCCGCAGTCCGGACTGGAGCACGTTCACACAGATGCTGCACAGCATCTTCTGCGACTTCACCCCGGAGACCGTCACGCCTGTCCTCGCCGCTAACATCCAGGCGTTCTCCGCCCTCGCCGCCGCAGTTCTCCTCCACGCCGTCCCATCCTCGGCTCTCCCCCGCCTCGACCGCCTCTGCACCTCCGTCCGCCTTCCCGGCCAGACCCTTCTGATAGCCATCGCCATCTGGCTCGCCCTCCAGTGCCGCGCCATATTCTTCTCCGCCGCCACCTCCGCCCTTCCTATCTACGCCAACTTCTGAGCGTACCGTCTCCGTTCAAAGCGGCAGGCAAACAGAAAATGTGAAAAAAGTTATCGGAGCATTTGCTCCTGAAACAATTATTTGTATTTTTGCAAGCGACTTGGGAATAACATATATTGTGAAAATGATTACGAAAAAGAACAGCAACGGCGATGAACGCATCCGGGACATCGTCAGAAAGATGGTCGCCGACAAACGTGCCGTCTCCAGTTACATTCGTGAGCATGGTTCCCTAAGCGGCTTCAATGATGACTCCATACAATTCTCTAAGCCGCTATAGGATTCGTGACACAGACAGAGGCTATTGTTTTGACACAGAATCCGGGAACACCTACTTTGTAACATTCATAAAGTACCCGACGCTGACGGAGTTTCTGCCGACGGAAGTCTATATGATGAATATTGACCGCCGGGACAACACCAACCATCGAAATGGCAGCCGTAACCTTGTAAGAAACACAATCCTGTTCATCATCGGCGAGTTTTTTGTCAAACACAACGACGCGCTCATAACCATCTGTGACATCTCAGACGGGAAGCAGGAGTGCAGAAGAAGATTATTCAACAGATGGTTTCATGAATTTGGAGAAGACTCCATCGTAAAGATTGACTCCACCTGCACAATCGAGGACACAACAACCTATGCGTCCATCATGTTTCGGAAAGATGCCCACAACAAAGAGGCACTCAGGCACGAGTTTGCTCTCCTCGGCGAGATAAACTTCTACAATTCTGAGTCTTAGCAGCAATCCTTCGCGACATAGGATGCCACCTGTTCGATGCACCGGACATGTCATTTCGACCGGAGAGGATCCCCAAACTGTCATTTCGACCGGAGCGAAGCGGAGTGGAGAAATCTGCAGCACCTTGTAATTTATACATACAAAAAGGGGCTGACTAAAAAGCATTAGTCAAGCCCCTTTTTCTTGTTTTTCGGTGAGGCCATCCTCGACCTTGTTCCAAATACTCAATTCTCAGAGGGTTATTCGGACTTTTTAGTCACCCTCTTTTCATAAAGTACAGCTATTCAGTATAAGTCACTATTATCTTTCCTAAATAAAAAGCTTTGGATGTGTCTGATACCGTTAATTGTATTACGCCACCCATTGGTATACTTTCAAAAGTATACGAAACCTCAGAATTTGCTTTTTTCGTTACAGACACATTATCGCCAAATGCGACACCACCAATAGTTGCAGCCACGGTAGCTTTTGAACCCGTATTGGCAGTGATTACAATCTTTGACACAGATTTTCCCGTAAAGTCTGATGCGAAAAAGCCTGTCCAGGCCGTATTACCCACACCAAATTGTTGCCCATAATATGAGGATTGATAACTGTTCTGAATTGCCCCACTAGATGTCGTGACCGTCCACTCCTTGTTATCATCCGCAGACAATTTGCTTCCCGAAGTAGTTCCAAACTTTTTGGATGAAGACAGGGTCAAAGTTGAGAGTTTTGTCTCAACTGCACTACCCGCCGCATTCTGCTTAAGAGTGATGGTCTTGGTGAGAGTCGCGTCGGAGGCGTGGGTCACGGTGAGTGTCGCCTCGTTGGCTGTCTCGGAGGTGTTCTCACCGTTTGGCGTGACGGTGATTGTGCCGGCTTTCTTATCAACAGCGACAGCCGCCCAAGAAAGCTCCGTCGGTGAAACCGTCCAGTCTCCGCCCTCCGCGTTCACACTCACCTTGACAACGAAAGCATCAGTCTCCGTGCTCGCCCAAGTTTTTGAGGTTTTGTCAATTGACAATGATGGTTTTGCCGGGTCAGCCGGCTCATAAGAAAGGACAAGAGTTATCATTTGGCAATTTTTCGTCGAAACAGATAGATAATATAAGCCATTTTCTTCCGTATCTGACAACTTATATGTATAAGAGTCGCCCTTAGTACTCCATGTCTGCCCATCACCGCCTGTAATCACAGAAGAGCCGTCTGTAATGCTGACAACGGAACTCGTTGAAGGGGATCCACTATCATTCAAAGTTCCTACAACCTTTGTCAATCTATATCCAGAAATACAAGGGAGTCCAAGTTTATCGCCTTTCGGTATCATAAGATAACCTGAATTCCCGGCTGTTCCCCCACAATATATCCCGCCACCAACATGGACGAAATTATAAGCAGTCTCACCGATGGCATAGGAATATGTTCCATCCTTTGCATCACTTTCACTCGTTGGCCATGATGCTGGGAACGATTTCTTGAAGTCAAATGAGAGTTCAAGCGGCTCTGTCGGCGTTGTCTTAGCCACCCACTTCTCAGCAGGGATTTCCTTGACGACCTTGTAGAGTTTGCCGGCCTCGTATGTCCCGTCGTCCTCATTCTTGGCAGTCTTGCTGATTGTGAGAGTATGTCCGGTGGTCTCCACGACGAGCGTCATCGTGGAATAAATGGTGGTAGGAAGGACATTGAACCACAGTTTGAAGTCAGATGCCTTTGGCGCTGTCCCATCCTCAAAAGTTATGGTGATTTCCTTGAGAGCGTTACTCTCAGTGTCACCAAACTCATAGCCTTTCGCGTATTCTACGACTTTCGCCGACGAGGTGGCAAGGCAGGCAATCTCGCCCTCCACAGACAGTTTCGCGGAAACCACATCCTCGTTCAAAGTTCCGGTAAGATGGAAATATGCTATGGCCGTCTGACGGTTCATGTTGAATACGATGTCCTTCCCGTCATCAGTCTTTCCGGCTGCCGCGTTTTCTGCCGTTGCCGAACCGTACATAAAATCGTACTTGCTGTTATACTGATTCCCGTTCTGTCTGCGAGATGAGCCACAGTCTGCCTTCTTGTCAGAATCGGGCGCAGGATAGACAACGTCATACATCCAAGGACCTGTTTCGCCTGCAAGTTGTGCCTCAAAATTAGAGCCCTTCCATTCCGCAGTTGCTGTAACTGGTTCGCCATAATTATAAGAATACTCTACGCTGAGCACATCGCCGTTCTCCCAAGCCGACTTGAAGGTCTGCTCGTCTTCTGCAGTGAGGGTCGCTTTGGTGGCGGCAATCTGAGATTCCGCCCCGAAATGAACGGTCACGAGCCTGTCCTGAGGTTTCTCTGCCGGAGCAAGCTCTTCCTGTGCGCAGGATGCCAGTCCGAATGCGGCTGCGAAGGCCGCGAAGAAAATTCTGCTGTAAGTTTTCATAAGGCTTCGTCTTTTTTAGTTCCAGTCTCCGGACTGGTCGGTTACATCTGCTCCGGTAATGTCCTGGAGCCCGTAGGCATTGCGGGTCTCGCCGCTCTGGGCGAAGCCGCCTTCCGTCGAGATGCCCGTCACCTCGACGAGGGGCGTCTCATAAATGTTTGTTTTTGAGTAACTCATTTTGTTTTTGTTTATAAGGTTTAACTCTTTCTTGTTCGCTTCGTTGTTCTTCGCACGGCGCGCAAGCGCCTTTTAAAATGAGCCCCTGTGCGGACGATCACTGGCGTTTCTCAACGGCGGGGCTCAAACAACCTTTATAATTTCAATGTACTACGCTCGTCCGTTTGCGCATATACGACGGAAGGGTACTGAAGCCAATCATGGCTTCAGTACCCTTCCGGATACAATCCTGTTCAATATTTTACCCGACTCTACGGACGCATATTCCTGCCCCCCCCGAAGGTGGTTGCAGCACAGCGCATTACGCTAACATTCATTCCGTTAAGTCTCATCTGTCTCTTTCACTTTCAACGCCGCAAAGGTCGCAATTCTCACGCAAATAAGCAAATTTTTAACAATTTCTTCACATCCCGATTTTCAGCGGATACGGATTTGTCGTGGCCATGTAACTCACGGCAGTTCAAGCGCATAACGCCACGGTCATCGGAATATCCCTCCAAAAGTTTGCGCAAACTTTTCGGAATTTCCGGTTTCAAATCGGTATTCTACGGCACACCAACGGCGATTTCGTCAATTAGCCGCTGAATATTTCATTCAACGGATAGTTCTTCGTTCATTTGCAGAAAATAAGGCTTATGGAAATGAATGACATTGTGACAGACAGAAATATGAAGATTCCGAAGTTCGCGAGCCTCCTTTCAGACTCTGGGTTCAAGGCGGTGCTGGCGGAGCCGATGAACAAGGAGATTCTGCGGCAGCTCATCAACCTTATTCTGCCGGAGGACAGGCAGGGCGTGGAGATTGAGGAGTACGAGGACAGGGAAATGGACGGGTTCACGGCGTTCACGAAAAGCGCGAGGGTTGATGTCCGCTGCCGGGACATTCACGGACGGTCTTTCATCGTGGAGATGCAGAGGAAGATGCACGACAGTTTCATTCAGCGATGCATCTGGTACGGCGCGAAGACCTACGGGAAGGACTTGGAGCCGGGAGCAGAATACGCCGACCTGAAGCCGGTCTATGTCATCGCGTTCCTTGAGGAGAACCTGCCGCACGAGGACGAGGGGCTCTGGGACGGGGACAACTTCGTCGCCTGCTATCAGATGACGGAAAAAAGGACAGGCGAGTTTGCTCCCGACGCTATTTTTTGTATATTTGTCGAACTGGGAAGATTCCGGAAAGATGCCGCTCTGCTCGGGAGCACGCTGGAGAAGACCTGCTATGTGTTCAAGAACTCGGGAAAATGGGACACGGAAACCGTCCCGAGAATGATTCTTGATGACGGGTTCACGCGGCGGCTCGCGCAGGCCTGCGAGGTCGCGAACTTCCCGCCGGATGTAAAACTTAGTTTTGTCAGGGATATGTTTACGGAAATGGACTACAAGGCCGAGACCAGGGCGTACTACAAGGACGGATTCGCCGAGGGAAGAGCCGAGGGAAGAAATGAGGGGATGAGGGAAATGGCTCTGGACACGGCGCGGAGGCTCCTTGTTGCGGGAATACAGCCCGAAACAATCGCGTCATGCACCGGATTGAGTCCGGATGAAATCGAGTCCTTGTCTCGAACTTGACAATAACGGGTCTAAGTGCCGGCATTGCCCGGAAAGCCAGCGACGCCATCACTCGGCGTAGAAGCGGTACTCGGTGGTGGTGTAGTAGCGTTCGCCGGGACGGAGAACCGTTGAGGGAAAGCGCGGCTGGTTCGGGCTGTCCGGGAAATGGATGGTTTCGAGGAGCATCCCGCCGAATTTCTCTATAGGGCCGTATTTGCCATGATAGCTCTCGTTGAAGCTGCGGCCCGTGAAGGTCAGAAGGGTCGGCTCGGTGGTCCAGGTCTCCACTCCCCTGCCGGACTTGCGGTCATAGAGATCGGCCGCCTTGCGGAGAGTGCCGTCCCAGCCGCGGAGAACCCAGCAGGCAGACATCCCGTGCATTATGCGAAGATGCTCGTTTTCCATGTCTATGCGGTAATCGACCCTGTGAGGCGCGCGGAAGTCGAACGGAGAGCCCTCGACGGGAAGGGGCTTGTCCGGACAGAAATGGGCGTTGTTCTGCACGCAGGTGTCCGCCTCTACCTGAAGGAGGTGATCCATTACATAACCGCCCTCGTCACCCTTGAGATTGAAATAGGTATGGTTCGAGAGATTCACCACCGTAGGCTTGTCGGTGACTGCCTCGTATTCGGCCTTCACGGTGTTGTCGTCAGTCAGCCAATATGTCACCCAAGCGTCCATGTTTCCGGGATAGCCCTGCTCTCCGTCGGGGCTGAGCCTGTGGAAACGGACTCCCGCACGGCCGTCTTCACGGACAATCTCAGAGTCCCACACGAAGCGGTCGAATCCGAGCTTTCCTCCGTGGCACTGCACAGGTTCGCCGCCGAAGCTCTCGTTGGCGACGAGTTCATAGTGAACGCCGTCAAGTTCGAATGATGCATTGTCTATACGGTTGCCGTAACGGCCTATTACAGGTCCTATGAACCTGTCCTTGTGCTCGAAGTTCTCCAAGTCGCCGAAGCCCACGACAACGTCGCCGAGCTTCCCGTCGCGGTCGGGAACCCTGATGCTGACGATTCGCGCACCGTAGTCGGAAAGCTGCATGGACGCGCCGCCGCGATTGACTATCGTGAAGAGTTTCACCGGCTCACCGGTCGAGAGTCTGCCGAAGTCGGATTCCGTAACGCCGGCCTTCGGAGAGCAGGAAAAGAGCAGCGGAAGGACGGCTGCCGCAATCAGTCTGGATGTTTTCATTCTGTCATCAATTATGAAGTGTCTATAGAATACGCAAAATAAGCGCAAATGATTCTTTTTCGCAAGAAATATGAGTTCAAAATATGCAACAATACGCTCAAGGCTTCCTGCACACGCCGCCCGGAGATGGGGACAGAGAGGACAGTGGATAGACACATTCGTCCGTAAAGCTGAAAAAGCTGTCGCCGGCTATGATTATGTGGTCGAGAAGGGATATGTCCAGAGACTTCAGTCCTTTACGCAGCTCTGCGGTACGCTTCAGGTCCGACATTCCCGGCTCCGGAGATCCGGAAGGGTGGTTATGGAACAGGATTACGCCCGTGGCCTTCTTCTCAAGAGCGAGACGGGCTACGACCCTGGAGTCTATGCCGGTGTCATTAAGGCCTCCGGAACTTACCCGCTCCCTGCCAAGCGGGCGGTTGCGGCGGTTCAGGAACAGCGCCCAGCATTCCTCATGGTCGAGCACCCGCAGATACGGGGCGAGCATCCTTGCCGCCGTAATGGACTCAGTCACCGAGGCATCCGTATTTCCGGCCCGCTCCGAAGCGCATCTGCGGCCAAGCTCAAACGCGCAGGCGACGGACGCCGCCTTTCCGAAGCCGATGCCCGGAACATCGCACATTCGCAGGGCCGACATCGTAGAAAGCGAACACAGACTGTGCCCGGAGACCCCGTAGAGTTCCCTGGCGAGGTCCATGGCATTCAGCCCGCCGGTTCCGGTCCTCAGAATCACGGCAAGCAACTCCACGTTGGACAAGGTTGCCAGCCCCCTGTCCCTCATCTTTTCCCGAGGTCTCTCGTCCTCGCTCAAATCCAGCATTTTCATAAAGCCTCAACAATGAAGCGCAATTATAGCTGATATTTCCCGGATGAACGCAAAATCCGAAAAAAGAAATGCGGGATTTTTCTCTTTTTTGAAATCGGCAAATTTATTTTGAGGTCAGCTAACCCCAAACTAATACCCGCCCTGCCCTCAAAACGGATGCTCGTCCGAACTCAGCTGCGCCAGAAAAGGCGGAGGCGGGTGCAGAGCCAAGTGGCGAGCATCATCAGCAGGGTAAGGATGACCCCCTGCATGAATCCCCAGAAAGGCGAGCCTGAAGCAAGGCTGCAAATGAGTTGCATGATGCCGGTCAATGAGAGCAGAGGACCGATGACGAAGCCGGTCACGGTGTAGGCGACCATGGGGTTCTGCCCGACCCCGGTCAGGAAACCACAGCGGAGTCCGGGGTTCAGCTCGGCGCAAAGAAGGACGGAAACGACGAGTACGCCCATTCCGGCGGTGGTGAACAGATAGGACAGGTTGCAGTAGTCCTTGGTGATGCCGCCGTCGAGAGGGTCGAACATGATGCCGACGAGGGTCAACGCGAATCCGATGTAGCCGATTCTGGCCCACACGGATTTCGCTGACCGCCTCGTGAGCGCGAGGAACGCGCCGGCAAGAGCCGCTGTCAGGAAGAAGTCGGCCACGACATGACGCGTGTAGAGTCCCCACAGCTGGACGAGCACCGTCACGGCCGCAAGCAGAGACGCCGGAACCCAGACCTTCTCCTCAATAGCGGCATTGTGCTCCGGAAGATTTCTGAAGGCGAGAATCATGTCCCCGACGACGGAACCTGCAAGAACCGGAATGACATACTGGAGGAAAGACCACTGGAAAAGCCAGCCGACGGACGGAGAGACTTCCGGGATGAACGACAGGGCCTGCGGAGCGTATGACGACACGGCCTTCACCGCCGCAATCAAGGCGATGCAGAGCCACCTGTGCGCCATGTTGTCGCGTGTCCACAGCCAGAAGAGTCCGCCGAAAAGCGACGACACGGCCAGAATCATGATGATAATGTCGTTATCCGTCGTGAGCGGCACGCCGAAGAGAAACCTCTGCATGAGTCCGCAGCCTGCAAGCAGCGCGATTCCGCAGAGATTCACGGCAGGGCCAGTCCATTTCTTAGACGAAGGCAGGCGCATGAGAGACAGGCACATCGCCGCCCATACAAGCATTCGGAACAGGGACTTGGCCCACTCCGGCTGGCTTCCCTGCCAGATTCTGTAGCCGTTTCCGAGCACGAGCGCAAAGACCGTGAGCACAGCCCATCTTTTAAGGAGGCCTCCGCATATCGCCCATACGCTCACACCCCTGTCCAACTTTTTCCGCATCGAGAACGGCAGCGCCGCGCCCATCGACAGCAGGAAGAAAGGAAACACGAGATCTACCCATGTGATTCCGGGGATATTAGGGTTGAAGTCGTAGGTCGGCGGCGGTGTCTGCGCATGGAACATCCAGCCGGGTAGTCCGGAGTGGAAGCCGACGTTCGCGCTGAGCACCATCCCGATGATGGCCAGGCAGCGGAGTATGTCAATGGAGGCGATTCTCCCCGACGGCGCGGCGGTCTTTTCATTTTTCATAATCATGTGGTTTTAGAAGTTATCACGGGCACAATTTCCGTGTCCTGTTTATTCCGAAAAATACGAAAAATAAATCTATAGTCAAAAATAATCTTCAATTCACGGCAATATATTTCCTCATATTCATAAAATTTTGTAACTTTCGTTTTTCAATAAATAAAAAATCTTAAAAATTTGAGGATATGAAGAGGATAATATTTATTGCCATTGCCGTGTTTATGGCACTGTCCGCACACGGAAAACAGGTGACGGGAAAGGTGACGTGCGAAGGCAAGGGCATCGCGGGGGTAGCTGTTTCCGACGGACACAGTGTCGTGACTACGGACTCCAAGGGGAATTTCCGCCTCGACGTCGCGCCGCAGGGGCGTTTCGTTTTCATTTCAACGCCGAGCGGACACATATCCCCGACACGCGGGGAAGGAGCCTACTGGCAGAAAGTCGAGGAGAGGAAAAAGCATTACGACTTCACGCTCCTGCGCAATCCCAAGGACGACACGAGGCACAACGTCGTCGTGATTGCGGATCCGCAGATAAGCGACGCGGACGAGTTTGAGGGGCTCCGCGAGCACGCCGGATATGTCAGGGAGTGCGCGGAGAGGGTCGCAGGGGACTACACCTTCGGACTGTGCCTGGGCGACATCGTGGGCTGGAACCATGCGCTCTACCCCGAGTACAACGAGATTATGGACGCGACGGGAGTGGATTTCCGCAAGGTCATCGGCAACCATGACATGACAAACTACGGACGCTCGTTCGAAGGCTCGACCAAGGATTTCGAGGCAATGTACGGGCCGACATACTACTCGTTCAACGTCGGGAAGGTGCACCACATCGTGCTCAACGACAACTTCTATGTCGGGAAGGACTGGTACTACATCGGCTACCTCCCGGAGGAGCAGCTGCACTGGATGGAGCAGGACCTCGCGCTCGTCGGGAAGGACATGAAGGTGGTTGTTTCGCTGCACATCCCGACAACCCTGCGCGAATGGGACAGGACCGGCTACAACTTCGACTACAGCAAGATTGCCGACGTGATGTGCAACAAGAAGGCAGTCTATGACCTGCTGGAACCATACGACGCGCTGATTCTCTCCGGACACATCCACACCGGCGACAACGAGGTCATCAGCGACCGCCTCATGGAGCACAATGTCAGCTCGCTCGGAGGCGCGTGGTGGTGCGGACCGGTCTGTGTCGATGGCGCTCCGGCCGGCTTCAAGCTCTATACTTTCGACGGAACGGACGTGAAATGGACCTACTACGGCTGCGGAACGAGTGAGGACTACCAGATGAAGGTCTATGCCGACGACCCGGCCTACCCGGGGCAGGTCGTGGCGAATGTCTGGGACTATGACCCACAGTGGAAGGTCGAGTATTTCGAGGACGGGGCGAAGGTCTGCGACATGACGCGCTTCGAGGGCAGGGATCCGCTTGCGATGGACCTCTACCGCGACCCGTCGTCGCTCAAGCGCGGCTGGGTGTGCGCCGTGCTCACCCAGAACCTCCTGAAGGCTCCCCTCTCGCCGGATGCCAAGGAAATCGAAGTCCGCGTCACCGACCGCTTCGGCCGCGTCTATACTGAAAGAATCCGCCAGGACTAAGAAGCTGTTTTAATTTTTCTCACATTTATTTTTATGTGTTCGTTCTTTTGGTGTCTTTTTGGCCATATTTTCCCATTTTGCTCGTCATTTAGCACCGCTAAACTCCTCTCAAAACAGAACCTTTTCGTTAAGTGAGAGCAAAGCAAACTTGTTTGTTTTGCCGAACGCAGAAAAGTGGCGCGAAGCGAAAAATCTGACTCAAAAATACACCTCAAAATAACTGAACAAAAAATTCAAACATCTTCTAAGACCACAGCGGAACATCTCTTCCGGTTCAGAAAAAGGTCGCCTTAACGGCCGAACATTTTGATAAATTTGCAGTAGAAAAGCGGAGATGAGCAGGAATGCTATCGACGACGAATTCCATAGCGTTTCTTTTCTTTTGTTGTCAGGACATCCGTTGTTTCAAGAATATCAAAGATGCCATCGAAGTCGGATTTTGTAAGGACACCAAAATATTCTCCTGAAGCCAATTTGCCAAATGGAATACTGAACAGCATTCCACAATCCACAAAACTGTCATATTTCAGAAAGTCCGGATAATCCTCCTGACGCAGAAGATACTGAACCTCCAGATATTGAGGTGAAAATGATGACTTGGGACTCATGTTCGTATTCACAAGCACCGAACCATAACAAATCTCGTTTACCAGATCAACGCCGACAATGACTATCAGCTTCGGCTTACAAGTTCGGCCATCCTTAAATACCAGTCCCTCATCCGCTGAAATGACAGCCCTAATCAGAGCGCCAGGCAGAAGCCTTTCTGCCGTTACTCTGCGCGTCTCCTCCAGATAAGACTGCTGCAATTCCCTTAAATCCATGTCATCGCCCGACGAACGGCCTGCCGCTCCTTTATGACATTAAGCATATCCTTTGATGCGCCGGCAGCCTCAGCCATATCATACATGGTGATTTTGGCATCCTCCCCTGTCTTCTCCGTCTGCCGCTTCGCTCTGCGCCAAGCTTTGTCATGAGACAGGTCGGAAAGGTCAAACGACCCGAAATCACGACAGCGCGAAATCCACAAATCCAACATCTTTACATCGGCTGCGGACAATTCATCCATATCACAAACGGCTGAAGGCTTGGCGCAGACAATCTGAGGTCCCTTGTCTGAACGAGTAATTGACAACGAGTCTGCAAAGGACTTCAAATCTGAGGACTCAAAATCCTCCCCATTTTCCACACCTTTAAGAACTTTATATGTCAATGTCGGAACCGGTCCATGTTTTCTTGCCACGAAAGTCTCATAAGCAACCGGCAGTCCGTACTCTTTAAGCTGGTTCTGCTGCGAGAAATACATGACCTTAAACAAATGGATGTAATCCACCCCGTCAGGAAATGCCTTCAAGATGTACAGGACAACGGCCTTTATCTTATTTATCTGTTCAGCTGTCTTCATATCAATGAATTGAGGGTGCAAATATACAAATTTTAAGTCACATACAACTTCAATGCCCAAAGGAAAGACATAATATATGACCGCAGCGGCGGGAGGTCGGATGACCTCCCGCCGCTGCGGTCAGTGAGCCTTGGCGCTCACTTGGGGATTTTCCTTGCGGAATTATTTGAGAGGGCACCAGAATGCCTCGATGCCGGATGAGTTGTTCGCTATATAATAGAGGTTCATGCCTCCTTCAGCTGCTTCAAAAGTGATATCGCAACCAACATTGCCGCCTGCAAGGTCTTCAGAGTACAAGGTCGTTGACGGCGTGAACACAATCTCCTTTGTCGCAATGTCTATCACATAAATTTCAGGCTTCGACCATGTAAAGAAAGTATCACCGGCAATTACTGCATATTGCTTACCATTAACCGTACGGATTTCCATAGTATTGAAAGCATTGTTGCTGCTTATAGGAGCCTTTTCCATAAGTTTTGTGCATGAGCAGTCTGCTGCAACATAATATGGAATATTTTCGTCGTACAACGCCATAATGGCACCGTCGGAAAGGTTTGTTCCCATAAGAGCATAGGCAGGGGAGTTATTAGGTGCACCAGACCAATAACCAGGAGTGCCATCATACCACCCGGCTAATCCGTAGAATCCGGTAAGAGTCTGCTTAACATAGTTTCCGGCTTTTCCATCCTTGACTTCCCAAGCAAGAACCATGTTCTCGCCGCCTCCGCCAACACCTTCCCAAGGGGAAACTATTGCAGCATTCTTCGTCACATCACCTCTTACAGAAAGTGAGTATCCTATATAGCTCGGTCCATTTTCATATCCCTGCGTCTTAGTCGATGCCAAGAGGGTCGGTGTTTTGTCACCAGGTTTCATATACCAGATTGAGAAATCAACATAACTGCTCCACCAGTTGTTAACCCTGTTGCAGAAGACAAGATTTCCGGCCTCATCATTGGTAATCGTAATCGGTTCAACATCGCCAGTGTTAAGCTCACCTTTCTTCTCTCCGGTTTTCTTGTCAAGAATAACCGGCTTGCTTCCATCGCCTGCACAAACGACAAGATTACCATCATAAAGTGCAATCGAAGCGACTGTATTCATGGTTATCTTACTTTCCGTAGAATAGTCTTGCTTTTCAGCATTCCATATCATATATGTCTTCGTATAAGTGGCAACATGATTAAGGACAGTACTGAGTTCTATTCCCCAAAGCTTCGTCTGAGGTCCTTTCTGTGTAACAGTGAAAGTAAGGTTCTCAAAGCCTTCTGCCTTAACCAGAATCTCTGCCGTGCGCACGCCGTCAAGTTCATCGAAGGCATCCACCGTAAGCTTCGTAACCTGCTCGCCGTAAGCCTTTGTCTCAACTTTCTTCACCCAAGTGAAATCAACAGGAATAGTCACCTCGTAAGGAACGTTGGTCATGACCTTGAGTTCGACCTCGCCGCCCTTGCTGTCAATCTCGGCCGACTCAGAAACGAGGGAGAACGCATTGACCTGAGGCTGAGTGAGAGTGAACTCCTGCTGTGCGGAGCCGGCAGTCACGACGATGACGGCGACACGGGCATCGTTTGTCTTGTTCTCCTCGGCGAGGAACTGAACCTTGCCCTCTCCGGCTGTACCCTTGGCGCGTGAAATCGTGCACCACTCGTAGGTTTCCTTGAGCTTGGCAGTCCAATCGACGTTGGTCGTGAACTCGACGAAGAACTCTGTCTCCTCGGTTCCGGCAAGCGGAATCTGGTACTCGGTCTTGTCCGCCTTGATTTCAGGAGTAATCTGCTCCTCCTTCTTGCAGCTGACCAAAGCGAGGGCAATGGCCATCAGCGACAATAAAATCTTTTTCATAATAAAATGTGTTTGTTAGTGTGTTGTTTTTATGTTGTAGTTTATAACATACTATTTTACGGTTGCGAGGTACCGGTCGAAGGCCGTCTTGAAGCTGTCCCAGTAGTCATACATCCGGATGTGGCAGAGGTCGAATACAAAGAAACCGTCCGCATTGTTTATGCAGGCATCGACTATGTCCGGCATGAGAGCGCCCTGTCCGCCTTCGGTGAAACCGGTGGAATTGCCGATGTCAGGGCCGCCGTAGTAAGGGACGTCGCCCTTGAAGAGGTTCGCGGCACGCTTGCAGAAGCCCTCCATGGTCCATTCCGTGGAGCCGTGGATGCTGTCAGTGCCGGCGTATGCTCCGATAATCATCACGTCGCAGTGGTCGGCATAGCCGTAGTCCTTGTAGTCGGCGGAAGCCCATCTGTAGCCGTCGGCCTTAGGGTCGTACTTGGGGCTCGCCCAGTTCACTCCGCTGTAGTAGTAGCTTGAGTACCAGGCGCCCACATAGGCCCCGAACTGGCAGTCGGCGTTCACCGAGTGCACCTTGTCGGAAACCTTGACGATGAAGTCGTGGATGGTCTTGGCACGGAACGCGAGCCATGACTTCTGCATATCCGTGACGGTAGATTTCAGTTCATCCTGTCCCGGAGAGAAGATGTCAGCAGGCCAGTTCGTGACCTTCCTGCCGAGATAGGCCTCGAATTTCTCACGCGAAGAATCGGAGAAGTCGCTCAGGAGGCTGTAGTCGTCGAAACGGCAGCGGTCGAGGATTATCCCGTCGACATCGTACGCGGCGAGTTCGCCGATGAGCCTCAGGAGATAGTCCTGCACCTCGTCGTTCGCCGGGCTCAGGAACTTCGCGCCGTAGTCGCTTTCGTCATTCTGCAGGTCCATCGTATTCACAAGCCCGCCGACCGAGTTTATCACGCTCGCCCATGACTTTGGAGCGGTGCCGCGGTAGAATATGCCGTCGCTTCCGAGACCGTATGGGCACAGATAGCCTCCGACAAAGGTGTTCATGCTCGCGAAGACCCTGAGCCCGTTCTTGTGTCCCTCGTCGATGAATTTCTGAAGATAGTCGAAAGACTCGGTTCTCTTGAGCCAGACATAACTCCCGTTAACCCATGCATCGACTTTGTCAAGCCCGTGCTCGACGGAAGACTTGAAAAGCACGCCGGTAGTGGTGGGGCGGACATCGACGACGATGTGGGTGAAGCCCATGTCCGCTATTTTCTTTATGTCCGATGCAATCTTGGACTCGCTGTTCGCATATTCATTGAAATTGGCGGCAGCGTCAATCCACACGAGCCTCGGCTTGCCCTTTATTTCAGGCAGGCCCGGAGTCTCCGGCTGATCCGGTTTGTCAGGCTTCTCAGGCTGGTCAGGAACTTCCGGTTCTTTCCACTCATCCCGCCACAGGAACCCCGTTTCAGGCTTCTCGCAGCCGACGGTCCCGCAGACAAGCGCGAGCGCCAGAAATAGATGGTTGATTCTAATCTTCATTACAAAAAATTACTTAAACATTACAGTGCTTGCAACGGCTCTCTGATGGCCGTCAGAAACCTTTATCGTCTCCTGCCCTCCGATGAGCATACAGGACGAGCCGCCTCCGTCGAGGTTAATCGCGTCCCTGCAGCCGAGACTGTAGAGCACCC
Source organism: uncultured Bacteroidales bacterium (assembly GCA_934725015.1). Lineage (GTDB taxonomy): Bacteria > Bacteroidota > Bacteroidia > Bacteroidales > UBA932 > Cryptobacteroides. The sequence continues at coordinate 47,539 of CAKVAS010000006.1, forward strand.
GGGCGACCTCCCCGGTAGTCAGTCCCGTCACGCCTTCCGTCATCTCACGTCCCTCGCAGACAAAAAGCACCAGTTTGGAATCGGCCGAGATGCCGACAGCCGTCCTCGGGGCGTAGGTGTCCGGACCTATGCCTGAAGTGCCGTCGAAGAGCTCCTCGACATAACTGTCGATGACCTTAGAATCCTTAAGGAGCACGGGGCCGCCTCCGATGGCGTTCTTCGCCTCAAATTCGACGGCCGTCTCCGGATAACTTGCGGAAGGTGTCTTTGCAGGCTTCTGCTTCCATGAGTTCGGAGCGGGAGTCTGATAGGTGTAATGCGCCCCGGAAGAAGTGTAGTAGGTCCAGCAGGACTCGAACGAGCCGTTTGAGTGTTCGATGAACGCAGCACGGGTCGGATAGTATATGGTCTTCCAGTCTTCGGACGCATAGTTGATGTTCACTCCGAGGCTGGTGCCTTCGCTCACAGCCACCGAGGCGCTGTAGTTCTTGCCTCCGGAAGAGTAGAAGAACCCGCCGTTCACGATGACTGACGCCGAGCAATCCTCATAGACCTTGGACGGTGTCCTGAAGGCCTCGTCGCAGCCCTTGAGCTCAGGGTCGTTGATGCTCCAGACCCCGAATCCGGCCTTTGAAGCGTCGGCAACCGCGATGTAGGCGATTGCGGGACGGGTGAAGAACTTGCCGGAGAAACGATATATACTGATGTCGGAGCGGAGTCCGGAATAGTCCGAAGTCCGGTTCTCCCATCCGGCGGCTGTCGGATCGACAAATGCCGTGTGAGGAGTCTCGGGAATCACGGGATATTCAGGTTCCGTCGGTTTCTCCGGAGTAACGGGGGTCTCCGGTGTCTCAGGCTCTGCCCAAGGCCAGTCAGGAACATCCCCATCCCCCTTGCCGCATCCGAGTGTCAGGGCAAGCCCCGACACGGACGCGAGAATATATGCGATAGTGCGCTTCATTGTCATTTCCTCTTTATGCAGTCGGCGGAGTAGCCTCCGATGGTGCCGGCATACTGGTCGTAGTAGTAGATGAATATCTTGAAGCCGTCGGCGGACTGAGCCATCACGACATCGCCGGACGACAATGTGCTGTCCGCATTCACTCCGTTGAATGAGTCGATGTTCTGCGACGAGAGGAACAGCGCAGGAGAGTCGGTGAACTCCCCGGTGAGCGACGACTTGTCGGAAACATTGTAGATGTAGAGCGACGGATGACCTCCCCATGCCGGGAAATGCGCGAGGACGAGCATCGCGAGGTACTGCACATTATTGTAGAACTTGCAGTCAAGGCCGTTCGTGTTCCATGCCCAAGATGACTCTGAAGTCGTGCCCATAGACTTTGAAACAGCCCACGAGGAAGCGTCCAGATAGTCAAGCGTCATCCTTCCGTACGAAGCGAGGAAGACCCCGTCGGAAGCCGAAGCCGAGGCAGGCGCGATGCCGGCATAATTCGACGCCGCATCTCCCCATTTAACCCCGGCAGGGGCAAGATCGACGACCTTAGCCTCCGTCACCGCGCCGCCCGAAACGGAAATCCGGAGGAACTGCGACGCTTCGGTGACACTTGCCACACCGACATACGGCAAAGTGATGACGGCATCCCCGTCAATGTTTCCGCTGACCTTTATCTTCACGCCGGTCGGAAGAGGGACATCACTGTCATACTCGTAGAACAGAGCAGGAGCCGTCGTCACGGAAGAAGTCCTGTAAATCTGTATTTTTCCTCTGCCGTCAAGATGGTTCACCATCAGGAGATTGCCGGCTTCATCATTGGTGATTCCCGCGACGGAAGCAGAACCGAGAGCGACATCGCCCAACTTTGCGCCCGTCGTCCCGTGGACATAGAAAGGAGCGGAACCGTCGCCGAGACAAACAACGAGATAGCCGGATGTCGCGGCGATTGTCGGGTCAAGCCCTTCCGTCAGATAGTCAGGTGTTCCGAAGCGGGACTTAGGGTCGAGGTTAAAGAGCTGACGGACGGACTCCTTGTTGAAGCCGTTGCGGATTTTTGTCGGGATAGCCTTTTCGGTCACATATTCATGCTCCGTCCCGTCATGAGCCTTGATGACGATGGTCTGCGGCTCATTGTAATTCCTTGCCACGCTAAGGTCCGTCACGATTTCAGAATGGGCTGAAACCTGCCCCGCCGCAGTGCAGGAGGAAAGATCGTCAGTCGTGTAGAGGTAGATCTTCCTCTCGTCATTATCGACAAATCCCTCGAACATATCGACAAGTTCAAACGATATGAACGTAGCCTCGGAGGACTTGGTCCTCCTTCCGGTGATTATAATCGGATAGGTATTGCCCTTGGCATCGGTGTAAGTGTATTCGTTCTCCAATGTAAGGTCCATCAGCGTGAGGGACGGGGAAATGTAGCAGTTCTTGTCAAGTTCGGCCTTCACCCTGACGCTGGTCATATACTTCGTCGTCGTGTTGTCGGATGTCTCCGGATAGTAGTACGGAACCGGTATGACCAGCATTCCGTCCTTTACCATCTCGTCCGTGACATAAAGCTTCGCCAGCTCAAGGTTGTTGTACTCGCCGGATGTGAAGAACGCGCTGATGCTGGTGAAGCCCTCACGTTCGGCAGTCGGCAGGACATAGTGAGGCTTCTGGCAGGCAGCAAGCGAAAGAGCCAATGCCGCGACGGCGATTATGTTAAAGTATATCTTTCTCATTTTCATTTCTATTAAGATTGTCTTGGGGATGTCCGCCTATCTCCATTCAGGGAACTGGCCTTCAAGCGCCCCGTTATTGTTCAGCTCGTCCGCCGGGAGCGGGAACCTGTAGAGTTTCTCCGGGAAATTGCGGTTCTTGTCATCGACACTTATGTAGTCGTAGGTGAAGTTGCCTTCCTCGTCCTTGGTAATCTTGAATCCGTGCACCTGATAGCCGGTAAGTCCTTCAGGGTAGGCCTTGTGAGCGATGCCCCAGCGGCGCAGGTCCCAATACCACAGGCCCTCGAACGCAAACTCGACCTTGCGCTCCTGACGGATTGCCGCCATGAGGTCGGCGCCGTCAGCAGTGATTGCAGGAAGTCCGACACGAGCGCGGATGTCGTTCACTATGTCGTTTGCCTGTCCCTCCTCGCCGGACATATACAGTGCCTCGGCCTTGTTGAGAAGGACCTCGGCATAACGGATGACGGTGAAGGGCTGGACGCCGGAACTATACTGGATGACATCGTGGGTTTCATCCACCATCTTGCGAAGATAGTAGCCTGTCGTCGAGCGTCCCTTAGGTTCCGGTTCCACATTCCACTCGCAGAATCCGTCCGCGCCGCCGAGATAAGGTTCAACGGCACGCCCCTTCCATGCCGCCCCGTTATAAAGAACCGTGGCGTGGAAGCGCGGTTCAAGTTCGGCATAAGGAGGAGCGGCGGTCACACCTGTCGTGTGCCACGGTTCCCAATCCACCTTTCCGCCGGTCGCCTTTTCATAAGACTCCACAAGTTCCTGAGTAGGAGTGCCGTATCCTCCGCCGGTCGCGCCGTTGAGGGAGAAGTCCCCGCCCGGAGTGTAGTAGTAGTCGAAGCTCTGAGTTATGTTCTCGGCGCGGCTGAAATGGTACTGGAGAATTGCCTCAATGTTTCCGTCAACGGTTGACTTGGAGTAGGAATCGGAGTACTTCTTCTCAAGGTCGTAGCCGAGTTTCTTCACCTCGTCGGCGGCAGCAATCACCGCGTCATACCTCTTCGCGTACAGCATGGAACGAGTGAGGAAGGCGTAGGCCATGCCCTTGTCAAGACGGCCTTTCGCATCCGTCTTTGCAGGAAGATTGGCTGCGGCGAAATCAAAGTCCTTCTGAATGAAGTCCCATGCCTCTTCCTCCGTGTTCAGCTTTTTGTCCTTGACGATTGCCGTCAAGTCCTCATCGTAGAGGATTACTTCCTTGTAGCGCTTGACAAGATCGAAATAGACATAGGCCCGCATGAAACGGATTTCCGCTTCAAGCCTCGTCTTGTCTTCGTCCGACATCTGTCCGTATTTCTTCAGATTGCTCAGCGCCTCGTTGATGTCCGTAATCTGGGAATAGCGGGTAGCCCAATATCCCATATAGGCATCGACATACGTGGCCTTAATGGTGTTGTCCTCACCGTAAGCGAACTCGCTCGGGATAAACGCCAGAGAGTTGTAGTTGTATGAACCGTATTTCATCATGTCGGTCAGAGACTCAGTCAATCCGACCACGCTCTGATTTGCCATGACACTATAGACATAGGTGTAGAGAGAGTTCACAGCCCATTCCGCCGATTCCGTCTTTTCCCAAATCGTTTTGTCCGAGACAAGATTTGTCGGAGTCATGTCAAGCATCTTCGTGCAGGAAACGCCGCCAAGCAACGCAGCAGCGAGCACGCATCCCTTAAATATATTCTTCATAATCATTGTCCCTTTTTAGAATGTTAATGTCAGACCGCCCATCAGAAGCCGCTGCTGAGGATAGTAGCCGTTGTTGGTTCCAGGAGACTCAGGGTCGATGCCCTCAGGAAGTCCGTCTATGGTGAAGAGGTTCTGACCCTCAACGAAGAGACGGAGCGTGTCAATCTTCAGCCTTTCCATCCATTTGCGCGGGAATGTGTAGCCCAGCTGCGCAGTCTTGAGACGGACATATTTGCCGTCGCGGAGCCAGAACGTCGAGCCGAGCCCGTTGTCACCGCCGTGTCCCGTGTTTCCGAGAGTAAGGCGCGGGAAAGTGCCGTCAGGGTTATAGATGCTGTAGGCATTCTCGACGAGGAACAGCGGGGAGTTCGCGTTCTCCTTGAATGTCTGAGTCCACACGGTGTTGTCATCAACCCCGTTGAAATATGTGCCTGTGAGGGAAACGTCGAACAGGGCACCGCCTGTAAACTGCGCGGAGAGGTCGAAACCATACCACGAGAAGTTGAGATTGAGACCGTACGTCAGCTTCGGACGGTTGTTGCTTCCGACTCGGCAGCGGTCATCGGAATCAATCTTGCCGTCTCCGTTTATATCCACATACTTTATGTCTCCGATGCACGGACGGGTACCGTACCACGCCGAATTGTCAATTTCCTCCTCCGACTTGTAGAGCCCGTCGGCCACCCATGTCATGACCGCACCGACTTCAGTGCCTGTGACTTTCTGATACTCAGGGATATTAGGCTGATCCGGATATATAATCCAGCGGGACTTCGCGTATGTCACGTTCCCCGAGATTCCGTAGGTGAACGGCTGGCCTGCAAGCATTACGGTGTTCTTGTGCGAGAGCATTATGTCGATACCGCCCGTATCGACGGCATTCCCGTTTACATAGGTCGGATAGTATCCTCCCATTGAAGGCGGGAAGTTGGAGCCCTGAGCCGTCAGGATGTCGTAGGTATAATTGTAGAACACATCGACTTCCGCTCCGAGTTTTTCGTTCCACAGGCTGAGGTCAACACCGGCGTTGTAGGAAAGGGTCTTCTCCCAAGAAAGGCTCGGATTGGCGATGACGTTAGTATAGTAGGAAGGATTAGCCGAGTTTCCGAGGATGACCTTGTCCCCCTGCGCGTATGTGCTCAGGAAAGCGTACGGAGAGACGGAATCATTTCCGAGAAGACCGACGGAGGCGCGGAGCTTGAGTTCGTCAAGACAGGCCGCGTTCTCCATCCAGCGCTCCTTGGCCATGTTCCAGCCGAGTGACGCCGACGGGAAGAAGCCCCAGCGCGTCTTTGACATTCCGGCGAACTTGTAGGAACCGTCATAGCGGCCGGAAAATTCGGCGAGATATTTCTCATCATAGTTGTAGCGCAGTCTGGCGACGTAGCCTGCCGAGCGGGTCGCGTTGCTGTTGCCATAGACCGAGCCCTCGACCTGAGTTCCGTAGCTGAGTTCCGGAAGAGTTGAGAAAGGGATGCTCTTGGACATTGCGCCAAGGCCGTTGGCCTTCCAGTCCCTGACCTCGGCAAGGGCAAGGATGTCGAGGTTGTGCTTGCCGAAGGAGTGGACATAGCCTACGCTTGCCTGCCCGATAAGGTGGCGCGACCAGTTGGCGCTTTCCTGAACAGTATTGCCGGAGCCGTCGCCGTTCGGGGAAGTGACTTCCTTCCACGCCCAGTCATTTGCGGCGGTGTCAAACGAGGCCGACATGAGATAGTACGGAGTGTAGAGCGTCTTGGCACTCTCAGTGTAGCCCATATATGAGCCGGAGACCTTGAGCTGAAGACCTTCAAGGAAAGGCACATCGTATGAGAGAGAGGTGTTTACGGAGACGTCGGCCGTGTTGTTCTTCCTGTAGCCCGAATCGTAGATGGCCGCAAGAGGAGACTGCGGGAGTCCCGTGTTCTTCTTGGTTGATGCGGTGTAGAGCCCGTTGTAGGTCTTGGGGAGATACGGATGCATCTGAATGGTCTGGTTGGCGATTGAAAGCCAGTTGGTGGCCTCGCTGCCGCCATAGACGGAACTGTCGCCGGAACCCGCCATATAATATGGAGCAGACTTCTTGCCGAGCACGCCTGAAACTCCGAGAGTGAAGTTGAAGTTCTTGGCTATCCGCGACTCAAGGTTCGCACGGACATTGTAGCGCCTGTAGCCGAAGTTGTCGATGTTTCCCTTCTGCCCGAGATAGCCGAAAGACGCGAAATAGCGGGTCTTTTCATTGCCGCCCTGCACGGTGACACTGTGCTTCTGGTTGAATCCGGTTCCGAAGACCTCGTCGATGTAGTTCACATTGTCCCAGCCGTCGGTCGGGTCGCCGTTGAGCATAAGCTCCACCTGATGCTTCGTGAAATACGGCTTGTACTCGGTGTCCGAACTTATCACGCCCCTTGCCATCTGATCCATCATCTCCGCCACATTGTAGTAGTAGGCGAACTGCGGGCCGTTCATGAACTTAGGGAAGTTCGCGTTCATAGAAGCACCGAGAGAGGCGTTGTAGGTAATCTTGGTCTGCCCCTGCTGTCCGCGCTTGGTAGTCACGATAATCACGCCGCCGGCTCCGCTGAGTCCATAGACCGCGGCGGCCGCTCCGTCCTTGAGCACAGACACGCTCTCGATGTCGGCAGGGTCTATGTCATTGATGTCAGAGACAGGGAAGCCGTCAACGACGTATGCTACGCCGTAAATCGACCCGCGAATCCTGAGGCTCGCCTGATCCGAGCCCGGCTGGCCGGACTCCTGCACGGAGGAGATGCCGGGAAGCTTGCCGGCAAGGACCTGCGAGACATTGGTGGCGGGAGCCTTGAGGAGCTCATCGCCCTTCATCGCGGAGACTGCCGAGGTCATGGAGGACTTCTTCTGGGTGCCGTAGCCCACGACGATGGTCTCCTCTATGAACTGGGAGTCCTCCTCCATCGTGACATTGATTGTTTCGGCCTTGCCGCTGCACCTGCGCGACTGCGTGGCCATTCCGAGGCATGAGAACTCGATGGTGTCGCCGGCCTTTGCAGTCAGCGTCCACCTGCCGTCCATGTCGGTCATCGTTCCGTTGGTCGTTCCTGCAACCATCACGGTCACTCCTGCGACTGGCTGCCCGTTCACGTCGGTGACTCGTCCGTTGACGGGCGACTGCGCACGAGCGGACATGACCCCCGCAAAGAGGAGCACGGCCGTCACGAGCATGGTCCTGAACCGGAGGTTCGAGATCAGATTTGTTATACGAGATTTCATTTGAATTGTGTTATTGTTTTGTAATCATGTAGCATAGAGTCATTCCCGTAAAGAGGGTCATTTCCGCAAAGAGGGTCATTTCCGTGAAGAGGGGCATTTCCCGCAAAGAAGAATCCGTCTATCGGCGTGCCGCTGTCTCCATGGCGGCCTCAAGTTCGTCCCAGAGCCGATGTTTGTTCAGATGCACGATGTCGAAAATCATCACGCCGCCGGTGCTCCTGAGCGCCTGCTCCACGGCAGGGCGGAACTTTCCGAAGTCTCCGAGGTACTGCTCGGCATAGATTGAGCCCACGACCGGGACCACGCCCATCGTGACCTCCTCCGCGAGCTCGGCGCCGCCCTCGACGCTGTAGCAGTAGGTAAGGCTGTTGTCCATCCCCGCCTCGGAGCGCTGCCCGACCACTCCGGTGGCGCGGTCAACGTCGGCCTTGGTTATGAGCGAGTAGTAGAGCCCCGTCATATAGACATCGAGAAGTTCGGCATAGCCTGTCTCGCGGTACTTTTCAGTAGCCCATTCGCAGTACTGCGGAACCTTGTACGGGTCGTACTCCCGGCTCGCCCAGTTCACGCCGAGCTGCCAGTAGGTCGGGTACCACGCGCCCGTGTAGTCTCCTATGATAAGATCCGGTTTGAGCTCCTTCAGCATGGTGTGGGCCTTCGCCACGAAGTCGTGGATGACCCCGGCGCGCCACTCGACCCATTTCTTGCCGTGGATGCCGAGTGTCCAGTCCTCACGGAGATTTCCGTCCGCGCCGTACCAGCTGAGCACGTCCTCCGGCCAGTTCTCCATGCGGATTCCGGCATACGCCTCGAACTGTGCGCGGGAGAGGTCGCTGAAGTCGGCCGTGATGCCGTCGTAGCGAACGCGGTCGAAGATGAGTCCGTCGGTCTCGGGATATCTGGTGATGAACTCCCTGAGAATGTCGAGCTGATACTGCTGAACCTCCGGATTGGACGGGTTCAGCATTCCGTTGTAGTTGGTCTTTATGCTCGAAATCGGGACAAGCCTGCCCTTGTCGTAACAGATTGACTGCCAGGCCGCCTTGTCGCCGTAGATGATGCCTCGGTCAAAATAGTTGTGGCCGCCGGCAAAGATGTTGAGGGAGGCGAACACCCGCATTCCGAGCTCGTGTCCGAAGCGGATGAAATGTCCCATCATGTCGTAGTCCCTCTGCCGCGTGACGCCTTCCCAGTCGCCCATGTAAGGGGCGATGTCGCTGTCATAGAGGACTTCGCCCATTATTGACTTGACATCGACGACGACATTGTCGAAGCCGAGGGCCCGGCACTTTTCGAGATAGAAGCGGATGGAATCGGGATGGGACAGAGTGGCGTAGTTCGCTTCGCAGTCGAACCACATATAATTGTCATTTAACGACTTGCCCCCCCCTATGCAGGAAACGAGGGACAGGGCAGCCGCTGCAAGCGCGACAAAAATTATGCGGAATCTTCTCATTTCTTTAATGTGTTGATATTTACATTTCGCAAATATAGCGAAGTTTTAGAGAAATAAATATATTTTATAAAAAATTTTAATATTTATTGCCCAATTTTTAAGTTTTACTCAAAAACCGATTAAATTTTGAGTTCCTTTACACCGTCCATGTCCCTGAGAATGTCACGCGCCAGCTCAGGCTCGTTGGTCGTGAGAAAGTCAATCCCCTCCCCGATGCACCTGCGGATGTCATCCTCGCCATCGACTGTCCAGACATTGATGCCGTAGCCGTTCGCACGTGCGCCTTCCTTCCACTTCGGGTCGGAGAGGAAGGTCGGGAAGTACATATCGATGCCGTTCACGCCGCTTTCGTTGAGCGCGTCAAAGCCGCTGTCGCTGCCGAGATACTGAACGGTGAAGCCCGGAGCCGCCTTCGCGAAAAGGGCGCACTCGCTGAGGGAGAAGGAGATGAACATCACGCGCTCCGGAGTGAAGAGACCGTGAGCCTTGAGTGAAGCCACCACCGCATCCACCGCCTGCCGTTCAAGCGCAGCGTCATGCCATTTGAGTTCGAGGACAAGCTTGGTCTCGGGATAATCCTGAGCCACCGTGAGATACTCGTCGAGGGTCGGGATGGGTTCGCCGTTCGGAAGACGCACATGATCGAACTCGGCCTTAGGGGTGAAATTTATGCGCTTCCCTTCGATTTCGCCGTCATGATAGACGAGCAGCTGTCCGTCGGAAGTCATGTTCACGTCAAACTCGGTGCCCCAGAAGCCGTGCTCGCAGGCGGCCTTGAGGGCGGCGATGGAGTTGTGCGACATTCCTCCATCCTCACATTTCCAGTAGCCCCGATGGGCGACGATTCCAACTTCATGCCGGGATGTGCAGGCACAGAAGCCGCAGAGGGCGACGAAGGTAAGCAAAAGTGTCTTTTTCATATTCACGAGTCTTTAGTGTAAGTTGTCATATCAAGAATAGTCCGTATATCCCTATATTATATATACGCCACATACAAACATACGCACCGGCAAAATTAACGATTTATCACGAAAAAGCGAAAATTTCGGAGAACGACACTACGGAACGACGCATATATTTAATATCTTTGTCACAATTTACAATTTTTTTGAATATATGAAACTTTCAGCACTGAAACTTACGGCCATCGCGGCGGCACTGGCGCTCTCCTCCTGCGGGAACGGGGGACATGACATCGTGAACGTGATTCCCGAGCCGAACTATGTGAAGCTTCTCGGGGGCAGCACCGAGGCGAACGACGGAATCGTCGAGAAAATCAATGACCCGAAGCTCGGGGAGGAGGAATACGCAATTGAAATCCGGAAGGGAAAGGCCACGGTCAAGGCCGGTTCACGCAGGGGCTTTCTCTACGCGCAGCAGACGCTCGACCAACTCCGGGACGCGGGCGGGGAATGGCCGGACGTGATTATCAGGGACAAGCCGAGGTTCGCCTACAGGGGCATGCACCTCGACTGCGCGAGACATTTCTTCAGCGTCGATGAGGTGAAGAGGTACATCGACATGATGGCGGTGCACAAGATGAACAAGTTCCACTGGCATCTGACGGAAGACCAGGGATGGAGAATCGAGATAAGGAAATATCCTCTCCTCACGGAAATCGGGGCGTGGCGCAGGGGCGAGAAGCTTTTCAGGCCTGACGGCTCCGGCGGAGACCCTACGGGAGCGCTCTACGGAGGCTACTACACGCAGGAGCAGCTGCGCGAGGTCGTCGCATACGCCGGGGAACGGGGCATTGACGTGATTCCGGAGATTGACCTTCCGGGACATATGCAGGCGGCGCTCGCGGCCTATCCGGAGCTCGGATGCGAGGGCTACGGCCCGTACGAGGTGTGGAATTTCGCCGGAGTTTCGCCCGACGTGCTCTGCGCCGGAAACGAGAAGACCTACGAGTTCCTTGAAGGGGTGCTGGACGAGGTGCTGGAGATATTCCCATCGAAGTACATCCACATCGGCGGCGACGAATGCCCGAAGGACCACTGGGCGACCTGCCCGCGCTGTCAGGCGAAGATTGCCGAGCTCGGGCTCAAGGGCGACGGGCAGTTTTCCGCGGAGCACTATCTCCAGAGCAGCTATGTGACCGCGAGGGTGGAGAAGTTCCTCAACGAACGCGGGCGCAGCATCATCGGATGGGACGAGATTCTCGAAGGTGAGCTTTCCCCGAACGCCACTGTGATGTCGTGGAGGGGAAGCGCAGGAGGTCAGAAGGCCGCCGCGCTCGGGCATGACGCGATTATGACCCCTACGACCCATTTCTATTTCGACTACTGCCAGAGCCTCGACAGGGCTGCCGAGCCCGACGGGATAGGGGGCTATCTTCCCGTGTCGAAGGTGTATGAATACGAGCCGTTTACCCCGGAGATGACCGACGCGGAGAAGAAGCACATACTCGGAATCCAGGCAAATCTATGGACGGAGTACATCGCCACGCCGGAACATCTTGAATATATGCTTCTTCCGCGGATGAGCGCGCTTTCGGAGGTGCAGTGGTGCGACCCCGGCAGACGCGACGCGGACAGGTTCTTCCACGACCTTGACAGGATGTGCGGGATTTATGAGGCAATGGGCTACAACTACGCGAAGCACATCTACGAAGTTCTCGGCAAGGTGAGCGTGAAGGACGGCAGCTACTCGATTGAGCTCAAGACGGCCGGCGACACTCAGATTCGCTACACCCTCGACGGCAGCGACCCCACCGACGACTCCCCTCTCTACACAGGGCCGTTCACTCTGACAGAGACTCCATGCACGGTGAAGGCAGCCACATTCAGGCAGGGAGAGCGCTCCAAGGTCTGGACACAGGAGCTGATTGCCAACAAGGCGTTCGGAAAGAGGCTGTGGCTCAACAGTCCGAAGGCGAACGGCTACGACTATCTCAGCGAAGGCTCCCTGAACGACGGCATTCGCGGGAACTGGAACTACAGCGACGGACGCTGGGTCGCGTGGAACGGGGCTCCGATGGACGTGAGCATCGACATGAAAGGCGAAAAGTGCTCGGAAGTCAGCGTCGGCTTCATCATCAACACGCCGAACTGGATTTTCGGCCCTCTGTCGCTGAAGGTTTATGGCGACGGCGTGGCGCTCGGTGAGATTCCCATTCCCGAGGTCGGGGCGTCGGCGCCGGACTCCATCGAAAACTACAGCGTGACTTTCCCGGAGACATCGGTCGGGGAGCTGCGCGTCGTTGCCGAGGACACGAGGGTCATCCCGTCATGGCACGGCGGGAAAGGACATTCGGGTTTTCTCTTTGTTGACGAGATATTAGTGAAGTAGGGAACTCTCTGGAGAGATATAAGGGGCTGACTAAAAGTATTAGTCAAACCCCTTTTTCTTGTTTTCGGAGAGGGCAACCTCGACCTTGTTTCCAAACACTCAATTCTCTGAGGGTTATTCGGACTTTTTAGTCGCAGACTTGGGGGATTTCAAGACGGGTCTCTATCGGCTTTTGATGTAACTGTCTATGGCCGCGGCGGCCTTGCGGCCGGCTCCCATGGCGAGGATTACGGTGGCGGCTCCGGTGACGGCATCGCCGCCGGCGAAGACTCCCGGACGGGTGGTGACCACGTCGTCGGTGGTTTCGAGACCTCCGCGTCCGGTGGTTTTCAGTCCCGGGGTCGTGCCGGCAATGAGCGGGTTCGGAGATGTGCCGAGGGACATTATCACGGTGTCGGCGGGAATCTCGAACTCGGAGCCCGGAACTGCAACCGGGCTGCGGCGGCCGCTGGCATCCGGCTCGCCGAGCTTCATCCTTATGCATCTGATGCCCCTGACATTGCCCTTTTCGTCGGAAAGAATCTCAACGGGGTTGGTCAGGAACTCGAAACGGATGCCCTCTTCCTTCGCATGGTGCACCTCCTCGCGACGGGCGGGAAGTTCGGTCTCCGTGCGGCGATAGACGACGGTGACAGTATCAACACAGCCTGTCGATTCTGCCGGGATGGCATCCGTCATCTCGAACGAACCTTTACCTGTCGATTCTGCCGGGACGGCATCCGTCATCTCGAACGAACCTTTACCTGTCATCTCGAACGGAGTGAGAGATCTTTGCGCCGCCCGAAGCCCCTGAAGCCTCAGCGCCGTGCGTGCCGCGTCCATTGCGACGTTGCCACCGCCCACGACCACGACATCACGGCCGACGCTGACCGGCGTGGCATAGTCGTCCCGGTAGGCCTTCATGAGGTTGTTGCGCGTGAGGAACTCGTTTGCGGAATAGACCCCGTTAAGGCTCTCTCCGGGGATGCCCATGAACTTAGGCAGTCCGGCGCCGGAGCCGATGAAGACGGCGTCGAAGCCCTCTTTGCCCAGCAGGGAATCGACCGTCACAGTGCGGCCGACGACGACATCCGTCTCGATGCGGACCCCGAGGGCGCGGACGGCGGCGATTTCGGCGGCAAGCACGGTGTCCTTAGGAAGGCGGAACTCCGGGATGCCGTATTCGAGCACTCCCCCGGTCTTGTGCAGAGCCTCGAAGATGGTCACGTCATAGCCGAGCTTCGCAAGGTCGGAGGCGCAGGCAAGACCAGCAGGGCCGCTGCCCACAACCGCCACACGGTGACCGTTCTTCCGTAATCCTTCCGCCGTGCCATTTCCCCCGGCAGCTTTGTCCTGAACATTCTCATGAACCTTACCCTCAAGTTTCTCGAAGGCTTCTGGTGCAATTTCATCAGAATAGGTCTCCGTTGAAGCGTCACAGACTCCATATCCCGATGCTCCGGCGGCATTCTCCCGGCTCCAGTCGGCGACGAAGCGCTCCAGCTTGCCTATCGCCACGGGCTCGAACTTGACCCCGAGCACGCATGAGCCCTCGCACTGGGTCTCCTGCGGGCACACGCGGCCACAGACAGCCGGAAGCGACGAGTCCTGCGCGATGACCCGGGCCGCGCCCGCGAAGTCGCCTTCAACGACTTTCGCGATAAAGTCCGGAATCTTCACGTTCACCGGACAGGCAGCCACGCAGCGCGGATTCCTGCAGTGCAGGCAGCGCGTCGCCTCCAGCATCGCCTCCTCGGCGTTGTAGCCGTAGCATACTTCCTCAAAGTTTGCAGCCCGCTTCTTCGGGGCCTGTTCCCTGACCGGGACTCTTGGTATTCTGTTTGCCATATTATTATGAGTCTAAAGATTTCTCGACTTCACTTCGTTTCGCTCGAAATGACAGGAGAAGACATTCGCTCGAAAAACAGTCTTGTCGATTCGAGAGCCTGTCTTGTCGATTCGAGAACCTGTCTTGTCGAACGGAGTGAGACATCTTTGCGCAAAGATTTCTCGACTTCACTTCGTTTCGCTCGAAATGACAAGCGAGGACATTACGCTCGAAAAACAGTCTTGTCAATCCGAGAGCCTGTCTTGTCAATCCGAGAGCCTGTCTTGTCAATCCGAGAGCCTGTCATGTCGAACGGAGTGAGACATCTTTGCGCAAAGATTTCTCGACTTCACTTCGTTTCGCTCGAAATGACAGGAGAAGACATTCGCTCGAAATGACAGGAGAGGATATTCGCTCGAAATGACAGGAGAGGACATTCGCTCGAAATGACAGGGAATTACAACAATTTGCACTGATGTTCCTCAAACGCCTCGCGGGCGGCCTGTTCCTGAGGTCTGTACATTCCCTGACGGCGCATGGCCTCGTCAAAATCCACCTCGTAGCCGTCGAACTCCGGTCCCTCGACACAGGCGAAACGGGTGCGTCCGCCGACCGTGACGCGGCAGCCGCCGCACATTCCTGTGCCATCGACCATGAGGGTGTTCAGACTCACCGTAATCGGGAGACCGAGCTTCTTTGCGGAAAGGGTCGCGAACTTCATCATAATCATGGGTCCTATGGCGACAGCCCGGTCATAATCCTTATGCTCCTCACCAACAAGCTGTTCAAGCCTGGCAGTGACAAGTCCGTGAAAACCGCGCGAGCCGTCGTCGGTGCAGATGTGGAGGTTGTCGCAGGCTGCGGTCATTTCATTCTCATATATGATGAGGTCTGCGGTCTTCGCCCCGACAATCACATCCACCGCCACTCCCCTCTCGTGCAGCCACTTCGCCTGCGGATAGACGGGCGCGGTGCCGACTCCCCCGGCGATGAAGACATATTTCCTCTTCCTCAGCTCATCCAAAGGCATTTCCGTGAAATCGGACGGAACGCCGAGAGGTCCCACGACATCCGCGAAGGCATCCCCGACTGACATCCCGCACATCTGCATCGTCGATGCCCCGATTGCCTGAATGACGAGCGTCACGGTGCCGGCATCGGCATCATAGTCGCTGATTGTAAGCGGGATGCGCTCCCCCTTCTCGTCTGTCCTCACAATCAGGAACTGCCCCGGAAGCGCGGCCGCGGCCACCCTCGGAGCAGCAACTCTCATCCGGCATATCGTCGGCGTCAGAAAGTCCTTTTCTACTATTTTGTACATAGTCATCAGCGGCTCATTCCTTGACCGTGGCCGCGTAGCCAAGCTTTTTGATTGCGGCTGCAAGCTTCTCCACGGAAGTCTTTGCCGTGTCATACTTTATCGTTATGGTGTGCGTCTTTAAATCAACCTTCAGATCCTTCACGCCCTTTTCAAAGGCAAGGTTGCCGTTGATTTTCTCAACGCATTTCTGACAATGCAGGTCAGTGGAGAACACCACCGTCCTAACCTCTCCCTTGGGAGCCTTCGCCGCCGCGACGACCGAAGTCCCCGCCACAGAGGCCGCCCCGGCAGGGCAGCCCATCGCGGCCGTCGCCACAAGGGCCGCCGCAAACACATAAATCATCTTTTTCATATTTTGCAAAGTTATAAAAATTATATTTCACTTCAGTTTAAAGATTTCTCGACTTCACTTCGTTTCGCTCGAAATGACAGGAGAGACTTCGTTTCGCTTGAAATGACAAGGAGAGGACATTACGCTCGAAAGCCTGTCATGTCGAACGTAGTGAGACATCTTTGCGCAAAGATTTCTCGACTTCACTTCGTTTCGCTCGAAATGACAGGAGGTTTACTTCCAAAGGGTGAATCGCAGGCCCGCATAAACCTTGATTCCCATCAGCGGTCCCCAGATGCAGCTTGCGTCAAAGGACTGCGAACGCGGGTCGATGTGCCCGTCCGCGAGCTTGTCTCCGGTGACCACGACCTTCTGCCTATAGTTCGTCAGGTTTTCCGCTCCAAGGTATATGTCCAGCCCGCGAAAACGCTTCGTAACCTGCGCATACAGAAGCGGATAGACAGGTGTGCGGCCGTCAGCGTAAAGCAAATTCCCGTCAGCGTCCTTCATGTCCCGCATAAAGTCATAGACCCGGCTGGAACCGTTCACCGACGCGGTGAAATCGAATATCCATTTGTTCATCGGGAGCGCGTACTGGAGGTTCAGGACACCCTTGCAGCGGCTTGTGAGCGGTCTTTCGACCAGTCCCTTGTCGGCAAGTTCGATTTTCGCGTTGGTGTAGCGGAAAGTCGCCGTGACGGTGAAGCGCTCCACAGGCTCGACGTTGAAGTCAAGCTGAATGTTGTCCGTGAACGAGCGACGTCCGTCAAGAGAATAGAAATCAATCTGATTCACAAAGTGTTCGTAATCCACGACCATCTGCTGCACGAACTGGGTGCGGAAATAATCAACGCTGAGATAGGTGTTGGACGATGCTCCGAAAGGCATATAATAGGTGATGTTGCCCCCGAAAGTCCACGCGTCCTCAAGAATGTGGTCGTTGAACGCCCCGCTGAATGTCTTGCCGGTTGAAAAGACTCCGATGTTGTCGATAAGAGGCGTCGAATACCTGAGTCCCCTGCCGCCGTTCGCCCGGAGCACGATTTCCTCGATCGGGGAATATTTCAATGTAAGGCGGGGTGATATGTGCGGCTTCGACGAGAACGGAGAGCCGTCGAGAGTTCCGTTCTTCGCGAAATACCAGTCTCCGCGAAGACCCGCAATCGTCGAGAACTTGTCTCCGAGATGGAAGGTATATTCGCCGAATATCCCGACATTTCCGAGGTTCGTCACGCCGTTGAAAGCCTCCGGCTTGGCGATGCTGCGGTACTGCCGCGAGAAGTCCTCGTTGTAGCTGTCAAGAACCCCGTTCAAGCCGAGAGTGAACTTGTGATTCTCATTAACTTCATTCTGATAGAGCAGGTTAAGAAAACCGGAGTGCTGACCGGCGAGATAGGTCGTGGAGCCGAACCATGAGTCCATGTCCTGATAGCTGTAGTCGCCCACGAGCGCGATGTTCTGCGAGTTGTCCTCGTTCAGAGGGATGCCGACCTTGAGGTAGCCGTTTATGGAGCGGTTCAGTATGTCAGAGCCCCACGGATCCAACTCGTCCCCGGAGTGAGCGTCAACCTCGTAATTATCATGATCATAAAAATGCTTCTTTCCTTCCTCATCCTTGAGCATCTGCCCGCCGAGCCTGCTGTCCCGCAGCGCACGCACGCCGAAACGGACCTGCACACCGCTCGGGGCATAGTAGAGCCAGCGGTTGGCAAGGTTGAACTGGAGCATCCGGGGGTCGTCGAGCAGGGTGTCGTGATTGTGATCCACCGTGGCGAAGTTCCCGGAGACATGGCCGAGGATGACGGTGCTCCAGTTTTCGTTCAGCTGAAGCGAGGAGGCTATGTTGAAGTCCATCTTGGAGTCGCTCATTGCCGCGTAGTTGATGAAAAGCGGCTTCTCGTCAGTGGGCTTGCGGTGCTCCATGTTAATCTGTCCGGTCATGGACTCCACTCCGTTTATGACCGAGGTCGAGCCCTTGGCAATCTGGATGCTCTCCAGCCACTGACCCGGAATGTAGGAAAGTCCGAACGGAGCCGACAGCCCGCGCATCACCGGGCGGTTCTCGTCAAGCATCTGGGTATAGACTCCGGAAAGGCCGAGAAGGCGTATCTGCCTGGCTCCCGTGACTGCATCCGAGTAGCCCACGGTCACGCTCGCCGAGTTCTCGAAGCTCTCCGCAAGGTTGCAGCAGGCCATCTTGCACAGCCCGGCCGCCGAGATGACCTCCGTCCTTATTTCCTTCCCCCGGGGAAGATAGTTCCCGCTCTGATGTCCCGTGAAGACAGCAGCCGCAAGGCTGTCCTGCCTCTCTCCGTAAATTCCCGTCGTGTCCGGGGTCTGGGCACTGAGTGCCGTTGCGCCGCACAGCATAAGTGCGGCAGTCATATATATAGTCCTGTTCATATCCGCGATACAAGATTTGCCTAACCGGACGGACTGAAGACGCGCACAAAAAAACACCGCGCACAAAAAACACGGAGACGCACTCCGTCCGTAAAGGCAGGGCGGGAACGAGCAAAAGCCATTCCCCGAAAGTGCAACCGGGTTGCAAACAGATTTTGGCAGTTCAGTTTCTAAAAATATGAACTGATTTTTCTAAAAATATCCCCATTTTTCATAACTTTGCGTGTTATTGTATAATTCCGTGTCAGATGTCCGGAGACATTTGGCAAATGTCAGTTTGCATAGAAACAGGGAAAAAATAAAACCGTAAAGATTATGAAAGATTTTGTAAAAATGCTTCTGGCCGTGGTTGCCGGGATGCTGATTTTCTCGGTAATCTGGGTAATCATGATGTTCAGCTTCATCGGCTCCGTCGCCGCGCTGTCATCGTCCGACACTCCAGTGATTGCCAAGGAGGGAGTGCTAAACATTGACCTCTCGAACATCGTGCTGAGCGAGCAGGAACAGCCGTTCAACCTCAACGGTGTGTTCTCAAAGGGCACGCAGCCTACGAGCGTCGGAATGTGGAACGCGGTGCAGGCCGTGAAGATGGCGGCGGCCGACCCGGGAATCAGATTCATATATCTCCGTCCGGACGGGATTTCGGGAGGAATCGCCGAGATTGAGGAGTTCCGCCAGGCTCTCGCGGATTTCCGGCTCAGCGGCAAGGCAATCGTCGCATTCACCGAGAACCCTTCCAACGCGAGCTACTATCTTGCCAGCGTCGCCGACAAGGTCTATGTCACGGGCAGCAAGGGCGGGATGAACACTCTCATCGGATTGTCATCGCAGATGTATTTCCTCAAGGACATCCTTGACAGGCTCGGCGTGAATATGCAGCTCATCCGCCACGGAAAGTACAAGTCCGCCGGAGAGATGTACATCAGGAACAAGGTCTCTCCGGAGAACTACGAACAGAATCAGGTGATGATAAGCTCAATCTGGAACAGCTGGGCATCGCAGATTGCGGCTTCGCGCGGAATTGAGTTGTCGAAGCTTGACGAACTGATTGACAATCTTGAGCTTAGCGAGCCGGAGGATTTCGTGAAATACGGACTTGCAGACGATGTGCTCACTCGTGAACAAAGGGCGGAAAAGCTCTGCACTCTCTACATGACCGAGGACATCAACGACATCAGTTTCATCCCGTTTGAGGATTATGTCGCAGCCAAGACTGCCGCGCCGAAGTTCAGCACGAACCAGATTGCCGTCATCTATGC
The DNA here is from genome assembly GCA_934725015.1 of uncultured Bacteroidales bacterium. GTDB lineage: Bacteria > Bacteroidota > Bacteroidia > Bacteroidales > UBA932 > Cryptobacteroides. The sequence continues at coordinate 67,015 of CAKVAS010000006.1, forward strand.
GGACGGTGAAATCGTCGATGGGCGCGAGGCCGAGAATGTAGCAGGAGACCGCTTCGCCGAAATCATCGCCTCTGTCCGCGAGAATGACATGATCAAGGCCGTCGTTCTCCGTGTCAGCTCTCCGGGCGGGAGCGTCCTCGCCTCCGACAAGATTCGCAAGGAACTCCAGCTTCTCAAGGAAAAGAAGCCTCTCATAGCCTCCTACGGTAACTATGCGGCTTCGGGCGGATACTGGATTTCAGCGGGCTGCGACTACATTTTCTCCGACGCGACGACCCTCACCGGCTCAATCGGCGTGTTCAGCCTCATCCCTGACTTCGGCAAGACGGTAAAGGAACTCGCCCATGTGAACGTTACTTTCGTCAACTCCAACAGGCACAGCGATATGTACTCCGGAATGCGTGCGCTCGACAAGGACGAGATTGCCTACCAACAGAAGAGCGTGGAGCACATCTACGACGAGTTCACCGGCATCGTGGCCGAGGGACGTGACCTGCGCAAGACGTATGTCGATTCCATCGCGCAGGGCCGCGTATGGACAGGGGCCGACGCGCTCAAGATCGGCCTCGTGGATGAAATCGGAGGTCTTGAGGCAGCGCTTCTCAAGGCGGCGAACACGGTCGACGGCAGCACAACCCTCGACAATTTCTACATCGCCTCCTACCCGGCAGCCCAGACCACATGGGAAGCTCTCCTCGCCGCATTCCAGGGCCAGAGCACCCCGGTAATCTTCGGCGGCACTCCGCTCGAAGCCGTTGAGAAAGCCTTCCGCAACGTCAGCGCCACCCAGTCCGGCAAGGCCTACGCCCGCATGGAGAATGAGTATGTGATAAGGTAGCCGAGGGCAAAAAGCGGTTGCGATAGAGGAGAAATCCATAAAAAAAGAAAAATTTTCATATAAAAATCGATAAATCTTCGATTTGCCATTGACAATATTCGGGTTTGTGCGGAAATTCGCCGTGCAGACCCGAATCTCGTCTTGTTCCGGGTCATGCTACTTGTAAAGATTCGGGCAATGGTTTATGGATACATCAGAGTGAGCAGCGACAAGCAGACCGTCGAGAACCAGCGGTTTGAGATTACCAATTTCTGTGAGCGTGAGAGTCTGAACATCGACGGCTGGATTGAGGAGACCATCAGCGGCACGAAGTCCTACAGCAAGCGGCAGCTCGGACAGCTGCTCAAGAAGGTGCAGAAGGACGACCTGATAATCTGCGCGGAGCTGTCGCGCCTCGGCAGGAACCTCTTCATGATTATGGAGATTCTGAACATCTGCATGACCCGCGAGTGCAAGGTCTGGACAATCAAGGACAACTACCGCCTCGGCGAGGACATCCAGAGCAAGGTTCTCGCCTTTGCCTTCGGCCTGTCCGCCGAAATCGAACGCAACCTCATCAGTCAGCGGACAAAGGAAGCGCTCGCCCGCAGGAAGGCGGAAGGCGTCAGGCTCGGACGCCCCAAAGGCAAAAAGACCGCCGTGGAAAAGCACAAGCTCTACCGTAAGCGCAACCTCATCGCGGAACTTCAGGCAATCGGAATGTCCCAGAACAAGATTGCCAAAATCTGCAATGTTGACCGCAACACCCTCTCCCGCTTCATCCGGTTCAAGATGGCGAAACAATAGAAATCGCACCATTGCATATGACCAAGGCCAAGATTTACTCGGTAATTTTTGCAAAATTACCGATACTTTTGCTTTTTAGCGCATCCTGCACAAGTCAAAGAAATGACGCGGTCCAAAGATAAAATTTGTGTTCCTCGGGCTTTTTCTGTAGATTTGCAGTCAATCCCATAAGACACTACAATGCCGGACATCACTATTCTCAAGTCCCTCAACAGGGCATACCGCCAACAGCCCGTAGCAAAGGGCGATTTCGATACATTCAGAAAGCAGCTGAAAATCTTTTACGAACAGATTGAAACCGTTGACACCGAAGAAAAGGTGAAGGGAGACCTTATGGATTTCCTGAAGCTGACTTTCTACGGACAGGACTACAAAGTTTCGCCCAACGGCAAGATTGACTGCGCGATACACCTCGGGAACAGTGTGGAGGCCCCTGTCGGGGTTATCTTTGAGGTAAAGATGCCGACGAACGTCTCCGAAATGGCACAGCGCGGCAACTTAAACCGCAAGGCCGTGCAGGAACTGCTACTCTACTGGCTGCGGGAAAGGGTGTCGAAGCGCAACATTGCACTCAAGAAACTGATTGTCACCAACATATATGAATATTTCATCTTCGACGCGCAGGAATTCGAGCGAGTGTTCTTCTCGAACAAGAAGTTGCTGAAACGCTTCGAGGAGTTCAGTTCTGGCGTCCTTACTTCCGAGAAGACAGATTTCTTCTACAAGGAAATCGCCGCCCCATACATCGCCGAGGTTGCAGATTCTCTCGAATACACATGGTTTGACATCCGCGACTACCGCAAGGCACTCGACCGGGGCGACGACCGCAGGCTCATTAGTCTCTACAAGGTGTTCAGTCCGGAGAACCTGCTGAAGAAACAGTTTCAGACGGACAGCAACAAACTGAATGTCAAGTTCTACGGCGAATTGCTGCACATAATCGGACTTGAGGAAATCGAGGACAAGGAAGGCAGCAGGCGCATCATCGCACGGAAGAAGCCGTCCGAGCGCAGCCGCGCCTCACTCATCGAGAGCACAATCACGATTCTCGACTCCGAGGATTGGCTCGACGGCGTGGAAAAGCTTTCCCGTTTCGGGACAAACAGGGACGAGCAGCTGTTCAATGTGGCCCTGTCCCTCGTCATCAACTGGGTGAACAGGATTCTGTTCATGAAGCTGCTCGAGGCGCAGATGCTGAAATATCATAAGGGCGACGCGCTCTATGCCTTCATGAAGCCGCAGCTGATTACCGACTACGACGAACTGAATAAACTCTTCTTTCAGGTTCTTGCAAGACGTCCTCAGGACCGGCAGGAGCATATAAACGCAAAATACGGACGCATCCCCTACCTCAACAGTTCGCTTTTTGAACACAGCCCGTTGGAAAGGCTGACGCTCCGCATCAGCAACCTTGAAGACTCCGAAATGCCGCTTTTCTCCGGCACCGTGCTTCGGGACGGAAACAAACCTCGTTACAAGACCCTTCCGACACTTCGCTATCTTCTTGAATTTCTTGATGCCTACGACTTTTCCGGAGAGGGTGCTGACGAGATTCACGAGAACGCCAAGACACTCATCAACGCTTCCGTTCTCGGACTCATATTCGAAAAAATCAACGGGCACAAGGACGGCTCGGTTTTCACGCCGGGAGCAATCACGATGTGGATGAGCCGCGAAACTCTGAAGAGGGCTGTTGTCAGGAAATTCAACGAGGCTATGGGATGGACCTGCCCGGATTATGATGCCCTGCGGGACAAGGACATCGACGACATACGCCGCGCAAACGAAATCGTGGATTCACTGCGAATCTGCGACCCGTCCGTAGGCTCCGGACATTTTCTTGTGTCAGTGCTTAACGAGATTATCTGGATTAAATATGACCTCGGCATTCTGATGAGTCCGGACGGACGACGCATCAAGAAACAGGACTACGGTATCGTCATAGAAAACGACGAACTCATGGTGTCCGACGAGGAGGGAAATCCGTTTTCATATATCCCCGGAAACGCTGAAAGCCAGAGGGTTCAGGAGACGCTGTTCACTGAGAAACGCAAAATCATCGAAAACTGCCTGTTCGGCGTCGATTTGAATCCGAATGCAGTGAACATCTGCCGTCTGCGCCTGTGGATTGAACTCCTGAAAAATGCGTTCTATACCAAGGAGAGCGGATTCACCGAACTTGAGACGCTGCCGAACATTGACATCAACATAAAGGTGGGCAACTCGCTGCTGCACAAGTTCAGACTCAATCAGGACATCAGCGAAATATTGCGCAAGACCGGTCTGTCCATCGGAGATTATAAGCGTGCCGTGAGCAACTACAAGAACGCGCACAACAAGGAGGAAAAGCGCGAACTTGACGAGCTCATTCGCAGGATTAAGACCGGGCTCAAGACGGAAATCAGCCATCACGACCCATTACTGCTGCGCAAGACTGCTCTTGAGAAGGAACTCTGTGACCTTGAGGCCCCCGAACTCTTTGAGGTCAGCCGCAAGGTGTCGGCACAGAATGAGAAGAAGAAAAAGGCTCTGCTCGGCAAGATTGCGGAGATTCAGAAGGAACTTGACGAGATTCGCGACAACAGAATCTACATCGAGGCGTTCGAGTGGCGCATAGAGTTCCCCGAGGTTCTTGACGAGGACGGCCGCTTCATCGGCTTCGACTGCATCATAGGCAACCCTCCGTACATACAGCTCCAGAAGATGGGCGGGAGCGCCGATGCCCTCGCGAAGATGAGTTACAGGACTTATGAGCGTACCGGAGACATCTATTGTCTCTTCTACGAACTCGGCCATGACCTGCTGAAACCTAGAGGAGAACTTTGCTTCATCACCTCAAACAAATGGATGCGTGCCGGCTACGGGGAGAAGACCCGAGCATTCCTGACCGGCAGCACGAACCCGCTGCTGCTCATCGATTTCGCCGGTGTGAAGGTCTTTGAGAACGCAACTGTCGATACGAACATCCTGCTTTTCTCCAAGGCATCGAACGTCGGAGACACCCTCTGCGCGGTGGCTGCAAACCAGAGCCGGGATATCATCAATAATATGAGCGATTTTCTGAAGCAGTCCGGGTGCCGCTGCGCCTTCGCCGGGAGCGGGGCCTGGGTGGTGCTGTCGGAGATTGAGCAGAGCATCAAAAAGAAGATTGAGGCCGTCGGGAAGCCTTTGAAGGATTGGGATATCAACATATATCGCGGCATCCTGACCGGGTATAACGAAGCCTTTATCATCACCACCGAAAAGAGGGATGAGATACTTTCAAACTGTAAGGACGAAGAGGAGCGTTCGAAAACCTGTGAGATAATACGACCGATTCTTCGCGGCAGGGATATTAAGAGGTATGGATATGATTGGGCAAATCTCTGGCTAATCAATACCCATAACGGTGTTAAGGGCAAGATTCCGCGAATTGACATCAATGATTACCCCGCAATCAAGGCTCACCTTGACCAATATTGGGACAAAATCAAGGACAGAGCCGACCAAGGTGACACTCCATACAATTTGCGTAACTGCGCTTATTTGGACTTTTTAAGTCTGCATAAAATTGTATGGAAAAGGGTTGGGTCAATATTGCGTTTTTCTTATGATGAGAATCAGTTTTTAACATTAGACAGCACTTGTTTTGCGGTCGGGAAGAACATTGAGTATATTTGCTGCGTATTAAATTCTCCTATGGGGCATTACCTGCTTAAGGATGCCCCTCAAACTGGAACAGGGGATTTGTTGATTAGTGTTCAAGCAATTGAGCCATTGATGCTTCCACTCATATCGGAAGAGGATGACAGTCTCTTCGTCAGCTGGTTAAATCAGCTGATACATTCGCAAGACGGGACATCACTCGAACAGACTATTTTGGACAAGATATTTGACTTATATGGATTGAATCCAACTGAACGCGAATTTGTCAGGACTAATTTCAGTTAACCTTGACAAGTACTATTTCCCATAATACATTTGTCTATTTTTCACAGTTTTGATTAATATCCATTCAAATCATTGTCAATATACTTTTTCTCTTCTTCAGAAAAGCCAAGAATTTCATAGACAATACCATTAATGCTCTCACTTGCAATATTTTGATTGGCAGAATTTGCCTCATGTGCAATTTCAATCAGTTGGTTGTACAACTCAGAATCGTTGAATGGTGGAATCAATAACATTTCAACAAACTGCCGTAACCATCTCCATCCATTATCATCAAATCTTGTTGAAACAAGATTTAAGCAGTAGAGAACAACCCTTGAGTTGAGGAATGCTAACAAAAATGTCAGTTTCTTGATGTCATTATCCGGAACTGTAAGTATATAACCTGTGTTTCCAACAAGATGGCCATTAAGATCAAGGACAAAGGCATTCCCACTTCTTGCTAATTCGGCCCACACAATTTTCGGTTTACCAAAATCCTCCCAATATTGAGCGCCCCATCTTTGCAAGGCATACCACTCATATCGGATTCCAGTCTCGGCTTTATTCCTTGCAGAGAGTTGTTCCTTGTATTTAGAAAGATATTCATAAACGGCTGGGTATTGTTCTTTGAACTCATTTTCCGCAATTTCCGATGCTCCCTGTATAGTTGTGTCAAGGTGGAGAGGGAAATGCCAAGGAATCCAGATTAGCCACAAATCTGCCCAGTCATAACTGTACCTCTTAATATCCCTGCCGCGAAGAATCGGTCTCAAAATCTCCGCGGTTTTTTCGCGCTCCTCTTCGGTTCGGCATGAGGCGAGAATCTCATCGCGCTTCTGAGTTGTAACTATGAACGCATCGTTGAAGCCTGTTTTGATTCCATAATTGATGCTCACGTCCCAATCCCTAAGCGGCTTCCCAACCGCTTCTATCTTGCGCTTTATACTCTGCTCAATCTCCGACAGCACCACCCAGGCCCCGCTCCCGGCGAAGGCGCAGCGGCACCCGGACTGCTTCAGAAAATCGCTCTTTAAGAGGCATATGGTTCTCACTATTTTCAAATAATCTTTCCAAAGCCTTTCTTTTCAAGAATAGATTGATTTAATTTGCCCCAAGAAAAAGCGGTATAACAATGAAGCATATAGTATCAAAAGTATGGGTTGAAGACGGCAAAGTTCTGGCAAAAACAAATGACGGACTTGTCGCCAGTTATCCGATTGCTCTATGGAAACGACTATCCGCAGCGACACCTGAACAACTGAACGATTTCTATCTTTCGTATTCCGGGATTCATTGGCCTCAACTTGATGAAGACTTGAGTTTTGAAGGTATGTTCCATTCATCCGGACTATGTGAAAGAACCGAGAAGGAGGACAGCATCTGCCACATAGCCTGACAGCCGGCATCAAAAACAGTATATAAAAATCGCAAAAACATATAAAAAGAGAAAAACTCTCATATAAAAATCGATAAATCTTCGATTAGCTATTGACAGAATACGGGGTTGTGCGCAACTTCGCTCCGCAAAACAAAGGCTTCCGCTTTCACTTGATGACGGAAGATTGTTTAAGGTAACACATTGTGACCTTAAAAATAAGAGATAAGTTGATGGCGAAGTTTTGAACAAATGAAAAATGAAAAAGGATGTACTGAAATCATCGTTTGTGGTCGGGTCGATTGCGCTGGTGTTCCTGATTGTAGGCTATCAGGTGGCGGTGTTCGTGCACAGTGCGGCGGTGGCGAAGATTGCGGCGGACAGGGACTGCCCGGACACGGTGCTTGTGGCGGTCGTGGAGGCTGATGGAGGCGAGGTAGCCAAGTCTGGCACGAAGGCCGAGAACACAAAGATACCGTATGATAGGCAACGGGAGGGGAACAGGGATGACGGGGACGGGAAGAACAGAGACAGGCACTCGCAGGGCAAGGGTGCGGGCGGAAGGGTCGTCGGGCGGCGGAGCGGAGCCAAAAGCGATGTCGGGACGAGGGTGCGGGAAAATGTGCCGAGGCGGAAAGTCGAGTCGTTCAGGTTCAACCCGAACACGGCGAGCGTGGAGGAACTGCAGCGGCTCGGATTCTCACTAAAACAGGCACAGTCGATAGACAACTATCGGAATAAGGGCGGGAGGTTTCGGAGAAAGTCAGACTTCGCCAAGTCTTTTGTGGTTTCGGACTCGGTTTTCAGACGGCTGGAGCCTTACATAGAAATTCCTAAACTCGACATCAATCTGGCGGACTCGGCGGCGTTCGACGCTCTGCCGGGCATCGGGGGATGGTTCGCACGGCAGATGGTGGCATATAGGGAGCGGCTCGGAGGGTATTCTTTTCCTGAGCAGCTGATGGAAATACGGAACTTTGACAGGGAGAAGTTCGACAAACTTAGCGACCTGATACTTGTCTCTCCGCAGACGGCTATCCCCTACCCTCTCTGGACGCTGCCGGAAGACGAGCTGAAACGGCATCCTTACATCGGTCGGGCCGCCCATGGAATTGTTCTGTACCGGAACTCGCAGCCGAAATCGCAGTGGAGCATCGATGCTCTGAAAAGGAACAGGGTTATCACTGAAGAGGAGGCAGGAAAACTGGAGAGATGCATAATCGAAGAACCTGCGTAAAAACCTTACGCAAGTTTGGATTGGCAGCGAAAGTTTCTGTCTTATGTGCCGATAAATTTGAGAACTATTTAATAACTTTGCAAACACAACGAACACTGCAATCAAAGCGCATCATGACATGATGTCACTGCGCGGTGCATAAAAAAGAATACAAATCAAACTAATACAATCAGATATGGCAAAAGAAGTTGAAGCACAGGAGAATGCCTCTGCCAACGCCGCGAAGCTCAAGGCCTTGCAGGCAACCATAGACAAAATCGAGAAGGACTACGGAAAGGGAACCATCATGAAGCTCGGCGACCAGCCGAAGTTCGAGGTGTCCGTGATTCCGAGCGGCTCCATCGCGCTCGACCACGCGCTGGGAATCGGCGGCTACCCCCGCGGAAGAGTCATCGAGATTTACGGACCGGAGTCCAGCGGTAAGACGACACTCGCAATTCATGCGATTGCACAGGCCCAGAAGCAGGGCGGAATAGCGGCAATCATCGACGCGGAGCACGCCTTTGACCGCAGCTACGCGAAAAATCTCGGGGTAGATCTCGACACCCTGCTCATCTCACAGCCCGACAACGGCGAGCAGGCGCTTGAAATTGCCGACAACCTCATCCGCTCCGGCGCGATTGACATCATCGTCATCGACTCCGTGGCGGCACTTACCCCGAAGGCCGAAATTGAAGGCGAGATGGGTGACGCGAAGATGGGTCTTCAGGCCCGTCTTATGAGCCAGGCGCTCAGGAAACTCACAGCCAACATAAGCAAGACCAACACCTGCTGCATATTTATCAACCAGCTGCGCGACAAAATCGGCGTGATGTTCGGCAATCCGGAGACGACCACCGGAGGCAACGCCCTCAAGTTCTATGCATCAGTCCGCGTCGATGTCCGCAGAACCACCCAGATTAAGGACGGTGACGAGGCTCTCGGAAACAGGACCAAGGTCAAGATTGTGAAGAACAAGATGGCTCCTCCTTTCAAGAAGGCCGAGTTCGACATCGTGTTCGGCGAGGGCATCTCGCACGTCGGTGAAGTCATCGACCTCGGCGTCGAGTACGACATCATCAAGAAGAGCGGTTCATGGTTCAGCTACGGCGACCAGAAGCTCGCCCAGGGACGCGAGGCCGTGAAGCAGCTGCTCACAGACAATGTCGAGCTGTGCGACGAGATTGAGGCGAAGATCCGTGAGGCCCTTGAGAAAGTCCAGGACTAAATACGGGGCGAAGAAAAAGCGGATTGCTTCGTTGCAAAAGCCCTCGGAATCCTCACAACCGCCAAGGTTGCTCCGGTTTCGAGGGCTTTGTGCGCCTTGCACTCCATCTTTTTCTTCATCCCCTCTTCTCTTAGCATTATATACAAAAAAAGACTCAGAACCATTTACGATTCTGAGTCTTTTTTTATCTTGGAAATAAAATTTGTTTTTAGAGTGTGATTGCAAGGCTTGCAAAGCCATCAAAACCGGAGTTACCTCTCGGTAATGAGGATTTTGAGGGTTTTGCGTAACGCAGCAAGCGCCTCTAAAAACAGATTTTATTACTGCTCCTCCGGAGCGTCAGGATTGTTGTCAGGTCCCGGCTGTCCGCCGAACGGTCCCTGAGGACCTGCCTGAGGTCCCTGCTGCTGTGCACCCTTGGCCATTTCCTCGGATGCCGCGTGCCAAGCCTGCTCAAGCTCTGAGTTGTACCTGTCGATGTCGGCGATGTTCTGTGCCTTGACCGCTTCCTTGAGGGAATTCAGAGCGCTCTCGATTGCGGACTTGTGATTTGCCGGAATCTTGTCGCCGAGTTCCTTGAGGTTCTTCTCGGTCTGGAAGCACATCGCGTCGGCATTGTTAATCTTGTCAATCCTTTCCTTTTCAGCCTTGTCGGCCTCCTCGTTGGCCTTCGCCTCGTCACGCATCCTCTTGACTTCCTCGTCTGACAGACCTGACGAAGCCTCGATTCTGATCTTCTGCTCCTTGCCGGTGGCATTGTCCTTTGCGCTGACGTTCAGGATACCGTTGGCATCGATGTCGAACGTAACCTCAATCTGAGGCACGCCCCTCGGAGCCGGCGTAATGCCGTCAAGGACGAAGTTGCCAATGAGCTTGTTGTCCTTTGCGAGAGGACGCTCGCCCTGAAGCACATGGATATCGACTGCCGGCTGATTGTCCGCCGCCGTCGAGAATATCTGCGACTTGCGGGCCGGAATTGTCGTGTTCGCGTCGATGAGCTTCGTCATCACGCCGCCCATGGTCTCGATGCCGAGTGAAAGCGGGGTCACGTCGAGGAGGACAACATCCTTCAATGAAGCCTCTCCTGAAAGGATACCGCCCTGAATGGCTGCACCGATAGCGACGACCTCATCCGGGTTCACGCTCTTGTTAGGCTCCTTGCCGAAGAACTTCTTCACGATTTCCTGAACTGCAGGGATACGTGTTGAACCGCCGACGAGAAGCACCTCGTCAATGTCAGAAGCCTGAAGACCTGCATCCGCAAGAGCCTTGCGGCACGGTTCGAGAGTCCTTTCAAACAAGTTGTCGGCAAGCTGCTCGAACTTTGCACGGGTAAGCGTCTTTACCAGATGCTTAGGAATACCACCTACCGGCATGATGTACGGAAGATTGATTTCCGTCGAAGTCTGGCTTGAAAGCTCAATCTTAGCCTTCTCGGCAGCTTCCTTAAGTCTCTGGAGAGCCATCGGATCGGCCTTGAGGTCAATCCCGCCGTTCTCCGCCGCGAACTCCTGTGCCAACCAGTCGATGATTACCTGATCGAAGTCATCACCGCCGAGGTGCGTGTCACCGTTGGTTGACTTAACCTCGAACATACCGCCTCCGAGGTCGAGGATTGAAATATCGAACGTACCGCCGCCAAGGTCGAAGACCGCAATCTTCATGTCCTTGTGCATCTTGTCAAGACCGAACGCAAGCGCGGCGGCAGTCGGCTCGTTCACGATACGCTTGACGTCAAGACCCGCAATCTTGCCGGCTTCTTTGGTTGCCTGACGCTGTGAGTCAGAGAAGTATGCCGGAACAGTGATGACAGCCTCAGTAACATCCTGACGAAGGTAGTCCTCGGCTATCTTCTTCATCTTCTGAAGAATCATCGCAGAAATCTCCTGCGGAGTGTAGAGACGGCCGTCGATATCGACACGCGGAGTGTTGTTCTCTCCCCTTACAACCTTGTAAGGCACACGCTCAATCTCCTTGGTGACCTGATCGTAGGTCTCGCCCATGAACCTCTTTATTGAATACACCGTCTTGTGAGGATTGGTAATGGCCTGACGCTTTGCAGGGTTACCAATTTTTCTCTCACCGCTGTCGGTGAACGCAACGACTGAAGGCGTGGTTCTCTGTCCTTCCTCGTTTATGATTACGGTAGGCTCGTTGCCTTCCATCACGGCTACGCATGAGTTCGTAGTACCGAGGTCAATACCAATAATTTTTCCCATAATATTTTCTCCTATTTTTATTATCAAACTTAAATCTTCATCGTCCGTCCGACTCATGCCTTTCGGACGACGCAGGAGGAATAAACGAAACTTGTGCCACCGCACCGCAGCCCGATTTGTCGTGACATTTTGTCAGTTTTACGGAATATGTTCGCAATATTTAATGACAATTTGTAATTTTGCCGTCCGTCAGGACATGACAGAAGCCGGGAACATATCCCGAATCCGGAAAATCGCCGGCGGAGGAAAACGGAAATTTCGGAGATATGCTGGGCGATGAAATGGAATACAAAGGAACAAAAAGTTATATATATGATTTACAGAGAATTGAGCGAGGCCGAATACGAAGACCTGAAATCGAGGATACTATATGAGGACAACCACATCATGATTGTCAACAAGAAATGCGGGGAAATCGTGCAGGGCGACAAGACCGGCGACGAGCCGATAAGCGAGGCCTACAAGGCGTTCATCGCGCGGAGGGACGCGAAGCCGGGACAGGTTTTCGTCGGCGTCCCGCACCGTCTCGACAGGCCGGTCAGCGGGATTGTCATTCTCGCGAAGACATCCAAGGCGCTCGAAAGGCTGGCCGCGATGTTCCGGGACGGCAGCATCCACAAGACCTACTGGGCACTCTCGTGCGCGGAACCGCATCCGACAGAGGGAGAACTCACTGACTGGATGGTCCGCAACGAGAAACAGAACAAGTCATATATATGCAAGGTGCAGGGACATGACAGCATCTACCACGTAACAGACGAGGGCTCCAAGCCTGATTTCGGAAAAGCTCTGCGGCCGGACGCCAAGCTGGCACGCCTGCGCTATCGTCTGGCCGGGCACTCTCAAAGATATTTTCTCATTGAAGTACAGCTGCTCACAGGCCGCCACCACCAGATACGCTGCCAGCTCGCGAACATCGGCTGCGTCATCAAGGGCGACCTCAAGTACGGCGCCCCACGCTCCAATGCCGACGGGGGCATCTGCCTCCACTCTCGCAGCGTAAGGTTCATCCACCCGGTAAAGAAAACGGAGGTGGTAGTAACCGCCCCCGTTCCGAACTCCTGGCCCCCGGTCGAAATTTAAGGATGGGTGTATTACCTGGTTCTGCCGGTGTAGGCCTCAATTGCCGAGTTGTCAATCTGCGACTTGAAAAAGTCCTGCTGCGCCTTCCAGAGAAGCGGATTCCAGTCCTTCGGACCACCGGAAATCTGCACGACCCAAAGCCTCAGCTGCTTCTTGTGCCAATTCACCGAGCAGCCCGTTCCCCATGCGCCGCCGTGGCCGAACCACGCATCCTCACCGTCCTTTACCGGCGCCGTAAGTCCAAGCGAGTAGCCTTCCATACCTTCCGGACGGGTGCTCACGGCAAGAATTGACTTTACGGTTTCCTCCTTGAGAATACGGACGCCATTGTCCCCGGCTCCAAGGTTCATGAGCATTTTGTAGAATTTCAGCTGATCGTCAACCGTCGTCCAGAGGCCCGCTCCGGCAGAGGCGAAGACATGAGAGTCGTTGTAGGGGCGCTGCTGCCACGAATTCTCCACAAGACGCTTTGCCGGAGCGTCCTTATAGACTTCGTACATCTCTATCTGAGTCTTGAGCTGCTTGTCCGTCGGCCAGAACCACGTCGATTTCATCCCGAGCGGGTCGAGCACAGTCTGCTTCAGATACTGTTCCCACTTCATTCCGGTCACGACCTCAACCACGGCTGCGGCGATGTCAATGCCGGTGTTGGAATAGAGAACCTTTGTTCCAGGCTCAAACATTATAGGGCTTGCCGCGGCCACCGACGCAATCTGCCTGAGCGGGCCGCCGCCGGACCAGCCTCCGCCTCGGACGTCACGACGCTTCGCGCTGCACTCGAACGGGAAACCGCCGGTATGATTGAGAACCATCCTGATTGTCAGGACATTATGCGCCTTCTTCAGGACTATGGTGCTGTCATTCTGCGTCTCCTTTATCCAAAGTTCGGCAAACTCCGGCAGATATTTCGACACCGGGTCGTCAAGGCTGACCTTTCCCTCCTCGATGAGCTTCGCCACTGTCACTCCGCAGAAACCCTTAGTCTGCGAGCACTGCATGAACACGTTGTCGGTACGGATGGGTCTCTTTGCCTCGACGTCCGCATAGCCGAGGCAGCAGGTTTCCTGAACGCCGTCGCTGTAGAGCACGCTGATTGCTCCGGGAAGGATGCCCTTGTCCACCACCTGCTGGAGGGCTTCACGAACATAGTTCGTGCCTGAATCCTTGACCTTCTCGCGTGCAGAGACGCTTGAGAGAGGGAGGAAAACTGAAATAAGGAAAATAAAGAATGCCTTTTTCATCATAATTATGTGATTATTTATAACTAACTATCCTATAACGGTTTACCCTAAAGTCAACATTCTACTCCGCCGAAACGGCCTTGTTGTAGCAGTGACGGCACAGAGGCTCGTAGATGTCCTTCTCGCCGAGTTCCACCAGACTGCTGCTCTTTGACAGGCGATGCGAGAACTGGGCAGGGCTGCCGCACTTCACGCAGATGGCGTGCACTTTCTGGACATCCTCGGCCACGGCCATCAGCGCCGGCATCGGGCCGAAAGGATGACCGAGAAAGTCCGTGTCAAGGCCGGCTATGATTACACGGATGCCCGAATCCGCAAGCTTCTGGGCGACGCCGACGAGGGAAGGGTCAAAAAACTGCGCCTCATCCACGCCGACCACATCCGCGCCCTTTGCCAGTTCAAGCATCTTTTCCGGAGAATCTACCGGGAACGAGCGTATGTGCTTGCTGTCATGGGAGACGACGTCCTCCTCCGAATAGCGGACATCTATGCATGGCTTGAACATGGCGATTTTCTGGTTCGCGAACTGGGCACGTCTGATTCTTCTTATGAGTTCCTCAGTCTTGCCCGAGAACATCGAGCCGCAGATGACCTCGATTGAACCTGCGGTTTTAGCTTTTTCAAGAAACATTTCCGTGATTATTTGATGTATTTTATCTAATTTTGCGGTTTGCAGTTGCAAATATAGAAATTTGAGAGGAATAAATTGCCTCGGTTTGAGGATTATTTTTTGAATATGGAAAACAATCAGACGCAGTTTTTGACCGACATTCTGACGCGGATACAGTCACTGAAAGAACAGTTGGAGAAGTTGGAGTCAACGGTCTCAATGTACCTCGGCAGCGCGGAATCCGGTGATGTCCGGGGGAATGACGTCCTCGACGAGGACCTGCCGGAAGCAATCGGTGAGGTTCCTGTGCCGGACGGGGGCAGGACTCTGCCTGAAGAGACGCCGGTGCCGGAGGACGAGGAAGACCTGCCTGAAGCTGCTGTTCCGGAAGCGGCGACAGTCCACGAGGAGAAGACAGTCCACGAGGAGAAGGCCCCGGCCATCAGCCTTTCGGGCGCTTCCGAAGATGAGGATCTGCCGGTGTTCGGGATTGAGGTTGATGACGAGATTGACGTGGTTCCCATCGGGGAAGCGCACGCGGCGGCCGGAGCCGTCATGGACAAGATGGCCGAGAGGGAAAGCTGGAGAACTGACATTCCCGGCTCAAGCGTGAGCGACATCCGCAGCGCGATTTCCCTGAACGACCGCATACTCTTCATAAACACTCTCTTCCATGAGGACCCGATTGATTTCAAGGACACTCTCTCGGCGCTTAACGCTCTGCCGTCCTTCGACGAGGGTGTGAAGTTCGTCAGAGAGCGGCATCCGGAGTGGAACACGGAGTCGGATGTCGTCTATAGGTTCATGATGGCGGTGAGACGCAAGCTGAAATAGCGGTATGCTGCGGTCCCAAATCGGAAACGCCGCGAATACTGTAACGGAAAACAAAGAAGATGGCAGGAATATTATATATAGTCCCGACACCGGTCGGCAACCTTGAGGACATGACCTTCCGCGCCGTCCGCGTGCTGAAGGAGGCGGATCTGATTCTCGCGGAAGACACGCGGACAAGTTCCGTGCTGCTCAGGCACTACGACATCTGCGGAAGGCTTGAGTCCCACCACAAGTTCAACGAGCACAAGACGGCCGCCGTCATAAAGGACAGGATTCTCGCAGGGCTGAACGTCGCGCTCATCAGCGACGCCGGCACTCCGGGGATTTCCGACCCGGGGTTCCTGCTCGTCAGAACCTGCGTCGAGGAGGGCATCGAGGTTCAGACGCTTCCGGGAGCGACCGCCTTCGTACCGGCACTCGTCAGTTCGGGATTTCCCTGCGACCGCTTCTGCTTCGAGGGCTTCCTTCCGGTCAAGAAGGGCCGTCAGACCAGAATGAAGGAGCTTGCGGAAGAAACGCACACGATGATTTTCTACGAGTCCCCCTACCGTCTCGTCAAGACCCTTGAACAGTTCGCGGAGTATTTTGGCTCCGACCGTCTCTGCTCCGTGGCAAGGGAAATATCCAAGATTCACGAGGAACACCGGCGCGGCACGCTCGCTGAAGTCGCCGCCTGGTACCGGGAGCACGAGCCCAAGGGAGAAATCGTCGTCATCGTGGCCGGAAAGGAGCAGTCCCGCAAGTCATCAAAAGACCAGGACAGCGAACATCAATAGAATCCGGCATCATCTGGAATAGTGGTATCTCATGGCAAGGATATAGACGACAAGCTTATCTTCCATCACCTTATAAATGATTCTATGTTCAGAATTTATTCTTCGGGACCAAAAGCCGGAAAGCGCGAACCTGAGTTGTTCCGGCTTACCAATACCAGTGTAAGGGTGTTTTTGAATGTCTTCCAACAAAGCCGAAATACGCTTCATCACTGCCTTATTTCCGGATTCCTTCCAATACTCAATATCCGCCTTTGCTTGCTCCAGAAATACTATTTCCATAATTCATCAATCTTTATCGGCGTACCCTTGCCCTCAGCAATCTCACGTTCTCCATCACGCATAATCCTCATCATTTCCGGAGAACGCATGATGTATTCCGTTTCCTTGATGGCATTATATTCGTCCAAACAGATGACAACAACACTCTCATTTCCGCTTCTGTGAACAAGAAGAGGTTCACTGTCATTGATGACAGAATCAAGGTAAGACTTGAGATTGCGGCGTAGTTCTGAATAATTTGCTGTTTTCATAGTACATTCATTTAAGCACCGCAAATTTAGGTACTTATTTTTGTACTCACAAATAATTTTCACATCTGCTTTTTCCATAATCTTACTTAAAGGCAAAGTCGCTGATGTTCTTGATGCCGGTCATGCCGTAGTAGGACTCGACTATGTCTCCGCACAGGAGCACCTGTCGGCCGAGAATCTGAGGGTTATCGACGAGATTAAGGTCGTCACGGGCATCGCCGTCGGGCAGCTGCACGGACAGGCAGTTTTCGCGTGAGGTCACGGACGAGCGCGGCCCGAGAAGTATGTTGCTCCGCGACTTGAACGGGGGTGTGAAGCTTGCCTTCGCCGAACTGAGGTCCCCGCCCACTATGTAGCCGCCGACCCAGACCTCGGTCTCTCCGATGCATTCCCGCGCCATTGAGATGGTCATCGCGTCTTCCTCCGAGCCTCCCGCTCCGGAAGAGCTGCCACCGCCGGACGAAGAATCCCCGGAAGAGCCCCCGGAGCTGCCGCCTCCGATCACATAAGTTCCTGAAATCCAGTTCTTCGCCGTATCGACGGCAATTCTGATTCCGTCCGACGCGGCCTGTCCGGCAGAGGACGCGGAACCCGAGACCTTGACCGACAGTTTCAGCACGTCCCCGGCCGAGAGCCGGCGCGTGACCAGGGTCTTGCCTCCGCCGTCATCAAGCATCAGCAGGCTGACCTTTCCGGGCCGGAAATAGGCAATCCGCTTCTCCGTGTATGAATAGGGCAGCCGTCCGTCATCGGACTTCACGAAAAGACTCGACTTGGGATACTGAGTCAGAAAACCCGAAGCGATGCTGAGACAGATGCCGCAGTTCATCAGCGTGCAGTTGAGCTTCACGCCTATCACCTTGCCGGAAGGAACCACCACGCACTGCTCGTCCCCGTATTGCGGAGAGGAGAACGCGGGAGCCTTGAAATCGGAAGACAAGGCCCTGACCGTATAGCTGCCGGCGGGCAGGTCGAACTGTTCAGGGGAATCCCCGTAAAGACCGCTGTAAATCACATTGTCACGGGAATCCTTCAGCTCAAGGATAAAGCTGTTGGTGTCGATGTTCTCCGCCACCGCCCTGGTCTCCACGACCGCCTCCCTGTCAAAGCCCAGCCGCAGGCCTGACGTCCCGGCGGTTCCGGGATTTCCACCCGTCTCCTCACCCGGCACAGAAAACAGCGAGCAGGAATAAGACAGCAAAGAGCCCAGAAGGCAAGAGGCAAGGAGCGAAAATCCGCAGGCAGTCCGATTGTAACTTTCCATATATGCACAGTTTAGAAAAAATTTCTCTTTCACCCGCGCCCCCACGACAGAAAAAATGAACACGAGGTGGCACCCGAAGAAAGAAGTGCCGCAAATATATGTCAAGCAACGATGCACGACCCTCAAAAAAAGAAAAACTTTCGTTTCTTTTTTGAGAGAATCTTAAAATAAAATTATAAATCGGTCTCCCACATAGGCAGGAAGCCAATTTTTCAAGTCCAAAATTTTTGATTTTCCGAGGCAGGCATTTCGTCAGGAAAGAACGAAACACCCGAAAAGCCTACGCCTGCTCTAACTTACGGATTTTCGCATAGCGCAGCAGAAGGATTTTCTCTCCGAAGTCGTCGAAGCTGATTATCGCCTTGAGGTCCGGAGCCTTCCCCTCCAGACTCTTTATTGTACCGAACCCGAAACGGCTGTGCTCAACCCGCTGCCCCGCACGGAGCTCGGCAATCGGAGTCGGCACAAAGTCGGTGTCCGAAGTCCTCGGCGGCACAGGCTTGTGGAACGGAGTCGGAGAGACAGCGGGGCGAGGCGAAACGGACGACGCCGGCCGGACAGCAGATGATGCGCCGCTGCCGGCAGCTGGCCTGCGGGACTCCGTATGAACCTGTCCGGAACGGCCATACTCATTTGAAGATGTTCCGGAGCCGTAGGCTTCCCTCATCCTGACACCCTGAGACGCCCCACGGCCATACCCTCCTCCGGAAGACCCGTAGCCGCCGCGAGACCGGCTTCCCGCAGAACCTCCGGAACGCCCCCAGAAGGACTTTCCACCATCCCATCCGCCAAAGCCGGCCGAAGCCGAATCGTCATCGGAATCGTCATCCGGCTCAATCGGATTCGCTATGAACTGCCTGTCAATCTCCGTTATGAACCTGCTCGGCGCATTCGACTCGGACTTTCCGTTGCGCATCCTCGTCGTCGCGAAAGAGAGCGACACCTCCTTCTTCGCCCGCGTCACGGCCACATAGAACAGCCGCCTCTCCTCCTCCACGTCACTCTCAGAGGCCAGAAGGCCACCCGAAGGAAAAAGGTTCTCCTCCATCCCGGCAATATAGACATACGGAAATTCCAGACCCTTTGAAGTGTGGACCGTCATGAGCCCGACACGGTTGGCAGTCTCCTCGTCGCTCACGTCGGCGGCACTTATAAGAGTTATGTTCTCCAGATACGAACTGAGCGTAACCATCGGATAATCATCCTCTTTCAGGTCATCCTGCGACATGATTTTCTCCTCGGCAATCATATCCTCCGCATACTCGGCATTCCTCTCCTCGATGAAGAGTTTGATGCCGTTGAGCAGTTCCTCGATGTTCGCGAACCTCGACTGTCCCTCAACCGACACGTCAGACTTGAAGAAAGCCCACAGCCCGCTGTCCTTCAGCACGGCATCCGCCACCGTCCATGCGTCTTCCGTGGCCGCCCTCACCGAGTTCTTCGCAATCTGGTCACAGAACGCGCGAAGCCTCGTTACCGCAGCCGGCTTGAGTCCGTAAGTGTCAAGGTCAGACTCATATACGGCCTTGAAAAGAGTCGTTTCATGATTGTGCGCGGCAGCCGCAAGAGCCGCAATCGAAGTGTCCCCGATTCCTCTTGCCGGCTTGTTCACGATTCGCCTGAAGCTCTCGTCGTCGTTGATGTTCACCGTCAGCTTGAGATACGCCATGGCATCCTTCACCTCGGCCCTGTCATAGAATGAATTTCCGGAATATATCTTATACGGAACATTCCTCTTGCGAAGCGCCTCCTCCAGGGCACGGGACTGCGCGTTCGTCCTGTACAATATCGCAAAATCCTGATACTGAGCCGATTCATTCCTCAGCGTCGCCATAATCGAAGACACGATAAGCATCGCCTCCTCCGTCTCCGTATATGCCTTGATGAGGTGAATCTTCTCCCCCTCATCGCCCTTTGAATAACAGGTCTTCGGAATCCTCGCGGAGTTCTTGGCTATCAAGGAGTTGGCGGCGTTCACGATTGTCTGCGTGGAGCGGTAGTTCTGTTCGAGGCGGAAGATTCTGCACCCCGGATAATCCTTCTGGAAGTTGAGGATGTTCTCGACCCTCGCCCCCCGGAATCCGTAAATCGACTGGGAATCGTCGCCGACGACACATATATTCTTATGAAACGCCGAAAGTTTCCGGAGTATGATGTACTGCGCCATATTCGTGTCCTGATACTCATCGACGAGGATATACCGGAACATATCAGCGATTTCCTCATACGATTTCGGAGAATCGCGCAGGAGTATGTTCATGTTCAGGAGCACGTCGTCGAAGTCCATGACCCCGGACTGGCGGCACTTCTGTGAATATAGAGTATATATCTCATTGATTCTCGGCATCTTGCGACGACGGTCCTGTTCGATGGCATTCGGACTTTCACGATATTTCGCGGCGGTCACGAGATTGTTCTTCGCGTATGAAATCCGCGACTGCACGTCCTTGGGCTTATAGACCTTCTCATCGAGCTGCATTTCCCGCAGGCAGGTCTTTATGAGACGGATGGAATCGTCTGTGTCATATATCGTGAAATCAGGTCTGTAGCCTATCTCGGCGGCATAATCGCGGAGCAGGCGGATGAAAATCGAATGGAACGTGCCCATGTAGAGACGACGGGCCTTGCGGGCGCCGACCATGAGGGCGATTCTCTCCTTCATCTCCTTCGCCGCCTTGTTGGTAAAGGTCAGGGCCAGAATCTTCTGAGGCTCACATCCGAGACTGAGGATATTGGCGATGCGGCAGGTCAGGACCCTCGTCTTCCCGGAACCCGCGCCCGCCACTATCAGCACCGGCCCTTCCACGCACTCAACTGCCTGTTTCTGAACAGGATTCAACCCCTCCAAGGCCGAACTCAGACTGTTTTCCATTTCCTTGTTTCTTTATTTGATTTTGGAGTGCGAATTTAGCAAAAAAATGCGTATCTTCGCGGCGGTTTTTTGAAAATAAAAAATTATACTCAAAAACGTTTTATAATGTCAAACAACATCTATTTGAAAAAGGGTCTGAACATTCCTCTCGAAGGAGCGGCGGCCCTCAACACCAGAAAGGTGATTGCCCCGGACATTATCGCGGTCAAGCCTACCGACTTCAGGGGGCTTGTCCCGAAGCTTCTTGTGAGGGAAGGCGATAAGGTACTCGCAGGCACGCCTGTGATGGCAGACAAGATGGCGCAGGACATTCTCTTCGCATCGCCGGTCAGCGGCGAGGTCGTGGAAATCGTCCGCGGCGAAAAGAGAAAGTTGCTTGAAATCCGCATCAAGGCGGATCAGACGCAGGAGTATGTTGACTTTGGTGCGAAAAGAATCGCGGATCTCGACGGCGAGGCTGTCAAGACCGCGCTTCTCGAAGGCGGCCTCTGGCCGGCAATCATCCAAAGGCCATACGGCATCATCGCCAATCCTGAAGTCAAGCCCAAGGCCATCTTCGTTTCAGCGTTCAACACGGCTCCGCTCGCGGCGGACATGGAGTATGTCCTCAGGGACGAGTTCGCCGACATCCAGGCGGGAGTGAATGCCCTGAACAAGCTGACCGACGGCGGCGTCCATATGTCATTCGACAGCGCGAACTATGCCGGGACACCGTTCCACAAGCTTGAGAACATCATCCCGCACACGTTCACCGGCAAGCATCCTGCGGGCAATGTCGGAGTGCAGATTCACCACATCAGCCCGATTCGCAAGGGCGAGACTGTCTGGACCGTCTCTATGGTGCTGCTCGCCGCAATCGGAAAGCTTTTCCGCACGGGGAAATATGACGTGAGGAGGAAAATCGCGATTACCGGACCGCGTGCCGTTGAACCGGCATATGTGAGCTGCGTTCCCGGAATGTCGATGAAGGAGTTCGCATGGTTCTATCAGGAGCCCGAGAACCTCCGCTTCATCAGCGGCGACGCGCTTTCCGGCACATCAGTCGGCATCGACGGGTTCCTCGGATTCTTCGACAATCAGGTGACCATCCTCAAGGAAGGAAACGAATACGAGATGTTCGGATGGGCGAAGCCGTTCAGAACCAACCAGTTCAGCACATCGCACACCTACTTCTCATGGCTCACGCCGAAGAAGAAATATGACATGGACACCAACCTCCACGGAGGAGTCCGCGCGTTCGTGGTTTCCGACGTATATGGAAAGGTACTCCCTATGCACCTCTTCCCTGTCTATCTCGTGAAGGCCTGCCTTGCACAGGACATCGAAAAGATGGAGAAGTTCGGAATCTATGAGGTTCTTCCCGAGGACTTCGCGCTCTGCGAATATGTCGATCCGTCAAAGATTGAGATTCAGTCAATCATCGAGGACGGAATATCTCTCATGTTGAAGGAAATGGCCTAAAGGAAAGATTATGAACGCATTAAGAAAATATGTTGACAAAATCAAGCCTACCTTTGAGAAAGGTGGAAAGCTTGGATTCCTTCATTCGACGTTCGACGCATTCGAGACATTCCTCTTCGTCCCGAACACCGTGACCCGCAAGGGCTCGCACATCAGGGACTGCGTCGATCTCAAGAGAGTGATGATAATAGCGGTGCTCTCCCTCGTTCCGGCGCTCCTCTTCGGAATCTGGAACACGGGCTACCAGCACTCTGTGGCATACGGCCTTAACTGGGGCTTCTGGCCGATGGTCGGATACGGCATCGTGAAGATTCTTCCGCTCTACCTCGTGTCCTACATCGTCGGCCTCGCGATAGAGTTCACCTCCGCGCAGCTTCGCGGACATGAGGTGAACGAGGGCTACCTCGTCTCAGGAATGATCATTCCGCTCATCGTGCCTGTCGATGTTCCGCTCTGGATGCTCGCGCTTGCAGTGGCGTTCGCGGTCATCTTCGGCAAGGAGGTCTTCGGAGGCACCGGAATGAACATCTGGAACCCTGCACTCCTCGCGCGCGCGTTCCTCTTCTTCTCCTACCCGAGCAAGATGTCAGGCGACACCGTATGGGTGGGCGGCCTCGGAGCCGGCAACAACGCATGGTGCGCGGGCAACGGCATCGTTGACGGATTCTCCGGCGCGACACCGCTCGCGAACGCATCTGCAGAAGGCCTTGCGGAACACGGCTACACGTTCCTCAACATGTTCCTCGGAAACATCCCCGGTTCAGTCGGCGAGACGTCCGTGATAGCAATCCTTCTCGGAGCGCTCATCCTCGTATTCACGGGAGTCGCATCCTGGAAGATTATGGTGTCATCGATAGCCGGCGGACTCGCAATCGGATACCTCGGCTATGCCTGCGGCGCGACTGACCTTCCGGGCTACTACCAGCTCGTAATGGGCGGATTCCTCTTCGGCTCGGTGTTCATGGCGACGGACCCTGTGACTTCGGCGCAGACAGAGTGCGGCAAGTGGATCTACGGATTCCTCGTCGGAGCTCTCGCGGTCACGGTAAGGCTCTGGAACCCAGGATATGCAGAGGGAATGATGCTCGCGATACTTCTGATGAACACGTTCGCTCCGCTCATCGACCACTGCGTGATAGAGTGCTCCATCAAGAGGCAGAACAAGAAAGTAAAAATCGCTTAATACCTATATAATATGAATACTAACAGCAACGTATATACAGTTATATATTCAACCGTTCTCGTGGTTGTGGTGGCGGCGATTCTCGCTTTCGCGGCGGAAGGCCTCAAGGACAAGCAGAACGAGAACGTGAAGCTTGAGACCATCACCAAGGTGCTCACCGCGGCGGCTCAGGCCGACGACAACTTCTCAATCACCGAGGACATGGACATCCTCGCGACCTACCGGGACAAGGCAGTCGATGCCTACTACATCGATTGCGACGGCAACAAGGTCGGAGAGTCAATGAATCTTGGAAAGGATGACCTCAAGGCAATTCAGGTTGCCTCCACCTCAGATCTGAAGAAGCAGAACGACATCATCAAGAAGGTTGAGTCCGGAAACGCCGACGCGGCAAAGGAGCTCAGGCTTCCCGTCTATATCTTTGACATCACCGGAAAGACTGTCACGGTCATCCCGTGCTATGGCGCGGGTCTCTGGGGACCGGTCTGGGGCTATCTCGCGTTCGACGAGGACGGCCGCACTTTCGACGGAGCCATCTTCGACCACAAGAGCGAGACTCCGGGCCTGGGCGCAAAGATTGCCGAGGAGCCGTTCTACAGCCAGTTCAAGGGTCACAAGCTCACAGACGAGGGTCATTTCGACGTCGTCAAGGGCGGTGCTCACGGCGACATTCACGGTGTGGATGCCATCTCGGGAGCGACAATCACCTCAAGGGCCGTCGGCACGACAATCAACACCTGGGTGAAGTACTATCTTCCTTATCTCAACGGCATCGCTGCGAAAAAGGTCGCCGCTGCCGAAACTGAAACGAACGACGAGGCAACAACTGAGGCTGCTGCCGAGGATGTAAAAGCGGAGGAATAGGTTATGAAAGATTTTAATTTGAAGGAAACATTGCTCAACCCTATCTTCAAGGGTAATCCCGTCACTGTCCTCGTGCTCGGTATCTGCTCTTCGCTTGCAGTGACCGTACAGCTCAAGGGAGCGCTCGTGATGGCGCTTTCAGTGACCATCGTGACCGGACTTTCCAGCTTCGTGGTGTCAATGATGAGGAAGTCGATTCCTAACCGAATCCGAATCATCGTCCAGCTCGTGGTCGTGTCCCTCATGGTGATTCTGGTCGATCAGGTGCTCAAGGCATATGCCTACAGCATAAGCAAGACGCTGTCCGTCTATGTCGGACTCATCATCACGAACTGTATCGTCATGGGCCGCATCGAGGCCTTCGCGCTCGGCAACAAGCCGATTCCGTCACTCCTCGACGGTCTCGCAAACGGAGCCGGCTACGGTATGATTCTAATCATCGTGGCATTTTTCCGCGAACTTCTCGGAAGCGGCACGCTCTTCGGCTTCAGAATCATCCCCGAGGCATTCTACAATGCCGGCTACATGAACAACGGTCTCATAATCCTGCCGCCTATGGCCCTCATCCTCCTCGGATGCATCGTCTGGGTACAGCGCTCGATTCAGAAGGATCTTCAGGAGAAATAACGACAAACTCAGTTAATTATGGAATATATAAGCTTATTCGTAAAGTCAGTCTTCGTTGACAATATGATTTTTGCATACTTCCTCGGCATGTGTTCATACCTGGCAGTATCAAAGAACGTGAAGACAGCTTCCGGACTGGGTGCCGCTGTTATCTTCGTGCAACTTATCACGCTTCCGATAAACTACCTTCTCAACAAATACGTGCTCGCGCCGGACGCGCTCATTCAGGGCGTTGACCTGAGCTTCCTGAGCTTCATCGTGTTCATCGCGGTGATTGCGGCAATCGTGCAGATAGTCGAGATGGTGGTCGAGAAGTTCGCCCCTGCCCTCTACTCGCAGCTCGGAATCTTCCTCCCGCTCATCGCGGTGAACTGCGCGATTCTCGGAGGCTCCCTCTTCATGCAGGAGAAGGATTTCGCGAACCTCGGCGAGGCGACGACATACGCGCTCGGTTCCGGCTTCGGCTGGTTCCTCGCAATCGTCACCCTTGCGGCCATCCGCGAGAAGATGTCATACTCGAATGTCCCTGCACCTCTGAAAGGGCTCGGAATCACATTCATCACGGTGGGTCTGATGGGTATGGCGTTCATGACATTTATGGGAATTCAACTTTAATCGGAGGAAAGGTATATGGGAAATGAAATGATAAATACAATTCTCGGAGCCATGGCGGTGTTCACCGTCGTGACGCTCATCCTCGTGGCTCTCCTCCTCATCATCAAGACATGGCTGACTCCTAAGGGAACCGTCAAGATCAGCATCAACGACGGAAAGAAGGAAGTCAATGTAACTCCGGGCAGCGACCTGCTCCACACCCTCGCCGGCGAGAAGATTTTCCTCCCGTCAGCCTGCGGCGGAAAGGGCAACTGCGGTCAGTGCAAGTGCCGTGTGCTTGAGGGCGGCGGAACAATCCTCCCTACCGAGGTGGGCTTCTTCAACCGCAAGCAGATTAACGACCACTGGAGGCTCGGCTGTCAGGTTAAGATCAAGGAAGACATGAAGATCGTCATCCCGGATTCGGCACTTTCAGTCAAGAAGCTCGAATGCGAGGTCATCAGCAACGACAACGTCGCAACCTTCATCAAGGAATTTACAGTGAAGCTTCCGGAAGGAGAGCATCTTGAGTTCAAGAGCGGCGAGTACATCCAGATTGACATCCCTGCCTACGAGCTGGATTTCAAGGACATCGCGGTTTCGGACGAGTACAAGGCAGACTGGGAGAAGTACGGGTTCTTCAACCTCCACGCTTCCAACCCCACGCCGACTGTACGCGCATACTCAATGGCCTCTTATCCGGGTGAGAAGGGCATCATAAAGCTCAACGTGCGTATCGCGACGCCTCCTTTCGACAGGAGCGTTCCGCGTGAGCTGGGTCCGAAGCTTCTTCCGGTGAACCCGGGCATCGGCTCATCCTACGTGTTCACGTGCAAGCCGGGTGACAAGGTAATCATCAGCGGTCCTTACGGAGAGTTCCTTCTTCCTAAGAACGACCCTGACTCACAGGAGTATATCTTTGTCGGCGGCGGTGCCGGAATGGCACCTCTCCGCAGCCACATCATGGAGCTCTTCAAGACTCTCAAGACCAAGAAGGAGGTTCACTTCTTCTACGGGGCGCGTGCGCTCGTCGAGGCATTCTATCTCGATGACTTCGCACAGATTGAGAAGGAGTTCCCGAACTTCCACTTCCACCTCGCCCTCGACCGTCCGGATCCGGCGGCAGATGCGGCAGGAGTGAAGTATGTGGCAGGGTTCGTCCACAACGTGATGTATGAGACCTACCTCAAGGACCACGAGGCTCCGGAGGACATCAAGTACTTCATGTGCGGTCCGCCTATGATGGTCAGCTGCGTGAACAAGCTGCTTGACTCGCTTGGAGTGCCACCTGAAAATATCCTCTACGATAATTTCGGTGCATAATGGAAAAATTGCAGAAGCGGCACGTCTGCTTCGTTGCGGGGCTTGATGAAATCCTCACAACCATCAGGTTGCTGCGGTTTCACCTTCACCCCACGCCTTGCATCCGCACTACTTCTGCAATTTTTCCTCCCGGCAACTTCTACAGATAGTAAAATCCCGCTTTGAATTGAATCAGAGCGGGATTTTTTGTATAAAGAAAGAATTGCCTCTGAATGTGTCGCAGAATCAAAAAACTTTGCTGAAGCGGTCAGGGATGCGGACGACGATGTCGAGATTGAACATCGCGGGCTTGTTCCAGGCATAAGGCGGCCGGACGAACGTCTGGATGCGGCGGGCTACTGCAGTCCACTTGTCGAAGTCGCGGGCCGGGCTGTCAGTCACCACACGGATGGTGCGGGAACGCTTCCTCAGATGCCGCTCCCAGCCGTCGGCCAGACGGTCCCTGTCGGCAAAGCGTGCCTGAATCCGCGCCATGTCAAAATATCCGCAGTGAAAAAGATATAAATCCTTGGCAATGCGGAAATTATGTCCCTTGACACGGTGGAATCCCCTGCCCCACCTGACCGGAGCCGAGATTATCGACGCCTTCGTGTATCTCGTGCCGATAAGTCCATATTTTCTTTGAGTCAGAAACGGCCTGGTCCCGTCGATGTCGCCCTCTTCCCCGATTTTCTGCCCGAGGTCTATCCCGAGCGGGGAAAGACAGGGGGAAATCCTCGCCGAGGAAAGATATTCGGCAAGCGAAAGCCCGGTCTTCGGGTCGGCCACGATATATTCGTCAGCATCGGTGCCGATGACGATGTCATATTCCTTCAGAAGTTCAGCGGCCTTGGCGCCGAGAATGTCTATACGCCTCTTGTCGCCCTCCACGACACTTCCACGATGTCTTTCATGCATCTCCGCATTGACTCCGCCGCAGAAACCGGGCACGGGCTGGTCGGTTCCGTCAAAGAGGACGAACAGATTATCCCGTCCAAGTTCACGACCATAGTAGGCCACCCATTTTTCGAGGTAGAAATCATCGTTGCGAACCATCGTGAGCGCACAAATCCGTTTTGCATTACTCATAAGCCGGCAAGTTTTCGATTCATCATTTTACAGTCGCCGCAAGGCTGGAGCCGCCGTGCCGTCAGTGCTTTTCCATATACTTGAGAAGAACCATGCGGATGTTGTCCGAGATGCGCTTCGCCGTGTCTGAAGTTTCTTCAAGAGCCTCGGCGATGTTCTTGTATTTCATGAGTTCAATCGGATCGGTCTCGTGCTGGAATATATATCCCACATATTCCTCATAAGTCTCGTCCGCCACGTGCTCCAGTTCCGTAATCCTGTCGCACTGGCTGATTATCTGCGGAAAATTGTCCTTGAAGCTGCTCAGATACTGAATCATGTCCCCGAGGGCGTCGGCGCTCGACATGATGTAGGTCGCCATGTCCTCAATCTGAGAGTCAATCCTCTTCGGAAAATAGAGAAGAATGGACTTGGCAGAGGCGTTAATCTTGTCTATGAAATCATCCACCGACATCGCCACGGTCTGGAGGTCAGTCCTGCTCACAGGAACGATAAGCTGCCCGTAGAGGTCCTCGTATATCTCGGTGAGAAGCGCGTCCGCCTGCACCTCGTAAGTCTTTATCATGTTTTCGCAGTTGAACCACTCGTCCTTGTCGGTGGTCTGCATCATGCGGACGAGAATTGATGAGGCCGCCTTTATGTATTCGGCCTGCTTCATGAAAAGAGGCATATATTTCCTCTTCTTCGTAAAGAATCGTCTGAAAAAAATCATATCCCTGTCATTGTAACGCCCAAAGTTACATTTAATTTCCGTCAAAAGAAATAACCGCCCCTTGTCGTGCGACTGTTTTTGATGGAAAGGCACACGAAAAACCTCAAAAAAAATTTATCGATTTCAAAAAAAAGAAAAAACTTCATGTTTCTTTTTTCGATTCTTGCAATTGTCCGGAAAGTCCGCCATAGATTTGCAGTCGTCAAACATCAAACATGACGAAACAGATGAACGCATACAACGAGTACATACAACCAATTTTCTGCAACCAGGGCCGGTCATCGGTTTGCCAACTTCACAGGGTCATCTATCCTTTTCTGGCATTTCTGTCTATTGCTTGCCTGCCGGCCCATTTCTTTTCATGCTCAAAGGTCGTCGCGCCGGCATACGAGAAAAACATGGAAACGGAAAGCAGAGGAAGCGCCGTCAGGCTCATGATAAAGGGCGGAGACGGGCTCGGGAGACGAAGCTGCGATGTGCTCATATATAATGCCGACAAATTCGGGAGGCTCGACTCGTTCACGCATTTTGACGGGAGCCCGGATGAGCTGCAGGTATCCTCGGGAGAAGGGAAGAAGACGGCCGTAGTAATCTGCAACGCGCCGGAAGGCAGCCTGCAATGGGATAAGATTCTCACGATGCAGTCGCTCTCGGGGGTATGCTTTGAACTCGAAGCCGAGGAGGCCTCCTGCCCGGTACTTGTGGGGAAGACGGATTTTGAGGCCGGGGAAAGCTTCTCCGTCATGCTCAGGCCGCTGATGGCGAGAATCTGCCTGAAGGAACTGAGCTGCGATTTCAGGGGCACTGCCTATCAGTTCGAGGAGCTGACGGATGCAAGGGTCTATCTGACAAATGTGAATGCCGACTGCAGCCTCACGGAAGACGGCCGTCAGGGAAGCCGCTTCATAAACAACGGGGGCTGGAACGAGTCCGATGCCGTAAAGTTCCGTTCGCGGGAGATATTGTGCCGGGAGATAGAGGGAGGCATCGGAATGGACGCGAGACAACTGGATCTGGAGCTTTACTGCTACCCGAACCTCGGCAGTGTGGAATCATTCGGGCAGCCGTTCACGAGGCTCGTGATAGAGGGATGCGTCAAGGGGCACAGATGGTACTGGCCGATAAGCATCAACGGACTCGGGGACGGCGGAATACGCTCCAATGACAGCTACTGTCTGAAGGTGCGCCTGCGCAGGAGCGGGACGGAGGACCCGGACTTCGCGATAAGTATGGACAGGGAGGAACTTGTAATGGAAATCGAGAAATGGGACGAGAAAGAAAATTATGTCGTGGCTTTTTAGCTGTTGTCATAACTACTGTTTTGTGTTTATTGTTCGTCGGTGGGTGCACGGAACGGAGCTGTTCCCTCCGTGCGCCGACTGACATACTGCTCTGTACGGGAGAAATGTCCTCGCGGGCAGTCGAGCCGGACTGCGACAGAATCCGCGACGCCAACATATTCGTGTTCTCGTCGGACGGTTTCCTTGAAAGGTCGGAATACATAAACGGCGCATCCTGCTCTCTGCCTCTGGTCTATGGCAGGGACTATGACATCTATGCCTGCGTCAATTTCGGCTACAAGCTGAACATCAGGACCCTGGACGAGATAAACTCCCTTGTCTTTCACATAGCCTATCCGGATGACTACTCTACCGGAATGCCGATGTGCGGAGCCGTTTTCGGAGTCAGAGCCGGAAACTCCATAAGGATGCCGATTGTCAGGATGATGGCGGAACTGAGAATCGGGATGGACCGAAGCCGTCTCAAGGAAAACGTGAAGATGGATGTCCGCAGCCTTCGCATAGGCAACTGCCCGAGGCGGTGCAGGGTATTCTCAGAGTCAGGGGCGGAGAGTTCGGACGACTGCTTCTCCGTCGGATTCAGCCGCAACAGCGGCGAATGTGAGATTCTGAACAAGACAGTCGAAGGCGGAAAGAGCGCGGAACTGAGCCTGTATATGCTAGAGAACATTCAGGGAGACTTTCCTCGGGAGGTGGGGACGGATTCCGACAAGGTTCTGGAAAAGGACGAGCATCTTGCCGACGTCTGCTCCTACATTGAGATGGAGCTCGGCTACCATTCTCCGGAGCATTACAGCAACGGCGGGTTTCTGAAATACAGGTTCTATCTCGGGGAGTCGCGCTCCGACCTGAATGTCCGCAGGAACTGCCGCTACCACATCACCGTAACCCCCGACGGAGACGGGCTGAACGAAGACAGCTGGAGGATTGACAGAACTTTCATCTCCGACATGGTGAGTTTCAGCATGAAGCCTGACGGGCTCATTGAGCCCCGAATCGGAGACGAGATTCATGTACGCTGCTCATACTCCCCCGCAGGAGCGCCGTTCAGGATTGGCCTTGACGAGCTTGAGGAAGGCCGCACGCGGGGAGTGTTCAACTACGCCATCGACGATGACTGGCACGGAGTGAAACTCAGCATAGTCGGCCCCGGCGACGCGAAGGTCTATATGGAAGCCGGAGCTCCGATAAGTCAGGCGGGGCTTCTGAATATACACGTAAAGAAAAAATGATGCTATATGGTTAAGTCAATTTTCAAGTTCATGCTGCCTGCGCTAATGACGGCTGCCCTGCTTTCGGCCGGTTGCACGGAAAAGCTGATGCCGGGAGGCACGAAGAATGGAGAGATGGCCGAAGTCACGCTCAGGTTCATCTGCGAAGAGACCGGCACTCCAGCCCTGACAAAGTCCTCGATGTTCGAGGGCGAGACGGTCTCGGACATAAACCTCTACATATGGAGGAACGGGGTCTGCATCCATCATGAATTCATGAAAATGGATTCGGATATTTATAGGGTTCCGCTCGTCACGGAAACAAGCTATTCGTTCTATGTCCTCGCCAACTGCGGCAAGGCCGTCGAGCCGGACGTGAACGACTGGATGAAGGACGAGGGCAGCATGGAAAGCCTCTCCATAAGCTTTCCTGACATTTCCGACGGCATGAGCCCGCTTCCAATGGGCGCCGTCCTGAAGAACCGCTTCATCGGAGGTTCCGACTTCAGGCTCAATGTGGAACTTGTAAGACTTGTCAGCAGAATAGTGTTCAGCTATGTGCCGGACGACAGTCTCGGAGCCTCCGGAATCAGCATCACGGACGTTAGGCTCTGCGACGCGGCGCAGCGCATGACTCCATTTTCGGAGGAATCGATGGCGGAAGACGGCGATGTGGTCGGAGGGGATTTTGCCTCGGAAGAAGACCTCCTTACAATCAACGGCGGCGGAAGCATTGAGTTCTATGCATTCGAGAACTGCTGGGGCGACCTCCTGCCGGGAAACACAGACCAGAAGAAAAAGGTGCCGGACGAGCTGGGATATGTCACAGGTCCGACATACATTGAGGTAAACTGCACCTTTGAAGGCAGCGGTCTTCTGACAGGAGACATCACATATAGGATTTATCTCGGTTCAGACGCGGTCAGCAACTTCGACCTCGTCAGAAATTCCTCCTACAGGATTCAGCTTTTCGGTTCCCGCGACGGTCTGGACGAGGTAAGCTGGAGGATTGACAAGGATGTCTCATTCAACGACTACCTGGTCCACTGGACCATTTCGCGGGGAGCGCATACTGCCGACAACCTCTATATAGGGGAGATGTTCCTCGGAAGGCTGTCTTCTATTGACCGGTCAGTCATATCATATTTCGGGGATAATCTTGCCGATCTGACGGACAAATGCACGATACGCTGCATCGGAAACTCTTCCGACAATCCGGAAAACGACCCGATTTCCTTCACTCCTTTCGAGATGAACGATAACGGGGAGATCATTTTCGAGGGAACCTGCCGCCGTGAATATTCAGGAGGCGAGCTGTGGCTCTGCGACGCCGACGGGAGCAAGGTCTCCAAAATAGCATTGGGGCTGAATGTCAAGACGCCTAAGATTGTCCTATCTTCTGAAGAACGTGCCGTCACACCCGACACTGAAGAAAGGACGCCTTCGGCAACAATCAACGGGAACATAGCCGACATATATGCATACTTTTGTGACAGCGACGGGCGCAATCTGCTGGCAGATGACGGCAAAGGGTACGGATTTGCATCGGATGTGTTCAACATAAATGTGGTTGATGACAGTGCGCTCTGGAGCAGCGCGAAAAAGAGCGGATGCATAAGCACATACATCTCGGATAAATACAGCGGAAGCGTCGGAAAGCTCTATGGGCAGCCGTTCTGCACAGTCAGTCTCAAGATGAGCAACACAGGAAAGGATGCCTCGGCAAACTCCACACTGTGGACAATGGTCGGCACATCCGGCTGCCTCAACATAGGCATCGCGGACAATGTCCACTCAATGCACAAACAGAAAGCATTCGATGTCAGTTATTTCCCGTTTGACATCGCTTTCTGCGACAAGGCGTACGGGGGAAAGGCCGCAGCGGAAAAATACGGCATAAGTTCAAACTTCTTCTTCACCGTGTCCAACCGGTCAAATATGTCATTCAATTTCAAATATCTGGCGCTGACACAGAGAGGTTCCGCCGGCAAGGCTCTCTTCGGCACGACAACACCTTCCGGCACGGACATATACTTCTATGACTGCCCAACAAGCATAAACCTGCCACAAAACCTGTCCATGCTGATGGCGGAAGCAGTCATAGCCACCGTCACCTCAGGAACCTTTACATCCTGCGGGATGACACGATTCGATGACGGCACGACAATAATCGGGCTTGACAAGAACTTCAACAATCTGCTTCATGCCACATGGACGGCCGAGGCACAGCTGACCTACGACAGATATGGATATTTCGATTCAGCGCTTAGTCAGAAAACAGGCGGCTTCTACAATAAGAACGGCATAACCGTAATGGTTGATTTCGCGGCCCCGAACGGCATGGTGCTGTCATACGACTTCAGCGAGGAACTTGAAGACTCCGGAGCCGAGAGCGACTATGTCTATTCCAACGACTATGATTTCAAGGGGTGCTCATACTACTCTTCAAATGTGTATAAAGGCCACACCCATGGCGACGCGTCGCGTGTTTTCAAGAACTACAGCTACCTCACGCCCCAGAACATCGCCATAACCATGAAGAAGATGCGCGACATCAAAATAGGGATGGTAAATTCATCAAAACATCCATATTTCACACTTAAGTCAGACGGGGCGATCAGCAACACATACATCAAGCCTTCGCTGAACTGCAAGGGGTTCTGCCGCACTCATGTCCATGGGCAGAAAAAAGACCCTGTGGATTACTATCCCGAGGCCAATTACGCCCCCGATGTGACTGTCTCAAGCAATTCCGCCGGAACTCATACTCTCGCCTATGAAGGCATAATGACACTCTTCAACACGATTTACAGCAAGACCTTCGACGATTCGAACAAGAACTACATCAAAGGCACTCCATGGCAGCATCATGCCCACCCGACGAAAGTGATTCTCGACCTCAGCTTCGAAAGGGCCAACAGTTCCGGAAACTGGTATGTCTATAAGTTCGAGCCTTACACCTCCGTCGATTTGACTTACGACAACAGCGGCTACAGCTCGAAATATGACGACAATCCATACACCGTGACGACTTCGGTCGATTGGAAGACAATGCACGGGAGGTTCTCACACAAGATTATAATGGTACATTGACATGACGGCTTCAAGGACAGTATCTTCACAGCCACGACGGCGCGTGCCTGTCATGATTGCAGCGACAATTCTGCTCATGAGCGTTACGGTATCCGCTTTGGCGCAGCGGCAGGACACCGGACATTTCCGGAAAGGAATCTTTGCTGGAGTCGAGATTTCGGCGGGGTTCGCGGCGGGAAAGGCGCACGCGATTCCGGGGGCGCATTCCGGAGCCGGCAGGAACAGCGGCAAAAGCATGATGCCGGACTACGCGTTCGGAATGTTCGGTGGCTATCGGTTCCGTCCGCAGCTCGCTGTTGCCGCAGGAATCGAGGGCAGCAATTCCGTCGTCACGGGAACGACTGCGCTGCCTGTGTTCGTGAGACTCCGGAGCGACATCCTCGACAGGCGCGTCTCCCCTATGGTTCAGATTGACCTCGGATATGCCTTTCAGTTCGCGCACTCCAAGCGAACAACCTCGGAACTGTCGTTCAACGTTGAACCATTTCCCGAACGCTATATGTCGCTCGGATTCAGCACGCCAGAAGAGTATATAAACTCCTGCGTAGAGAATCTCCTGAAGCGGCACGGTCAGCTTTCTGAAGAGGAGGCCGTCAGGCTTGCCGAGGAAGAACGGGTGCGGGCAACGAACCGTCTGTGCTGTTTCTCCAACGGGCAGCGAAGCTATCTCCCGGTCGAAGCGCTCGACCGGCTCGGCTGCTTCTCAAAGGACGGCTTTTTCGGAAACCTGACCGCTGGAGTCAGCATCGCCGTCGGCAAGAAGCAAGGCAGGAAACAAGCCAAGGAGCAAAACAGGATTGCAGCCGGAGTGTCGGTCGGACTTGCGCAATACTCCCACAGCATCCCACTGCGAAAATCCGACAACGGTCATGTCACGATGTCCGTCCCCGCATCCCTTCCGGACGGCACGCCGGTCATCATCGCCCGCACCTCCCTGAAGGACAACCCCCTCCGCATCGACCTCCGCCTCCGCCTCAGCTGGGAATTCTGACCATTTTTGGCAATTATACCCAAAACGAAAGACTCCCCAGCGAAAATCTCGTTGAGGAGTCTTGAGCGGTGCGGAAGGGACTCGAACCCTCGACCTCCGGCGTGACAGGCCGGCGTTCTAACCAGCTGAACTACCGCACCAAACTTGTCAGCTGCAACCGCTTCTCCCGATTGCGGATGCAAAGGTACGCATTTTTTCATATTCTCCAAATATTTTTTCGTATTTTTGTAATCTTTTCCGACAAAAACTGCCAATTTATCCGAATTGTGGTCGTCGGAACTGTGTAGCGTTTTTAATTTTTTGTACGACGGCAAGGATATGTCAGAGGAAGGAAACATAGTCATACGGGGTGCGAAGGTCAATAATCTCAAGAATATTACGGTCGAAATCCCACGCGGTAAATTTGTCGTGATTACGGGAATATCCGGTTCCGGCAAGTCTTCGCTCGCGTTCGACACGCTTTTCGCCGAGGGGCAGCGACGGTTCGCGGAGAGCCTTTCGTCGTATGCCAGGCAGTTTCTCGGAAGAATGACGAAACCGGACGTCGAGGCAATCGAAGGCATACCGCCGGCAATCGCCATAGAGCAGAAGGTGAACATCCGCAACCCGCGCTCCACTGTCGCCACGACGACGGAAATATATGACTATCTCAGACTCATATTCGCAAAAATCGGAAAGACATATTCCCCGATTTCAGGACGGCTCGTCACGGCAAGTTCAGCCGGCGACGTGCTCAGATTCATGGATTCCATAAAGCCTGAGGGAGACACGAGCATACCGGTCTATATCCTGTCCGACATCAGATGGACGGGACGCGACGACAAGGTGGAGCTGATGCTGGCGCTGAAGGAGGAGGGTTTTTCGCGTTTTTTCACGGAAAGGCAGGTGAGCATCGAGGATGTGATGAGGCTTTCCGAAAGCGGAAATTTCCCGGAGAAACTGTCGCTGCTCGTTGACCGTCTGAAACTCGGCGCGGGAGGGATTTCGGAAGAACTGGCGACAAGGCTCCACTCGTCCATACAGACTGCGTTCGACAAGGGCGAGGGACGCATTTCCGTGTGCTGGCAGGACGCGGAAGGGCTTCATAATGAGGAGTTTTCAAACAGGTTCGAGCTGGACGGGATAAAGTTCAGGCAGCCGGACGAGTACCTTTTCAGCTTCAACAGCCCGCTTGGAGCGTGTCCGGTGTGCGGCGGGCTCGGGGAAATCATCGGAATCAGCGAGGACCTCGTCGTGCCGGACAAGAGCAGGACGCTCTACGACGACGCGATTGCCTGCTGGAGAGGCGAGAAGATGGGCTGGTTCAGGGATCTGTTGGTGAAGAACGCAGCGAAGTACGGCATTCCGATTTTCGAGCCTTACCACAACCTGACGCAGGAACAGCGGGACAAAATCTGGAACGGATGCCCGGCGGCGACTGAGGAGGACTCGATTATCGGCTTGAACGAGTTCTTCAAGTGGGTCGAGCAGAACAAGTACAAGATTCAGTACAAATATATGCTGAGCCGCTACAGCGGAAAGACCGTCTGCCATGAGTGCGGAGGAAGCCGCCTTCGCCGGGAGGCGCTGTACGTGAAGGTCGGAGGGAAGAACATCCATGAGCTGCTGAAGATGAACGTGGGACAGCTGACGAAGTTTTTCAGGAATATAGAATTAAGCGAATATGACCGCAGCGTCGCGGGAAAGGCGATAGAGGAGATTTTAGACAGGCTCGACTACATCAACGACGTCGGGCTGGGCTACCTCACGCTTGACCGCCGCTCCAACTCGCTCTCCGGTGGCGAGAGCCAGAGAATCAATCTTGTGGCGGCACTCGGCAGCTCGCTGGTGGGCTCGCTCTACATCCTTGACGAGCCGAGCATCGGTCTGCATCCCCGCGACACGGACAGGCTGATTTCGGTTCTGAAGAGGCTCAGGGACATAGGAAACACGGTTGTCGTGGTGGAGCACGACGAGAACATAATGAAGGCGGCGGATCTGCTGATTGACATCGGCCCGAAGGCCGGCGTGAACGGCGGGGAGATTGTGTTTGAGGGGCGGCTTGAGGATACGCTCCGAGCGATATCAGACGAGCGGGCAGCTTCACATGGCGACGCAGCCAAGGAGGACAGCGCTCCCACAGAAATTCAGAAGGAAAAGACTTACGCCATCGACATGCTTGACCGTTCTCTGACCCTCCAGTACCTCACCGGACGCCGCCTGCGCATAACCCGTCAGAAACGAGGATGGAACTACTCAATCACCGTCGAGGGCGCGATGGAGCACAACCTCAAGGACATAAATGTCAAGTTCCCGCTCGGAGTGCTCACTGTAGTCACGGGTGTGAGCGGTTCGGGAAAGTCCTCGCTTGTGGGCGACATCCTCTATCCGGCCGTATATCGCGAAATCAACCACGCCGGCCCGGTTCCGGGAACCTTCCGGGGACTCTCGGGCAACACGGACCGCATAACTCAAGTCGAGTATGTCGATCAGAACCCGATAGGACGCAGTTCGCGAAGCAACGCCGTGACCTACCTGAAGATATATGACGACATCCGCAAGCTCCTTTCCGAGCAGCAGTACGCCAAAATCAACGGCTACACCCCGTCATTCTTCTCGTTCAACCAGGAGGGAGGGCGCTGTCCGGAATGCCAGGGCGACGGCTTCGTGAAAATCAGCATGCAGTTCATGGCCGACGTGACGATGGTCTGCGAGGCCTGCGGCGGCAAGAGATTCAAGCCCGACATCCTTGAGGTGCGCTATCAGGGCAAGAACATAGACGACATCCTGAACATGAGCGTGGAGGAGGCCATCGGATTTTTCGGCGCACAGCCGGACCCGACGGCACAGAGAATCGCCGCAAGGCTTCAGGTGCTCGTGGATGTCGGTCTCGGCTACATCACTCTCGGCCAGAGCAGCAGCACGCTCTCCGGCGGGGAGAGCCAGCGAATCAAGCTCGCCTATTTCATGCTGATGAACTCCGAGCAGAGCGGCAAGGCCAAGGAGCAGAAAATCCTGTTCATCTTCGACGAGCCGACGACGGGACTCCATTTCTATGATGTGGAGAAGCTGCTCAAGTCATTCGACGCGCTCCTCTCGCGGGGTCATTCCATCGTGGTGGTCGAGCACAACGCCGACGTAATCCGCGCCGCCGACTGGGTCATCGACCTCGGTCCCGAGGCAGGCGACGGCGGCGGCCGCGTGGTCTTTGCCGGCACCCCGGAAGACCTTCGCGGCTGCAAGGAATCCTACACAGCGAGGTATATATAAAGATTCCAACGAATCACGCCCTGTCAAGGACATTTTTCTTGAGGACGGGGGTGTGGGCAATCCAATAGACGCAGTGCTGCGGAAGAAGGCCGCAGAAGACCACGGCGAGCTTGGCGAGCACGGTCGGGACGAGTATGCGGCGGCCGCGGAACATGGCAGAGAGTGCCTGTCGGACGAGAGTCTGCGGATAAATCATAACGCCGAGGTTGTGGGCGAGCCGACGGAGGTTCGGGGCGAGCTTGATGAGCGGGGTGTCGACGGCGGACGGGCAAATGGTGGTGACGGTCACGCCGTAGTCGCGCATCTCGTGCCAGAGGGAGGTACCGAGGCTCTTGAGATAGGCCTTTGTCGCCGAGTAGGTTGAGATTGTCGGATAGGGAAGGTATGCCGCGAGCGAGGCCATGATGAGTATTCGTCCGACCTCTCCGGGTTTCAGACGACCAGCCCTGCGTGCCTTGCGACTTCCGGGTTTCGCCCCTGCTGCGACGGCCGCTGCAACACGCTCTGCAGAAAGCTTTTCCGCACGCTCCTTCATGTCCCCTCCAAAAAGCCGGCAGAGGTGTGTGGTGGCGAGGCAGTGGACTCCGACAATGAGATCCACCTTCTGCGCGGGAGTGTTGAAAAGTTTGTTGTAGATGAGCATTCCGGCGTTACTTATCAGAATGTCAACGACATACCCGTTTTCCTTCGTCCAGTCGTACAGGGTCTGCGAGTTCTCGGACTTCGACAGGTCGGCATAGTACGGAACCGCAGACACGCCATATTCCGTGCGGAGCATTTCGGCGACCCTGCGGTTGTCCTCGTCCCTGTTGCTGACGACGAGGATGTTGTGCCCCTTTGCGGCGAGCTGTTTCGCATATTCAAGGCCCATCCCGGACGACGCTCCTGTCACGAGGGCAAATGTGTTCTGTGATTTTTCCATATCGTTCAGTGCAAATCCTGCCGGAAAAAACACACGCCCCGGCAAATGAAATGCAAAAGTACGAAAATATTTGCGAACATACGAGGCAAAATCACTAACTTCGCAGGTTGAGGCGAGCGGATTCGGGCTTTGCCCGCCGACGCATATTCATAGAATGCATACGCCTCGAAAGAGTTGAATATAAATTATAAGGATATGAGAAATTTATACATCACCGACACATTGTCTCGAAAAAAGGAACTTTTTGAGCCGATTCATCCCGGGCGCGTGGGACTGTATGTCTGCGGGCCGACGGTCTATGGGGAGGCGCATCTCGGGCACGCGCGTCCGGGAATAACCTATGACGTTCTGGTGCGCCTGCTCAGGCACCTGGGGTATAAGGTGCGGTATGTCAGGAATATAACCGATGTCGGACACCTTGTCGGGGACGCTGACGAGGGCGAGGACAAGATTGCCAAGAAGGCAAAGCTTGAGCAGCTGGAGCCGATGGAGGTCGTTCAGAAATATACGCTCGCCTACCACGAGTCCATGCGTTCGCTGAACGTCGCGCCGCCGTCCATTGAACCGAGAGCCTCTGCGCATATCATTGAGCAGGAGGAACTTGTGAAGAAAATACTCGACTCCGGGTATGCCTACGAGAGCAACGGCTCCATTTATTTCGACGTCGTCAAGTACAACCACGACCACCGCTACGGCATCCTTTCGGGACGCACACTCGACGACACCCTCGAAGGGACGCGCAGCCTCGACGGACAGGAGGACAAGCACGCGGCATACGACTTCGCGCTGTGGAAGAAGGCGGCTCCGGAGCATCTGATGAAATGGCCGTCTCCGTGGGGCGAAGGCTTCCCGGGCTGGCATCTGGAGTGCTCCGTGATGAGCGAGAAGTATCTCGGGAAGGAGTTCGACATACACGGCGGCGGAATGGACCTGATGTTCCCGCATCACGAGTGCGAGATTGCGCAGAACGTGGCCTCAAGGGGCTGCACCGGCGTGAAGTACTGGATGCACAACAACATGATTACCATCAACGGCAAGAAGATGGGCAAGTCGCTCGGAAACTTCATCACTCTCAGCGAGCTGTTCGCCGGCACCCACCCGCTTCTCGAACAGGCCTACAGCCCGATGACGGTGCGCTTCTTCATCCTTCAGGCACACTACCGCAGCACGCTCGACTTCAGCAACGAGGCGCTTCAGGGCGCGGAAAAGGGGCTGAAGAGGGTGATGCAGGCCTACCGCGACCTCTGCGCACTCTGCAAGGCCGCCGGAGCGGAGCACGTCGTGAAGGGCGAGAACGGCGACGAGGCCGAGGCGCTGAAATACGGCGAGTTCATCACCGACGTCGCGCCTGATTCGTTCGAGGGATGCGGCTGTTCCGAGGCGGTCGCAAAGCTCTGCGAAGGGGTCTATGAGGCTCTGTGCGACGACCTCAACACGTCCGTCGCGCTTTCCGGAATCTTTGAGGCAGTGAAGATGATAAACACGGCAAAGACCGCGAAGGAAGGCCAGCCGGGACATCTCTCGAAGGCCGACCTTGAGGTTCTGCTCCGTCTTTTCGACGACATCGTCTTCGGCGTTCTCGGACTCAGGGACGAGGAGGTTGACGGCAGCGGAAAGTCAATGGAAGTGATTGACGGGCTGATGAATATGGTGCTGGAGGAGCGCAGAGCCGCCAAGGCCGCGAAGGACTGGGTGACGAGCGACCGCATCCGCGACGAACTGAATGCGCTGGGAATCGCCATAAAGGACACGAAGGAAGGCACCGAGTGGAATGTGATGTGATGCGAGCAAAGGAGCGGATTGCTTCGTTACCCGTCTTGCTGAAATCCTCACAACCATAAGGTTGCTGCGGTTTCAGCCGCGCCGGGTGCCTTGCACTCCATCTCCTTATCTCACATCACTCCAAGCTTTTTACAGCAGTTAGAGTCCCTGTGGGGCACATCAATTTCATTTTTAATCTGAAATTTTTATGATCAAGTTTATTTCGTGGAATGTCAACGGGCTGCGGGCCGTGTGCGGAAAGGGATTCGCGGAGATTTTCGCGGGGTTCGACGCTGATTTCGTGTGCATACAGGAGACAAAACTTCAGGCGGGGCAGATTGACCTTGAGTTTCCTGACTACCGCAGCTACTGGAACTATGCCGACAGGAAGGGATATTCCGGAGTCTGCGTATATACGAGGATAAAGCCGCTGGCGGTGCATTACGGCATCGGGCGCGACGAGCACGACCACGAAGGGCGCGTCATAACCCTCGAAATGCCGGATTTCTACCTCGTATGCTGCTACACCCCGAACTCACAGAACCCGGACACGCCGGGAGAACTTCCGAAGAGGCTCGACTACCGGATGGAGTGGGAGGACGCGTTCCGAGAGTATCTCAACGCGCTGCATGACAGAGGCTTGGCAACCCTCGCCGAATCTTATGACAC
The DNA here is from genome assembly GCA_934725015.1 of uncultured Bacteroidales bacterium. GTDB lineage: Bacteria > Bacteroidota > Bacteroidia > Bacteroidales > UBA932 > Cryptobacteroides. The sequence continues at coordinate 108,828 of CAKVAS010000006.1, forward strand.
TGCGGTGAATGCCGCCTCCGGAGCAAAAGAGGGACTGTTTGCCCGGACAAAGGAAAGCTCACACGCGGCCGGCGGCACGCCCAAGCCGGTCATCATCTGCGGAGACCTCAACGTCGCCCACAAGGAAATAGACCTGAAGAATCCGAAGACCAACACCAAGTCGGCCGGGTTCACGCCGCAGGAACGCGAAAAGATGACCGAACTTCTCGAAAGCGGGTTCATCGACACCTTCCGTCTATTCCATCCTGACGTGACGGGAGCCTACTCCTGGTGGTCCTACCGGATGAACGCCCGCGCCAAGAACGTGGGCTGGCGCATCGACTACTTCCTCGCCACCGCCGACCTCACCCCGCGCCTCGTCTCCGCCTCCATCCTCCCCGACATCATGGGTTCCGACCACTGTCCGGTGGAACTGGAACTATCTGACAAATAGTACTATGTGATTTTTACTACCCATCACCATTCTTGGACAAGCATTAGACTCGACAATCGGTATAGCAGAGACATATTCCCTGAATTGTTCCTTGGTGAATGCCCCTACCTGTCTCATCTGTTCTTCCAATGGAAGTCTATCGATTCTCTCTATATCCAAACTCCAGTCTTCTTTTAACAGAGCCATAATCAATGCCTTTACGGTATTTTAACAAATTCAATAAATTATATTTTTGAAGGGACGACTTCAACTCCGAATCGTTTTATATCAAATCCATATTGGATAAACAGTTCATTTACACAGTCATAATCTATATGTTCAGATAAGACTTGGGCTATTTCCACAATAATATTGTATGTCTGAAAAATCTCGCGGGCATATAGATCCGGAACATGACGAAGATAGTCCGCCTTTGTATAAGGATGCCAAGGGGAACAAGCAAGTTCAAAGTCAAGCATTTCCAATGCCCAGGTGTAATTCTGGGAAGTAATGGCATTATGCAGGATACCATTATCGTGCAGTATTCTCAGATTACTTATCAGTACATTGGCGGCAATCATGTGCCGATGTTTAGAATCATACCCTTCAGAATTGTATTTTTCCCACTTAAGAATTTCCGATTCGAGTTGTTCCGGCGGGACAAAGCGAGAATCAAAAATTCTGTATGGACATTCGACATCATACTGAAGCAAGTAAGGACGAATACACTGTCCATTAGGCAAAACAGCATCGCACTCAAGTTCCAGCACATATTCCATTTTGTTCGTCTTGATCCCCAAAGCTGCGACATCATTGCCCAAATTGAAGTCCCTGACAGCATCGGCTTCAAGAAGCAGTCCCCATGTGCCATCGCCCATCTCCCCAGTATTTGCGAAAGTATAACCTGTGTAAGAAAAGCCATTGCCTTTACTTACAACGCTTCGTCCGTCTTTTGTACGGCCGACTATGAAACTTCTACCATGTGAATGCGGAGCGATGTTCCATACTGTGACATCTCCATTTTTGTCAAGCAGGAATGGAAAAGGCAGGTACTCGCATCCTGCACTCAACACCGGTTTGAATCCACAACTTTTAGCTCTGAACGGTATCATTTTGCTCTATCTTCCCAAAGTTTAATTTACCTATCGTCTTCGTCTTGTTTAGACCTCTCTTATTCTCTCGATGAATATTGAGCGAAGCCGGATATTATTCCGGCTTCGCCTGTCACAATGCTTAGATTAGTAAGAGCGATACATAATACCACAAGTAGACTCAGTGTCCTTTGGGCAATTGCTCATAGAGCGTACGTCTGAAGATGTTTTAATCTTTAACATATCCTTATGATTTAATCGGTTACAAATGACTTGACCGGTCCATTACATGACCTCTTGAAGTTCTTGAACTTCAAACTTTTTATTTCTGAAATTAGTAGTTCCTTCCTTGGCAAGTGTCTCCGCCTCGACTTTCAGACCGGCAATCGCATCATCCAAAGATTGCCCGCAAAGGGGATCATAACCGTTCATCATCTTGTGGGCAAGATTGAATCGCACCTTAGCTATGAAACAGTTGCTCTCGGCCGCCTTGAACGGAGTTCCGTTTTCAACATAATTGTTGCCCGGGCACAGATTGCAGTAGCCACAGTAATCGTGTCGTCCGCATTCATCATAAACGTCAAGGGTTGCCTCCTGCCATTTGCGCAACTGAGTTCCGCTCAAAATTTCTGACATCGACTGCTCCTTGACGTTACCTAAAGAGGCTGGAAATGAGCAACAAACCTGCACATTCCCCTCCGGCGTCACACAGAATGAAGAATACCCCGCCCCGCAGGCGTTTACTGTCATCAGTCTTGGCTGCCCGCCATAGTTTGGGGCTTCAGGTCCGACATATAGTGGAATGTTGTCGTCCCTAAGCACTACATACAACTGTTCTTCCGTCAGCCGAAGCTTTCTCGGGGCACACATATCGCCTTCATTTGACGGGGCCACACAAACCTCGAACTGCGGAACAGCGCCGTATTTCCGAGCCAAATCTTTTACACTCCGGTAAGTATTGAGGTTTGGTTGCATTATGACACATTTGAGATTCATCGCCATTCCATATTCAGACAAGCCTTCAATAAACTTAATAGACTTGCGAAGTGAACCCGGAACACGTGTTACTTTATCGTGGATTTCTTCATTCTGGCTATAAACTGAAATCCCTATTAAACGAGGATAATAGGACAGCAGTCGTTCAACGTCCCCAAAGACCTTTTGCCCATTTGTGAATATGTCAAATGTTATTTCCTTCCTCCACAAATATTCGATAATATCCCAAATTATAGGCTTGGAAAAAGGATCTCCGCCGCTGAGGCATACTTTATAGAGACCCAATTCATACATCTCATCAATCACCCTTTTGTATTCTTCCAGAGTAAGTTCAGTTCTATTTCTATGGCTTTTTTCACTGTCATTACGTGTTGCACCAGGGTTATAGCAGTGGATGCATCTTTCGCTGCAATTATAGGTAAGTTCAAACATTGCTGAAGTAACCTCTGCATCACCTTCAACCGCCTCGTTGTACTGCTTTTCAGCATCACTTATGTCGTATGGGAGTTTCTCTTTCGTACTTCTGTCGTCAGTCAACTCTTGCGTTTTTCGCCAATTTCCGACACGTTTCCTATAATTCAAAACATCTTCGGGCGTAGGGATATAAGATGTCAAAAGTCCGGCATTCTGGAGTTCGCAGACAAAGTTCAACACCGCGTCCATAGGAAGTTCCGTCATTTCAAGGATATGTTCTATATGAACCTCATTATTCTTTGAAACAGAAAGTATATAGCCCACCACATCCGCAGAGAGTTCATCAAAATAACTCACGACACCTTGGATGAGATTGTACATCAAGGCACAATGCCTTCTGTGATTATATCGTCCGCAAGTCCATTCCGGTCTATATAACTGCAAAGTACGGGTAAGATTGTCAATACGTTGATCAAAGGCATCTCGCCTTGGCGAGTCAGGATTCGCACAGATGGCATTCCTCATCTTTGTCAGAGCAGTAGCCATCGGAAGAGCAAATCCCGCCTTTGCAGCGACTGAATCACAGAAGACTTCATCATTATCAACAGCAAGAGGCATATGTTTTCCCCTGCCATGCCAAATCACAGCATGACCGATTTCATGGAATATGCAGGCTATTTGTTCTTCCATTGTCAAATGATACTCCGCAATTAGTCTCTCACAATAACCAATAGTTTGAATAGGATAGTTGATAGAAAATGGTGATTCCTTAAATGCATAAGAAAACATTTTATATTTGTCATCCGATTCCGACATGAACCATAGTTCAACAGAATCTCCGAAATATTCACCAATAACAGAATTTACCTTTTCCCCAAACAAAACGGGAAAATCAAGGTAGCTGTTCTTAAATAGAATTTTCATTCTTATTATCTAGTCGTCCCAGCGGCCTCCATTTTGGGATAATATAAATAAAGAAAGTGTGGAGCCTGACTTCGCTTGTCTCTGAAGAGGTTCTGACAAAACCTTAAAGCAAACAAACTGAAACAATCCCCACACCTGTATCGATGGGTGTAGAATACACGCAAACGAATACAGATGAACGGTGCTGTTCGTTATCCTTGCTTTTGGTTGAAACTGTCAGATTTCTTCAGAAGGACAGTGCGAAAACACTTTCATCAAATATGTAATTGCAGACTTTCGCCTACAACGCGACAAATGTATGAAATATTTTCGGAACATCAAAACAGCACCGACGGGATTGTTTCACAATGAAATTACGAAGATTCGATAAAAGTATAAAACAGCGTCGCCTGCGAATCGAATCGAATTTACGCAGGCCGACGCTATCTTTGCATCTGAGGCCTCATCCGGCCGATTCAATATCCGTAAACAATGAGATTCAATGTTTATGAAAAGTCTAAAAGATCAAATAATCAATGAAATGATAGAATCGTTTCAAGAAGACTACAGAGTGATGAACGAACAGATTGGTAGAGCTGGCAATACAGTAATTAACCATGCAGCAGCCACTCCCACGCGGGAATGACTTCCACAACGGTGCCGTCCTCAAAGGAGATTGTTTCCTTCCCTTCAAATGTGATGACATATCCTTTTGACAGCGAATATGCCCGCATCGCCTCTCTCAAACCGGCAATCTCGCGCTCGCGTGTCTGAGGGTCAGATATGCTCCATGTCACCTGATATGCATCGGTTATGTTTATGCCATGTCTCACGATGAAGTCACATTCCTTTTTGTCGGAATAGTAGAAGACATCCAAGCCGCGACGCTTCAATTCGACGAAGACCATGTTTTCAAGGAACACACCTCTGTTTTCTGTCGCATTGAAACCGATGCGGTTAATGATTGCGTTATCAACAAAATAGATTTTCTTAGGGCTCGCCATCTGTTTCTTCACTGATGTCTCGTATCTGAACAACTGGAATATGAGATAGGTCTGCTGTATATATTCAAGATAGTTCTTAATGGTTTCAGGATGCTGTACGCCGACAATCTTGCTAAGTGACGAATAGGTTACGCGCTTCGTGGCATTGCTTGCAAGGTAGAACATAAGTTCCAACATTTCCTTCTCATTGGTCAATCCGTTGCGGGTCAGAATGTCACGGTATATGATGCTTTCGTACAACGATGAGAGATACGATGTAGAACCCTCCTGAATATATTTCGGGAAACCTCCGTTTGTGAGGTAGTTCGAGAACTCGTTCATCATCAACGCACGGCCTGCCGTGGTATATAGTGTTTTGGCGGTAAGCGCCACTTCACGCATTTGCAGATACTCCTTAAACGAAAATGGGTATATCTCTACCTGTATATAACGACCCGTAAGGTGTGTGCCAAGTTCACGACTGAGCATTCTCGCATTTGAGCCTGTTATAATGATTTTATTGCCTTCGTTATAAAGACGACGAACATAGCGTTCCCAGCCTTCAATGTTCTGAATCTCGTCGAAATAATATGTGTGCTGCTCGCCGAACAATTCAAAAAAGCACTCCTGAAGGGTCTGGAAATCTTCAAGCTTGAAATTCGCGAGGCGTTCGTCGTCGAAGTTGAAAAAGAAATCCTTTTCCTGAAGACAGCCTCTGAGTTGCTGCATCAGGACAGACTTTCCGCTGCGGCGCACGCCGGACAGAATCAGAATCTCCGTAGTCTTGAGCCATTCGTCAGCCACATAACGCTGAACATAAATCTTGCCCGATGAATGCAGCATTTCCTGCTGCTCAAGTATTATCTGCTTCAGTAAGTCTTTCATATACACCATGTTATTCAGAAACAACATTTTCGACGAGAGCAATTCTCCTCAGCAAAGGTATATATAAAAGATTTTATCCACAAGAATTGTTTACAAAAATCATTCATTGTGAATGAATGATTCTACAGAAAATCACTCACTCGCAATGAACGCCTCTTAAAGAAAACATCAAAGGTCCAAGCTGTCACTTATGTTACGTGTTCAAATATACAATACTTCGGTAAATTTTACCGATAATTTTAAAATTTAACAATCGGGCAGGCTAAAAGCCGGCCTAGTGTATCATAATATCACGCCGCCCTGCACTTTGCGGGGGGGGCGAAGTTGATAGCGATGTCGAAGAGTAGCTGACGCCATCTGTAGTCAAAAGATATATAGTTCCCTAAGTTTTTTATATAGCAATAGAATTGCCATTCTTGCTATTCATGGAAAAATCGTATCTTTACATGACTTAAAGAATGGAGAATCATGAGGATAGATGAAAATAAGTTCATTGCGGAATGTACAGCTTACGACTTCAAGAGGGATGTGGAGGAGAGAAAAGTGCGTTCTTGGCTGAAAAGCGTCAGTGCTTTCGCAAACACGGAAGGCGGTCCTCTATTTCGGAGTTGATGATGACGCGAATATTGTAGGAGTTGATAACCCGCAGAGTACCGTAGAGTTCATAAGCGAGAAAATCAATGCACATCTCGACCCTGTTCCCGCATTCTCGATTAATCCCAAGAAAGCAGAGAATGGCAAAGTGGTTGTTGAACTGAAAGTCATCGCCGGAGATTCTGTGCCATATTTTCTTTTCCTTGACGGCAGTCGTATGGCGTATGTGCGCAAAGGGAATGAAAGTGTCGCAGCAAATTCTCACGAATTATATAACCTTGTTCTGAAAGGAAGCCATCGAAGTTGGGACTCATTGGTCACCAATGAGCCACGCGACAAATACTCCTTCGCGTACTTACAGGCCGAGTACAATGAACGCTCCGGAGCAAAGTGGGAGGAAAATCTTCTTCTTTCATTCGGGTTGGTCGCAGAAAACGGATTCATGACAAATGCCGGACTTCTGTTTGCGGACATTTGCCCGATAAGGCAGTCCAGAATATTTTGTACAAAATGGGATGGAATAGAAAAGGGAGATGCAATCAACGACTCCGAATATCAAGGGAATCTTCTGATGAATCTCCGGGCGGCAAAAGACTTCGTAAAGGCCAACACTGCAACTACGTGGTTCAAGCTCCCGGACTACAGGTTGAATCTCCCGGAGTATTCCGAACGAGCCATAGAGGAAATGTGCGTGAATCATCTGATTCATAGGGACTACACCGAACTTGGAGCGGAAGTGGCCATCAACATCTATGACGACAGAATTGAAACCACGTCTCCAGGAGGAATAACAAGTTCATTTTATCCGGAAAGACTGAATCCATCAAAAATTTCTTCACAACGTCGGAATCCTGTCATCGCAGAAGTGTTCTCACAATTGAACTATATGGAGAAGCGAGGAAGCGGGCTGCGCAAGATTCAGAAAGCTACATCCATGCTGCCGACTTATAAGGCAGGCAAAGAACCATTCTTTGAATCGAGCAGAAGCTTTTTCTTCACTACCATTCCTAATGTAAATTATGCAATGACTCAGACAGAACTTGCCGCATTTGCCGGAATTAAAACATCCCAAGAAACTTACCCAATAAATGCGGAAATTACCCAAGAAACTTACCCGATAAATAAAAGACCTGTCGGGAAAACTGCCCAAGCGATACTTGATGTTCTGGTGCAGAACCCGTATGCGACACGAATGCAAATCGCAGTCGCTGTAGGCAAAACAGAAGACACCGTAAAATTTCACATAGGAAACCTACAGAAATCCGGCATTATAGAGAGGGTTGGTTCAAACAAAAACGGTCACTGGAAAATCGTCATTCCCTCTAATATGTGATAATTCTACAGCCGGCCTGATTCCTCGAAGGAGCCGACATTGCGGCGCGGGGTGACGGCGCGGCCGAAGCTGTAGGTGAAGCCGAGGGAGACGCCGCGGCCGGAGTAGAGGCTTATCATCCTCATGGTCTCGACGTTGCCGTCCCTGAGGCTGAGGTTCTGGCTCATGGACTTGAAGATGTCGTCAACCCTCAGAGTCAGGTTGGCGCGGCCGTCGAGGAACGACTTGCTCAGGGAGGCGTTGAGCGACCACATTCCCGCGACGGTGAAATAGCCTACGGCCATCGGAGTCATGCCCCAGCCGTCAATGCTGAACTTGAACTCCTTCGGAAGATAGAAGGTCGTCGAGGCGTAGCCGTTGAACGAATGCGATGAATTGCTGTAGTCCGCAAAGGCTGTCAGGTCCGGGTTCCGATATGCCCTGAAAGCGCCGTATGAATAGTTGGCGTTGAGCGTAAGGGTCCACCACTTCGTGATGTTCTGCTCCGAAAGGGCGAGGGAGAGATACGCAATCTGCTGCACGCCGGCGTTGCTGTAACGGTATTCCATTATACCGTGGGACTTGTCGTAAATCGGGACCTGCTGGTCAGTGTAGTTTTTCTGATGGCTGTAGCCGGCCGTGAGGGTCAGACGGCTGAAGAACACGGAGGAGAGCGTCAGGTTGTGCGAGTAGCTCGGCTTGAGCTCCGGGTCGCCGACCGTCCATGTCGTAGCGTTCACATAACCTCGGAACGGATTGAGCTGCCAGTACTTGGGACGGTTCAGACGATAGGAGTAGTTCAGCGACAGGATGGCCTTCTGAGAAGGAATCCAGTTCAGAAACACATTCGGGAATACGTCGAAATAGTTCCTGCCGCTGCGCCGGTTCTCCGACTTCCAGTCGCCTCGGGGAACGGTGTATTCGCCGCGAATGCCTGCCTGCGCGTTCCACTTGTCGGAGAAGGCCTTGGAGAGATTCGCGTAGAGGGCATATATCTGTTCGGAATATGTGAAGTCGTTGCGTGCAGAAAGCTCACCGACCTGTTCCTCGGGAGTCGCCGGGTCCCATTTGTAGGTGGCGTAGCGGTTGTCAGTCACCGACACGGCCGCCTTCGCTCCTGCCTCAACCCTTCCGGTGTTGTCCCAGAGGCTCTGCGAAAAATCGACTTTCAGCGACCAGATGTTGGCCCGGCGGAAAGTGGAGTCGTTCAGGCCGTCCCCGGGAAAAGGGTCCACTGAACCGGAAGCAATCTGCCCGTCACGGTACTTCTGCGCATCTGCGGAAAGAGACGTGTAGAGATTGCGCTGGTAGTCCGAGCCGTCGCTGCGCGTGTGGTTGTAGTCGGCGTTCACGGTCAGTTCCTGCGAAAGGGACTCGTCAAACGTGTGGGTGTAATTGAGGTTTGCTGAATACTGCCTGGTGTGATATGCCTCGAAAGTGCGGCTCGCGCGGCTCGTGTATGGCTCAAGATCATCAAATTTCAGAAAATTGTCTATCGTCGCGACATTGGGGGACTTGTCGCCGCTTCTGTTAAGATTGACCTTGACTATCGCGCCGAGGACATCGCTGTCCGAAATCCCTATGTCCTCGGAAAACATCATCTGATGACCCGCAAAGCGGTTCCTCGCCCCGTTGACAATCCGCAGCAGCGACCCGTATGAATCGCCGTAGCGCTTGTCCTCCGTGACATCGCTGAAGTTGGGATAGATGTAGCCGTTGTAGCTGAGGTTGGTGTTCGTGACGTCGCCCTTGTAGCCGAGACGCACGCTGCCGTCGCCCGTTCCGTGAACCTCAGGTTCCCACTTGAACTGCCCCGTGCCGCTGACAGAGCCGTTGAAGCCGTGCAGAAGCCCTCGTTTTGTCTTTATGTTGATGATTCCGCCCGCGCCTTCGGCGTCATATTTCGATGAAGGCGAGGAAATCACCTCCACTTTGTCTATTGCCGTTCCGGAAGAACCCTTGAGGTAGGCCTGGAGCTCCTTGCCGGACATATTGGAAGGCTTGCCGTCAAGCCACACCGTGACGGACTTGCCGTTGAGCTGGATGTTGCCGTCCTTGTCGAAGGTCACCCCAGGCGCGGCGCGAAGCACGTCGGTGGCGTTCCCGGTCTTTGCAGCCGCAAGTTCGGAGACATTCATCACAATCTTGTCGAAGCGGTGTTCGAGCAGAGGGCGCTTGCCGACAACCTTCGCGCTCTGAAGCATCCGCGTGTCCGGAACAAGGCTCACGACCGGGATTTCTCCTCCCGTCATTCCCTCCAGCGACACCGAGGCGTCCTTATAGCCAACGAGCGAGAACTCCACCCGGCAGCCACCGGCAGAGGGGGCTGTCAGCACATAGACGCCGGCAGAGTCGGTTGTCGCAGCCGCCACGAGAGCCTCTGCGCTGTCCCGCAGCGCCACGGTCACAAACTCAAGGCCGCGTCCGCTCTCAGAATCAGCGACCCTTCCTGTAAGCCTCCTGTCATCAGAACCACGCTGCGGCTCCGCATAAGCCAGCGTCCCCGCAGCCACCATCAACATCAATAGTATTGTGACAAATTTCAATCTCATAAACTTTTTAAATTATTTGCCCCGTATCCCATGTTTAGCCAGAATTTTGCAGACCGGCTCCGCCACCGACTCCGCCCAGAGCTGATAGCCGTAGTCGCCCGGATGCGTGCCGTCAACGGAAGTCTCGTGGTTCGGGGCAGTCGCGTTGGTGGTCTCCACATAATAGACATTCTTATAGCGCCGGCAGGCCTCGCGCATCATCTGCTTCGCCATCTCCATCTTCTTGTACTCGTTCTCGTCAACGATGTCGTTGAAGTTGCGCTTCTCGCGGTAAATCGTCTTCTGAAAGATGAGCGGTGTGTCAGGATGCTTCGCCCTGATTATCTCGATGAACTTGAAGAGACGGTCGTGAATCATCTCCGGAGAAGGGTTCGAGAAGGCGTCGAACACAAACGCGTCAACATCGGCGTCGGCGAGAGCCTGCGCAAAATAGGTCTGGAGCTTGCTGTTGCCAGAACACCCGAGGCTGAGGAACTGAAGGCCGGTCATGCGCGAGAGCTGTGCCGGATAGGCCATTCCCGGGCGCGATGTGCTGATTCCGTGGGTGTAGCTGGAGCCGAAGACTGCGATGCGGTGGCGGAACGGATTCTCGGACGGACGGATTTTATAACCCTGTTCGACGCCGATTTTCAGACCGTCCAGGGAGCTGATGAGCGGGAGATAGAGCAGGCACTTGATTTTGCCCTTTGAACAGTTGTCCAGAACGACCTTGACCGCGCCGCTCTTTCCGGCAGGGGTGGCTCCCGCCCATTTCCACTCCTTGCCGTCCTTGACATAGAGGTCGAATCCGGCGCGTGAAATCGGGCCTGTGGTTCCCTCGTCGGAGATTATGCCGTAGGTCGGGCAGACAGATATGGCCGGGGAGTCCGTCTCGAACGCGACCGCGATTCCCGAGCTCATGGTCACCTGACGGAGCTCCGACTTGGTGAATCCATTGTGATAAACAGCCGTGTCCAGACGATGATATGGGTTAGGGGTGTCCGGGAAAAGTTTGCCTACAAGCGTAAGCTCCTTAGCCTCAACGAAATCCCAGTCCCTTGCGGAAAGGGCGGAAGAGAATGAAAGGCTCAGAACGAGAGCCGCTGCGATGATGTGAAGAATCTTTTTCATAATTATATGGTATATATTTTATTTTCAATATTTTCCGTCATTTTCTCAAGGTTTCGGAAACATACGACGCCAATCCCGTGACGGTCATCATCACGGACTGCGATTCGTGGGATATGGTGGCGAATACGATTCCCAGTTCAAAGGAAAGTCCATAGACGGTGCTCAGCGCGAGGGCGACGATATAGTGGAACGCGCCGAATCCTCCGGGCACGGGGACGACCCATCCGAGACTGCCGGCGAGCATGAGGAAGAGGGCGTCCACGGCGGAAAGGGAGTCAAGCAGCGGAACCGCACGGAGGGACGTGTAGCTCATGAGGAAATACATGGCCCAAATCAGAACCGTATAGCCTAAGAATTTCCACCAGCCCGTCATCCGGAAGCAGCTCACAATCCCGTCCCAAATTCCCCGGCAGAAGCCGCACAGTTTCCCGGCAAGGGCGTTCCTGTTTCTGTAATGTATTATCAGAAAAGCCATTGCGGCAAGAACCAGAACCGCAGCCGCAACAATCCACCACAGGCTGAAATTGATGCTGCGTGAAAGCGGAGTCCACATCCTGTCGAGGAAAAACGCGCCGAACTCCCCAGCCTTGAACACAAGGAACACGATGAGTATCAGCAGCATGACTATCATGTCGAAACTCCTCTCTGTGACGACGGTCCCCAGAACCCTGTCATACGACGCCTTCCCGTCCCTCGAATCCTTGGACACGACTCCGCAGCGCACGAACTCCCCTATTCTCGGGAACACGAAATTGGCGAGATAGCCTATGTTCACAGCGTTGAATGTAGTGAGACGCCCCGTCCGCCCATCGATCGGCAGCAGGATTTCGCGCCACCGCTCGCTCCGGAACCAGTTCGACATCACGCCGACGAGTATGCTCGCGCCGACCCACCACCATCGGCATCCGGAAAGGCTCGCGACAAATTCGCCCCAGTTCACCTTCCTGAAACAGAAATACATAAGCACGGCCGCCACGGAAAGCGACAGCACATATTTCATTATGCTTTTAAGTTTCACGGACATACCGGCATATTCCTTCAAAAACCCGTCATTCTGATACATCATTGATGCCACAGAGGACAGGATTCGACAAAGTTACCGATTTTTTCGCTATCTTTGCCGTTTGTAAACACGAAAATATGAAATCTATCCTCGGCATAGGAAATGCCCTCACTGACATTCTCGCGGTTCTTCCGGACGACTCGTTCCTCAACGAATATCACATTCCGCGAGGAAGCATGCAGCACGTCGATAAGGAGACCGGAGACCGTATTCTGAAGAAACTCAAGCCATTGGGAGTCCAGTATGTGGCCGGAGGCTCTGCCGCCAACACGATTACGGGAACGGCGATATTCGGAATGCGCTCGGCCTTCATCGGAAAAATCGGCGACGACGACCTCGGACATCTTTTCAAGAGCGACCAGGAGCAGTACGGCATCAAGTCCATCCTCCTCAAGGGCAGGAACCCGTCGGGAAGGGCGATGGTCCTGATTACGGCTCCGAATGCGGAGAGAACCTTCGCGGACTACATGGGAGCGGCGCTGGAGCTCGTGCCGGAAGACCTGAAGCCGGAGTATTTCAAAGGATACGATTATTTTCATATCGAGGGCTATCTCGTGCAGAATCAAGCTCTTATCCGCAAGGCGGTGGAGATGGCCAAAGAGGCAGGCTGCATAATCTCGATTGACATGGCGTCGTACAATGTCGTCGAGTCGAACGAGGCGTTCCTGCACGACATAGTGGAGAATTATGTTGACATCGTGTTCGCGAACGAAACGGAGGCCAAGGCCTTCACGAAACTGGAGCCGAGGGAGGCTCTGGATGAGATTGCGTCGCACGGAAAGACGGCTGTCGTGAAAATTGGAAAGAACGGGTCTATGGTAAAGAAAGGCAATGACTATCACTATATTGAGGCCTGGCCGGCGGATCCGATTGACGCTACCGGGGCGGGCGACACCTACGCGGCGGGCTTCCTCTACGCCCACTCGCTCGGGATGCCGCTCAAGGTCTGCGGGGAGATAGGCTCCATCATCGCGGCGAAGGTTGTCGAGGTCATCGGGACGAAGATTGACATCCCGAGGTGGAAGGCCGCGAAGAAGGAAATCAAGGCACTGATTGCCGAGACGCGCTCGACAATGAAGATACAGTAGGCAAGCCACTCCGCTAAATTCAAGATCATGGGATTCGTCACAGACCTTGCCGTCAGGCACCAGCTGAAAAAGTACGGTTTTCGGGAGGAGCACGCCTTCGTCCCGCTTTCTCGCGTGAGGCAGGCGGTGATTCTGTTCGATGTGGAGGATGTGGAATTTAATGAGTGCCAGAGGATTGCGACGGAATATTTCACCTCGCTCGGGATTGAGCTGAGGCCGTTTTTTCTGGATTTGGGAAAGCGCGACAAGGACGAGATTATAGTCACGGGAGTGAAGACCACGATTCTCAAAAGGAATCTGGCTTTCTGCGGGACGCTTCCAAAGGAAATCATCGGGGAACTGACGGCCGTGCAGGCTGAACTCTACATCTGTCTTGCCGACAGGGACTGTCCTTCCGTGCGCTGCTTTTCAGGGATTGTGCCGGCGAAGTTCTGCATAGGCAGGCGCGACTACGAGGGAGCTCCGTTCGGGATGACCTTCACGACGCCGGAGCAGACCGACAGCATTCAGGTGAACTTCCACGACAGCGCGAAGTGCCTCAGGAGCATTCTGGAGTATCTGCCGATGGTCGTGGGCTGAAGGCCATGGCCGGCGGAACAGCATATAATGAATTAACCGCCTCGGTTTGAGGCCTTTATTTTCGAGAAATGAAATTCAATCTGAAGAAATATGCCCTCGTGACGCTGAAGGGCATCGGAATGGGAGCGGCTGACGTGATTCCGGGAGTAAGCGGAGGCACGATAGCCTTCATGACCGGGATTTACGGCGAACTCGTGGAGTCCATACACAATTTTGACAGGACCGCGTTCCGGCTGTTTTTCTCCGGCAGGTTCAGCGAGTTCTGGAAGCACATCAACGGGACTTTCCTCGTCTCGCTCATGCTCGGCATCCTCGTCAGCATATTTTCTCTCGCCAAGCTTATGACCTGGCTGCTTGAGAACCATCCCATCCAGACATGGGCTTTCTTTTTCGGGCTCATAATAGCATCGTCGGCGTTCATCCTGCGAGGAATCTCGGGATGGAAGCCCAGGGACATATTGCTTACCGTGTTCGGAGTCGGCCTCGGAGCGCTGGTGTGCACGCTGACCCCGACGGAAACGCCTGACGGGCTGTGGTTTGTGTTTCTATGCGGAGCCATAGCCATATGCGCGATGATTCTTCCGGGCATTTCCGGCAGCTTCATCCTCGTGATTCTCGGAAAATATGACTTTGTGCTCGGGGCTGTCGCCGGACTGACGTCGTTCGGGCGGGCGGAAGAAGCCACGGCAGGACTTGTCACCGGTCCGATGAGCTGGGGGCAATGCCTGGCTGTCATCTGCATTTTCGCCGTCGGGGCGGCAATAGGAATCGTGGCGTTCTCCAAGTTCCTGCACTGGCTTCTCGCCCGCTGGAACCGCGAGACCACACTCGTGCTCGCCGGCTTCATCATCGGCTCGCTGATTAAGGTCTGGCCATGGCACGGTGTCAATGGGCTTCCCACCCTCCCCGGACTTGCCTCCTCAGACGGGACTGTGACGTTTCCGATTGCAGACGCGCACATCGCCGGAGCCGTCGGCTTCGCGCTTCTCGGTCTCGCGCTGGTTTTCGGAATCGAGTTCGCGGGCAAGGTCATTGCCAAGAGAAGGAACTAAAGGTCATTGCCTAAAAGTCCGGAGGAGGGGGAACAAAAAGTGTTTTGTTTCCCCTCTTTGTCGAAATAGTGTTGCAGTTTCTGAAAAATTGCCTACCTTTGCACTCCCTTGGGCGCACAACCGCGTCGGCGCGGTCTGCCCATGAGGACGGTTCGGTCCGGTAGCTCAGTTGGATAGAGCAACAGCCTTCTAAGCTGTGGGTCTTGGGTTCGAATCCCAACCGGATCACAAAAAGAGGGGCTGACTAAAAAGTATTAGTCAAGCCCCTTTTTCTTGTTTTTCGGTGAGGTTCAACCTCGACCTTGTTTCCAAATACTCAATTCTCAAAGGGTTATTCAGACTTTTCTATCACCCTTTTTATTCCACACGCATGGTGCTGGCCGGCTCGATGCGGGAGATGAACATGGACGGGAGGAGCAGGAGCAGCATGATGGCGGCGAAGGAGAGCAGGTCGGCGGTGAGTATGAGCGACCAGTCGATGTGAATCGGGACGAAGGAGACGAAGTAGTTCTCGGGGGTCAGCCTGAGCAGGTGCGTGTGGCGCTGAACGAGGCAGAGAAGCAGGGCAACGGCGTTGCCGGCGGCCATTCCCTTTCCGACAAGGACGGCGGAACTGCGGAGAAATACCGCCGATATGCCCCGGTTCGTCATTCCGAGAGCCTTCAGCAGACCGATTGTCGGGATGTGCTCGAAAAGCAGGATGAGCAGACCTGAAATCATGTTGAATCCGGCGACAATCGTCATCAGCACCAGGACCACAAGCACATTGAAGTCAATCAGATTCAGCCAGTCGAACAGCTGCGGAAAGCTCTGCACGACGGAAGTCACCACCACAGTGGGCTCGTCCTCCGACGAATGCGCGAAGACCGCCGAACCTATGTCAATCGCAGCCTGCCTGATGCGTTCCTCGCTCCTGTACCTCTCCTTCAGGGAAATCTCAATCGCCGAGACCTCGTCCTCACCCCAGCCGTTGATGCGGCGCATGGTCGGGAGGTCGGTGTAGAGCACCAGCTTGTCCTCGCCGGACAGAATGCCGTCATGGATGCCCTCAACGCGGAACTTGCGCACCACGACCCTCTCCCCGACGAAATAGGCCGGGAGGTCATCCCCTACGCCTATTTTCAGAAGCGACGCGAGCTGCGACGGCACCGAGACGGACAGGACCGAGGAGTCGGACTTCCGGTAGTCCTCAATGCCCTTAAACATGACTCCATGAATCAGGTCGCCTTCCTTGACTATCCCCGCCCGTGAAATCGTGCCCCTCGCCGACTGAACGCAGCCCAGCCTCATGATTTCGGGCATGAACGCCGGAGATGCGGGAATCGGATCCGACTCGCCCATATAGTTCCTGTTCAGCGAAGTGAGGGAGACATCGCCGCAGAGCTCGCTCAGCCCGCCTCGGATTTCGTTCCGGAACCCGGACGACACGGCTACGGACACAATCATCACGAGAAAGCTGACGGCGACGCAGACCGAGGCCACCTTTCCCTTGAACTGAATCCTGCGCGATATGAATCCGACAATCATAGGCGACAAAGGTACGAAATATAAAAATGATTACAGATACACGAGCCGCGAAAGGCGATCCGGGGCAAAAATCGCGGAGGCCGCGCAGAGTATGTCCTCGGGGGTCACCGCCTCTATCTTCCGGCGGACGGCATCATCGTCCTGAACCGTCCCGAAAGCATTTAGGCTCTTGCAGAGGGACAGGGCCTGGCTCTCGCTGTTCTCGGACGAGATTGTCAGCTGACCGATGAACTGTTTCTTGGCGGCGAGCAACTGTTCCTCGGAGAAGGGGACGGTCCTGAGAGTAAGGAGCTCGCCGTCGATTGCGCGGATGCAGTCGTCGAGCCGCTCGCGGTCACAGCCGAAGCAGATTGCCATCACGCCGCTGTCGGCATACTGGCTGTAGTTGCACTCGACGTTATAGACCCAGCCCTTTTCCTCGCGCAGGACTGAATTGAGCACGGAGTTGGTCGCGGGTCCTCCGAGAATGTTAGCCATAAGCGAGGCGGCGATGCGCTCCTTCTCGCGGTAGAGCGACGGGGCCGTGGCGCCGATTATGCAGTTTGCCTGATGGCTGTGGCGGTTGACGGTCTTGGTGAAGACATTGCCGCGGAACTCCTCGGGAGCCCTCGGAAGGCCGTCAGCCGCGTTTCCGAGGGTGATTCCGGAAGCGGCCGTGCCGTCAGAAACTACCGAGCCATCAGGAATTGCCGCGCCGTCAGGAGCGACGTCATCAGAGTCGGGAACGCAGGCATCAGGGTCGGAAACACCGACCGCCCCGCCCCCGAAATACTCCCCGACAAGTCTCCCGACCATGGCGGCAGCCTCCTCCTCGGAAAGCGGCGACACCACGGAGAATGAGATGCGTTCCGGGACGAAGAACTCGGAGACATATCTCCTAAGCTCGTCAGCACTGATTTTCTTCACGGACGACGCCGTTCCGAGCACCCGTCCGCTGAGCGGATGCCCCTCGAAAAGCAGGCTCTCGAAGCGGTCATAGATGTCATCCGCAGGCGAATCCTTGTAGCCGGCAATCTCGTCCATGACCACGGTCTTCTCCACCTCAATCTCATCTTCCGGGAAAACAGCCCGCGTGGCCATCTCCATAAGCAGCCCCGCAGCCTTCTCCACGTCCTCCTTCAGCACGGTGGCATGGAGGACAATCTCCTCCTTCGTCGTGTAGGCGTTCAGTTCGCCGCCGAGCCTCTCAAGGTAGCCGTTTATGACAGAGGCGCTCTTGTCCTCGGTTCCCTTGAAGAGGGCGTGCTCCACAAAATGAGCCGTCCCCGAATGAAAATCCCCGGAAGTCTTCTCCCAGCCGGTCACGTTCTCCTCCCTCGTGCCGCAGCGCACGCTCAGCGAGCAGCAGGCCACCTTTTTTCCCTCACGCAGCACCGCATAGCGCAGGCCGTTTCCTGTCCTTGAACAAATCATTCCCACAAAGATTATTTCTTGCGCACGCCCGCAAGCCTGTTGAGTTCCGAAGCGCCGAAGCCGTAGTCCCCGTCCTTGCCGACACGCTGCTTGCGGAAATAGTAGAGGCGATGGTTGCCCGCGCCGATGAGCATCCTGTAGCAGTATGAGCCGGACTCAGGATTGGTCGGCGCGACGGTGTATGAGACGACGGAATTCATATCCCCGGAAGACATTATCTCATCGGCCTCGTCGTCATCGACAAACGCGATTCCCGCCTCCACGGCATTTGAACGCACCTTTTCGGAAATATTCCCCGACACGTCCCCGTCCGCCAGAACGAGGTTCATCCCCGCCGTCGCGCTGATTCCGCAGGCGAATTTCCCAAGCCCGGCATACCCGGCCCTGTCGTCCTCCATCGACTTGCGGATGTAGTCCTGGATTATGTCGATTATGGCCGGCATGAAGTCAAACTCGCGTCCGCTCGGCATCTGAGCCGCACGCACCGGAAACGTGCACACCTCCAGCATCTCGTCAATGCCCTTCTCCGCATTCTTGCCGCCCTTGACGACCGTCAGGAACTCGATTCCCGGCTCCGACTCCTTCCGGAACTGAGCCTTGGAAAGCAGCATGAAATAGCAGTCCGGACTCGTCCTGTTCGCCTCGAAGTCATCGAGCGAGCAGAACTCATAAGGCGAAACCCTCCAGAGGGAACTTATCTCTTCCTGCAGCACGCCGTCGAACATAGGGTTGCCCGAAAGCACCACCTTCATGGTCTTCTGCGTAAAATCGCCGATTTTCATCTTTTTCGTGTTTATCTGGGCCTGCGCAAAAGCCTCCGGCGCAAAGTTCGCCGACATCAGCGCCGCCGCGGCAAAAGTCACCGCCGCCGCAATAATTCTTCTTATTCTCATATTCTTTCCTCCATAAAAATTTTCATCTCATATCCACGAAACAAAGCGACGCCATACGGGAATATGACGCGCACGAATTTACATCTCCCTCTCATCAGCAATAATTGTGCAGAATTTTATATCTCAAGTCCCCCGAATTCCGGAAAATTTGACTAAATTTGGCAACAAGCACCAGTTTGGTACACGCCAAAGAGAAACCACCAAGATGCTGACAGTCTGTATCATATTATCGTTCATTGTCGTGATTCTTGTTCCGGTCATTATTGTGGTCGGGAATAAGGTTCGTAATGCAAAACGCGAGGAGTTGATACAGGCGATTGAGCCGGAAATTGTCCCTGCCCTTAAAGAGGTGTCAGCCTACTACAAATACTCCCATTATATAACGGAGTCCGAGAGACTTGCCTTAAATGACAAGTATGATGGACTTGCCGAACGTCTTAAGAAAGTGTGCGGGACAAGGCAGTTAAGACAGTCTCCTGTCCGTGAGTCCGCTGAAAGGCTATGCAGGGCATTGTCCGGCACAAATGAGTTCAAGAAGGAGAACAACCGCCAATTCATCTGCCGTGAACTTGAACAGAACAAGGCATTCTTCGACACGGTGCTCAAGTACCCTCTGGACGCGCAGCAACGTGAGGCGATTGTCTCACTGGAGGACAACGTCCTCGTCATCAGCAGTGCCGGCAGCGGAAAGACTATGACCACTGTCGGCAAGGTCCGCTATCTTGTGGACAAACAGGGGGTGAACCCCGCCAAGATTCTCCTTATCACCTTTACTCGTAAAGCCGCGGAATCTCTTTCCGAGAGACTTGGAGAGAAGTCGCTCAAGTGCGTCACGTTCCACAGGCTCGCGCTTGACATAATCGCCGAAGCCACTGGGAGGAGACCCACAATAGCGGATGCAGGATTGCCGGCGCTGGTGTATCACGACCTTATGGACAACGACGCGGACTTCAAGTCAGCGGTTTCAGACTACATCCTCAACTGTCGCTATCGTATGCCTGACCAGTTCGAGTATTCTTCAAGGGAGGAATATATCGCCGCCCGTCAGAAATATGGGGTGAATTCATATTACAAGGACATGGACGGAAGGCCTGTCTTCTGCAAGAGCGACGAAGAGAGCCGTATATGCGACTACTTCGGACGGTACGGAATCCGATTCCGCTATGAGGAAAGATACGAATACGACACGGTAGATAAGGAATACCGTCAATATTGTCCGGATTTTTCCATTTACTTTACGGATGAAGATGGAAGGCAGCATCGAGTTTACCTTGAACACTTTGCCGTGAATGCCCAAGGGCATTGCCCCCGCTGGTTCTCACCGGAAGAGGAGCGGAAATACCTTGAGGGCATTGAATGGAAGCGGGGGCTTCACAAGTCACACGGCACCATCCTCCTGGAGACCAGTAGCGCCGATTTCCACGGCGGAGACGTATTCCTGAAGCTTGAACGCCAGCTCCATTCGCACGGAATCCGGACAGACAATGGCAGGAGCAACGAACTTTCGAGGGAAATCGCCAGGCAGGAGCAGTCCATCCTTGATATGCTGACCTCGTTCAACTTTCTTCTGCGGTCGAAAGGCGAATCAATAGAGCAGTTGCGAAGCGATGTGAGCCGCCGTGACCGTGAAAGCATCAATGGAATTGTAATCCCCTTTGTGGAACGCTATAAGGAGATGTGCCGGGAGAAGGACTACATTGATTTCACGGATGCCATCATTGAGGCGACCTCTCTATGCAATTGCGGCCATCGTCCTGATTATGACTACATTCTTGTGGATGAGTTTCAGGACATTTCGCTTGACCGGTACCGCTTTCTTCAATCGCTGCGTCGCACCCGACCATTGACGAAACTTTTCTGTGTGGGAGACGACTGGCAGTCGATTTATCGGTTCGCCGGAAGCGACATCGCGCTTTTCAAGCAGTTCTCCAAATACTTCGGCTACACAAAGGTATGCCGTATGGAGACGACCTACCGTTTCGGAAATCCGTGCGTCGAGCGTTCCTCGCGTTTCATTCTCACCAATCGTGAGCAGAAGGAAAAGACGGTGCGGCCTTTCAGTCCAGATGTCAGGACCGACCTACAGTTTCTTCCCGCGTCCGGCTCCGGTGGTATGGCAAGAAGAGTCCAGGAAATCCTATCGGCATTGCCGCAGAACAGCAGCGTGTATCTTCTCGGGCGCTACGGGAGTGATGTCAACTCTCTTGACGGCAATTTCGCCATCCATTACGATGCAGACGGGAAGGTGACAGTGGCGTGCGGAGACAGGAAAATGGTGTTCATGACCGTGCACCAGTCCAAAGGACTTGAAAGTGACTATGTAATACTCCTGCACTGCAACGGCGGAACCAGAGGTTTTCCGTCGGAGATTGCCGACAGCCCTGTCTTGAATTATGTGCTCAGTGAGCCGGATTCGTTTGAGTTCAGCGAAGAACGACGGGTATTCTATGTAGCGATAACTCGGGCGAAGAAATGTACCTACATCCTCTATGATTCAGAGAATCCGTCGCCGTTCATATCCGAGTTTGTCTCCGGTGTCGGGAAAAAAAGAGATACGAAATCAGACATTCCGAAGAATGAGAGATGTCCTCTCTGTCATTGCGGAAGACGGATTCTGGTTAAGAAAGGAAAAGCGGTAAACGGAAATCCCTATTATGTCTATGCCTGCTCTAACGAGGCCTACGGATGTGACTACAGGGAAACTAAGTTCGTGAATCTTAATAGATATAAGAGACAGAAATAAGAATATAGATTTTTATGGAAAAGAAAATGTTGATACGGAACAGTACGGCGGAATTTCTCACTTTCGTTGCGGAAGGGAAAGAGGGCGGCATTCAGGTGCTTTATAAGGATGAAAGCATTTGGGCAACCCGGAAGGCAATGTCAATGCTTTTCGACTGTTCGACGGATAACATCGGACTTCATCTGAAAAACATCTATGAATGTGGGGAATTGGACAAAAACCGAACTACCGAGAAAATCTCGGCAGTTCAAACGGAAGGTGACAGAAGTGTGACCAGAAACACGATATTCTACAACCTCGACGCAATAATCTCCGTCGGCTACCGCGTCAATTCAATAAGGGCGACACAGTTCCGCCAGTGGTGTACAAGTGTCTTGAGCCAGTTCACGATCCGGGGATATGTAGTGGACAAGAAAAGGATGGAGAACGGCAGTTTCATTGGTGAGGACTATTTCGAACATCTGCTTGCGGAAATCAGGGAAATCCGACTGAGCGAGCGCCGGTTCTACCAGAAGCTCACTGACATCTACGCTACGGCCATAGACTACAATCGCGACGCGCCTACGACCAGACTTTTTTACAAGAAAGTTCAGAATAAGGTACATTTCGCCGTTCATGGGCATACGGCCGCAGAAATTATTGTTGAGCGCGCCAACGCAGATAAGGAATATATGGGGTTAACGACTTGGGAGAACGCTCCGGACGGAAAGATTGTCAAGTCGGATGTCAGCATCGCCAAGAATTACTTGAGTGCTCCGGAACTGGAGGATATGGGAAAGCTTGTGAACTCGGTTCTTGATATGGCAGAACGCATGGCAAACCGTCACATACCGATGACGATGGAAGACTGGGCCAAACGGATTGACATTATACTTGAGGCCGGAGGAAATAACGTTCTGGATGACGCGGGAACTGTGACGGCGGAGTTTGCCAAGAAATTCGCGGAGTCTGAATTTGAGAAATACCGTATCGTTCAGGACAGGCTGTTTCAATCGGACTTTGACAGATTAAGTGACAGCGGTCTCCTCGAATTGGACACAGAATGACATTGTTTCACACATCCTTCGGAAAGGAGTCGGAAGAATGTTTCCGAGAAAAAATGTATCTTTGCAGGTTGGAAGTCTGAAAAGAATTTCTTTGAAAAACAGGGAATGATGGAACAGCAGGACAAACAGTATATCGTTTCGGCGCGGAAGTACCGGCCGGAAAATTTCGGGACGCTCATAGGGCAGGACAACATCGCGAGGACGCTCAAGAACTCGATTCTGCGCGGCCAGCTCGCCCATGCCTACCTTTTCTGCGGACCGAGGGGCGTCGGGAAGACCACTACGGCACGAATATTCGCGAAGATGATAAACTGCGCGAACCCTTCGCCGGACATGGAGCCCTGCGGGGTGTGCGAGTCCTGCCGTTCTTTCGCCGAGGGACGTTCCTACTGCATTCACGAGCTTGACGCCGCATCCAACAACGGAGTGGAGGACATAAAGAACCTGATGGAGCAGGTGAGAGTGCCGCCGCAGGTCGGGAAATACAGCGTCTATATCATCGACGAGGTCCATATGCTGTCGCAGCAGGCGTTCAACGCTTTCCTGAAAACCCTTGAGGAGCCGCCTGCACACGCGATTTTCATTCTCGCCACAACGGAGAAGCACAAGATTCTCCCGACCATCCTGTCCCGGTGCCAGACCTACGACTTCAACAGGATTTCGGTGGCGGACATCGTGAAGAACCTGAGCATGGTGGCGGAGAAGGAGGGCATAACCATCGACAATGACTCTCTTCATGTCATCGCGCAGAAGGCCGACGGGGCAATGAGGGACGCGCTGACAATCTTCGACCAGACGGTCGCGTTCTGCGGGACTGACGTGAAATATGCCGACGTCATCAGGAACTTGAATGTTCTGGACTATGAGTACAGTTTTTCGCTCGTGGAGCATTTCCTCTCGGGCGACTATGCCTTCTGCCTGAAGACCTTCGACGAGATTCTCGCGAAGGGCTTCAACGCGCTGCACTTCGTCGGGGCGCTGAGCTCGCACCTGAGAGATTTGCTTGTGGCGAAGTCGGGCGGGATTGACTCGCTGATGGAGATGTCGGATTCGCTCAGGAACCGCTACCGCGAGCAGGCCGGAAGGTGTTCGACGGCGTTTCTCTATGAGGCTCTCGGAATCACGACAGCCTGCGAGTCGGCCTACAAGGCGGCTACCAATCCGAGGCTGCACGTGGAGTTCGCTCTGATGAGGCTGTGCTTCATAATGAGCAGGCCGGCGGCCGGAGGGTCTCAGGCAACGGTTCAGCAGGCACAGCCGGTTCAGGCACCGGTACAGACGGTAGTCCAGACGGCCGCAGCGGAAACGAAGCCGGCCGAGGCACCGGCCGAGGCTAAGCCGGCGGAGCAGACTGTCGCAGAAAAGCCGACAGCAGAAAAAACTGCCACTGAAAAGCCGGCGGAGCAGCCGGCCTCGGCCACCGAGGAGGCTCCTGCGGTGCCACGGGCGAGACGTGCAGGAAGGACCGGCGGCGGAATGTCCATGAAGGCTCTGGTGGAGAACGCCGAGAAGGCAGAGGAGACAAGGGTGGAAATCGTGCAGGCCGAACTGCCGTCGGACGAGGTCCTGAAGTCACGCTGGCCTGAACTCGCCGCGCTCTACAGCGGCAAGCCGCGCCTCTACACCATGCTGACGAACTCGAAGCTTGAGTTCGAAAGCGCCGGCGGCAAGAAGACCGTCAGGTTTCAGGTCGTGAACGACGCGCAGAAGGAATGGGTGGAGGCGAAGCTGCTCCATGAGCTTGAAGGGAACTTCCGGAAGATTGCCGGTTCGGACGCCATACTGCTGTCAGTGACGGTCGCGCCGGTCCCGGAAGCCGAGAAGATAGTATATATGCCGAGCGACAAGGCCAAGGTGCTGATGGAGAACAACGAGGAGGTCAAGAACCTCGTGAAGGACTTCTCGCTTGATATCAAATAATTGAAACACAAAGCATTCCTCCCGAGTATGGAGGAACATCAAACTGAATGTCATGAAACTGCGTTGCGAGAACCTCGTAAAGAAATATGGTGTCAGAACCGTCGTGAAGGGCGTGTCAATGGAGGTTGAACAGGGAGAGATTGTCGGATTCCTCGGGCCGAACGGTGCGGGAAAGACGACGAGTTTCTATATGATTACCGGACTCATCGTACCGAACGAGGGAAGGATATTCCTTGACGATGAGGAAATCACCGGGCTTCCGATGTACAAGAGGGCGCAGAAGGGCGTGGGCTACCTTGCGCAGGAGGCTTCGGTGTTCAGGAAGATGTCGGTGGAGGACAACATCATGTCAGTGATGGAAATGTCGTCGCACTTCACCAAGGCCGAGCGCAAGGAACGTCTTGAAAACCTGCTCGACGAGTTTAACCTGCACAAGGTCCGCAAGAGCTACGGAAACCAGCTCTCCGGAGGCGAGAGACGCCGGTGCGAAATTGCCCGCGCCCTTGCCATAGACCCTAAGTTCATCCTGCTTGACGAGCCGTTCGCCGGAGTCGATCCGATTGCGGTCGAGGACATCCAGTACATCATCGCCAAGCTCAAGTACAAGAACATAGGCGTAATCATCACCGACCACAACGTAGGCGAGACCCTCGCCATCATCGACCGCGCCTACCTCCTCTACGAAGGCACAATCCTTCAGGCCGGCACCCCCGAGGCCCTCGCCTCCGACGACGAGGTCCGCACCAAATACCTCGGCTCCAACTTCATTCTCAAGCGGTCCGACGCTTTCACCCGCGCCGAGAAAGAAATACGGGGAGAATGATACAGACAAACAGCTTATGGAAAACAAGAAATCGCTGTCCGAAGAGGATATTAAGAACAGATACATTACTCCTGCCATTGAAAAATCTGGTTGGGAGAAGTCTTTTTACCGAATGGAATACTATTTCACGGCAGGAAGAGTTTTGATACAAGGAAAACAGCACGCCCGTAAAGAAGGCAAGAAAGCAGATTACATCCTTTTCTCCTCCCCGAACAACCCAATCGCAATTGTAGAAGCTAAGGACAATAACAAACCAGTAGGTGGCGGGCTTCAGCAAGCGATGGAATATGCCAGAATATTGGATGTTCCGTTCGCATATAGTTCAAACGGAGACGCTTTTGTCGAGCACGATTTTCTGACAGGAATGGAAACTCAGATTTCCATAGAAGAGTTTCCGACAAAGAAAGCATTGGAAGATAGAATCAAAGCGAATACTCCGCTGACTGCATCGCAACAGCATATCGTTGATGAACCGTATTATTTCGATCAGTACACAAATGAGCCTCGCTATTATCAAAGGATTGCGATTAACCGAACCATAGAGGCTGTGGCCAAGGGACAGGGCCGTATTCTTCTTGTTATGGCTACCGGCACAGGAAAGACTTTTACAGCCTTTCAGATCATATATCGGCTTGTTAAGTCTGGAGCAAAGAAAAAAGTGCTGTTCCTTGCTGACAGGAACATTCTGATCGATCAGACTATGGTACAGGATTTCCGGCCGTTCAAGAAGATAATGACGAAAATACAGGATCGCGAGATGGATTCTTCGTATGAAATCTATATGTCTCTTTATCAGCAGCTGGTTGAATATGATGAGACCAAGGAAGATCCTTTCAAGAAATTTTCACCGACATTCTTTGACCTCATACTCGTGGATGAGTGCCATAGGGGAAGCGCAAGAGATGATTCCGCTTGGAGAAAGATTCTGGAATATTTCTCCTCGGCGACCCAGATAGGAATGACAGCTACGCCAAAAGTAAAAGATGGAGCCAACAACCTCGACTATTTCAATGAACCGTTATACACATATTCCCTAAAGCAAGGCATCGAGGATGGTTTCCTGGCTCCATATCGGGTGACTAACTCTTTTATAAACGTTGATTTGGAGGGATGGTCGCCAAGAGAAAATGAGAAGGACATATATGGTCAGTTGATTGAACAGGGGTTCTATAGCCGGAAGGATTTCGGTCGTGAACTTGCTTTGATTAAAAGACGTGAGATTGTCGCAAGACGTATAACTCAGATGCTCTTTCAGATTGGGCGGATGACAAAGACCATTGTCTTTTGTGCTGACGTGGATGAAGCAGAGGCGATGAGGCAACTTCTCGTCTCGCTCAATTCAGACTTGTGCAAGAAAGACCCACGCTATGTGATGCGCATCACCGGTGATGACAAGGAAGGCAAGAAGCAACTTGATAACTTCATAGATGTCGATCAACAATATCCTTGTGTCGTCACCACGTCAGAGATGCTATCGACCGGTGTGGACTGCAAGACCTGCGGTCTCATTGTCATAGATAAAGAAATCGGGTCAATGACTGAATTCAAGCAGATAGTCGGGCGAGGTACTCGACTGAGGACAGATAAGGGCAAATGGCATTTTGAGATCCTTGATTTCAGAAACGCCACACAACTATTCAAAGATCCGGAGTTTGACGGAGACCCGGAACCTCCGCAGGGAAAGCAAGACCCATATGAAGGACACGAAGGGAAAGATATAGATGAGCCAAAGAGCGGAGGAACAAAAACGCCGAGAACTAAATATCTTGTGGACGGATACGACATCAGAATCACCCACGAGAAAGTTTCATATCTCAGAGATGACGGACATACCCTTGTAACGGAAAGTCTCACGGACTTCACTAGAAGAAATATCCGGGGAAAGTTTTCCACATTGGACACGTTTATCAACGAATGGAATGAGGCAGAACGAAAAAAGGCCATTGTCGATGAATTGAAAGAATACAATGTCCTTATAGAGGCCGTAAGGGAAGCTAAGCCGGAACTGGCCAATGCCGACATCTTTGACATCATCTGTCATGTGGCATTCGACCAAAAACCTCTGACTCGCAGAGAGCGGGCGAATAATGTAAAGAGGAGAGATTATTTGTCCAAATATCAAGGCATCGCCAGGCAAGTGCTGGAAGCACTGCTTGATAAATATGCCGACAACGGCATTCTGGAACTGGAAAATAACGATATACTTGAACTACCGCCATTCAACAAGATAGGCACGCCCCCGAAAATCATCAGATACTTCGGCGGAATGTCCGGATATATGAATGCGTTGAATGGTCTAAAGACCGAACTATATAGAATAGGAGCATAACGACATGGCAGTAAACAATCTCATTAAGAGAATACAGGGCATAATGCGTCAGGATGCCGGCATCAGCGGTGACCCGCAACGAATTGAACAGATGGTGTGGATGTTTTTCCTGAAAGTATATGACTCACAGGAGGAAGTGTGGGAATATAAGGCATACCAGGACAAGACTGAGTATGTGTCTATCATTCCGGAAGAACTGCGGTGGAGGAACTGGGCTGTGGATAATGCGGATGGCAATGCCCTTACGGGTGACAGGCTGCTTGAATTCATAAATACCGTTCTGTTTCCGGTGTTCAAGGGGAACAATGCCGTATTTGACGGCAAGGAGATAAAAGGCATAGTCGTCACCCCTGAAACGCCACGTTCTAAAAGCATTGTGAAAGAGGTATTCGATGACATAAACCAATACATGAAGAACGGCGTGCTTCTTCGCCAAGTTGTCAATGTCGTAAATGAGATTGATTTTGCAGATGCAGAAGACAGGCACACATTCGGGGATATTTATGAAGGCATCTTAAAAGGCTTACAGTCCGCAGGACACGCCGGAGAGTTCTACACGCCAAGAGCATTGACCGACTTTATGGTAAAGACACTCGCGCCTGAACTCGGAGAGTCTTTCGGGGACTTCGCTTCCGGTACGGGAGGATTCTTGACATCAGCGCTTAACTATCTTAAAGATCAGGTGAAGACGACTGAAGATTTCGAAAAGTTTCAAAATGCCGTTGTCGGTCAGGAATGGAAGCCTCTCCCATATCTCCTGTCAATAACGAATCTTATGGTTCATGGAATAGAGGCTCCGAACATCCGTCATTGTGATTCCTTGGCCACGAAGATGAGTGATTTCAAGGACTCTGACAAAGTGGATGCCATAGCAATGAATCCTCCGTATGGAGGAAGCACAGAGGCAAGCGTGAAAGGGAATTTCCCTGCCGATATGAGAAGCAGCGAGACTGCGGACCTGTTTATGGTGCTGATTATGTACCGTCTGAAGAAAGGCGGTCGTGCTGCGGTCATCGTACCTGATGGCTTCCTGTTCGGAGTCGATGGCGCCAAGCTGGAAATCAAGAAGAAAATGTTGAGGGAGTTCAATCTGCATACGATTATCAGATTGCCTCAAAGCATATTTGCACCGTACACGAGCATTGCCACAAACATACTCTTTTTCAATAACGAAGTGGCCGATGATGCTCCGGAAGGGCAAGCGACAAAAGAGACCTGGTTCTATCGTCTCGATATGCCGGAAGGCTATAAGCATTTCTCCAAGACCAAACCGATGAAACTGGAACATTGTCAGCCGATAATGGACTGGTGGAATGACAGGAAAGAAATCGTGTCTGAGGATGGTGACGAGAAATCCAGATGCTTCACTGTTCAGCAGTTACTGGATATGGATTGTAATTTCGACCAGTGCAAATTCCCGAAAGATGATGAAGAAGTGCTGCCTCCTGCAGAACTTCTTGCTGACTATTTTAAGAAACGCAAGGCTCTCGACCACGAGATAGACAAAACCTTGGCTGAAATACAGCGTATCTTGGGAATTGATGTGAACGTGGATGAGCTGTAAAAACAGTAAAAGTGAAACGTGTCTCACATATTGTAAAGAGAGATAGAATTATGGCGAATGAAATAATTAAAGCCTCCGATAATATTGAGGACTTGTTCAGCAAGGTGTCCGGTCTGATAGAGCAGGCAAGGTCTTACGTCAAGACTTCAGTCAATACAGCGGAGGTCTATACCAAATATTATATTGGTCAATATATAGTAGAATACGAGCAAAGTGGAAATGTCCGTGCACAATATGGGAAACAAGTTTTGAAAGAATTGTCTCAGAAACTAATTGCTCATTTTGATGAAGGGTGGTCTGTTGACACTTTGGAAAAATGCCGCAAATTGTTCTTGGTGTATTCAAATTCCGCAACTCTGTTACGGAATTTGAAAAAACAGGGGAAATCCGCAACAGCGTTGCGGATTTTTGAAAAGACAGAGACAGAAGCTCCAAACTTTCTTCTTTCATGGTCTCATTATTTAATTTTGATGCGTATTGCCAATGACACTGAACGCAATTTCTACGAGATAGAATGTGCAAGCCAACATTGGGGAGTTCGACAATTACAGCGTCAAGTAGGCAGTTGCCTCTATGAGCGATTGGCTCTGAGCCGAGACAAGGACGAGGTAATGCGTTTGGCAAAGGAAGGTCAAACTATAGAGAAACCTTCTGATGTTATCAAGAGTCCTTTGACCTTGGAGTTCTTAGGATTGAAACCAGATGCCGCTTACACAGAATCAAAGTTGGAGAATGCCATTATCAGCAAGATGCAACAATTCTTACTTGAACTTGGAAAGGGATTCCTTTTTGAGGCACGT
Organism: uncultured Bacteroidales bacterium; assembly: GCA_934725015.1. Lineage (GTDB taxonomy): Bacteria > Bacteroidota > Bacteroidia > Bacteroidales > UBA932 > Cryptobacteroides. The sequence goes on from CAKVAS010000006.1 coordinate 138,920, forward strand.
CAAAAGCGTTTTACTTTCGATGAAGATAATTATTATGTAGATTTGGTCTTCTATAATAGATTGCTGCAATGCTATGTCCTCATTGACCTGAAAACAGACAAGCTTTCTCATCAGGATTTAGGGCAGATGCAGATGTATGTCAATTATTATGACCGCTTTGTGAAGCAAGACTTTGAGAAGCCAACCATCGGCATATTACTTTGTGAAAGCAAGAATGATGCTCTTGTAGAGTTGACTTTGCCCAAAGACTCTCATGTCTATGCTTCTGCTTATCAACTATATTTGCCGGATAAGGCTCTGCTGCAAGCTAAGGTTAAGGAGTGGATTGCAGAATTTGAGGAAAACAGCATAGACGAATAATTAAAGATTTGTGAGACGTGTCTCACAATTTAAGCAGTATCAAACACAATGAACGGAAAGCAATTAAAGAACAGCATACTTCAATGGGCGATACAAGGAAAACTTGTACCGCAAGATCCGAATGACGAACCGGCATCAGTGCTGTTAGAGAGAATCCGTGCGGAAAAGGCTCGGCTTGTCAAAGAGGGCAAGATCAAGAAGGACAAGAATGAATCCATAATCTTCCGAGGTGACGACAATTCCCATTATGAGAAGTTCCTTGCCACCGGGGAGGTAAAATGCATCGACGAGGAAATTCCGTTCGAGATACCAAAGGGGTGGGAGTGGGAACGCATAGGCAATATATTTGAAACAACAAGTGGTTCAACCCCTTTAAGTAGAAACCCTGATTATTACAAAGATGGAGGTATCAATTGGGTTCGTACAACTGATTTGAATAATGGGACTTTAAGTAAGGCTGAAATTCAAATTACAGCAAAAGCGTGTTCTGACTATAATCTTACTATTCTTCCACAAAATTCAGTGTGCATTGCTATGTATGGTGGTGCTGGCACTATAGGTAAGCATAGTATTTTACACCTTGACACAACTATCAATCAATCAGTCTGCGCAATCCTGCCAAACGGATATTGTGCTATGGAATATGTTCACACTTTTATTGAATATCAAAGACCATATTGGATGGACTTTGCGACGGGTTCAAGAAAAGACCCGAACATAAACCAACTCATTATAAAACATTGTCTTTTACCTGTTCCACCAAAAAAGGAACAGTTGCGTATCGTTGAAAAGTTGGGATTACTCAGCCCCCATATAAACCGATATGGAGAATGTCAAACAAAACTTGATAATATAAACAAAGAAATATTGAACCTTCTTAAGAAGTCTATTCTCCAAGAGGCCATTCAAGGCAAACTCGTTCCACAGGATCCGTCCGACGAACCAGCCTCTGAATTGCTGAAACGCATCCGTGAAGAGAAACAAAAACTCATCAAGGAAGGTAAGCTGAAGAAGAAGGACATCACCGACTCCATCATCTTCCGTGGTGCCGATAACAGGCACTATGAGAAGATAGGTGGTGAAATCGTTGATATAAGCGAAGATATACCTTTTGACATTCCTGATTCTTGGTCTTGGGTGCGGCTTCGCAATCTTTGTTCGATAATGACTGGGGCTACGTTTAGGAAAGAAGATGCACGGCACGATGAGCAAGGAATACGTGTTTTGAGAGGAGGTAATGTCCTTCCTTTTGAAATCAGGTTTAAAGGCGACGATATATTCTTGAGTCCTGATTGTATCAAGCATGACATTCTGCTTAAACAGAATGATTTGATCACGCCAGCGGTAACAAGCCTCGAAAATATTTGCAAAATGGCGAGAATTGAAAAGGATATGCCGACTACGACAGTTGGCGGATTCGTATTCATTCTTAGACCATATTATGATTCAGACAGCATTTCTATCTATCTGCTAGAGGCGCTGAGTTCCCCAGCACTAATAGAATTCGTCAAATCCATAACGAACAAATCTGGCCAAGCATTCTATAACATAGGCAAAGAACGACTTGGCTCAGCTTTAATCCCGTTGCCACCAATTAAAGAGCAGAAACGAATCAATGATAGGATTGAATTGTTGTGGGACAACTTACGGTAATATGTCTAACAAGCCTGCTACTCTTTGAGAAATCCGTTTCTGCTCATCAAGAGGCGGAATCCCTATAATAAGATTGTAGAATATATCTTTATTGAGGTGCGGTATGGCCGCACCTTTTTTAGAATTGCGAAGCTGATCTTTATAGAAACGGATAAAGTTCAACACGTACGGGACATATATCTCTGATGAAATCCATAGTTGCTTGAATGTGCTGCCCATATATCCTTCCATTGGTACGGAGAACACCTCTCCGGAGTTCTCCCCATCCACCAGAATGATATTGCTTCCAATACCAACATATTTTCCCGCATTCAACATTGTTGCCGTCGTCTTACCTCGAAGAAATTTCGCATCAAGGCAAGGATATCTTCCAGACATCTTTTCTCCATCAATCAGCCGGCAGACATCACCAAGACGTACAATTTGCCAACTTCTCGGAAACGCCAATTCGATGTCGACTTCATTCATCTCAGAGCCTATCTTCTCATAGTGCCTGTTGAAAGAAGTTGACAAAATGTTATTTTAAGGCATATATGATTCTCTAAAATTCAGAAGATGGAAAAATTCGAGTGTAAAAAGCAACTTTTTCTTCAACAATTTTAGGTAGTTTTCATTTCCGCAGATTTCGGCAGTCTGCATTCGGCA
>CAKVAS010000007.1 GCA_934725015.1 uncultured Bacteroidales bacterium
ACTGCTGAATCAATTATGCCGATTTCTGCTGAAACTAAAACTTCCGATTTCCGCTGATGCAAAGTTACTGCTTACACCTTATCCCTCGAATCCGAAAGTTAACATAATCGGAGCTTAGTTGTGTAACAGTCGGCTCACGCCGTCAGATTACACAACCCCGATTATGTTAACTGTCTCCCGAAGTGCGAATTCGCCCCTCCCACCTCCGAATCCGCTCCGTCGGGGCGGCTGGCGACATTGAACTCCCTTCAAGGGCAAACGGCCTCCAGGCCCGTCAGGGAGTTCAGGACTTCCGGCGTGGTATGCGTGAGTTGTCCTCCGACTTCAACCTTTTCCCATCAAATTCGTTTGTCTCATTCCTTGACGGCCGGAAGTCCGAGGAGTCGCCATCCTTAGCAGCGCAGCTGCGGGCCTTCTCCGTAATTTCTTCAAGTCTTCGAGCGTAGCTCTCAACTTCAAGAAATCACTCCGTCGGCAAGGTATCGGCTTTCGCCGATTATTCTTTTGATTGTTCGCATCCGCTCACTGGGTGTCAGCGGTGTTGCGGGAGACGACGGCTCTGACTTGTCACCGTCCACTTCCGCAATGTCTGTCTGGGAGAGGCTCGTCCATCCACGCTTCACAGGCCTTACGGCCAGAGAAGCGCGGCTCGCCACTCCCTATGGGCAGGACAGGCACGGACTCCATTACGCTGACGCTCCTTTGCGTCCGCACCAGACCTGCCGGAAAAGAGGTAAGGCTCCGCCTTGATTTCTTTGACGCTCACTTCATCCTCTCCGGAAGTGCCGTCCACTCCGTTACCGACACATCCTCCGAGGGCGTGCGAAAACGCGAGACTGTGACAGACAGTGTTCCGTTCCACTGCACACCGTCTCTCCCAGACTCGCAGAGCGGAATCGCTACGTTTGTCACTCCGCTCTCTGTTGTGCCGGGCCTAGACGCTCCAGGGGCTTCAGTTCCTCCGTTGCGGCTGCGAGATTTACGCGGAGTCTGCCGAGCCAATACTGTCTCGTCAGCCTGAACCGCTCCAATCCCTCCGCCTTCACTCCGTCATTCAGACCCCTTCCGCCGACCCGGCTCACACGTCCGAAGAGTGTTGCCGTCCCACACAGATTCGACCATCAGTGCAAGAGCCGGAAAGACCGTCATCCCTCGCCTCGACCGTCATACCGTCCGGCTCCTGCCGCACCTGTCGGCTTGCCTGCTCACTCTCCGGCAGACGGAAAGAACGATGCTGACGCATCGCCCTTTCCGACTTCCTACGAGTCGAGCGGAGGAATATACGCACGCTCCGATGTCAGTGCATAATGGAACCAAATCACACGCAAGGAGTGAGGACAAAGAGTATATTCATAGGCAATGGGAAGCACTCCCGTGCTTCTGAAACTCGCTTTATCCGTATTGTATTCAGATTCGATATATTGGTGACTGCTATCAATATGTTATATGCCACCTATGTGGTTAAGACTTGTAACGCGCTTTCGCCCTATGCCGAGATTCCTTCCAAATACTCTTCTTTCCGACTGCTGGTCATCCATCGGCAATGTCACGTTCTATCATAGGAACGGCATCTGCTATTTCCGCAGTCGGGCTTATTCGGAATTCAAAGGAACTGCCGAGCAGTTGGAACAGAAACAAGTCCATCATCGGGCGATTCTTGCGTGGCAGAGATTACCCCATCGGCAACAACATAAATGGAGAAAACTTGCCGTTGGTGTTGCCGCACACCGTCCTCCGTTCGGTGACGGCAACCACATCAGCGGTTACAATCTGTTCGTGTCGGCCTATCACGGATTCGCGCAGCTGGGCAATGAGCATATTCCCCAACCTAAAACGTTCGAGCCATTTCCTATTTTCAGTCTGGATTTTGTGAGCTGCTCAATGACTTCGTTATTTGATATGGAATTGAGGTTTAGACTCACTATGTGCGAAACGGATGAGCCGTCAAGGTTTCGAGTGCTTGGAAAGATCCAGATTGAGGCTCCTGGTGTCGGACGCAATCCAGGACTGATGAGAAACTATCTGTCGGAGTCAATTCCAACCAGAATTGTGTCTGGAATCGTGTTCAACGTTCCACGCAAAAGGTTCGACATTGATATATTCCAACTGCATTTGCGATACCTACTGATAGACTCAAAGACTGGGTACAGGTCGCAATATCACTCGCTGTCAGCCTTAGCTGTAATTGTGTAAGACAAATCTGCCTAACGGACGTTGATTGTGCCTGAATCACAGCAATGTGAAGTATTGCAAGGTAGGCGAAACCATATCTGTTCCAATGGCTTATATTATGTCTATCTTGGCTTTGGTTTTAATGATACAAGAAGATGAAAGCACTGCCGTCAATAGCGTTCAACGAGTTCAAGGGTTCTGCAGGGGATGTGACCGCGAGGGTATCGAAAGGGCGTCAGGTTCTTTCGTCACGCTGTCAGCATTCTCACGTCAAGACGGAATCACAGGCAGTAAGCAGAAACAGACTTACATCCATATCGAGGTCGTTTCGCAAGTTGAGCGACAGCCAGATGAAGGAATGGGCGGTTCTCGCGGACAGGATGAAAGGCATCTCGACGTTCGGCAAGGCGGCGGAGCTGACGGCGCACAATGCGTTCGTGCGGATCAATACCAATAGGGCGCTTGCCGGGATGCCAGCACTGGAGACGGCTCCGGTCTATACATCGGATGTCCCTGAGGTGGACTACGACGATTTCTGGGTTACACCCGACAGGATCATATTCGTTGGCCTGAACCAGCCGTCGGAGCATCACAGGCTTGTGGTGAAGATGTCGCAGACCACGAGCACGGGCGTTTCTTCCGGATGGAACAGCATCGTCATCATCACTCCTGCGTTCTCTCCAGATTGGGGCGACGCGGACATCACGGAAGCATACATTGACAGGATAGGATTCGCTCCGGTTACAGGGCAGAAGTATTTCCTGTCGTTCTGGTGGATGGACACGGAGACGGGGTTCACAGGCGAGTCGATGGCCGTTTCCACGATTTGCGGAGAGTTGTCCAACGTGAACAAGGAGATATACAAGGTACGTCCCAGGATGAACTTCTCGGATGCGGTGTCGGATGCGAACTCTCCGTTCAAGGATATGAGGTTGGAACTTTCCGGAAGTCCTGTCCTGGTGACGGCTTCTGGAGAATACGGATTTCTCGGCAACGGGTCGTATATGTACATTGACTTCAATGATGAGACTTTCCCACGCAATGAGGTGGACTGCTTCCTTATGGGGAGAGGTCTCGGCAAATGCAAGTACGAGATTTCGTGCATCGAGCATTCCGTCAAGCCGCTCGTAGGCGTGGATGGATACGGGAGGCGCATCGCCATATCGAGGCGGGGCGGTCAGTATCTGAAGGAGTTCGAGGTGTTCGGGACGGCAGCGGAAGTGGCGGTAAATGTAATCAGGGGATGACGATATGAAGGCATTGGCAAATAATTTCGGTGTTGCGGAGATTGAGTTCCGTGAATGGCAGGAGAAAGGGCTGGTGATTCTCAACGGCGTGGTCAATATTGACACGTACAATGAGAAATACAAGGCGGCTGAGGTTCTGGAGATTACGGTTCCTGATTTGAGCATCGGCAGAAGTGCGGTGACCGCCGTGTTCCTGCGGTCATCAAAGGCGGACGGTGCGAGCACGATTTTGAAGTCCTGTATAAAGGATGCTCGGACTATATGCGTGGAGAAGCTGCCGGCGTTTGACGAGTTCGGGCCGCTGACGCTGTATTTCGCTTCGGCCTATGTCACTCTCGGCCAGAGGATGGACTGCCCTCTGAATACTGTCCTGCGACCTACAATCGTGAATGGAACGAGCGGCACCCAGTCGGCCTCAAACACGAAGGCCGTCGTCACCGACAACTGGTGCTACCTGTACATCTGTTTCGACAAGTTCGCTGGAGAGAACTATCAAGATGCTTTCGAGTGCACGCTGGAGGGGCTGCCGAAAGACATCGACATAACATTCCCCGTCGTGACTGCGAGCGCATATTCCTACACGTTCGGGACTCCGACCTCGGTCTGCCGGCTCAAGGGAAAGACGCTTTCCTGCGAGGGAAGGCTGGCATTCGGGGAGGGTGCCAATCAAGGAGACTTCATCAATATATTCATCGTCCGGAACGGAGCCGACAAAACAGCCATTGAGGGAAACACCGCTGATGCGGACTCCGATTTGGATGACATCAACCAATAATATCAATACCATTGTTCAACCATTTTAATATCATTTCATTATGAAGTACATTCCATCAATCGCCTTCGAGGAGATGTCTGGCTCGGCGAAGGGCGTGACCGCGGCAAAGGTCCGTGGACGCAAGTACATCCGCAACCGTGGCTACGGCGGCGGTTTCAAGACGGCTGCCCAGTCTTCCGTCAAGGCAATCTTCAAGCAGCTATCACAGGGCTGGAAGGGACTCACCAATGCGCAGATTCTTGCGTGGAACGCATTGGCGAACACGCAGAAGGGCAAGTCGGTTCTCGGCACGTCGAGCAAGATCTCCGGAGCGAACCTCTATTCGAGGCTGAATTTCTGGATCGTCAAGGCCGGAGGTGCCGAGATCACTACTCCGCCGGTGCTTACGGGTGTTGATGCACCTTGCGAGGCAGACCTTTCGCTCACGGCTGCGAACTTCCATTTCCAGCTGCCTGACCCGCCGGCTGAGAGGGATGACCTCAGGCTGGTCATAATGGCCTCGGCTCCGCAGAGCAAGGGTGTGACTAGAGCCTACAGCAAGGTCGTTAGCATCGGAGCACCTAGAACCATCGTGGACGAGCAGATCGACATTCTTGCCGACTACAAGGCTGTGCACGGGGAGGTCACCGCAGCAGCCCCGAAGGTGTTCCTGAAGTATTTCTTCATCAACATCAAGACTGGCGAGAAGTCCGGCGAGATGCTTGGGGAGATTTCGCTTTAGCAGCCGTTTAGTCCACCATCGCCCCGTCACTTGGAATCATCGTCAGGAATAGCGGACTCCAGTGGCGGGGCTTTGATTACTCTCACGATTAAGAAATCAAACAAACAGAAAACGCTCAATATTATGAAGGCAAGCGAGAAAGCATATTCATTAATGCGGCAGTTCGAGGGGCTGAGACTGACTGCTTACAGGTGCCCTGCCGGAGTCTGGACTGTCGGCTATGGGCATACATCTGGAGTAGTGCCGGGCATGGCAATCACGAAAGAACAGGCTGAGGCGTTCTTGCGACAAGACATTGTTGCAGTCGAGAATATCGTCAATGCCGAGTGCCTGAACCTGCGCCAATGCCAGTTCGATGCCCTTGTGTCGTTCGTGTTCAATGTAGGAGGCAGAAACTTCCGCAAATCAACGCTGTTGAAGAAAATCAAGTCGAATCCGAATGACAACTCGATTATGGACGAGTTCCTGCGGTGGGTATATGCGAAAGGCGTTGTCCTGCCGGGACTACAGAAGCGTCGGCTTGCGGAGATGAAACTTTACTTTTCGGAGGGTTAATGTATGGAGATATTGACATTTATCGGATCTTATATTATCCCTTTGTTCACGGCGGCCATTGGCTGGATTGTCGGTTCTCGCAAACGGAGGAACGACTTCCTGAAAGATTTGCAGGCTTCCATTGATTTGCTCTCTTCGGAGAACAGGAAGTTGCTTGCGGACATCACGGCGGTGAACTCCGAAATCGTTGCGGTTAGAAAGGAGAACGAGGAGTTGAAGGCTTCCGTCGATAGGCTCTGCACTGAGAACTCGCAGCTGAAGGACGAGGTAAGGCAACTTCGGGAACAAATCAAGCAACAGAAATGAATAAAGGCAGGTCATCGTTGTAGTTGATGCCTGCCTTTTTCAGACGCTTGCGGTCATAGACCTTTTTCGACTTGTGGGTGATCGACCTCATCGAGATCTGTTTCCCATACTTCTCGATTTCCTCTGCTCTTGAAGCCCTGCGGTTGGCCAGAAGAAAGTCCTTTTCTGTGATACGCAGTTTCTTGTTCTTCATATGTTGAATATATTTCTGCCCACAAAGTTAATACAAATCATTAAACATCAGCACAATGAAATCTAAAATTATACTCTTGTGTGCATTGGCCGCGGCTTCCTGCTGCCCGAAATTATATCCTCACAAGACTGAAAGTATCGAGCACACGATTGCAGTAACCGAGACCATCCGAGATACAGTCATTCAAGTTCAGCCAGATTTTTCCATCGTTCAGGCTTTGATCAAGTGCGATTCAACTGGCCGAGCAAGACTGGAGGAAATTCGCACACTCAAAGAATCCTCAAGAGTTCAGCAGACATTGGCTCTTAAAGACAACAGACTTACGTCAAAGGCGGTCGTGGATTCGATTGGAATCTATCTGACATACAAGGAACGACACAAAGAAGAACAGCAAGTCCAGACCATCGAGACCGTTATCGAGAAAGAAGTCAATATCCTCAAATGGTGGCAGAAGGTTTTGATGTGGACGGGAATTGTGGCAGTGTCCGTATTCCTACTCTTCTTAATAGTCCGAATCTTCATGCGACAATGCTGAATGATATACCTGGTATTGTACCTATGGAAACTTTTGAGTCCAGCAGAGTCCAATATAAAACAATACGAACAAACTTACTGTTGTTCGTAAATTTGTTCGTAATTCTTGTAAGTCATTGATTTTCAAGACTACTTGCGGAGAGTGAGGGATTCGAACCCCCGGAGGCTTTCACCTCAACAGTTTTCAAGACTGCCGCCTTAAACCACTCGGCCAACTCTCCTGAATCTTTTTCAGACTTTACTTCCTTTCAAGCGTGCCTTCGAGAAACTCTCCTGGAGAAACTTTCAAGCCTTGCTTTCAGAAAGGACTGCAAAGGTAGGAAAAAAGAAACATTCTGCAAATATTTTTTCGCTTTTTTTGCTACTTTTTGCGTCTGCCCTCCGCCGGAGCGTCCTGCTGTGAGGAGGAGGCACCGTCTGCGGGGGCGGACTTGCCGTCCTGTGCGAAGAACTTGTACTGGAAGAAAATCAGGTAGAACGTGCCGACCGTCACGCAGCTGTCCGCGAAATTGAACACCGGTTCGAAGAACTTGAACGGGCGACCGCCTATCCACGGCATCCAGTCGGGCCAGGTCGTGTCTATGAGCGGGAAATAGAACATATCCACTACCTTACCGAAGAGGAAAGGGGCGTAATGTCCGCCGAAGGAAGCCACCTCATAGGGCGTTGACTCCGAAAAGACAAGACCGTAGAAGAAGCAGTCGAAGATGTTTCCGAGGGCGCCGGCCGTGATGAGAGTGAGCCCCGCGAGCACGCCTGTCGGAGTCGAAGGACGTCTGCACAATTTGTTAATCCACCAGACGAGGACGCTGAAGAGCACTATCCTGAACAGCGAGAGAAGAAGCTTGCCGAACCATCCGCCGAACTTCATCCCGAACGCCATCCCCTCATTCTCGATGAAATAAATCTTGAACCAGTCGCCGATGACGTCAAAATGCTCGCCAAGGGTCATGTTCGTCTTGACGAGTATCTTGATAACCTGGTCTATGACAACGAGGGCAACACCCAAAACTATGAGCCACCTGCCCCTGGACATTCTGAACTTCATAGAGAACGCCTACTGTTTCTTGTTCAGCATCTCCTTGGCCTCGACCGTCAGCGTCGCGTGGGGCACGAGGCGGAGCCTCTCCTTGGGGATGAGCTTGCCGGTGACGCGGCAGATGCCGTAGGTCTTGTTCTCGATGCGCACGAGAGCCGCCTCAAGGTTCTGGATGAACTTGTACTGGCGCTGGGCGAGCTGCCCGGCCTCCTCCTTCGAGAGAGCCGAGGCGCCTTCCTCAAGCCCCTTGAACGTAGGGGATGTGTCGCCGATGTCGTTGCTTGACGAATGCGTGACGACGGCCCGAAGGGTGTTGTACTCCTCCTTCGCCTTGGCGAGCATATCAAGAATTATCTGTTTGAACTCCTGTAGTTCCTCATCGCTGTAACGGACCTGTACTTCAGGCTCATTGGTTTTCTTTTCCTCTGCCATAATATATAAGTTTTAATGTCAGCCTCTTGAATCTATTTGCTAATCTCTTTCGAAATATCTTTCTATATCTTTTTGACGTCGATGTTAACTGTGCCCTCGCCCCATTCGACATCCGAACCTGCCGGGGCATCAACCATGGCGACGCCGACCGCGAGGGTCTGCGACGCCACATAGTCGGCGTAAACAGACAAGGCATCAGCAATTTCCGCCCTGTACTCCGGAACATCCGTGAATATGCCGACGCGAACCCTGTCAGTGACCTCGAACCCGCTGTCCTTGCGGAGGTTCTGAATCCTGTTTATGAGCTCGCGGGCAGTTCCCTCGCGACGGAGTTCGTCAGTGACGGTGATGTCGAGTGCGAGAGTGAGCGGGCCGTCACTCGCCACGAGCCAGCCCGGCATATCCTCGGAAGTAATCTCGTAGTCCCCCTTCTTCAGGACGACGTCGCCCGAAGGAAGGCCGAGAACATACTCGTCCGAAGCCTCGATTGCCGCGATGGTCTCCTGAGAAAGCCGAGGGAACGCCGCAGCAATCTCCTTCATCTGCTTTCCGTAAATCTTGCCGAGAGTCTTGAAGTTCGGCTTTATCTTCTTCGTTATGATGCCGGCGGTGTCATGGATGAACTCGGCGTCCTTCACGTTCACCTCTCCGAGAAGCAGAGCCTTCACCTTCTCAAGCTGCTCCTTCACCTTATCGTTCAGGACGGGGATGACGAGCTTGGAGAGCGGCTGGCGGACCTTGATGTTCACCTTGCGACGGAGCGCGAGCACCATAGACGACGCCCTCTGCGCAAGTTCCATCCTCTCCTCAAGATCCTTATCCACAACGGTCTCATTGTACTGAGGCATAGGAACATAGTGAACTGAGCGGAACTCGCCGGTCTCCCCTCCCGTGAGGTCGAGGTAGAGACGGTCCATGAAGAACGGCGCAATCGGAGCGGCAAGCTTGGAAACGGAAAGAAGAACCTCATGCAGGGTCTGGTAGGCCGAGAGTTTGTCCGTGTCCATCGTGCCTCCCCAGAAGCGCTTCCTGCCGAGGCGCACGTACCAGTTGCTCAGGTGGTCGCATACAAATGCCTGAATGAGACGGCCGGCCTGCGTCACGTCATAGTCCTCGTAGGCGGCGACGACATCCTTCACGAGCGTGTTGAGCAGGGAAATTATCCACCTGTCAAGCTCCGGACGAGCGGCATACGGCACAGGCTCGGAAGAAGGGTCGAACCCGTCAACGTTCGCATAGAGGGCGAAGAAGGAATAGGTGTTGTAGAGAGTCCCGAAGAACTTCCTTCGAACCTCATCCACGCCGGACTCGTCGAAGCGGAGGTTGTCCCACGGCTGGGAGTTGGTGAGCATATACCAGCGGAGGGCGTCAGCCCCGTATTTGTCAAGCTGTCCGAACGGATCCACGGCGTTTCCGAGCCTCTTGCTCATCTTGTTGCCGTCCTTGTCGAGCACCAGCCCGTTGGAAATCACGCGACGGAAAGCGCACGAGTCGCTCACCATAGTGTGAATCGCGTGCAGGGTGTAGAACCAGCCGCGTGTCTGATCCACTCCCTCGGCAATGAAATCGGCCGTGCATCCGAAATCTTTGCTTCCAAGACTACGGAGGCCCTCCTGAGCATAAGGCATGGCTCCGGAGTCAAACCACACGTCGATGAGGTCAGTCTCACGGGTCATCTTTTTTCCCGACGGAGAAACAAGGAATATGTTATCGACATAAGGCCTGTGAAGGTCAATCCTGTCATAGTTTTCCTTGGACATATCCTCCGGAGAGAATCCCTTGTCCTTCAGAGGATTGGAGTTCATGACTCCAGCTGCTACGGCCTTCTCTATTTCGGCATAGAGTTCCTTCACCGAACCTATGCACTTCTCCTCCTTTCCGTCCTCGCTGCGCCATATAGGAAGCGGAGTTCCCCAATAGCGGCTGCGGCTGAGGTTCCAGTCCTGGATGTTCTCCAGCCACTTGCCGAAGCGTCCGGTTCCGGTGGATTCCGGCTTCCAGACAATCGTGTCGTTCAGTTCCATCATCCGCTCCCTCACCGCAGTGGTTCTGATGAACCATGAGTTAAGCGGGTAGTAGAGCACCGGCTTGTCGGTTCTCCAGCAGTGCGGATAGGTGTGGACGTGCTTTTCTATCTTGAACGCCTTGCCCTGCGACTTGAGCATCATACAGATGTCGATGTCAAGGGTAGGCGCGTCAGGCGCGAGAGATGAGTCGTAGGCGTTCTTGACATATCTTCCCGCCCATTCTGCATAGTCCGGGGAGACATATTTAGCGGCATATCCGGCATCCATGTCCTCCACGCGGAAGAATCGTCCCTGCCTATCGACCTGCGCATAGCGGTCGCCGTTCCGGTCAAGAACCATAATCGGCGGCACCCCGGCCTGCTTGGCGACCCTGTTGTCGTCCGCTCCGAAGGTCGGGGCGATGTGGACGATGCCCGTAGTGCCCTCCTCAACCGTGACGTAGTCTCCGCCGATTACGCGGAAAGCCCCGTCAGTCTCCGGCCTGAACCACGGAATCAGCTGGTGATACTTGATTCCGAGCAGTTCACTTCCTTTGAACTCGCCGTCAAGAATCTTATAAGGAACCAGCTTGTCCCCCTGCTTGTAGTCCTCAAGTGAAAGTTCGGCAGCCTTAGGGTTGAACCAGCTGCTGACCAATGCCTTGGCTACCACATAGATTGCCTGCTTGCCGGAATACGGGTTGAAGGACTTCACGCGGACATAGTCGATGTTCGGTCCCACGCAGAGAGCCGTGTTTGAAGGCAGAGTCCACGGAGTCGTCGTCCATGCGAGGAAATAGACCGGGACGGTCTCGCAGCCGAAGAGAATCTGTGACTTCTCGTCCTTGATGACCTCGAACTGCACCGTGGCCGTCGTGTCCTTCACGTCGCGGTAGCATCCGGGCTGGTTGAGCTCGTGGGAACTCAGTCCCGTGCCTGCGGCCGGAGAGTAAGGCTGGATGGAGTAGCCCTTGTAGAGCAGCCCCTTATTATATATGTCCTTCAGGAGATACCACAGTGTCTCGATGTAGCGGTTGTCGTAGGTGATGTAAGGGTCGTTCATATCCACCCAATAGCCGATTCTTTCGGTCAGCGACATCCACTCCTTCGTGTATTTCATCACCTCCTTGCGGCAGGTGTCGTTATACTCCTCGACTGAAATCTTCGTCCCGATGTCCTCCTTGGTGATTCCGAGCTTCTTCTCCACGCCGAGCTCAACCGGAAGCCCGTGGGTGTCCCAGCCGGCACGACGCCTAACCTTGAATCCGCTCTGCGTCTTGTAGCGGCAGATTGAGTCCTTGATGGAACGCGCCATCACATGATGTATGCCCGGCATTCCGTTGGCGGAAGGCGGTCCCTCGAAGAACACGAATTCCGGAGCGCCCTCGCGCAGCTCCAGTGACTTCTCAAACGCATGGTTGTCCTTCCATCTTTCGAGAACCTCGTTCCCGACGGCAACCAGATCCAGTCCCTTATATTCCTTGAACTTCATATATTGTGTTTCTTTTGTTCTTATGTTTCCCCAACCGCACCCGAAGGCTCCCGGCTGTTCCGTCGGACGCCCTCAAACTTTTTGAACTGACAAAGATAATGAATTGTGGAGTTTTTACAAAATGATTATTTTTGCAGAGTTTTTCCCGAAGGAGCGGATGACCTACGAATTTTGCCTTCGGACAAATTTTAGTGACATGAGCGTATTTGACATTATAGTTCTGGTGTGCCTGCTGGTTGCCCTGTGCATAGGGCTGAAAAAGGGATTCATCGGGCAGGTGGTCTCCCTGGTGTCGCTGTGCCTCGGGGTGTGGCTGTCGGTGACCTGCTCCTCTCCGGTGAGCCAGTGGCTGAAAGGCTGGATTTCGCTTGACGACACCGTGCTGAAAGTCATAGCCTTCGTGCTGATTTTCTGCGCCGTCGTCCTCGTGCTGACAGTGGTCGGGAAGATTCTGGAAAAGATTATAAAGGTGGTGCTGCTCGGGTGGCTGAACCGCCTGCTGGGGGCGACGCTCGCCGTCGTCGAATGCCTGCTGATTCTGGGCATCCTGCTCATGATTTTCGACGCGCTGAACGGCACTTTCTCGTTCGTGAGTGTGGAATATCTTGCAAAAACGACATTCTACGCGCCCCTGAAAACAATGTCCTACGCGATATTTCCCTACCTGAAGGAACTTTTCTTCTGGAATTGAGGGGACCAAAAAGAACACACAAGATGGAAAGGATTATATTGATTGAGACATCAACGAACCTCTGCTCGACGGCAATCGCCGAGGACGGGAAAATCACTTGCTACAGGGAGAGCGGCGAAAACCGTGCGCACGCGTCGCTCACGGCCGTATTCATCGACGAAATGCTCCGCGAACAGGGTTGCTCGCTAAAGGAGTGCTCGGCCGTGTGCATAAGCGAGGGACCCGGTTCATACACCGGACTCAGGGTCGGTGTCTCCACCGCAAAGGGACTCTGCTTCGGGGCGGGAATCCCGCTGCTCAGCGTGGGCACGCTCGAAGTTCTCGTCGCCCAGGCACTTCAGGCAAGGCTTAACACCGGAAATCTTCCGGGCGAAGAGGCCTGTACGGAACAGGCGGAGTTCAGCCACATTGTCCCGATGATTGACGCCCGGAGAATGGAGGCCTACACGGCTGTCTTCGACGGCAACGGCACGCGGCTCACCCCGACGGAGGCCAAGGTGATTGACTCCGACAGCTTCAGCGACATCCTCGCGCAGGGACCGGTGCTTTTCATAGGCGACGGCGCGGGCAAATGCCGGGAAACCCTCACGCATCCGAACGCGCATTTTCTCCAGACCTGTCCCAAGGCATCGGCAATGCTTGAGCCGGCAGCGGCGGAACTGAAAGAAAAACGGTTCAAGGACGTCGCCTACCTTGAACCGTTCTATCTGAAAGACTTTGTAATTACCCAGAGTAAAAAGAAATTGTTTTGAGCGTCTTTTGGGTCTATATTTGTCCCCTCATCGGTCACATACGCCCGGTATGCTCCCTCTTCGGGGACAAATCTATCCTCCAAAATACATCTCAAAACAAATCAGCGTTTTTTATTGGCGGGAAAATGCCCAGATTTATTGGCAAAAGAATTCCCAAGAGAGAAACTTGAGAAATGATGCCATTACTTCAGCAGCCTGTTCAACAGCTGGTCGAGGGATTTCTCGTCAGTGACCTTCGCATCGACGAGCTCGCCGTGGCTGATGAAGTAGGACGTCGGCAGCTTCTCTATGTTGTACTGACCGATGTACTTCGAGTTAGCGCCCTTTGAATCACAGACATTTATCCACGGGAGAGCCTGTTCCTTGACCGTCTTAGCCCAGTTGGTCTTGTCGAGGTCGAGGGCCACGGCATAGATTTCCAGTCCTCGGGAGTGGAACCTGTCGTAGAAAGTCTTCAGCACATCAAGGTTGAAGCGGCACTGCTCCGGGTCGGACGCCGTCCAGAAATGCAGCATCACGAGCGGGGCATCGACCTCGCTGAGCTTCACTTTCCGCGCATTGATGTCCGGCAGCTCCACGTCGAGGAAAGAGACAGCCTCCGCGTTGCGGAGATTGTTCAGCAGCGCCATATAATCCATGCGCTCCTTCGCCTCTTCCTTCAGGGCCTTGACATATTTTGACTCGGGATATACCGTCGCGAGCGAATCGGCGACGTTCAGCATCGTTATGCCGTCGGTCTCCTGTCCGAACACCGGAAGCTCGCCGGAGAAGGACTGATGAAACACCGGAATGACCGTTAGCGACCGGCTGTTTTCGAGGACATAGCGGACACAGCTGCGGTAGTAGCCGACGTACGTCTCCCCCATCTCGCGCTTGAGCGCGGCTATCTCCCCGTCGTCCGTGGCGCGGTCAAGGTCATAGGCGAGGTCGGACATCTTCTCCGACGCCTCCCTGAAATCGCGCTCTATCTTCTGCATCTTCTCGCAGTCCTCCGAGCCGCTGACGGTGCAGCCGCCGAGAGTGTCGAGGACAACCTCCACACGGTCGCCGGACGAAAGCAGCAGCGACACAAGCCGCGCATTCCCGTCATAGAGGTCTATGAATTCCGGCTGCCCCTTCTCAAGCGTCACCTTACAGGCGGCTTTCCCGGACTTGTCCAGACAGAGGGTGTCCAGCACGGTGTTTCTGTTCAGGTTCTGAGCCTTTACCACAATCTCGCGGCCGGACTCGCCGCTTACGGTTACCTTTGCCCCACGGGAGCAGCCCGCAAGCATGACGGCAGCGAGCGCTGTCAGCGACAGCAGTCTGAGTGTTTTCATAAGATTCATATTGCTTTTCGAGCCTTCGCAAGCCGCGAAATCTGTCCGACTCCGGGCTACAAGGCCAAGTATTCCCTGTAAATATCCGCCGAGATGCGTTCCATCTCCTCGGCGCTGACCTCCACGTGCTTTCCGAAGACCATGTCCGACTCCTTCTGGAGCGGGACGAGATGAATGTGGGTGTGCGGAACCTCCATTCCGAGCACGGCGACGCCCACCCTCCTGCAAGGAACCGCCCTCCCGAGCGCCGTGGCAACCTTCTTCGCGAACTCGCACAGGCCGATGTACGTCGGGTCGTCGAGGGCGAAGATGTAGTCGTTCTCGACATTCTTGGGAATCACGAGGGTATGCCCCGGAACCATCGGGTTGATGTCGAGGAATGCATAATAGTCGTCGTCCTCCGCACATTTGTACGAAGGAATCTCGCCTTTGGCGATACGTGTAAAGATTGTTGACATATTATAATATATGTGAATATCCCGCCCCTAAGAAACATGAAGGTTTCTAAGGTTACAGGGTTATGTCGAGAATCTCGAACTTTATGACGCCGGAAGGAACCTTGGCTTCGACGACTTCGCCCTTGGAGTGTCCCATCAGGGCCTTTCCTATCGGGGTCGTGGCGGCAAGCTTTCCCTTCGTGAAGTCAGCCTCGGACTCGCCGACAAGCGTGAATTCCATTTCCTTGCCGAGCGAAAGGTTCTTCACGCGCACCTTGTTGAGCATCTGAACCTTGTCGGTTCCAATCTGCGACTCGTCGATGACCCTCGCGTTGGCGAGCTGGTCCTGAAGCTTCGAAATAGTGAGTTCAAGCAGTCCCTGAGCCTCGCGCGCGGCCTCGTATTCTGCGTTTTCCGAAAGGTCTCCCTTGTCTCTCGCCTCGGCAATCTGAGCCGAAATCACAGGACGCTGGGCGATTGCGTCGGCCAGATCCTTCTTGAGCTTGTCCATACCCTGCTGGGTAACATAATGAATAGCCATAATTTTATGTTTTATTTGAATAGACAATAAAATAAACAGAGCCCCGCTTTCAATGGCGGAACCCCAACTACCTCCGCAAAGTTAGGCAATTTTTTCATCGAAGCAACAAATATTCTCGAAAAAAGACAACTAATCGTCGGAAATGCTTACCTTTACGCCCCGTTTTCCGCGAGACACAGCGATTTACGGAAACGGGCACATTTACATTATAACACATAATCATATAACATGATGGACATGAAACATACTGCAATATTTTTTCTTGCCGCATTTTTTGCCATTGCGGGAGCCTGCACTCCCGAAACGACGCTGAAGACCGATGACGGCACGGAACAGCCTGAAAAGCCGGGCGGAGAAGACAAACCCGGAGGAAACGAAGAGAATCCTGACAACCCGGAGAAACCGGGAGGAGACCAAGAGAAGCCCGGTGGGGAGGACAAACCCGGCGGGGACGAGAAGCCGCCGGTGAATGTCGTTGTGGTGAATCCGGGCGAGAAATATGTGGAGACAAAGCCGACCCCGCTGCATCCGGAACTCGAACACAGCGTGGAATACCATGAATTTTTCAACCCTCTTCAGGACGATTTGGACGAGTTCGGGAACATCGATTATGTCTGCGCACAAGGCAAAGGCACGGACTGGCCGTATATCACGGAGGATTATTCCATCCGCTTCTACCAGAGCACTTCCGCATCGAAGAACGGAGGATACATCCGCGTCCGTGCCCACAACGGGGCGAAGATTCTCTCCGTGACCGTGGGCTCGGCGACTTCTACGAAAATAGCGCACTCGCTCGACGGCAAGGCGAAGAAATCGGAAACGGCGGAGGTCAAGGCCGGAGGGACATACACGGTCGACACGGAGTGCAGTTCCGTGACCCTCTACTGCATGGGCACGACACAGTCCGAGCGGTGGGAAATGAACTCAATCAAGGTGCGTTACAAAGGCGGCTTCGTTGAAGAGGACTTCTATGTAGAACCTAAGGAGTACGGGCCGCTCGTGAGGGTGGAGCTTCCGTTCAGTGAGGACTTCGAAAGCGGATTCCCGACCACTGACAAACCGACATACGAGAAATACGGACTGACGGCCGGACGCGAAAACCTCCGGTGGAGCACATGGTACGGCTCATTCTCATGGCAGAATCCGATTGCCGGGAAGCAGAGCTCCCAACTGCGCATCTATCAGGAAGATGAAGATTACTACGAAAACACGCAGTTCGGCCACCTGAAGATGGAATATTTCATCGAGAACTTGTCGAAGGTCAGCTTCAGGTACCGGTTCTCCGAGTTCTGGACCAAGGCCACAGTCTCATGGTGCGAGTTCGGCTCCAGCGAATGGCGCGACCCGCAGCAGATTGCCCTCCAAAACTACTCCGACCGCGAAACGGTCCAGTCCTTCACCTACGAGCTCGGCAAGACCGCCGACGCCAAGATCCGCATAGAGATTGACCCCGACAGCGGCCATCCGTCCAAAGGCCACAACGACCTGGCGTTCGACGACTTCGTGTTTGAATAGTTTATCCGTAAGTGGTATAAAAAGGGACTTACGGACAAGCATTTTCAATTTTTACTTATCCGCAAGTCCGATTTTTATGGGGTTACGGACGAGCGATAGCCGAATGTAAAGACAAAGAATCTGAGTTTTGGCATCGGCAGGATGTGCCCCGGTCTTCATCCGGTACGCTCATTTTTAACAATTTCTTCACATCCCTATTTTTCAGCGGATACGGATTCGCCACTGAAGGATAACGCACGGCAATTCAGCCACATATCATCCAAATCATCGGAATATCCCTCAGAAAGTTTGCGCAAACTTTTCGGATTTTTTCGGTTTCCAATCGGGCGCTCACGGTGCCCCGAGGGCGATTCCGTCGATTAGCCGCTGAATATTTCATTCAACGGATAGTTCTTCGTTCATTTGCAGAAAATAAGGCTTATGGAAATGAATGACATTGTGACAGATGGGAATATGAAGATTCCGAAGTTCGCAAGCCTCCTCTCCGACTCGGGCTTCAAGGCGGTGCTGGCGGAGCCGAGGAACAGGGAGATTCTGCGGCAGCTCCTCAACCTCATTCTGCCGGAGGACAGGCGGGTCGCGGAGATAGAGGAGTACGAGGACAGGGAATTGGACGGGTTCACCGCGTTCTCAAAGAGCGCGAGGGTCGATGTCCGCTGCCGGGACGTCCACGGAAGGACGTTCATCGTGGAGATGCAGCGCAAGATGCACGACCGCTTCATACAGCGGTGCATCTGGTACGGCGCGAAGGCCTACGGGAAGAACCTCACCCCGGGAGCCGAATACGACGACCTGAAGCCGGTCTATGTCATCGCGTTCCTTGAGGAGGCTCTCATGCACGAGGACGAGGGGCTCTGGGACGGGGACAACTTCGTCGCCTGCTATCAGATGACGGAAAAAAGGACAGGCGAGTTTGCTCCCGACGCTATTTTTTGTATATTTGTCGAGCTGGGAAGATTCCGGAAGGATGCCGCGCTGCTCGGGAGCACGCTGGAGAAGACCTGCTATGTGTTCAAGAACTCGGGAAAATGGGACACGGAAACCGTTCCGAGAATGATTCTTGAGGACGGGTTCACGCGGCGGCTCGCGCAGGCCTGCGAGGTCGCGAACTTCCCGCCGGATGTAAAACTTAGTTTTGTCAAGGATATGTTTACGGAAATGGACTACAAGGCCGAGACCAGGGCATACTACAAGGACGGATTCGCCGATGGAATGTCCAGAGGGGAATCCAAGGGTAGAGCCGAAGGGATGAGGGAAAAGGCGCTGGACACCGCGCAGAGACTCCTTGCTGCGGGAATACAGCCCGAAACAATCGCGTCATGCACCGGATTGAGTGCAGGTGAGGTTAATTCACTCTCACAAATTTAGACGTGTCAGGAGGGTATCCATATTGACTCACGCATGAGGCAGGCAGTCCTTGCTCTTGAAAATCCGCTGTCATTTTGAGCGGAGCGGATTCCCAAACTGTCATTTCGAGCGGAGCGGATTCCCAGACTGTCATTTCGACCGGAGCGAAGCGGAGTGGAGAAATCTGTTCAAGACGTTGCCCTGCACATAAAAAAGAGCTCGACAGAGGTGACTCCGCCGAGCTCTTTACATTAAAAACAATTGTTGCTTATCATTTGTGGTATTAACCAATAACCACAATCATCATAATCCGAAGCAGAACAGCTAATTAACGCCCCAGAATTCTACTTTGGATAGTTCCACATATTGGTTTTTCGTACCGGAAGTAGTGACATTGAAAACTATTTTATAATAAGCATTTGCAGGGAAATCAGCCACAATCTCTTGGGTAGAGGATGCCTTAAATGCAGTCACAATTTCTTTACTATCAGTAAAATCCGCATTAGTCGAATAAATCAACTTGCAAGAGTTGACTGTAAGAGTAGTTGCACCAAAGGACACTTTAATTGATGTCAGAGCTTTGGGATAAGGTGTCTTTGAATAAACAGCTCTATCTACTTTGCTAAGTTGCTTTCCACCAAGTCTCCAAGGTGTCATTGTCGAATTACCCGTAATATTCCAAGTAATCCCAGCAATAGTCACATCACAATTACCTGCATAAGAATTATTGTCTCCTTTACTTGGAGTCAATGTATATAGCAATTCGCTCGACACAGTCCCTGCCGGATTCACAGTAATTTCGTAAGTTATTGTCTCTGAACCTACTGTCACGGTGACGGTCTGCTTGCCTTCGGTGGACATATCATAGCCGCTGAAGGTTGCGGAAGCCGTCACGTCAATGTCGTCCTTGCCGCGCCAAACCTGGAGAACCTTGCCGCCGAACTCAAAGGCATCACCTACGGTGAAAGAGGATTTCTGTCCGGAGACTGAAAGGCCTCGGTATATTTCAGTTTCACCATTTACCGAGATGAGATAATTGTTCTTGTCCATCTCGTAAGTTGATTTGTATTTCGTCAAAGTTCCGAAGACGACAACCTCATCTCCAGCCTTCAAATCATCTGCTCCGACAAAACCGACATTCCCGAGATCCTTACCACTATAGATGTTCAATGTAGCATCGCCGGACACTATATCGTAAGTGAGACTACTGTATGTAGAATTGAACATCGGCGTGTCTTTAATGATACCTTTGACATATTTATCAGTCAGCCCGGAACCTCCATCTATGACCATGATTGCCTCGGCAGCCGTATATGGGTGCTCCAGAGAGCCGTCGTTGGAAGCCGTGCCGGCAGCCTTCGTAGTAAGCGTTATGGAAGCGACTGCAGATGCCGCATAAGGCTTTTCGCCTTCCACGGCAACGGCATTGACCTTTACGACATACTCCGTCTCCGCCGTAAGTTCCGTAAATTCCACTGAGTTTTCAGTGACAGTTTTCGTCGCAACCAGAGCCTCGCCCTGATAAATCTCGCACTTGTAACCGCTTGCAGCCTTGGCGTCAGCCGTCCAAGTCACATTGACAGAAGACTCGTCAATAAGACCAGCCTTAAGTTCAGGAGCTGCAAGAGTCGGTGTGCCGAACTTGGCTGCGGTCAGAGTTGCCGCTGCGGAGTTCTTGTAGTTTTCGGTGTCGGACGGGACAGCGACAACCGCGACGTCGTAGTACTCGTCCTCAACGGCGGACGCATCGTAGGAATTGGTCTCGGCGGTGAATGTCTGCGTGCCGATGGTCACGCTGTATGAGGCCGCACCGCTCACGGCATCCCATGAGACAGTCTTCGTCTCGGAAACGCTCAGGTTAGCCGGGGTGTCAAGAGCGGTCTTGGCATTTCCTTTCACATAGAAGCACAGAGTCTGGCCTGTAATGTTCGTTGTTTCACTTGTATAACATCTCCACTCCTGTGCATTATAGATTCCGACATACCTGCTGGTATTAGTGTTCTTCAAATAATTGCCGTCTATTGTAAAGTTTTTGTTGTCATTAGTCCCAACTCTCACGCCATCATTTGAATTCGTAGTATATAGCCACTTGCTGGTCTGACCTTTGGGATATATTGTAAGAGTTCCTTTCGTATTTGAGACATTCCAAATCAGTTCATCTGCCGGCGCATCAACCAACTCATTGGATGAGACCTTGACCAAAACTGCATTCGGGGCATCACTTGAACCATTTGCCGAGCTCAATGCATATACAGAACCATCTTTTGCCATCATAGTGATGACGACTTCATCATCCGAAGCAATGTCCGCCAAATCTGTAGCAACCCAAGATGACTCCACAGGAGTAGCCTTCGGAGTCAGATGCGTTTCATCAAGAGTGAGGTTGATGACGGCAATCTGTCCTTCGGGGAAAACGATGTCCTTAGTAAGAGTTATGGCCTTGTTGAACTGATAGTTATCAGTCTCTCCTGAAAATGTCAGAGTCGTGCCCTCTGCGAGGGTCGTAGGATTTGCCACGAAATAAACGGCATTCAAAGGTTCGTCATTGACTATTGGCATCTCATCATCAGCAGAATACACCGCCTTGACAGACTTGTTCGCAATCGTCCAGCCTGTGACCTTGGCATTCGTGACATCAACCTTCGCCCGTCCGGCGAGAGTAGCTTCCGAAGAAGTCATGGTAAAGTTCTGTATTTTCTCCTTGCTCAAAGAAGACGGTCCTTTTACATTGACCTTGACAACAGACATGATACGCTTGAAAAACACATCGTCCAAAGTGACGGCATCTCCACTTGACATATAGTCGGTCGGCTTTGACACAAGAATGTCACATTTCTCGTCAATCGTCTCGTTCGTAGGATTCTGTACATAGTTGTTATCGTCATCGCCCAAAGATACACCAGCAATCTCCGCCTCGCCGACAGAAGCAAATCCTTTGACAAACCTCTCCGCCGGCGAAATAGCCTTGAACACGCCGCTTTCCGTTGCAGCAACATTGCCATCAAAGTTTGCGGTAGTCCCATCTCCATTCATATTGTAAAGGATGCCGTCGGCTGATTTTGTCCCGTCGGTAATATTCCCTGTAAAAACAGCAATACCGTCACCTTTTCTCCACATCGGAGTGTAGGTTCCGTCAAGATTGTTGTCAAGGTACGACTTGACCGGAGCATTTGCTGCCGTCGTGACTGTAAAATGAAGTTCTTTGCCTTTCTTTGAAGGCGCAATGTTCGTTTCCTTTGCACATGATGCAGCAAGGACAAGTGTGAGCGCAGTAAATGCTGCTATTTTCAATGTATTCTTCATGGCAGAATGGGTTAAAGGTCATACGAATAGTTGGAATTTTCGGTGACAGTCTCACCTGCCTGATTGGCCGCGCCGAAACCGCTGCCGGCGAAGCCGCTTTCCGTCGAGACACCCGTAACCTCAACGAGGGGCGTCTCATAAATGTTTGTTTTTGAGTAACTCATGTTTGTTTTGTTTATAAGTTATTATTTGTTTCTCGATTCCAGTTCGCGAAGGAGTGCACACGCAGGTGACTGAACTCGACCTGTAATATATTCCTTAAGAGCCGATGTCTTCAGGTCAGGATAACCCAATCCGTTATATGCGTCAAGAAGCTCATCAAATTTTATCTCGAATGCATTTCCCGTACTCTCTCTATGTCCGGCGACTATACCGCGAGGGAGTGATTCATAGGAATAATGATACACAATGCCATCACGGACACTTTTTGCCGTCTCAATGTCACGAATCATTTCTTCAAATTGAGATTTGCCCACTGGTTTCTCATACTTTTTCATTTTTACAACTCCATTTTTGCAACTTCATTTCGTTTAAAATGAGCCCCTGTGCGGCCTTCCATTCACCCCTCCCGTCCCCTCAACAGGGGAAGTCGTGCTTCGTGCACACCATCGCACAAGGCTCACGCTTCGTTATTCTCCGCACGGCGCTCAAGCGCCTTTTAAAATGAGCCCCTGTGCGGACGACCACTGGCGTTTCTCAACGGCGGGGCTCAAACAACCTTTATAATTTCAATGTACTACGCTCGTCCGTTTGCGTATATACGACGGAAGGGTACTGAAGCCAATCATAGCTTCAGTACCCTTCCGGATACAATCCTGTTCAATATTTTACCTGACTCTACGGACGCATATTCCTGCCCCCCCCCCGAAGACGGTTGCAGCACAACGCTCCACGCTCATATTCATTCCGTTAAGTCTCATCTGTCGCTTTCACATTCAACGGGGCAAAGGTCGCAATTCTCACGCAAATAAGCAAATTTTTAACAATTTCTTCACATCCCTCATCCCGACGGTCTGTTGAAGCGACTGAGACGAGTGTTCACGACACGGAGATAGCTGCGCTTCATCTTGTCGTTGAGATAGGAATCGCCGATGAGCACGGATTCATCGCGGGAAGACAACTCTCTCTACAGTTCACCCGAGCTGTCCGGTTCGGATTCGGACCAGTCGAGGGGCTGGAACCAGGTGAACCAACGCCCCCATTCGCGGGGAGGGTCGCTGTGGGCATAGCTGAGAAACTGCTGAACTCCGACACGGACATGACCGCAGCCGTCGCCGCTCATTCCGGCGTTGATTACGCCCTTGCGGAGGTCGCCCTGAACGAGGTCGCCCTTTGTGAATGTGATGCCGTCAGCTGATTCCCAGACACGGATGCGGCTTCTGTCGGTGTTGCGGCGTTCAGCGTGGATGGCGACGAACTTCTGACTTTTCTGAATGAACTTCACGTCTGTGTGGTCTGGATTGCTGATGTCGCTCTTGTCAAGGGCAACACCCCGGTATTCGAGATGAGCCGGCCAGTCGCCGTCCTTGGCGGAAGCTGTTGAAACCCTTGTCGTCGTGCCCTGACGGTTCTGTTCCACGAGGAAGTCATTATACGAATAGTAGAGATAAACTACATCGTCCTTCACCACGATGCACGGCTCTCCAGCTCCGAAAACAATCCCCTCATGCCCCTGAACAGGCTCATAGTCGATGACAGGCTGCGGGTCGTCGCCCCAGCCGTCACCGCTCCATTTCTCCCACGGGCCGGTCGGGGTGAGGCCGCGGGCGATGTAGAGGTCATTGTCGTAGCCGTTGGGCTCCTCGGTGGAAGTGTAGGCAATGTAATAGTACCCGCCCCATTTTGCCACGCCCGGATCACAGACTGAGAATGCATCGCGCTTCCCGTCCGACGGAAGCAGCGCGTCCGCCTCCTCTGTCCATGTCTTTCCGCCGTCGGCGGAGTGACGCCATGTTATCTTGTCCCAGTAATATTTCCCTGAGCCGTCGGAGGTTATGCGGCATCGGAACTGTCCGTCAGTCACCTCGCCGCCTGCAAAGGAAACGGCGTCCGTATTCCCGGACGAGCCGCCGTCGGTGCATTTCCATATTCCTGATTTTTCCGTCCCGTCACTCATCACCCAGAGATAGGTTCCGGACGGGAAAGTCTCCGTGTAGTCTTCCTTTTCTGTCCTGTAGAGGCTCAGCCATGAGTTGTCGGCATAGTTCACGAAAGTTTTGGCGGCTATGGCGTTGCCGCTGACGGTCGTCGCATAGTCCGTGTCCCACGCATAAAGTTTCAACGTGAACCCCTCTGCCGTGCTGTTCCATGCCGGGCATTGGAGGGATATGAAGCCGAAATCCATGTCAGAGGTGAATTTCTGTGCAAAAGTGCCGGAAACACCGAGCTGGGCGGCCATCTGATTGTCGGACACGGGGATGGCGACATTAGTTCCGTAGTAGTCGCCTGGCGTGGCGAGCCAAATGTCTATTGAACTGTCGTCGTTAATGATTATCGACGGGCCGTAGCGGTAGTTCGGCCCGGTGTAGATGTCCCAACCTTCCCGTGCGAGGGGATAGACATCGACGGGATTGGGGTATGGACTGTGACCGATTATCATGTCTACCGGTCTCTCAGCGGGCTCACAGGCGGACACGAATGCGGCGACAACTGCTGAGACGACCATCGCCTTGAGATGTTTCATCATAAAACTCATATTCAGAAAAAATCGAATGAACTATTTGTAATACCTTATTCTTTTCTCATCGGTCATGCAGTTCCACGGAGACCCTCCCGTTCCGAGGGGTGAATGTCCGCGTGCGGTCGCCTGACGGGGTGTGCTCGGTGAGGAGGACTTGGAGCTTGCCTTTCGGGGTGCGGGAGACCGTGAGGTCGAAGTCCGAGCTGAAGGCGCGGATGTGGCGCAGTGTCATCGAGTCCCAGCCGGACGGAAGCGAGACGTTCATCGTGAAGCTCCTGAGTCCTGTCGGACGGATGCCGAAGAGGCCTTCGGTGATGACGCGGCAGTAGAGACCGCTCTCGGCGGAGAGGTGGCGCTGCGAGCCCTCCGGCCAGGCCTCTACCGCATAGGGGACATGGTCGCCGAGAAGGCGGCGGGCAGAGAGGCGGTGGAGTACGGTGAGGGCTTTGTCCGTGTTTCCCGTGTAGAAAATGCCACGGAGGGCGTAGAGCGTGGCCCTGTCCCAGAACACATTGCTCCCCTGCTCGGTGAGGCAGCCGTTTTCGGTCATCAGCTCAGGGCCGGTGAGGGCGGCGGAAGTGCCTGCGGCGCGGGTGTCGAGACCGACAATCAGCGGCATACAAATCCATGAGCGCAGGAGCGTGTTACCCTTGTAGTAGCGGTAGGTCTCGTAGCCGGCGACCGTGCCTCCGAAATAACTCTCTATCGCGGAGGCCATCTCCCTTGACCTGCGGAGATAATCCTTTGTCACGGACTGGTTTATGCCTATTTCCTTTCCGAGATATGACGCCGATACAAGAGCGTCGTAATAGAGCGTCGATGTGCAGAGATTGGCGTCCCCGGACTCGAAGCGGTTCTCAAGCTCGTCAGTGTCGGAAGCCACGACTCCATCGGCGTTAATCTGACGGCGGCAGTACTCCAGACACCACTGAATCAGCGGCCATAGTTCACGGGCCTCTGCCTTGTCGCCCCTCGCGAGGGCATAGCGGGAGGCTCCGTAGGCAATCATGGCAGCGTCGCCCCGGTCGCCGCAGCCGTCCCAGATGTCCTCGCCCTCGGCTATGACTGAGCTCGGAACGGGCCTGTAGTCGGGCGTGGTGAAGCGCGCGAAATGGCGGAAGGAGTTGAGCGCGGACTCGTTGCCGCCAGGGTAGCCGAGATAGGGAAAGAACGGGTCTATGTACTCGGCCTGGTCGTTCGCCCAGATTGCCGCATAGTAGCTCTCGCCGCCGGGACTGTGCATCAGGCCGCCCTTCGTGCGGAATATGCTCTCTGAAGCGCGGATTTTGGCGAAACGGAACATCTCGTTAAGGACGGTGTCCGGAGTTTCGAGGACGAGGTTGTCCCCGAGCCCGCTGACAAACGCCTGACGGGCGGCAAGTTCCGCATCGACGTCCGGATGCAGAGGAGACTCGGCCGGGACGGTGCGCGTCACGGGCTGCGAGCCGGCGAGCGGAGGGGAGGTCACGACACCGCCCTCGCGATAGGCCTGATAGACGACGGTGAAAGTGCGTTCGGCTCCCGGCATCATCCACGCGGTGCCGCTGCCGTCAATCTCGGCGCGGACAAGGTAGGCTCCATCCACTCCGGCATAGCGGTCGGTGGATGCAGTCTGACAGAACTGCGGGACGGTCACAAGGAGGTTGTCTCCCGTGACATTGCGGAGCTTAAACCGCTCATAGACAGCGGGAAGGGTCGTTGAAGGAAAGAGCGTGCGGGTCATCTGAATGCAGGCAGTCTCCGTCGCTCCGGAACCCACGCCTATGAAATCATTTGACTTTGACCAGAGGCTCGTCACCTCCACCATCCCGTTTATGCGCACGGAATCCACCCGTTCGCGGATAAGGCTGCGCCCGTTCACCGCAAGCAGCGAGGGGATGTCGGCGGCGATGCGGAAATTCATCGACGCGTGAGTGTTGTTCGGAATCGTGCGCAGCATCGGGAACACGAGCGACTTTTCGCTGTGGAATGCCCTGTCAGAGGAAACGCCCCAGCGCAGCACGCAGGAGACCTGCTCGCCGCTCATCTCGATGTGGTCTTCATGAGGAAGTCCCTTGGAGGCATCCCAATGAATGCCTCGGCCGCCGCGCTCAATCGTCCATCGGGTCGGGGCGGACGTGCCGCAGGCTGAGCCGGTGCCAGCCCCGTCAGCGGAACCGGCCAGCTCAGAAGCAGAAGCCTCCGGATCCGGCTGTATGTCATAAAGCCCGTTCGGATTCCCGGTCTTGTAGGTAGGAAGCGCCGAATCCACAATCTCGGCATCCACGCATTCGCGCGAACCCCGCATCACGTTCCGCTCGATGAAATCCGCCTGCTTGTCAACGGTCTGAGGCATATATCCGGCAACGGCATGGTTGATTCCCGGAAAACGGTAGAATCGGCAGGCCGCGCCGGCAGCCTCAAGCGCCTTCTGTATCCGGCACGGGCCGCAGAACGACAAGCCTCCGGAGGTAACGCCGTCATAGGGAACAAGCTCATCCTCAGTTCCGTGGAACATCATCACGGGGCAAGGAGTCGAGGCATAGCGCAGAGGCTCACGGACAAGGACGGCTCCGGCGAACGCCATGACGCCGGCATAGTTGAAGCCGGAAGGAAGCATGGAGGCGAGTGCGGTCCCGTTGCAGATTTCCCACTCGGCCTGCTGCGCCGTAATCGCCCCTGCGGACGAGCCTGTCACGACGATGTTCCCGGCATCAATTCCCATCGACGAGCCGTTCTCCAGCAGATAGGACGTCGCCGCGAAGAGGTCCTCCACGGCGAGATGTATCGCATTGTCCAACAGTACATTAAATTCCGACTGCGTCACACCGCGCACGCCCTTGAGCCCGAGGCGGTAGTCAATCGAAATCATGCGGTAGCCCCGCGAGTTCATCTCCCTGAACCACGGGCGCAGCCATTCCTGATGGCGCGACCCTTCCATAAACCCGCCTCCGAATACATGAATCACCGTCGGACGTTCCTTCCCGTCGGAGCACACGACCATCGACGGCTCGGGTTCATATATGTCCATATACAGTGAACACGTGTCCCTTTCGGCGAATTTCACCGTCCTGTCGGGTCCCGTCAGCGACGGATTTTCCTGCGCAAAAAGCGATGCCGACGAAATAAACGCCAGCACCGCAGCAATAATGAGTCTATATGATTTCATACGTCATGATTTCACATGTCAGCTCTGGAAAAAGAAAGGATTGGGCGAGTCCACCACCTCGACGTCCGAATCATTGACGACCTCGACGCAATTGTGTATGCTGAGTGTGGCGTCCTTTTTCCATTTTGAAAAATCATTTCCGACAATCTCGACGTCGCCGCAGAACTGGACATCGATGACTGAAAGCTGCGGAAAAAGGGGCTCGTATGTCCCGGTGTCTATGAATTTATTGTTCTTTATCTCCAATGACCTGACACTCAGGGCATATATTATCTGGTTGTCGAAAGTTGAGACGACATTGTTCTCAAAGACGATGCGGTCGTGGTAGAAGAAATCGTTCGTGCGCGCATCCTTAGGAATGATAGGGTCTATCTGGAGTATAGCCTGAGGCTCGCGGCCGCCGATTCCGAGATCCGTGAAGCTGTTGTTCCGGATGACGACATTGCGGGTGTTGCCGGACTCGAACCAATAGTTGGCGTCACCGCAGATGCGGATGCCGGCCATCATGGAGCCGAACTTGCAGTTCTCAATCAGGACATCGCCCGGAGTGGAAATCAGCAGGCTTCGCGCACGGTTATACTCCACGACGCAGTTGCGGATGATGGCAGAAGCGCCTCGGGACGTGTTCTCCACGGCATAGCGGCGAGGCTCGGCGAGTATGCGGCTCAGGTCAGCATCGACCGTCATCACATAGCGGCAGCGGTCCGACTTGTCGATGGACGTGAGCCTTGCCTCGGCAACAGGACAGAGGCTGGTCTTGTCCACGAAACGGAGAACATCACCCTCGTCCGCGAAATGGTTGCCCTCCTGCTGGAAATGCCCGAAGACGGCCGCAAACGTGTTGTCGGAAATGAGGGTGTCAACCTTCATATACACGCCGTGGATGTTCGTGGCGTCATCGAGCATACTCTCAAAATGGCTGTCCTCAAGGAGTACAAGTCCCTTGCAGTCAACGAAATGAGTCGCGTCGGCGGAGGCTGTAATCATTCTCGGCGAACCGGGGCGCTGCGCCGTTGAAAATCCGGACACGGAGACATTCTCACAGTACTCGGCAATCAGAGCCATCGCACCGCTTCTATAGACGTGCACGTCCTTCACCTTTATGTCCTTGCTCGAAAGCAGGGCGATGCCCGGATAGGAACGGTTGAGCCGCATCGGTCCCTTGTCGTCCCAGATGCTTCCGACCGGAGGCACGTCGCGGGCGCTCAGACGGGTAAACTCCACTATGCCCGGTTCGATTTCACGCGCACCCATCTCGCCGGACCAGTAGCCGTGGTCATAGGCAGCCGTATCGTAGTAGGGGCGGCGGGTCGAGGGGTCAAAGACAATGCTCTCCCCCATCGGGTACTCCCAGTCATATCCGCCGAAGAAGAGTCGGTCGCCCTCGATTCTGTATTTGTTGTCAGGAAACACGCGAACGACGAAGCTGCGCCGCACCGGATCGGCGGAAAGCACTTCGCCCTCGAAGGTCCACGGATAGTCATAATCAATTGACACTCCGCTTATTTCAACATCCTCGGAGTTCTTCGCCGCAAAAGGGACGATGCCTCCGTGGAACATGAAGTCCGTCTCATCGCCGGAAATCCGCACATTCTTCATGTTCTTGAGAAGGAAAGCGACCCTGCGCTCTCCGCTGCAGTTGTTGGAGAGGCTCAGGAACTCATCCTCGGCCTGCTCCGGATAGAAATCATAGACACCCTTCTCGAAGCGAAGCGTGACATTTCCTTTCGGTGAGGCTTCAAGAATTTCGCGAACCACCGGAGTGTAGTCCTTCACGGCCGCGTCATATTTCACGACCACGGTCCTGCCACAGCTGACAAACATCGCGGAAAATGCCAACAGAGAAATGGCTGTCTTGTATATATTGTTCATAGACACTACTTTAAGAATTTGATTCTGCAATAGCCGAGATCCCGGACACCCTGGTCATTCTGATTGTGCGACCAATAGACCTTCACGACTTCGCCGCCGGTGAGGTCACCCTCCGCGCCGATGAGGTTCGGATACCAGGCCGGAGAGCCTATGGAACCGAGTATCTTCACCGGAGAAGACCAGTGCAGGGCATCGTCGCTGTAACTTATCACGACCCGCTTGCCCCAAGTGGCATATACCATCACCCATTTGTTAAGGAATGTATTCCACATCACCGAAGGATTTGCCCCGGTCATAGAGGTGAGGTTCGCGATTGCGATGTTCTCGCCGCCGAGTCCCGTCTTCTGTGAGCATGCCTCAATCGTAAAGTCATTTCCGTCCCACTTTTTCCATGTTCCGGGAGCGCCTTTCACGTCGGAGGAAGCCGCCATGCACAGAGTGTTGGAGCCGCTCTCCACCTTGCCCTGATAGTAGCAGATGTAGCGGGAATTTGCTGAATCCCAGACGACGCATCCGTCACCGAGCCCGGTCCATGCCGGTTCTGCCGGTTTCGCGTCCTTGTCCGTTATTATCGGCTTCGGGTCATGCCATGTCGCGCCGTAATCATCGGAGTAAACAACTCCTATGGACTTGTGCGCCGTGCCGCTGAGATCCCAGTGGCTCTCGGCGTGGAAGAACCCGACATAACTGCCGGCCTTTTCTAGCGGGAATATGCCGATGAACCATGATCCGCCGTCGTTGAATCCGTCGATGCGGACGAATTCCTTGCCCCAGATCTTGCTTGAGTTTACAAGCTTTGAGATGTGATCCTCAGGATATGGCGTGTCACCTGTCGTCAGGGCATCAGTGGCCTCGCCCCAAAAGAGCTGCCACTCGTTGCCTTTTCTCACCGGAATCAGCTTTCCGTCAGGCCAATAGCCTTTCATGAAAGTGCTTGAAGTCTGTTCGGCGACCTTAGTCTCGCCGAGAGCCACCTTGGCCTCGGCAATCTCCGTCCAGTTCTCGGACGGCTCCGGGGTCGGGTCTTCGGTCTCCGGGCCGCGGTTGACCCACTTGGTCTGTGACGGATC
Organism: uncultured Bacteroidales bacterium; assembly: GCA_934725015.1. Lineage (GTDB taxonomy): Bacteria > Bacteroidota > Bacteroidia > Bacteroidales > UBA932 > Cryptobacteroides. The sequence goes on from CAKVAS010000007.1 coordinate 30,147, forward strand.
CGGGGTAGGAATCCAATCCTTCGAGCAGGAGACCGCCGCCGACAGGAGCACCGCCGCTCCGAACATGATCATATTCTTTATTTCCATAGCGGATTCTGTTCTATTGCGCCGTTGGAGGCGTCGATTACTGACTGAGGGATAGGGAAAATGGAGTGCTTCTCCTGACAGTTGTCGCGAACGGGGTCATAGTAAGGCTTGAACTTTTCGTCCATCCCGACAGAGCGGAAAGCATCCTGAAGCTTGCCGAAGCGGACGAGGTCCGCCCAGCGATGGCCCTCGAAGCAGAGCTCGAGGCTGCGTTCCTTGAGAATCACCTCATCGAACTCGCTGCCTGAGGACATCGGGAGGTCAACACTCGCATCCTGAGTGTTTATGTCCTTGCCGAAACCGCGTCGGCGCACCTGATTGACGCATTCGAGAGACTCCGCCGTCGGAGAGCCATAGGCACGATTCTCGGCCTCAGCATACATAAGGAGCACGTCGGCATAGCGGATAATCGGGAAGTTGATGTTGTTGCACCAGTTTGCCCAGGTCTCGCCCCGGTCGGACTTGTCAAGAGGATGACGGAACTTATAGACCCAATAGATGTCCTTGTAGTTTTCGTCCCCCATAACGAGTTCAGCCTTGCCGGTTATCTTGCTGACGGCAATGTGACCGCCATGGTTGACAGCCTCCCGGCGCAGGTCGGCAGGGTCGAACTTATCGTACATTTCCTTGTAGGTACGCACCTGTGCCCAATAAGCGTTCTGTTCGTGCTCTATCCCGTCCACAGTGCCGACCTGCCCGCCGTAGAGGGAGTTGCTGGCGGTGTTGTCGAACTCGACGTCAAAGATGTATTCGCTGTTGTGCTCGTGCTTGCCGTCGAACTGGGAGAAATAGTCAGTCACCAGAGCATATTTCCCGCTTGCAATCACTTCCTTGCAGGCCTTTGCAGCAAGCTCTGCCGCAGACTTGTCCTCGAGAGGCTTGCCCGACATCTGAAGATAGGCCCTGGCCTTGAGCGCGGTCGCGGCGTACTTCGTGGCGTGCCCGACAGTGTTCGTGACAGGAAGAAGTTCCTCCGCCGTCTCATAGTCCTTTATAACCTGCGCATAAACCTCGGCGAGCGAAGCCTTGCGGGCGTCGAGCTTCGAGATGTCGGTAGTTTCCTGAAGAACGAGCGGCACCTCCCCGTAGTAGCGGGCAAGCTGGAAATAGAACCATGCGCGCAGGAAATGGGCCTCGCCGAGTATCCGCGACCTGTCGGAGTCAGAAACCTGATCGCCGGTGTAGGCGTTGAGCCTGTCAATCACGACGTTGGCGCGCTGGATGCCGAGATACTGCATGAACCAGACCTTCTCCACGAAAAGGTTCTCCGGAGTGTAGGTGTAGTTGCCTATGAGATCCTCGCCGTTGTTTCCGCTGGAGACATAGGCCTCGTCCGTTCCGATTCGTCCCCAGTACATGAATCCGGTGAAGTAGTCTCCGTAACGGTGCTGGGCGTCCCATTCGACAGAAGTGAAAGTGTAATAGACACCCGTCAGAGCCATGTCGAAGTCGCTCGTGTTCCTGAAGAAATTGTTCGTCGTTATGTTGCTCTCGACCGTGGTCTCCAAGAAATTGCAGGAGACGGAAGAAAGCGTCAGGAGTATTCCTGAAAATATGGATATATATCGTTTCATACCTGTGTCCTCCTATTTGAATGAAAGGTTCACTCCGAAAGTAAAGGTCCTCGCGTGAGGGAAATTGCCATAGTCGAATCCCTGCGAAAGGATAGCGGAGGCGTTGCTCTGGCTGATTCCGACCTCAGGGTCATATCCCGAATACTTCGTGAATGTGTAGATGTTGTCCGCAGAGATGTAGAACTTGCACCCCTCGACATGCTTTGTCCTTGCGAGAATCTTGTTCGGAAGAGTGTAGGTGAATCTTGCGGAGGCGAATCTCAAATATGACGCGTCCTCGACGAATGCGGAGGAGACGAGTCCCTTTGGAATCTGGGAGTAGTAGCGAGAAGACTGGTTGTCAACCGTCCACCTCTTGTTCCACGCGGCGCTCTGGTTCGAGCCGTCGCCGTTGTAGAAGCCGATCATCGCATAGTTTGCGTTGTAGAGGTCATTGCCATACGAGTACTGGAACCCGAGGTAGAGATTGAAGGATTTCCAGTTGAAAGTCGTGGAGAACGCGCCGTAGAACTTAGGAAGGAAGTTTCCGATGACCTCGCGGTCATTGTCGTCAATCTTGCCGTTGCCGTCCTTGTCCCACAGCTTGATTGAACCCGGCTGCTCGCCTACCCCCTGGACAGGAACGCCGTCCTTCACGGTATAGACATATGTTCCCGGCTTTGTCGTGCTTTCGGTCGCCGTGAACTCGTCGAGCTGATAGAGCCCGATTGCCCTGTAGCCGTAGAGCTCGCCCACGCTGCCGCCCTCACGGAGAATGACGGCGTTCTGGCCACCGAGACAGTTGATTCCCAGATAAATCGGGGCTCCGTCCTGGCCTAGCTTGAGGATTTTTGAATTGTTGCTGCTTATGTTGCCGTTGAATGTCCACTGAAAGTCCTTCATGTCTATGAGGGTCGCGTTCATCGAAAGCTCGACGCCCATGTTGCGGATGCTTCCCACGTTCTGCCATGCCTTTGTATATCCAGAAATGTTGAGCACCGGAGCCTCGAGAAGGAGGTCGCGGGTGGTCTTGTGGTAGAGATCGAGGTCGAAGTGAAGCCTCTCGTCGAAGATTCCGAACTCAAGGCCAAGGTTATATTCGAGAGTCTTTTCCCATGTCAGGTTCTCGTTGGCAAGCGTCACCGGGGACTGACCTATGCTGAGGTCGGTGCCGAACGCGGTGCTTGTAGTGTAGAGCTGCGCGAACGAGCCTGACGTCGGCACATTGGAGTTTCCTACCTCGCCCACCGAAGCCCTGAGTTTGAGAGTGCTGACCGCGTTGTTGTACTTGAGAAACTCCTCCTGCTTCGCGTTCCATGCGAGAGCCCCGGAGAAGAACGAGCCCCACTTGTTCTTGAGGAAGGATGACGTGCCGTCGCGTCGGAACGTGAATGTGCCGATGTAGCGGTCGTCGTAGGCGTAGTTGCTTCTGAATATGAACGAGAGCATAGAACCTTTGCTCGTGTTGGAGTAGGAGTGGAAATCCTTGGCGAGCGAGAGGTTGTTGTAGCCGAGCGACTCGTTGGTGAAAGAGGAGGCCTCGGTGGCGTTGTAGTAGTAGCGCGAGCCCTGCTCGGTCACGCCGGCCATGAGGTTGAGCCTGTGCTTCTCGGCGAAGGTCGGAGACCATGTGAGGGTGTTCTCGTTCAGCCACCCGAAGCTGGAGATGTTCGCCATGCAGGCCTGGCCGTTGTAGAGGTAGCCGCGCGGAGTGGTGGTCGGGTAGAACTGCTTGTCCTCCATCGCGTAGCTGTCGAAGCCGGCCGTCACCTTGAAGACGAGGTCGTCGAGTATGCTGTACTGGACGTATGAGTTGGCGATGGTCCTGTTGAGAATCTTCTTCATCTTGATGTCGTTGGCCATCGTCACCGGATTCTGCTTGTTGCCCTCGTTGAAAGTGTTTATCATGTACTGCTCCACCCCGGCCCTGCGGAAGAGGGTCTGCGTCTGCTCGTCGCGCAGGTCAAACGGCTGCGAGAGCAGGGCGCTCATGATTGTGCCGACAGCCGTTCCGTCGCCGCCGGAAGTAGGCACACCGTCGTCGATGATGCGGCTGTAGTTGACGTCCGCCCCGATTTTGAGCCTGTCGGTGAAGTTATGGTCTATGTTAGCCTTTGCCGTGAGCTTCTGCCAGTTCGTGCAGATGATGATTGACTCGTTCTGCATATATGAAGCGCTGACGAGGAAATTGGTCTTGTCAGTCGCGTGCTGCATCGAGAGATTGTGGTTATGGATGAATCCCGTCCTGTAGATTCTGTCCTGCCAGTCGATGCTCTGAATCCTGTCATAGTCGAAGTTGCGCAGATTGCCGTCGGAGTCGCTGAAGAGGAGATATGACGGGTTCAGAGTGTTCATCATGGACGCATAGCCCCTGAAGTCGAGCATATCATATTTGTGAGGGAGGTTCTGCATGCTGACATATCCGTTGTACTGGATTCTGCCGTTGGATGCGCGTCCCTTCTTCGTAGTAATCATTATGACGCCGTTCGCGCCCCTGTTTCCGTAAATTGCGGTGGATGAGGCATCCTTGAGAACCTCGATGGACGCGATGTCCTCGGTGTTTATCATCGAGAGCGAGCTCATCTGGGAGTCAAGCCCCGACATTCCCATTCCGGAAGACGTGGAGACGTCGCCGAGCGGGAACCCGTCAACCACGATGAGAGGGGAGGTCGAGCCGGAAAGCGAGGCCGCGCCTCGGATGAGCATCTTGGACGCCGCGCCCGGCTGGCCGCTGGTCGATGACACCATAAGCCCGGCGACTCCGCCCTTGAGAGCGTCATCGACGGAGAACATCACATGATTCTTGAGGTTGTCGGCATTGATTGAGGCTACGGAGCCCGTGAGGTCCTGGCGGCGTGCCGTGCCGTAGCCGATGACCACGGCATTGTCAAGGACTTCCGAATCGGAGTCAAGGGAAAAGTTCACGACGCTCTTTCCGGAAGCCGGCTGTTCCTTGTCCTGGTAGCCGATGAAGGATGCCACCAACACGGCGTCTCCCGACTTGACGGAAATCTCATACTTGCCGTCGTCATCTGTCGTCGTTCCGTTCTGCGTGCCCTTCTGGAAAACGTTGGCCCACGGAATCGGCTCACCGTGACTGTCCGTCACACGACCGGTGATCTTTATCTGCTGCGCAAAAGCAGCGGCTCCCACCGATGCAAGGAGCATCAGAGAGACAAGAAACCGTTTCATAAATTTCGGATTAATCAGCAGTGCGCCCGAATCGGCGCACTGCACGTATATTAGTACACAACAATTTTTGTTATTCTTCGATCAGATTGATCTGAACTTGATCAAGATAGAAGGTTGCGCCCATGCCTGTGAATCCAAATGCGCAGAAACAATTCCTGTTTCCTGTATTCTCAGGCATTGTGAACTCATACCTGTATTCTGTCCAATCTTCTTTTATAAGATTTTCAAAGAATGGAGTCGGGTCGTCTTCTGTACCGGCCTCATGGTATATAGAGACGGCTGTCGCGAACAAGATTTCCTGGCTTTGCTCCTGAAATGTTTCTCCAGGAAAGACATCCGCCCAATCGGCCTTGGCATTAGCTCCACGCATCGGGTCGTTAAGATAGTCAGGAACAAAATTCAACACCTGAATCCATCCAAGATAAGCGGCCAGTTCTCCAGCATTTTTAGGGGCAGCAGCTGCTTCAAGTTTCGGAGCATCAGCCTTAAGCCAGAATATAAATTCATATTTCTTTCCTGCCTCCAACCTTGCATTGTTACTCCAATTATTTCTATGGGCAACCTGAAGTATCTCACTTTTCGTAAAATCCATTGCAGTTGCATCAATCTTCAAAGAATGACCAGAGCCATTTGCCCCACCATCTGCAATGGACAATTTTTTGTCATCCTCGGGAGAATTGAACCATCCGTACCATGCAAGATTTGAAGATTCTCCCTCAAAGTCGAACGCGCTGTACTCGTCGTTCACAAGCAGCGGATAGTTGCCGGCAACGAGAGTTTTCTCCAGACTGAGCTTCGCCCCGTCAAGTTCGCGGGTCACGACGCAGGTCACCTTCACATTGTTGTCCTGCTCGTTCCATACGACCTTAGGAGAAGCATCTGTCGAGGTTGCCGGAGTCGCGCCGGGGAACGTCCACGCATAAGTCACATTTCCGCCTGCGGCGTTCTTGAACTCGTCAAGGGAGAAGGTTATTTCAGAACCCTTCTTCGCGCAGCCCTTAGGAGAGAGTCCCTCGGCCTTGATTGTTGCGGAGAACTCGTCCTTGACGGTGATTTTCTTTGAAATCTCGTCCTTCGTTCCGTCAGAGTAGTTCACGGTGAGGGAAACAGTCTTCTCGCCGGCCTTGTTGAAGACAACTTCCTCAATTGCCTTTGCCGAGGTTGCAGGAGTGCCGTCCTCGAACGTCCACGTGCGTGACTGCACATTGATTGACTGATCCTCGAAAGTGACCTTCTCGCCCACGATGGCCTCGGCCGGAATCACATACTGGAAATCTTTGTCCACAGATTTCTGCTCCTTGTTGCAGGAAACTGTCAGAATGAGGCTGCAAAGGGCAGCCATAGAGAGAATCTTTTTCATAAAAATTGGTATTAGTTGTTACTATGTTTCAAAAAACCTTAAAACACGCGTTGTATTCGTTTCCGGTGCAATATTAGGAATGAACCGCCCATTGACGACTTCACAAATCGTTCATTTTTTTGCAATTTCACAAAATTCCGAAACCACGGCACTTCTTCACGCGCCCCTCCGCACACACAAGTCATTTGGCGTCAGACTGTTTAGAAGCTGTTTGAATTTTTTGTTCAGTTATTTTGAGATGTATTTTTGAGTCAGATTTTTTCGTTTTGAGAGGAGTTTAGCGGTGCTAAATGACGAACCTTTCGATTTAGTGAGAGCAAAGTGAATTTAAAATTCATTTTGCCGAACGTGAGAAAGTGGCACAAAGTGAACAAAATGGGAAAATATGGCCAAAAAGACACCCAAAGAACGAACATATAAAAAATAAATGTGAGAAAAATTAAAACAGCTTCTTATAATCTTTCGGCAGTTTCCCGAACTCTGCGGCGAAGATTTTAGAGAAATACGAGATGTTGTTGAACCCGACGGCGTACATGACCTCCGTGACGGTCATCCCGGCGCCGGAGGAGAGCAGCTGCGCCGCGCGCTTGAGACGGATGCTGCGGAGGAACTGGATGGCGGACATACCGGTTATGGACTTTATTTTCCGGTAGAGCTGCGGACGCGAGTAGCCGACGTTCAGGCAGAGTTCGTCCACGCCGTATTCAGGCTCCGAGATGTGCTCCTCTATGTTGTCTATGCAGCTGCGGATGAACTTCTCATCGACCGGGGTCGCCGTCACGGCCGACGGTTCAAGGGAGATGTCCGTGCGGAAGGACTGCCTCATGCACTCGCGCTGCCGGATGAGATTGTCGATGCGGGAAATCAGCAGTTCGGCGTGGAAAGGCTTGGTGATGTAGTCGTCCGCCAGCATCTGGTAGCCCTCCATCTTGTAGGCCGGAAGATCCCGGGCGGAAACGAGGATTACCGGGATGTGCGAGGTGACGTTGTTCTCCTTGATTCTGCGGCACAGCTCAAGCCCGTTCATCCCGGGCATCACGACATCTGTCAGCACAAGGTCCGGCTGTTCGGAGATGGTCTTCTCATAGCCTTCGGAACCGTCACGCGCGGTGATTATGTTGTAGCGGGTGGAAAGGAGCTGGCTGAGGTATTCCCGCAGTTCGGCACTGTCATCCACGACAAGTACAAGGTGCTCGCGCTCAACGCCTCCGAGTCCTGCGGCGCGGGAGGTGCGGAACTCGGCGAGGGAGTCGTAGTTGGAGATGTGGTCGCTGTTCTCGTAGTCCCTGTCAATCTGGTCCGGGGAAAACTGCGAGCAGCCGTACGGGAGGAACACATGGAAGGAGGTAATGCCGCCCGGAACGGACTCCGCCCAGATTTTTCCGGAATGGGAGAGAACGGCGGAGCGGCTTATGGATAGGCCTATCCCCATGCCTCCCCTGTCGTTGTTGCGTCCCTGACGGAAGCGGTCGAAGATGTAGGGCAGGTCTTCGGGAAGGATGCCGATGCCGAGGTTGGAGACCGTAAGCTCGGCGCCGGTACGCCCGTCGTCGTCAGTTACTTCCTCAACCTCCGCGCTTATCTGCCCTCCCCTGTCGGGTGAATACTTCACGGCGTTGGACATGAGGTTCAGTATGACCTTCTCGATGCTGTCCTTGTCAATAAAGACTTTCCGGCTCAAAGGGTTGAGCCTGACCGCGAACTCATATCCCCTGGACCTCGCGATAGGCTGGAAAAGAAGACATATCTCCTCAACGAAACGGGAGAAATCAATTTCAACGACATGAAGCCGGACCTCGCCGTTGTCGTATTTTCTCAGGTCGGTGATGGACTCTATGTGTTTCTGGAGAATCTTCGCGGACTGATCGACGAGCTGGAGGCGGTTCAGCGTGGTCTTGCCGAGGTTGGGATTCTTCAGCAGCTCCTCGACCGGAGTGGTTATCAGGGTCAGCGGGGTGCGGATTTCGTGGAGGAAGTCGGTGTGAAACTTCAGCTCGTTCTCGTTGCGTTCCCTCTGTTCTTCACGAAGCTTGTCGGCAAGTTCCTGCCGGTGGAGACGCGCGCCGCGTCTTTTCAGCAGCAGAATGACAACGGCGGCAACGGCGCTCAACAGGACGGCATAAAAGACTATTGCCGGGACGGAGGCATACCAGGGCGGAAGTATGCGGATGTCGATGCCGGCCGGGGCGTCACTCCAGACACCGTCGCTGTTGGAGCCATAGACAACGAATGTGTAATGTCCCGGACGGAGATTGAGATATGACGCGGAGGGATTGAGTCCCGTGGCGGAATGCCAGCCGTCATCCAGCCCCCGCATCATGTATCTGTAGCCGTTCCGCTCCGGCAGGGCATAGTGCATGGCAGAAAAGCGGAACACGATGTTGTTCATCCCGTGTTCGAGCCTGAGAGACGCGGCCGCTCTGACGGGCATCCCTCCGAGAATGTCACCGGCGGCCTCCTTTCCGTTCACTGTCAGACCGGTTATGCGCACCTGCGGACGCACAGGGTTGTCCACGATGTCTTCCGGGGAAAATATGTTGAAGCCCTCTATGCCTCCGAAGGCCATCCGCCCGTCGCCGAACATCGCCGCATCCCAGATTTTGAAGGCATTGCTCTGCAGCCCGTCCTTTCGCGTGAAGCATTTCACCTCTCCGCTCTTCGGAGAAAAGCGTATGAGTCCGAAGCCTCCCATCCAGAAATTGCCGGAGCCGTCTTCAAGCAGCGACTCAAATTCATTATTCGGGAATCCGGGGCAGTTCACCTTATTATATATACGGAAAGCCAGACTGTCCGCAAGCGGTTCGGATTCAAGCTTCGCAAGGCCCAGCCCGAGCACCGACACCCAAAGGCTGTCGTCTGCGGACTTGTGTATAAAGGAGACGAACTCGCCCGAAGTGCCTCCGGCGCGGATATGCGCCCTGTCCAGCTTCAGGATTTCCCCGTCCTCTCCACAAATCACGCGGTTGAGCCCGGTTCTCGTGCCCACCCACACAATATGTCCGTCAACAAGCAGGTCCGTGGTAAAGTCATCGCTCAGGGAATGGGCATCCTTCCGTTCATTTTGCAGACATGACCATTTCTTTTTGAACGAATGCGACCTGCCCCCCCCAAGTGGCTGATGCCCTGCCGAAGAACGCCATACTCCGGAAGAGGTGGTCATCCACAATGTGCCGAAACTGTCCTCGGCGAACTTATACACACTGAGCTTCTCCGGCAGACCGTGAAGGCGCCTCAGGGGAAAGGCCCCGCCGGCACAGGCCGAATCCACATCCGAAGGGGCGATGACTCCCACTCCATTGTCCCATGAGCCGAGGAGGACACTTCCGTCGGCCGCTTCATAAACGGCGGAAACGGGCATTGAAGAAAACATTGAAAGGGAGTTCCGGTCAAGACAGGAGAGGCGGGCGCCGTCCAGCACAGCCACACGCCCGTCCCTTGACGTGACCCAAAGCCTGTCATGGCTGTCTGCATACATTGTCACAAGCTGCGCATTGTCAGGGAACGGAGTCCAAAGCCGAAACGCCCTGTTTGTCTCAGTGCTTCTGAAACAGCCGCTTCCGTTGGTTCCTATCCACAGGACAAGGGAGCGGTCAAGAAGGAGGCTTGACACCTCTATGTCCGAGCCGTGAGACACAGTGCTCCAAGGAGAGAGCACATCGGAGCAATTCAGATTCGGGTCATAGCGGAGGATTCCATTATGCCCCGTCCCGACAAAGAATGAGCCGCTTTCCCTGTCAAGACAGGCGCAGCGGGACTCGTAAGAATTCAGACGTCTCATAGACTCCGTTCCGGCATCATAGATAAAGCTGCCCTCGTATGCAGTTATCAGCCTGCGGCCCTCCGTAAGTTCAATCATAGATGTGGCAAACACACCTGTCCGCACGTATCTCAGCCCCTCCACCTCACTGAAGACTCCGACACCGGCGTTCGTCCCGACGAGCACTTCCTCCCGGTCAAGCGCACAACCCGACAGGCAAATGCTTCCGAACGACCAAGATGCCGTGCTGTATCCGTTTTCATCGTTGGATATCCGTGAAATACCATCGTTCGTACACAGCCACACAGAGTTGCCGTCACATGAGGGAAACATCGAATTTACGCAGTTGCCGGGCACGCTGAATGTTTTCAGGAACTCATCCCGCGACGTGTCATAGACCGTCAGCCCTCCGTTTTCCGTACCTACATAAAGAAGATTTCCGGACAAGAGCAGCGAGCGGATGCGCGAGCTTTCCAGAATCGAGTTCGAGATGTCATAGACCGTCATCTCCGTCCCGTCGTAGCGGCACAGCCCCGAATATGTCCCTATCCATATATACCCGTCGCCGTCCTGCACAATCGAAGACACGTCAGTGTGCGGAAGTCCCTCATCCACCGAAAGCTGCTCCATATACGAGCGCTCCTGCGCCCCGGATGTCGTCGCTGCGGACATCAGGACGGAAGCCGCCATAAAGAAAGCCACAGCCCGTATCCATATCATATTCCGTATCATATATATCCTCGACATCATATCCCTTTTCGTATATTTCGTGCAAATTTAGGAAATGCGAGAAAAATTTAAACAGTTTCTTACACGATTTTCGCCCGGCTCTGCGTATCTTTGCGCCCGAAAATTTTTCGGGAATATGAATACGATTGAAAAGGCGATATACAACAGGACGGAACTCCTTGTGGGAGACGACGTTATGGATATGCTTGCAAAGACGAGGGTCATCATCTTCGGCGTAGGGGGAGTCGGGAGCTGGTGCGCGGAGGGGCTTGTGAGGAGCGGAATCACGCATCTGACGATTGTGGATTCGGACCGCATCTGCATCACGAACGTGAACCGGCAGCTGATGGCGACAGTCCGGACCGTGGGACAGGTGAAGGTGGAGGCCCTGAGGGAGAGACTGCTGGAAATAAACCCTAAGGCGGAGATTACTGCAGTCCAGCAGATTTACAGCGCAGAGACGGCGGGGAAGTTCGTCCTCGACGACTACGACTATGTGGTGGATGCAGTGGATTCGCTCAAGGACAAGGTTCAGCTGATTCTCAACGCCACGGCAAGCCGCGCGAAATTCTTCTGCTCGCTCGGGGCGGCGCTGAAGGTGGATCCGCTGAAGGTGCAGGTGGCGGAGTTCTGGAAGGTGCGCGGATGCCCTCTCGGAGCCGCCCTGCGCAAGAAGATGAAGCGTGCGGGCACCTACCCGGCCAAGAAGTTCCTCTGCGTCTATGACGACGAGGTGCTCCCGAACAGGGGGCACTGCCGAAGCTGCGGCACAGAGAAATGCCTCTGCCCCAAATCTCAGGACGGCCCGGGCGACCCGTCGCTCCTGAACCACGAATGGTGCAGTTCCAAGGCGCAGATTAACGGAACTACCGCTCATGTCACGGCGCTCTTCGGAATGACGATCAGCGGACTGATTATCAAGGATATATACAATTCCGCCACTATATAGTCTGCAATTGGAATGAACTCCGTGAAAATGGGCGAATAAGGATTTGCAAAGGATTGCACAGTATCCAAGTCAAATTGGGACGTGAAATGAAAGATGCGAAATGAAAGATGCGAATAAAATAGGCATCCTGCAAGCAGAGGAGTATTTTTGAGAGATGAAGAACAGATGAAGAACAATAAAGAGCTGCCGGGACACTTGGCGTGCTTCACGGCATACACGATTTTCGGAATAAATATGGTGACCTGCAAGGACCTGGCGGAAAGCCACATCCTCTCACCGATCGGACTGTTCAGCCTCAGGGCGCTCGGAGCGGGAGTCCTTTTCTGGCTCGCGTCGCTGTTCCTCCCTCATGAGAAGGTTGAAAAGCGGGACTATCCGAAGATTTTTCTCGCGGCCTGCCTCGGCTTTCTCGGCCCGCAGCTGACCTTCCTCACTGCTCTGCCGCAGATTACCCCGATGACCTGCTCCATCCTGAGCGCCCTCACCCCGATTTACACGATGTTCATCGCGGCAGTGGCGGTCAAGGAGCCCATCACCCCGCAAAAGGCCGGAGGCGTGCTCCTGAGCTTCCTCGGCATAGTCTTTCTGATTCTCAACAGCACCGGCAACGGCTCGGGAGTTACAAGCAACTCGATGACCGGCATAGTCCTGATGATTTTCAACGGGATTTCCTTCGCGCTCTACCTCGGAATCTTCCGTCCGCTGATCCAGAAATACTCGTCAGTGACCTTCATGAAATGGATTTTCCTCTTCACCGCGCTCACGGCTCTCCCATTCTCCGCACAGGAACTCGTCGCCCTCGACTGGAGCCGGTTCAGCGGCCGCCTCGGAGCCGACCTCGCCGTCCTCGTCCTCGGCGCGACCTTCATCTCCTATCTCCTGCTCTCCATCGGCCAGAAGAACATCCGCCCCACCCTCGTGAGCATGTACAACTACTGCCAGCCCATCATCGCCACCACCGCCAGCATCTGCATCGGCATGGACACCATGACCTGGCAGAAAGCCCTCGCCGCCCTAGCCTGCATGGCCGGCGTAGTCCTCGTCAGCTTCAGCAAGAAAGCCGGCTGACAAGACTACTCTGCCAATCTGAAGCCAATCGCATAATTACGAATGTCGGCTCTCACATGATTTCTGTTGCTGATCCGGCAATGCTTGGGTCCGCAATTAAATGCTCCACCCCGGAAGATTGACTCTCTTCCTGAAGAATCAACCGGACTCACCAGATCACCGGAATAATTCTTCCCCTCATAGAAATCCGCCACCCATTCATTCACATTTCCTATCATATCGTATAACCCTAATGCATCCGGAACTTTCCCACCGACAGGATGACTTTCCCCACTAGAATTAGCCTCAATCCATGCGATGTCATCAAGCTTTTTATCCACAGTCATACCCATACAAGCAGCATACTCCCACTCAATTTCTGTAGGCAAACGATATTTCTTTCCTGTTTTTTTATTGAGTTTAGAGATAAAGCTTTCCACATCATCATAAGACACCATTTCTACCGGAAGGTTACTTCCTTTGTGAAATGACGGATTTTTTCCCATAACAAACGTCCACAGAGTTTGGTCAACTTCAAATTTACATAAACGAAAGGAGGGCACCTCTACTTTATGAACAGGATATTCATCCAAGTCAGCATCTGAGGCTTCACTCCCCATCATAAACACGCCCGAAGGAATATCAATCATATCCTCGCTCAGTTTTTTGCATGGATTTGTACAGGAGATATCAGGCAACAATGCCGATATAAGAAAAATAAGAGGATATACTTTCGTAATCCTCTTTATCGAACAAATCATAGATTCCACGATTAATTGTTCAGCATTTTAGTCCCATAGTAACCAATGCCATATCCGATGTTATAAGCATCGTCATAAGAGAGTTTACTAAAAGAGCCACAGCTTGAAGTTGACAACAACATCGCGCCCAAAGCGAGTATGATGACAATCTTTCTCATAACAAATTTATTTTAATGAGTATCTTTTACTTAAAAACTGAAATACAACCAGTTATTTTCGAATCTTATCATATATGTCCAATATGATTTGTTGGATTTCTGAGCATAATGCCTGACGGTCGTGGAGCCCGTTTTCTGAACATAGACATAGATTCGATCAGTTTCAGAATCTCTATAGGCTTTCCCCAACAGACACTGTACTCCATCCGAATCACAAAGATTAACCATACCCAGATACTCGTCGCCTTGAATACTCATTACTTCTGATGAAGGAATCGAATGAAAAATCGAACCGGCATCCTCAGACAATGCCGCTCCGCGGAAAAGCATTGCAAGAGCGATGAAAAGAATCATTTTCATAATGATAAATGTTTTAAGAATGAATACTGCCTTGCTGACCCCTCACAAGGATATAACAAAAAGAAAGCGTGGGCCTACTTGGCATCTTATCTGAGCGGGCTCTGGACTGCCGTATAACGGATAAGATTTTCTGCTCACACTTTCTGCTATCGCGTGGGAGAACCCAAGTAATAGCCGATGCGAGCGATAACCTTTATTCCCGTTATACTGTTGAGCCATTTGGCTCGCGAATTGTCCAGATTCGCTCAAGGAATAAAAAGCTAAACGCTTTCTATATGTCTGTTGTCCGAAGACAACGCCGCAAATGTATGAATTTTATTTCATTTACGCGCAAATTTATTGTAAAAACCGCATAAAATGCACCGAATCATTATTATACGAAGAACTTTCTCTTCTTTACTCATCACCACAAGAAGAACGGAACACGAGTCAGTCCTTCAGGCAACTGAGAGGGACGACATAGACCCCGTCGGGGCGGCGGTAGGCATAGGGTCCCACTGCCGTCAATACCATTAGGAATGACGGGGACTTCATTTTGGTCGTATCAATCTTTTCTGAGAGAGTCCGGAGGTTTTTAGCCCCCTCTTCTATCAGAGTGTCGCCACCGAGCTTTATCTCAATCAGACCGTATGAACCGTTGCGGAGATGCACGACGGCATCACATTCAAGACCGTTCTTGTCACGGTAATGATAGACCTTGCCTCCGAGAGCGTCGGCATAGACACGGAGGTCACGCACGCACATTGTCTCGAAAAAAAGACCGAATGTATTCAAATCGTTAATCAAATCCATCGGGCCAAGGCCAAGGGCCGCACAGGCAATCGACGGATCAACAAAATATCTCGTATCGGATGTACGGATTGCCGTCTTGCTCCGAAGATTAGGATTCCATGCCGGCATATCCTCTATAACGAAGATTTTTCTCAGCGCGGACAAATAGGACGAAATCGTCGTGTCGCTCAATTCTTCCGATTCATTCACTCTCACATCGTCAAGAATCACGGATATGCTGGTCTGGGTTCCCTGATGACGGGAATATGAGCGCATCAGTCTCTTTGCACGTTCCTCATCGCGCTGAACGTCATCAACACGGGAGATATCCGCTCTTGTAACGGCCTCGTAGTATTCAATTGCCTGAGCGAGCGCAGCTTTTTCTGATTTCTTCGTTATGGATTTAGGCCAACCTCCACGGCAAAGCAGAAAGGCCATCCTTTCCATGTCAACGGAATTTTCACATCCCACAGCGTCCTGCGACAAGAACAATGAACCAAGGCTCACGCCCCCATTTGAATCGCCGGACTCCCAAAGCGACATAGGCCTCATCGTCAGCCATGCATATCGGGCAGTGCCGGTATGGCGAATTTCATCCCTGTTGGCCGGAACAGCCGAGCCGGTGAGGATAAACTGTCCGCCATCAGAGCGATGATCCACTTCAAAACGCACCGCATCCCATAATTTTGGAACATCCTGCCATTCGTCAATCAGCCTCGGAGTCTGACCAGTCAAAAGCATACGAATGTTTGTCTGCGCCAACTGTTTATACTGCTCGCCATTCTCAGGGTCGTCCATATAGATGACACTCCCGGCCTGTTGCTCTGCCGTAGTTGTCTTGCCACACCCTTTGGGACCTCCAATCAGGACTGCGCCCATTGCCTCCAATTTATCTGAAAGCAGCTGGTCTGCAATGCGATTTTTATACTCATTTGTCATAACTCAATCATTTACGACAAAGATATTAACTTTCAACGGCTTCCGCAAATTTTTCAAGAACCGTTTGGCAATTTGGCCGATTTTCACTTGGCAATTTGGCCGGTTTTCACTTGGCAATTTGGCCGAGAAGGGAGAGGCAGGCGGCGCGGTCGGCGGTAAGCTGGTCGCGGAGGGCGGCGGTGGAGGAGAAGCGGGTTTCGCCCCGGAGGCGTTTCATGAATGAAATCCTGAGAGGCAGGCCGTAGATGTCCTCGCCGAAATCGAAGATGTTGGTCTCAATCGTGATGTTCGCACCGAGATTCACCGTCGGGCGGGAGCCTATGTTGCACATCCCGTAAAGCACTTTATTACATCCTCGGAATGAATCTGGATTCAAACCCGAAACGCCCGTTGCAAGAACTTCCGAGGGCAAGACATCATCGCCGGACTCAGGAAACTCCACCCTCACCAGATACACCCCGTTCTCGGGAATGAGCTTCAGAGGTTCGTAGAGCTGCATATTAGCCGTGGGAAAGCCGAGCGTGCGCCCGATGCGGTTGCCGGAGACTACCACGCCGTTCAGGAAATAGTCGTAGCCCAGCATAGCCGAGGCGGCCTCCACGTCACCTGCGGAGAGGGCGCCCCGAATCTTCGTGGAGCTTATGTCGCCGAAAGCCGTGCATGGAATCAGCTCAACCCCGAGGCGGGAGGCAATCCCGCGCACCGCAGAGGCGTCGGCCCCGTCGGAACCGACCCTGTTGTCGTAGCCGAAGACCATCGCCGTGCATCCGAAACGCCCGACGAGCCAGTCACGGATGTACTGCTCGGCCGTCAGAGAGGCGAACTCGCGGTTGAACTGAATCACCTCCACCCTGTCAACGCCGAGCGAGAGCAGCAGTTCACGCTTTTCGGAAAAGGAGGTCAGCAGCCGCAGCCCGGGCGCGTCCTGCTGAAGCACCGCGCGCGGATGCGGACGGAAAGTAACAATCACGGAGTCCGTCCCGCGCTCACGGGCGGCCGCGACAAGCTGTCTCACGACCGACCTGTGTCCGAGATGGACCCCGTCAAAAAATCCGGTGGCAATTACAGCCATCTCACAAGTTCAAAGTCCTGTCTGTGAGGCAGAAGCGGATTCTTCGCATAGATTCTGCCGGCCACCTGATAGACTCCGGTGGTTTCAGGGAGGACGGAAGCCTCATACTTCACGATGCCGTCGTTCACCTCGACAGGAGCGCACTCGCACTTCTCGACGATATGCATCCTGTTCTTCGCGTCCTGAGTGGCGAAGAGGAACTCGACTCCGATTTCGGACGGGTCGAGGTCGCCGATGTTGAGGATGACGTCAGCCTTGTACTCATGTCCGATTGAGACATTCCCGGCAGCGCTGTCAGGCTTGGTCACGGAAATGACCTCGACCTGTCCCCATGCGCGGCGCAGGCGCTTCTTCCATGACGCGATCTCGCGGGCAACCCTGTAGTCGTCGGCCACAAGAGACTCATAGCGCGCAGACTGAGGATTGTAGTACTGGTTCACATAGTCGGTGAGCATCCTGTTCGTGGTGAAGTTGCAGGCAACCTGAGCCACGGTGTTCTTCACATACTCAATCCACGACGCGGAACGTCCCGTCGCGGGGTCCCTGTGATAGAATGTAGGGGCGATGTCATTCTCGATAATCGTGTAGATCGTCGCGGCGTCGAGTTCGTCCTGATAGTTCTGGTCATCGTAGGTGCGCTCCATAGGCAGTGCCCAGCCGCAGCCCGGCTTGTAGCCCTCGACCCACCATCCGTCAAGCACGGAGAAGTGCATGACACCGTTCATGGCGGCCTTCTCTCCTGAAGTTCCGGAAGCCTCCAGAGGACGTGTAGGGTTGTTCATCCACACATCGACTCCCTGCACGAGGTATTTCGCGAGGGTGATGTCATAGTTCGGGATGAAGACAATCTTTCCGATGAAGCGTTCCTGCTTGGAGATATCGACAATCATCTTGATGAGGTCCTGTCCGGCCTTGTCCGCCGGGTGAGCCTTGCCGGCGAAAAGGAACTGAACCGGACGCTCCGGATTGTTCA
The DNA here is from genome assembly GCA_934725015.1 of uncultured Bacteroidales bacterium. Lineage (GTDB taxonomy): Bacteria > Bacteroidota > Bacteroidia > Bacteroidales > UBA932 > Cryptobacteroides. Next base: position 47,855 of record CAKVAS010000007.1, read on the forward strand.
CAATCTCGTCGAGACGGTCGAGGTCGCGGAAAAGCAGATGCGCACGCTTGTAGGTGGCGAAACGGCGGGCGAAGCCGATTGTGAGCACGTCATCGCGCAGGGTGTCCTTTATCGTGACAATCTGACGCGGCGAGTAGTGGTTCGCTGCCGTCGTGTCCGAAAGACGCTCCTTCACCTCGGCGATGAGCTTCTTGCGAAGTTCAGTGCGTACGCTCCAGACCTTCTCGTCCGAAACCTGATAGATTCCCTCGAAGCAGCTCTTGTCGTAGTGGTGCGTCGCGAACTCCTTGCCGAAGACCTTCGAGTGGATTTCCTTCCACTCGGGAGCTGTCCATGTCGGATAGTGGACACCGTTGGTGACATAGCTTACGTGCAGTTCCTCAGGCAGATAACCCGGGTACATAGGTGCGAAGATGTCCTGACTCACCTTGCCGTGCAGCCAGGAAACGCCGTTCACCTCCTGAGAGATGTTGGCCGCGAGGTTACTCATCGAGAACTTCTCGTTAGGATCCGCTCCGTTCAGCTTGCCCAGGCCCATTAGAGTCTCCCAGTCAATCTTGAGACGCTGCGGGTAGTGGCCGATGTACTTGCGGAGAAGCCCCTCGTCGAACGCGTCGTGCCCGGCGGGAACCGGAGTATGTGTCGTGTAGAGGGATGACGAGCGGATGACCTCCATCGCCTCGCCGAAGCTGAGGTTCTGCTTCTCTATGTATTCGCGAAGCCTCTCAAGGCCGATGAACGCGGCATGACCCTCGTTGCAGTGATATACCTGCGGCCAGTAGCCTATCTTGCGAAGGGCTCGGATACCGCCGACTCCCAAAAGGAGCTCCTGCTTCAGACGGTTCTCCCAGTCGCCGCCGTAGAGGTGGTAGGTGACTTCCCTGTCCTCCTGAAGGTTGTCCTCGTAGTCCGTGTCAAGCAGATAGAGCTCCGTCCTTCCGACATTCACGAGCCACAGGCGGGCGTTGATGTTACGACCCGGGAACGCGATGCTGACCGTGACCCAGTTGCCGTCCTTGTCGCGGACAGGCTCGGCCGGGGTCTTCATGAAGTCCTGCGCATCATACTTTGAGACCTGCGCTCCCTGCGCCGAGAGAATCTGGGTGAAATAGCCGTAGCGGTAGAAAAGTCCCACGGCGACGAGGTTCACATTCATGTCCGAAGTCTCCTTGAGGTAGTCGCCGGCGAGTATGCCGAGGCCGCCCGAATAAATCTTCAGCGATGTGTCAAGACCATATTCCATGCAGAAATACGCCACCGACGGATCTGTCCTCTTCGCCTTCAGCGCCATATATTCGTCAAACTCGGTCTTCACCGCCTTGAGCTGCCCGAGGAACTCCACGTCGGAGCCGAGCTTTTTGAACTGCTTGAGGCTCACGCGGTCCAGCAGCGCGATAGGGTTCTCCCCGCAGGCCTTCCACGCCTCAGGGTCTATTGACTTGAAAAGATTCTTTGCCGACTCGTTCCAGCACCACCACAGATTCTTGGACAGAATCTCCAGATCCTTCAGCGACTCAGGCAGATGCCTTGAGACGAAAACGCTGCTCCATGACGGCTGATTTACTTCATTCTTCTTGTACTCCATTGGTTTCTCATCCCTGAATTCCGGGAATGCTCCTTTTTCTGATATAACTTTATTTAATGCCCTTGAATATGCTTCCTTGTAATAGACTATGTTGTTCTCCCACAGCGCGATGTCCGAAACGTCACGGGCGTTGTCCATATAGCCCTGACGTGTCTCCGCGGTGAGGGAGGCAATCTCGCGAATCCTTCCGACGGTCTCCTCGACGACGTTGTTGTAGTTCGAGTCGTTCCTCGTGACCACCGTGATGCCCGGATGCTGCTTCCCGTAGTGTCCGCGCACCCACAGTCCGAAGCCCGCGAGCGAAGTCGTGAGAGTCGGAACCTTGAATGCAAGGGACTCCAGAGGGGTATATCCCCAAGGCTCGTAGTATGACGGGAACACGGCGAGGTCCATTCCGTTGAGAAGGTCATAGTAGGACATATTGAAAACTCCGTCGTTTCCGTTGAGATAGGACGGGATGAAATATACCTTCACCTTCGTGTGCTCCGAATTGTCGAGCCCGAGAGACGAGAGACGATGGGATATGGCGTCGTACTCCGGGGTCATGAGATAGTGCGAAATCTGCGTGGTATATGAAGAACCGTTGCCTCCGAGCTTGGCGACAAGTTCCTTGTCGGCGCCGTGATGACCCGAAGGTATCATTATGAATGCCTGAATGTTACGCCCGCTGTAGTCGGAACGGTTGAGACGGTCGAGCGCGTCGATGAACACGTCGATGCCCTTGTTCTTCCACTCGTAGCGTCCGCCGATGCACATGAGCATCGCGTCATCAGGGACATCCGTGCCGGACATCGCGGAAGCCACGCCGATGAGCTTCCTGCGAGCCTCCTTGCGCTTTGCCGGATATTCCTCGTCGGAAGGAGTAAAGCTCGGCTCGAATCCGTTAGGAGTAACGACATCCACGGCACGTCCGAGGAAATGGCGGCACTCCTGCGCGGTGATTTCACTGACGGTCGTGAACACGTCGGCATTCTGCGCCGAAATTTTTTCGAGGGAGTGACGGGCTATGACATTGAACTCCCGCGCCTTGGCATCGGCGTCGTAGCTGTCGAGCGCGTCGTAGAGCGGCAGGTTGTTGCCGGCGATGCAGCGGCCGATGACCGTCGCATGGGTCGTGAACACCGTCGCAATCGGAAGTCCCGTGCCCTTTATATAAAGAAGTCCGGCTCCCGTCATCCATTCGTGGAACTGCGCCACGACCTTGTCCGAAGGGAAGAGGTTGTACTTGTAGAAACTCTCGATGACCTTTCCGGCGGCGTAGCCGAAGAGCGCCGATTCCTTATAGTCCCAGTTTCCGGTGAGAGAATCCACGCCGAAACGCTTCCAATACTCCGTCAGAATCTCGTTCTGTGAGGTGATGAACTGCTTGAAATCGACGAGTATGGCAATCGGCTGCCCCGGCACGTTCCACTTTCCGATTCTCACGCGAAGCCCCTCAGCGGCAGCGGCGGCCTTCCATGACTTGAAGAGCAGCGGATCCTCGGTGAAGTCCGGATTGCTTGCCGTGTGCATCCACACGTCCGGCCCGATGAGGATGTGATGCCGCTTGTATTCGGCCTTGAGGTTCAGCGCCTTGGTCGCGATGACCGTGTAGATGCCGCCTACCTTGTTGCAGACTTCCCAGCTGACTTCAAAAAGGTAGTCCGGCTTGATGATGTTCTGTTCCATTTACTGATTCTGTTCCTTCGAGGACAATGCCTGATCCACACGGATCATGAAGTCGCTCAATACGTTCATATAGTTGATGAATGCCTCGTAAGGCGTGTCATACGGATTGAAATACTTGTGCACGGCTCCGTCGGAGAAATACTTCGTGCACATATAATAGAAGTGGTCGCTCTCCTGAAGATGTCCGAAGTCCGCCCAGAGCTCCGCGTCATTCAGCAGGGAAAGCTTCTCGGAAAGGGAGTAGAGCTTGCTGAAGGCCTCGTTCTGAAGCTCGTTTCCGAGCCATGCGGAGGTGTCGCGCTCCTCGTCCGCCCATGAAATCGCGTCCGGAATGTCGAGCACGGAAACGGCCTTGTGCTTCCTCGCGGCGCGGGACGGGGTGACGAACTCGAACTCGCCGTCGGCGATGACCGCAGAAGGAAGATACCTCATGAAGTCGAATATTCCCGAAGCGGCGTTCTGATGCTCGCCGAAGGTCTCATAGTCCATGAAGAGGTTCACGATTTCACCGTCGCCGGCCTTGAGCCACGAGAGGTATTTGTCCGCGGTCACCGGCCAGTTCTCCCAGTTCCTGTCGGAGAAGCGGAACGCGATGTCGTCGCTCAGGCCGGAGTTGCGCAGAAGAAGCTTCTGGCTGTGCTTGGCGGTCGATTTATAGACGAAGTTCGGGCTCTGCCATCCGAGGATATGCTTCGCGCCTTCCGTAAGTATCGTCTTGAATCCCAGCGAATCCACCATGTCGGCGATGTCGTCGGAGTAAATCAGCTCGGTGTTGCGGAACGTCGTCGGAGTGACCCCGAAATAATGCTCTATCGCGGCCTTGTGCTTGAGAACCTGATGCTTGAACTCCGGCTCCGAGGCAAGAGACGCGAGGGAATGGTAGTAGGTTTCGGAAAGGAACTCCACGCAGCCGGTCGCGGCAAGCGCACGGAAGCTGTCAAGAACCTCCGGGCAGTAGCGGTCGAACTGCTCCAGTGCCGTTCCGGTGATTGAGAACGCCACCTTGAACGCGCCCTTACCCGCCTTAATCTGCTCAAGAAGCAGCTCATTCATCGGAAGATAGCATTTCTTCGCGATGCGGCGCAGGATGGTGCGGTTCGTGAAGTCGTCGTAGTAGTGGGAGTTTTTCCCGATGTCGAAGAACCTGTATTGCCTCAACCTGTTGGGCTGATGAACCTGAAAATACAGACAAATTGACTTTTTCATATATATAAATCTTTTATTATCAAAAATATATCTTCACTCATTCCGTCATATCCGGATTATTTCACGACTGATTATTTAACGACCGATTCGTAAACCGTCTTAATCTTCGCGGCGGCGGCAGTCCACTTGAGGGCGTTCACCTCGTCGTAGCCGCAGCGGGTCGCGAACTCGGAGAGGGCAGGATAGTTCAGGAGACCGTAAATCGCGTCGGACATCGCATCGACGTCCCAGAAATCCACCTTGAGCGCATACTTGAGCACCTCAGCACAGCCGGACTGCTTTGAGATGATTGAAGGGACATTGGTCTGCATGGCCTCAAGAGGCGAGATTCCGAAAGGCTCTGAAATCGAAGGCATCACATAGACGTCCGACAGCGCGAACATCTTCCTCACGTCGTCACCGCGGAGAAAACCCGTGAAATGGAAGCGGTCGGCGATGCCCAGGCGTGCCACGTGACGGATGCACCTGTTCAGCATATCCCCGCTGCCCGCCATCACGAAACGCACGTTGTCGCACCTCTTGAGTACCTTTGCGGCGGCCTCGATGAAATACTCAGGTCCCTTCTGGTAGGTCACGCGGCCGAGGAAGGTGACAATCTTGTCCTTCACGCCCCTCTGCACGGTGATGCCGGAGCGCCCCGAAAAATCGACGGCGTTATGAACCGTCACGACCTTGGACGGGTCTATGCCGTATTTGTTTATGACTATGTTCCTCGTGAGCTCGCTCACCGTAATCACGCGGTCGGCCGCCTCCATTCCTTTCCTTTCAAGGTCATAGACGCGGGTGTCGATGTTCTCGTCGCTCGAACGGTCGAACGAGGTAGCATGGACATGGACGACGAGCGGCTTGCCCGTGAGCTGCTTTGCGGCGATGCCGGCGAGGTAGGTCAGCCAGTCATGGGCATGGATGACGTCGAACTCGTCCTTGTGCTGAAGGGCAATCGTGCCCCCGACCATCCCGTAGCGGGCTACCTCCTCCATGAGGTTTGTGCCGTATTTGCCGGAAAACTGGAATTTCTGGCCGTAGGTTATGCGAAAGTCCTTGATCTGACGCGCCCTCTCTTCCTCAACCACTGAAGAGAAGTCCTCGGGAGAAACATACGGGACCATATTCGTGCCCACATGAACGAAGCGGACCTTTCCGAGAAATTCATCCACGCTCTCGGACATGGTGTCAACAGCCACGTCGCTCGCGTTGATGATGCGGACGGCGGACTGATCCTCGTCCCCGGAGGCGGAAGGCATCACGAAAAGTACCTCGACGCCGTTCTCAGCAAGTCCCTTGGTCATTCCGTAGCAGGCAGTTCCGAGACCGCCGGCGATGTGTGGCGGGAATTCCCAGCCGAACATTAGCACTCTCATTTCTGTACCTCCTTTCCTTTTGCTGCGCTCCCCTTCGCTGCCTGTGGGCGGTAAAGGCCGAGCAGATATTCTATATGAAGCAGTGCGGCGGTGCTGCAGGCCGAAGAAATCGCGCCGTGCGGCTCATGAGGAGGATCTCCGTCATAGAGCTCGGAGAAGGCTCCGACGCCGTGCTTGTAGATGTCCTTGTAGAAGCCCTCGACGAGATACTCCGCCCTCTTGTAGAAGGACGGTCCGATCATCCTGAAGGCCATATCGATGTAGTAGTCGAGCGGGATAATCCATGCGCAGCCCTGATGATAGGCGAGGTCGCGCTCAATCTGCGAGCCCTCATACACGCCCCTGTATGCCTCGTTCCTCGGCGACAGGGTGCGGATTCCCCGGCTGGTAATCAGCTCGTTGGGAATGGTCTGCATGATGGATGACTTGTAGTCGTCGTTCACGGGCGAGTACTCCAGCGCAATCGCGAACAGCTGGTTGGAACGAACCGCCTGGTTCTGCCCGGAGTCATCGACATAGTCGGCGAGATAGCCGCCCCTTTCGTTCCAGAAGGTCTTTTCAAAGTTTTCCTCAATGAGTTCCTTAACGCCGCTCCACCTTCCGATGAAGGCTGTGTTCTTAGGCGCATATTTCCGCTCCATCTCAAGGGCGAAGCATACGGCGTTGTACCAGAAGGCGTTGGTCTCCACCTGATAGCCCGCGCGCTCCGTCACCGGCACTCCGTCCACGTATGCGTTCATCCACGAAAGGGCCGTGCGCCATTTCTGCGCCCAGAGCAGTCCGTTCGGATGAAGGGCGACCTCGGCGCGCCTGCCCGGAAGGTAGCTTTCGACGATTTCCTTCATGGTCTCGCCGTATTTCTTCCAGACTTTCTTAGGGTCCGCCCCGAAGCGGATGTACTGCTGGAGAGCGTCGGCTATGCGCAGCGGAGCCTCGACCTGAGTGGTGCGGCTTGAAAGTCGCTCCTGATTGTCCGCGATGAGGTTGTCGAGAATTTCCTCAAACTCCTTCGCTCCTGCGCCGGCATAGAGCGTAAGCCCCGGAAGCGCGACGATGGTCTCGCGGAGAAGTCCGGTCTCAAGCCATGTCAGTCCGGCGACTATCTGCTTGTGGTTGTTGCGGTTGCAGATGAGAAGGTCGGCATTGTATTTCAGAAGGTCGGAGTCCGAAGTGATGTTTCCCTTCTTCTTCACGACCGAACTGAACTTGCGCGAGAGCCCCTTCGTGTCCTCCACTGCCGTAGAGCCGGAGACTATGACGCTCTCGCCCCTGCGCAGTCTGAGGACGAACGAACCCGGCACGAAAAGATCCTCCTTACAGTCGAACCCGCGGCGGTACTCGTCCGTGTAGGTCACGCCCTTGTACCACGACGGGGCGTACTTGAATTCGGCCGACTTCGAGAACTGGAGATTAAGGTCCGGGAATCCCTCGTACATATTGAAGGACACGCCGTTTTCAATCTCGCGGTAGCCGGTCCGGGCGTCCGGGTTCTCGCAGGTGAGCCTGTGGATGCAGCGGAACGCAAGGAACGGCTTGACAATCAGCTCACATGAGGACGGCGCGGACACCAGCTCATACTTTATCATCACCTGGTCGGAGTCCGGCGCGAGGATGATTGACTTTCTGAAAGTCGTCTCCCCTATCTTGTAGGTCAGGGTAGGCACGGGCGCGGCGGTGAAATCCACGATGTACTTGTGCCCGCGCGGCTCGTAGATGTCTCCGTAGCAGTGAATCCCGAGGTTGAACTGCCTGCGGTTCACGACGATGCTCTCGTCAAGGCCGGAAAGCAGGATGTGCTTCTCCCCGCCGAACGCATCGACCGGAACGGCCAGCAGCCCGTGATAGCGCCGCGTGTTGCAGCCCACGACCGAGGTGTTGCAATACGCTCCCGTCTTGTTCGCTCCGATGATTTCCCTCTTGAGCGAATACTCGAGGTTCACCAGTTCGGATTTGTTGAAACTAAGGAATGCCATATTTCTATATACTTTTATTTCTTTTCACCGGCACGCCTTCACGCGCCTTCAAACATTTCCCACAGAGCCTATTCTCGCCTCAACACAACAGCACAACGGCTCGGCAGATAGAGGAATAAGCTGTCTTCGTATCTGTCGTTCCCATTGGCGTTTTTCTGCGGAACCGTGAAATGGGCGTCGCCTGTCAGTCGGCCGAATCCATCGAATTCCAATGAATCTGTGGTCAAAATGTCAACCCACTTGCCGGCCGGAGCCGCAAAGCCGTAATCCACAAAGGATTCGGTCGGATTGAAATTTGCCGCAAATATACAATTTTTTCTGCGGAAAATAAGAATTTTTTTCTCTTCGTCCTGAACGAGAAGTTCCGGCGCGTCGTCGAGTATGTCCTCGGACTTCGCCATGCCTATCATCGCCTTGTCGAAGTTGCGGAGATATCTGTATCTCAGATAGTCCGGCTCGGCGAGAGACCACTGCCGGCGGGCATATTTGTAGGACCATCCGTTCCCTTCGCGGGGGAAGTCAATCCACTCCGGATGGCCGAACTCGTTGCCCATGAAATTGAGGTAGCCGTCGCCTGCCGTGGCAAGGGTCACGAGGCGTATCATCTTGTGCAGCGCGATGCCCCTGTCAACCACAGGAGAATGGGAATCCTTGTTCATGGAAGTGTACATCTCCGCGTCCATGAGACGGAATATGATGGTCTTGTCGCCCACCATCGCCTGGTCGTGGCATTCGGCGTAGCTGATGGTCTTCTCGTCGGCACGCTTGTTCGTGAGCTGCCACCAGATTTCACCCATGCTCCACTGCTCGTCGCTGAGGGTCTTTATCCACTTTATCCAGTTGTCGGCGATGCCCATGGCCATGCGGAAGTCGAAGCCGACCCCTCCCGCCGCGAACGGGGCGGCAAGCCCTGCCATTCCGCTGACATCCTCGGCGATGGTGAAGGCGTCTGGGTTCATCTCGTGGATGAGCATATTCGCAAGCGCCAGATATTCAACCGCATTCTCATCGACGGATCCGTTGAAATAGTCGTCATATCCGGTGAACGCCCTTTCGAGCCCGTGATCCCAATAGAGCATGCTCGTCACACCGTCGAAGCGGAATCCGTCGATGCGGTATTCCTCCATCCAGTACTTGCAGTTGGAGAGGAGGAAATATTTCGTCTCGTCCTTTCCGTAGTCGAAGCAGCGGGAGCCCCACGCAGGATGGCGGCCCTGAGGTCCCTTGTAGAAATAGAGATCCTCGCGCCCGTCAAAGAGGCTCAGCCCCTCGGCCTCGTTATCGACCGAATGCGAGTGGACTATGTCCATCACGACTGCGATGCCCTTCGCGTGGGCGGCATCGACGAGCGCCTTGAATTCCTCGGGGGTGCCGAAGCGGGAGCTGAGGGCGAAGAAGTTGGAGACCTGGTAGCCGAAGGAGCCGTAGTAGGGATGCTCCTGAAGGGCCATTATCTGGAGGGTGTCGTAGCCGAGGTCCGCGACTTTGGGCAGCACATTCTTTCGGAATTCGGTGAAGGTGGAGACCCGCTCCTCCTCGCCGCTCATGCCGATGTGGCATTCGTAGATGAGAGGGTGCGGACGCTTCCCCGGCCTGCGATGCCGCCACCTGTAGGGCTTCTCCGGGTCCCAGACCTCGGCACAGAAAGCCTTGGTCTCAGGGTCCTGGACCGTGCGCGTGACGTATGCCGGAAGCCTTTCCGCTCCTCCTCCCGGCCACTCGATGAAGAGTTTGTAGAGAGTGCCGTGGCTGAGGAAAAGGTCGTCAAGGACTATTTCCCAGTTGCCGCCTCCGAGAGGCTTCAGGGCGTAGGCCTCGGAGCGCTTCCAGTTGTTGAACTCGCCGATGAGGTAAATCCTCGTGGCGTTCGGAGCCCATTCGCGGAACACCCACTTGTGGTCGGGAGTGCGGTGCAGGCCGTAGTAGAGGTGGTTGTTGATGCCTTTTGCCAGCGAGCCTCCGGCGGAATAGCGCTCCTTCAGCGCCTCTATCCGCTCATGCCTGGAGTCGATGACCTCCCTGTAGGGCATCAGCCACGGGTCGGTCTCGTATATTTTCTTGATTTCTGACATAAATTTATATTGGTTATCGGTCAATTATGTTATGTTTTTATATTTGGTTCATTTCGAGCTATCCATTTGTCTTTCCGAGCCACCTCTCTGTCATTTCGAGCTTTGCGAGAAATCTCTGCATCTGGCAGAGCTGTAAAGATCTCTCACTGCGTTCGAGATGACACTGGCTATTCAATGTTCAGCGTCCGTTCGCGCACGCCCCGGAGCCACGCCCGGCAGTCGGCGATGAGCTTTTCGGAGCGGCGGATATACTTGTCGATGTCGTCAACCGGAGTCTCCGGATTCTCGACCGTCGCGGCAATCTTCTCAAGTTCCGCCACCGCCGCGGCGTAGTCGAATGTATTATCCTGTTTCATATTCATTTATATGCAATATTCAAACTATCTTCCCTGCACAAAGATCTCTCACTCCGTTCGAGATGACAAGGAGGTTCCCGATTCATCCATGAACAAAGATCTCTCACCCCGTTCGAGATGACAAGGAGGCTCCCGATTCATCCATGAACAAAGATCTCTCACTCCGTTCGAGATGACAGAGGGACTCCGGATGACGGCGCTGCCAACGATATGACCTCGGTCTCGGCAGTTCCGTCGGCGAACATCACCCGTAGCCTGTCGCCCCTCTTCAGCGACGACGCCCTCTTCACGACGACGCCCTTTCCGTCGGCGACGAGCACATATCCACGTTTCAGTATGTTCCTCGGATCCGCCCCCGCAATCCTCGTCAGCAGATTCTGAAGCCGCATCTCCATGGCGTTCAGACGGTTGGTGAAGGCCAGCCGCATCCTCGAGGCAAACTCCCCGAGCCTTGCGTCCTCACCCTCGAATATTCCCAAGAGTTCATCCGCCAGCGCTGTCGGGGTCTTGAGGAACGAGTACGCGACCATGTCGCAGATGTGATAGTCCCGGTCATGTCCCACGGCCGTCAGCACCGGAAGCGGGCACTCGGCAATCGCACGAGCCATCACATAGTCGTCGAAACAGGCCAGGTCCAGCGCCGAACCGCCCCCGCGAAGCAGCAGCACGGCATCGAATGTCTCCCCGCACTCCGCAATCTCATGCAGCGCGTCCGCCACCGACTGCGGGCAAGCCTCCCCCTGCATCGCCGCCGGGAACAGCCTCACGTCGAACTTGAACCCGAACTCGTTTTCACCCAGATGCCTCATGAAGTCCCCGTAGCCGGCGGCGTCTTCGGCAGACACCACAGCAAAGCGCCACGGCAGAGTCGGGAACGCCAGTTCCTTCTGCAAGTCCATAAGACCCTCTTCCTGAAGCCTCCTGATGGTCTTCAGCCGAAGGTCCTCCTTCTTTCCGAGCGAAAATTCGGGATTGATGTCAGTCACAGAAAGGGAAAATCCGTAAAGTTCGCTGTAGGTCACCTGCGCCTGCACGAGTATTTCAAGCCCCTGCCGCAGCGACTCCCCCGTCACCGACTCGAAGTACGGCTTCAGCACACGCCACTTGGAAGCCCACACCACCGCCCGGGCCTTGGCGACTACCCTCCCGTCCTCAGTCTGGGACAGTTCAAGGTAGCAGTGACCGCCCAGCTTCGCGCTCACGGAAGCCACCTCGGCCCTCACCCAGAGCCTCCGGGGAAACATCTCCTCCAGGCCCTCACGCACAAGAGACTGAAGTTCCAGCAGATTCAAGAATTCCTTTTCCATATCACACTCGCGACACGCGCCCTGCGCATCATCGCAAATTTAGCGAATAAAAAGGAATAAAACCGCAAAATGACGCATTTTAAGAATTTCTTTCGCTATATTTGTGTTTTACAAACACCATTGTGTATTTCACAAACCAAAGATAACCGATTTACCTTAAAACACGCCATGCCACAAACGACACCTACTGCGGACGAACTGTCTGCCGCACCCAACGAAAATCATGACAGCTGCACCTATGAAATCCTGTGCGAAACCGACTGCATCGACGGAAAGCATGAGGTCAAGGAAGAGACCGACTGCATCAGGCTGAAGTTCAGGCAGTTTCTCCACATTGACGTCATACTGACAGAAGAAGGCCTCGGGGTAGAGAAAGGCAACCTGGACATGGAGGACAGCCTCCGCATTGACGTGGCGACGCTCAGGGGAACGGGGGCATTCTCGTATGAATTCGACTGCGCCGACATGAACCTGATTGGGGCAGACGGGACGCTTCATGTTCCGGCGGTTGTGCAGGATGTCCTGCTCGGAGAGGACTATGTACTGGAAGATGACGAGGAGGACACTCTTGTGATTTCGGTTTTCCGCAAGTGGAAATTCGTCGCAAGCAAACATATTAAGGTCATCGGTCCGTGGCCTCAGAAGCTCTCGGTTTCAGACGCACAGACAGTCATCAGCCGCGGCGCCTCGCCGAAGGACTGCCTGACGGTCATACGGAGCTTTGCCGGATGGGGTAACTTCAAGAAAAGGATGGAAGAGGCCGTTGTCTGCCGAAGAGTCGAAAGAGAACGGGAAAAGGCCGGGCTGATTCCGGGCGGAACCGTGCTCCACAGCATTATAACAGGAAATTCCGGCACAGGCAAGACCACGGCCGCCTGCATGATGGCGGCGCTCTACAGGAGTCTGAGACTTCTTGACGGCCCGAAAATTCTCGCGACGAAGGTTTCAAAGCTGGCGTCCTCAAATGTCAACGGGGAATACGACAACACGATTTCCGCAGTTGAGAACGCACAGGGCGGAGCCATGGTTTTCGAAGACGCGCACGAGCTCTACCACACGGACACAAAGAACTACGACTCCGAACAGCGTATCATCCGGGCACTTACCGATGCCCTTGAGAATCCCAAGTTCAAGAAATGGATGCTGGTGCTGACCGGCGAGCAGGAAGGAATCGAGTCGCTCATGGCCGCGAACCCGTCGCTCGCGAAGCATTTCACAAGGCCCATATATCTGGAGGACTTCAGCACGGACGAACTGTGCGCAGTCGCCGAGTCCGTCTGTGCCTTCCGCGGCTTCGTGCTGACGGACGAAAGCCGCCTGAAACTCAGGAGCGCAATCTCGCACGGAAGCATCCATCAGAAGTCCGGAGCGAGGAATGTCCGCCTCGTGGAAAGGATGTTCGACGAAAGGATTGTTCCGGCAATGTACATACGCCTCGGTAATGTCCCGGAAGCCGACAAAGTGACATTGCGGACAATTCTGCCGGAAGACATTCCTTCGGTCCGCGCCGACACGGGAGAGGAGGCCATCGCCGAACTGGACAGCCTCATAGGGCTCGAAAAGATCAAGACAAGGGTCAAGGACTTCCTCTATGCCGTCAGACTGGCGGGAAGGAGGATGGAAATGGGACTTCCGGCAACTATGCCGAGACTGAACATGGTGTTCCTCGGCAATCCCGGCACGGGAAAGACAACCGTCGCCGAAATCATAGGAAAGGTGTTCTCCTCATGGGGCATACTCTCCGAAGGAAGGGTCATCAGGACGGAGAAGAGCCAGATGGTCGGGCAGTACATCGGGGAGACGGAGTTCAAGATGAACAACCTCCTTGCACGGGCGAACGGCAACATCCTTTTCATCGACGAGGCCTATCAGCTTGTCGAGGGAGGCGAGAGGGACTACGGGCGAATTGTCATGAACTCGCTGCTTACCGAACTAGGCAAGGACAGCCCGAACCTCGTCGTCATTCTTGCCGGCTACACCGCCCCCATGAAGAAGCTCATCGAAAGCAATGCCGGAATCGGAAGCCGCTTCCCCAACGTAATCAGCTTCGAGGACTACACGGCCGATGAACTGATGGAAATCGGGAAGGATATGATTCAGCGGCAGGGATTTACCCTCACCGAGGGCGCGGCGGCGAAGATGCGCGCCATTATAGAAGAGGAGTCGGAGAAACCTTCACCGCGCTTCGGCAACGGGCGTTTCGTCTCCAACCTGCTCCGGAACGAGATTCTCGCCGCGCTCGGAACCCGCACGGCCTCACTCTCGAACCCGACCGCAGGGCAGCTCAGCACCATACTTCCCGAAGACGTGGTGATTGACAAGGCACACCGGGACATTGTCTTTGACGACGAGGCAATTGACGCGGCGCTCGGCAGGCTCGACGCCCTCGTGGGAATGGAAAACGTGAAGACGGCAATCCACAATTTCGTCCGCTCCGCCCGCTATCTCCATTCCATAGGCGAGCCTTATGTGGGGAAGGGACTGCTGTCCTGGAGATTCATCGGGCACAGCGGCACGGGGAAGAGCACGGTCGCGGAAATCATGGCGGCCATTCTCCGGGGCATGAGGCTGATTTCCAACAGCAACATCACCGAAATCAAGGGCGAGCGAATCTTCAACGCATCCGAGTCCGACTGTGACGGCGTTCTTGCGGAGGCCGTAAAGAGGTCCTGCAACGGACTGATATTCATAGACATCGACAATCCGCAGTTCAACTGGACGAATCCCGTCTATGGCCGAGGCGTGGAGCAGGTGCGCCTGAAGATTCAGGAACTGACGGTGGAGTCCGGCGGGGAGTGCGCCCTCATTCTTGCCGAGCTCGACGCCCCGAACAAGAGCATGGCCGAGCAGCTCTCCGACGCGGGAATCCACGAGTTCGACCACACGCTGATTTTCAAGGACTTCACCCCTGACGAGCTCTACGGCATCCTGTGCAGCTGCCTTGCCCGCCACGGCGTCGCCTTCAGTCCTGCCACGGAAAAGCACATGAGAGGCTACCTACATTCTCTTCCGTCCTCCGCCAAGGCCAGCGCCCGCACGATGAAGCTAATGTCCAGAACGATTTACCAGCAGGTCATACTCCGCGAGTCCGGCCTTGCCCGCCCGCCCAAGACCCATCAGGTCCAGCTTCAGGACATCGCGACCTTCAGATGGAACCCGAAGAAAGGCCGGATCGGGTTCTGAAAAGACGATGCAGGCCATTTTTTACTGAATCACGGATAATCATGAAAAACGTACATCCCAAAAGAACGGTATATGTCAGCTTCGCCCCGGGTGACGAGGCTGTCGCGGAAGAATTCATAAGCCACATGACGCGCCCGGACATAGTGGAGGACATCTTTCATTCACAGCACTTTTTCTGGTACCGGGCGGACAACAACGAGATGATGAGCCACCTGCGCATTGCGGACTCTTCCGTCATAATCCTCCTCTACACCGAACGCACGAACGGCAACTGGCGGGTGCGCGACGACATGGCCGAGGCTCTGGAATACGTCAAGCCGGTATTCGGCTGCTTCCTCTGCGACACTCCGATGTCCGACGAGTTCGTAGGAGTCCTGAACGCCGAGGACCAGTTCGCCCACACGCAAATCCTCACCCGCGAAGAAGTCTTCAACCAGATTGCCTCCTACAAGGTCTGGCGCACGGTGATGGGGTAGGAGGGGCAGAAACGGACTGTTTCTGCCCTAAAATATAGGCATAGAAGGGCAAAATCAATAGTCAATCATCCCTATCTTGCCGAGCTCCAGAACGGTATCAACCTTGAGGATTGTGAAGAGGAGTTCCTTCGCGTCCCATGTGTCCTGCTGGAAAAAGTCGAAATATGGCTTCAGCAAAGCGTACAGCTCGTGTGCTTTCTGAAAGTCATCGATGCCGTAGTTTTCGGCGAAGGTGATTTCATCTGTCGTGCCGAGAGCCTTTTCAAATCGTTCCTTGGCATCAGATTTATCCTCAGCCCCGCTCTTTACTCTGAAATAGCTGACAAATTCACATTTGTCTATCTCGGCATTCTTGTCAAGGTTCCCTTTCGCATCTCTGGTATATCTCAAGAACGAAACTCTGTCCCCATTCTTATTGTCGCTGTTCATCAGGGAACCGAACCCTCGTCCCACGCCGCAGCCTCCGACCGCATCATTGAACGCAGAGTCATCCCATATTTCCCTCAGATACCGGGTTTCTCCATTCCTGTCTTCGACAAGTACATTCAATTTCTGCTTATCAAAATGCTCCAGAACAAACGAAAACAGCGAATACGGGACATTGTTTTCGCGGCTGTAAGACTTGTTCGATTTCGTGATGGCATCCTGCAGACGGTACATCTTCGCTATCAGGAACAGCGGCTTGAAAAGAAGATTGTCGTAGTCGTTCTTAAGAGAATCGTCGGAAATTCGGCTGTTGGCAAAATGTTTCGCAGCGGACTCAACCTCAAGATTGTAATTCTTGAACAGGAGTTTCTCCTCATGCATCTCCTTATAAACCTTGGCATCAACGGCATCGATAGGCAGGATGTATTCATCAGATAATGTCGTGAGTTTCAAGACATTCGCCTCGGAAGGATATTTGCCCCGCCGACCGTCGCGGATGTTATTCAAGTGCCGGAATTTCAGCAAAGCCGCGCAGGTACAGGCAAGGTTGCGGTAGAAATGTCGCGGAATGTCCCGGAGCATCCCCAACTGCGCCTCCAGCGGAGCCTTCTGAGTATGCTGCTCGGTGCTCTTCTGAGCCTTCAGAGTGTACCAACCGACAAGAAGGGAGAAGAAAGCCACGACAAACGCAAAAACGCCGTAGAGATTCCAGCCGTCCTTCATATCGTTGTGTCTGGTATTTTCCTCGATATCATAGACGACTCCCCAATTCCCGAGGCTATCAGCATTTTCTGTTTTAACCGGTTCATTATGGCAAGAACCCCCATTAAAGCCACAAGCCGTCACAATGAAGAGTACCGAAACCACAGACAAAAGAATTGCTTTATTCTTCATGCGAGCCTCAATCATTAAACTTATTAAACTCATCTTTCCATACCTCAAACGACTTTTCCATATATTCCTGGTCAACAACCTGTTGCTTCACCCATGGAATTACGGCATACTCATAGAAGATCTTAAGCTTTATGTTTGCCGTATCGCATTTCTTCTGCAATAACGTCAGTTCTTCTGATTGATTCTTTGCGTTTTGACTCTTCAGGTCCGAGACCTCTTTCTTTAGCCTTAATATCTCCTCATTCTTTTTTTCGACGAGGCGAGCATTCTCTTTTGCCTGCTCATCGGCAATTCTATCCGTCTTCGCCTCCTTATAATGAAGGACAACAGAGCAGATTACATAAGCCGCCAACACAAATGACGACAATAAGACCAAAATGAGCAGCCAACACGCAAACTTGTCTTTCAGCCAAAAGCAACCTAATACGGCAATCAGAATCAGACCGACCATGGCGGTCATCGTGCAGGCAAAGTTTTTCCAGTTCATAATTCTTTCTTTTTATGGTTAATTACAAGTAACAATACGGCCATGAAAAGCGCCATGACGCAGACGGCCAGCGCGAAACTGCCCCAGAAGCCCTCTCCCACCAGAAATATGTTGTTCATGCCCCAGAGTCCGGTGACGAGCGACACGGGAAGAAGAACCGTGGCAATCTTGTTGAGAGTCTGCGCCTTCTCGTCGCGGGCACGGCCCTCGCGGATGGAGATGTACTGGTGAAGTTCACCGATTTCCCCGTCAAGGCTCCTGACATATTCAGATAGCCTCAACGCCTCCTGAAGCATCGTGTAAATCTCGATGCCCTGGTCCTGAGCCGAGACCTCGCGGAAATAAATCTGATTGATGAAGCGGATATATTCACGATAAAGTGAACTTATATGTTCTGATATTACCCTTATGTCAGCGGAGGCGAGCAGCCGGCTGAGCTTCGTGACTTCGCCGGAGAAGCGCAGCATCGACGCCCGCTGCACAAGTACAAGCTCCGTCATCCTCGCATACATCGTCTCGAAATAGTCCAGAAGGTACTGCGGCACACCGGAATTTGTCAGATAGACAAACGAGTAGCGGCTCACGCCATACAGAGAACTCCACCGCTGCCACCTGACATAGCTGCTTTTCTTCAGCAGCTCCGCCCTCATGTTCTCATCCTGACAAGAGACGGTAAAGCCGTCAACAAAAACATACCTGTACCAAAACTTGGAAAAGTCTCCTTCAGCCTTCTGATAGGCCTCAATGTCCTTGGTAAATACTTCGCTCAACTCATCATTCTTATACCACGACATGACATACATCCTGTCGTCCACGACAGGCTCGACGCTGACATTGTCCGCCAGCTCCCCGATTAGCCTGTCCAGCATCGGCGACTGTTTCCATGAATCGTCGGGGGTATATTCCGTGAAATCCTCTCTGAATCCGTCAGCCGACAGAAGCCCGTCAATGCAGATGTATTCGCTCAGCTCGTTCCGTCCCTCTATGTCCGCTATGAACGGCGGCATAATCCTTCGCCCGAACTGGTTGATGTTCAATACGTCCTGAGGCTCGCGCTGCGCAGGATTCGTGTTCCGCAGATGAAGCGTAAGACACCCGACTCCCGTCGTATAAAGGTTTATGTTCATAGCCTCGACATCAAGGGCATAAGCCTCCTGACGATTCTTTATCTTTATGATATACTGAACATTGCCTGCCTCCTGCGTCTCCACTCTCTCGAAATGACGGATGAGCCCCATGACATCGTTTCCATTGTCGTAGAGAATGTCGTGGACAAACTTGTAGTAATAGTTCTTCTCATTATAGAGGACTTTCCTGTCTTCCTCGCTTTGTCCGGCAAACTGCCTCCGCCAATACGAGCCTTCGCGGAAATGAATCCGGTTCATGTCGGTCTGTTCCGAGAATGTCAGAATCCCGGACGAGGCGACGCTCCATTTGAACGGGAACGAGAATATGTGATAGCTGTATGTCTCTTTCATTGTATGCCTAAGTTTGATTTTATTCTGTCTATATATTCCTCTATCTCCGAAGGGGTATATTTTCCTGCGGCGCAGCCGATGTAGCCGGAGTCTCCCCCGCCGAAGAAAACTGTCTTCTGACTGATTTCCCGCGAAAGAAGTGCCCTGAATTCGGAGACGCCGTCGCCGTAGAACATGAATTCGGAGTCATTGTATATCAGCAGGCTGCGGTACGGATAGAGGCGGTCGCATATCGGCGAAAACTTGTGGATTCCGGTTCTGACGACATAGAGAGTTGAGGCATCTCCCGAGACCCGGCTCACGGCAAGTTCAGCCGCCCGCTCGTCATCCTCAGTCACGCCCTGCGCCCTGCGGTCCGCCAGACGGATTTCCTCAATTTCGGCCGGTGTCGCCCCGAGGCTTTCCATGCCGGGAATATAGCGGGCGTCGTTGGCGGCAATCAGCCTTTCGCGCCTGCTCATCGGCAGTCCGAGCACGGTCATGACCTGTTCAAGTGACGACGGCCTTCCGGCAAAGTCATTATGGTGGTCTATCCGCACATAGTTCGCGGGAGTCTCGACATCTTCCATCAGTTCAACGCCATAGAGCGTCATTTCAGGATTTCCCGCATATTCCTCAATTACATCACTGTAGCTGCTCAGGAATGCATTGTCCCACCGCAGGCGACGGTTCTCGAAACGGACGCCGTTGCCACGCAGCACATCTTCGATTGTCTGCATTTCAAGGTCCTGTCCCCCAAGAAGAAATATACGTCGGTTTTCCATAAGCCTATCCACCATGCGGTCTGCTTCCAAAGATACAACAATTTCCCAAATCCGCAATGCCCTTAGCCAGTTTTAATACCGCTCTCGCAGTAAACACTTGAAATGACTCAGGTGTACGGAACTCCGGAAAACGGCAAGTCTCAATACCGCTCTCGCAGTAAACACTTGAAATAAACTTTAGATAATGCCAAAAGTAGCACTACAATTACGCGAGCATGACCTTCCGGCGGAAGTCCTTGATTTTCAAGCTTGCCGGGACGGTCTCGCCGAGGAGCTTGTAGTACGCTTTGACTTTTTTATTAGGTGTTTCTATCAATATTTCTCCATGCTTGTTTCGGAAGCACATGAGGGATTGAGCCTTACCGGTCACTTCACTGACCGACAATCCGCTTTCGTCCAAGGCTTTACGCATGTTCAGGAAGATGATGGTGTTCATTATGTCACTGAGTATCTTTCCCCGCACGGTGTCTGCAGACCACTTGGACAGCGGCAGCAGCCCGAGATACTCCTTGCTGGTCTTGATGACTCCTTCAATATCAGTTCTGCCGAAGTATTCTGTGAGCAGGTCGACAGGCTCGAGTTTCCTGTTGGAAAGCAGCACGAAGTAACCGAAGCGCACGGACATCCAGTCCTTCTCTTTATCCTTCAGGGCGGCATATTCCTCGGGGTGATCAAGCATGTAGTTGCGCTCCCTCTGGAGGGCGTTGTGCTTGTCCACATAAACATAGGCGAAGATCTTCTCACCAAAAAGTTCAATCTCCTTCCTCTTGCCAAAGTAGACGTGACCTCCACGGACGAAACGGTATTTCCCTTTGTCAAGGCTGGACTTGAATTCGTGGTAGAGCGTCTTGAACGGGAAGCCCTTCCTTGCCGGCATCCTGCCGACAAGCGACTTCTCGGTGCCGTTGTGAAAGGCGTGCATCACTTCCTTGGATATGTATCCGGCATCCAGCACAAGGGAGTTGATTGTAATGTCAAGGCTTACTGCAACGTCATTCAACACGGTCATTATGGTATTGATGTCAAGGACGTTACCGGGGATGATATCATACCATACGGGGGAACCGGTTTCCTCGTCCAGTACGAGGACAAGCCTGGTCTGTACGGAGGAGGAGTCAACCCCATGACAACTGAGGGCGTTGAACGGGTTGTTGTCAATATCGTTGGGAAGGGGCGTAGAGTCGACGTAGCAGCACTTTCCGAAGTCGGGGCTGGTCTTCCTCATTCTTTCAACAAATGCTTTGAAGAAAGCCAGACGGACGCTGTCCTTTCCCATCATGCTGAAGTATGCGGTATCACAACGGAGAGATGCCGTGGGGATGTCCTCAAGCACATAGGAGGCGAAAGACTTCTCGATGAAGTTGTCGCAACTTATGCGGCTCCCGTCGCGGAGGATGCTGTGCAGGATATGGCACAGGACGCGTTCCCGTTCAATTTCATCGGGGAATGCAGTCTTCAGCACTTCGGCCATTCCGCTCTTGACAAGAAAGCAAAGCAGGAGGTGCGCATCGCCGAATACGGTGTGGATTTCGGTGTCAGGAAAAACATCGGCACTTCCGCCGGACAGACGTCCGTCATCGCGACCGACCTCGTCAAAGCTGTCGGAGACGGAATCATAGGACACAAGTCCTCTGCTTGGGGAAAGGAATATTCCGGATTTGCCGTCCGAAGCCAGCCAGACGACCTTCCCGAGGCGTTCACGTACAACCTGTCTGGAATGGAACTTACCTCCATCCCTGATGTACTGCGACTCCTTGATAGCCGCACTGCCGCTGAGAATATTCCCGTCACTGTCCCGCACCAGTTTCTGAACCCTTATAAATGCCATATCGAAATGCTTTATATTGTAGTATTAAGTAGCACTACAAATTTAAGAAACATTTTTGACAATGGCAAACATTTGAACTGCAATTTTATTAGAAATCAATTATTTAGCAAAAGTGGTCACTCAGCCCGATTGCTGTAGTGCTACTTTTGCGCTGAACTAAAGATAAATAATTATGGCCTATCTAATAGATCGCGCAAAGTCTCAATACCGCTCTCGCAGTAAACACTTGAAATACAACAAAGGACGGTGTTACTTATCTGGTATACGAGTCTCAATACCGCTCTCGCAGTAAACACTTGAAATGATGTACATTTTAAGAGATGCCTTCGGGCACGGGTCTCAATACCGCTCTCGCAGTAAACACTTGAAATACCTTGCTGTGTACTATTCTGCAGATATGCAAATGGTGTCTCAATACCGCTCTCGCAGTAAACACTTGAAATAATTCGGCTGTTTGGAACGGAAGCAGCTTCTATCCTGGAGTCTCAATACCGCTCTCGCAGTAAACACTTGAAATAAATTTTTCAAGAATATGAAAAATTACAAAAATGTCTCAATACCGCTCTCGCAGTAAACACTTGAAATAAATCAAAAATTTTTAATCCCGTCTCCAAACTACGTCTCAATACCGCTCTCGCAGTAAACACTTGAAATAACCAAATTACTGTTATATTATGAACATTTTTGTCTCAATACCGCTCTCGCAGTAAACACTTGAAATGATGGCATAAATTTTTCAAGAACCATGAAAAATGTCTCAATACCGCTCTCGCAGTAAACACTTGAAATTTATCGCCGATTGTCAACCCTTGGGACGGCATTGTCTCAATACCGCTCTCGCAGTAAACACTTGAAATTTCTAATCTGCTACAAACCTCATGGTTTGACCACGTCTCAATACCGCTCTCGCAGTAAACACTTGAAATCATTAGAGGTTGGGTACGTTTTGGTATTCCTGTGTCTCAATACCGCTCTCGCAGTAAACACTTGAAATTTCTGCAGGTTCTGAATATTCTTGGTCTTGAACGTCTCAATACCGCTCTCGCAGTAAACACTTGAAATATAGACAGCCAGTACTTCGCAGGCTCCAAAGAGGTCTCAATACCGCTCTCGCAGTAAACACTTGAAATAACATCATCAACAGCGTAACAAGAGGAAACTGGTCTCAATACCGCTCTCGCAGTAAACACTTGAAATGAGGAGACATAAACACACAGAATTATGAAAAAAATTGTCTCAATACCGCTCTCGCAGTAAACACTTGAAATGATTATGTCTGCGAGAGGGTGAGCGATGAAGAACCGTCTCAATACCGCTCTCGCAGTAAACACTTGAAATCTAAAGCAAAAAGAATTAAAGTCGGGAGCGCTGAAGTCTCAATACCGCTCTCGCAGTAAACACTTGAAATGCGTATATCTACATGCCTTTTGACAGAAGCTTGTCTCAATACCGCTCTCGCAGTAAACACTTGAAATGCAATGGCCTTGATGAGATGACAGATATTCAGTCTCAATACCGCTCTCGCAGTAAACACTTGAAATATCCTCGTCTATAATGACTTATAAAATTATCACAGCATATAGGCTTTTCACATCTCGCTGGTCATCAACCGGATTACCCCGCCAATCCCAAATTCTTCGCAAAAGTACCTAATTTTTGGTTCAAAAACAAGCCCTTTTTCAGGCATTCTCCAACAATAGCACTTATTTTCAATGACTTAACCCGCCAAAAACTTTCGCAAATGAAAATGAGAACCCGCAAAAACAACGGATTTGCGAAAATGGTTCATAATGCGCTGAGTATCGCACTTGATTATCAGCATTTTGAAATGTCCGAATTCCTCATTTTCGCAAACAAATATCCAAAATGCGAATAATTGCCGTTTGCGACCCTTGCCGCATATCCTACAACTCCGTCATTATTTTCAACCCATTGAGGTGCAAGCATTTATCGCAGCATCCCTTTTTCGCAAGGTTTTATCAGTCTTGTCAAAGAACTCTCCCTACATCTAAAAGACATCCACGCTGGAAATTGCCTTTTTATGAGGCTTATGAAAATATTCAATCTTCGTATAGCAATTCACACACAAGGGATAGTATATCACCGTATCGACATTCCTGTCTGTCAGCTTTGCAGTCATTTCGCGGATCTTTTCGTACTGCCCGTCTGTAAACAGACATTCATATACGCTCAAGTTGACGCGCCTCCCATATTTCGCAAGAAGTCGCGAGAAACTCTCACGACGCTTATCATCAACAATGTCATACGCGACTACGCAAAATATCTTTCGTGCCCTCATATCCGTTACCACTTCGCGACATATGGACGAAATGTCGTCCCTTTGTCAATAAATTCAGCAATATCCTTTGTCTGAACATCTATGATGTCTGACAGCCTGGTATCGACTCCACGATATTTCTCATAACGGTTCAATCTCTCGAATACATTCTGCATCAACAACTTCTTCGTTTCCGGAGTCAGCCTTCCTTCGGAACAAGACAACGGTTCGCCTTTCTGTACAAGGGTGATGACGACCCGATCCACGGCCTGAGCGCGGAACAATTCTATTACATCGTAGGCGAAAGTCGGCTTTCCCGCCTGTTCCGTGTGAATAACTCCCGCACTTGGATTCAGCCTACGAGCCAACAAAGAACGCAGGATTCTCGGATATAGCAGAGCATATCCATAGTTCAGCATACAATTGAACAAGTCCTCCGCCCCTTGGCGCTCCCTCCGTTCAAAGGCGACCTTGTCATCAGAAATGAGTTCCCGAACATAAGACCAATATAATTCAGCGCCATAGGCTTCTGTTGCCATTACTTTTGTTCTGTACTCCGGAGAGTTCACAAGCCCCCGCACATCATCCAAGCATTTCTTCAGCTTTGGCACAACACGGTCATAGGCTTCGCACAGTGCCGGAGAACCTGCCTTATGATATTTATGGAAATACTTTATCAGGTTCAACTGATTGTTCAACTTTCCCCGAACAATCACCACAGCAAGCCAACTGCGCTGTTCATCCGTCATTTGGCTCTGCTTCGCCCACAAAGAAGCATGAAGAAGACGAGGCGTTACAAGGCTGCCCGAGTGCTGCCCTGTCGGCGTAAAGAAATCAATGCCCACTTTATGCTCCATACAGTACCTTATCACATTGCTGGACAAACTGATTCCGTCACCGACTATGCTCAAATGCTCAAGATTTGCTGAGAATACAGGCTTTTTCTTCTTTCCATACGATTTCACCATAACACACCCCTTTGCAATGCCAAGGTAAGTGCCCGGCGTGGTGACAACCATATCTGTAGTCTCATTCTCTATCTTCCTATATTCGGCTTTTCTCTTCTTCAGTGCCTTATCCACCCTATCTGACTGAGGTCGCGTTTCAGAACGGCCGCCTCGGCAAGAAAGATAATGCTGAACCATTTCTGTCACAATCAAACTCTTTTTCTGAGCATTTTCCTGTGACATAAATTCAATCTTTGACAATGCGGTCTGTAACACTGCTTTATTGGAAATCTTTGCGACACTGCCTGAAATTATGGATTTCAAATGTCCCACAAGCACAGCATCAAGATCCTTGGCCTCTTCTTGAGAAATCAGCGGGACATAGTAACGCATTATTGCAGCCAAACCGTCTTTCCCGCCCTCATCGAACTTGGTCTCGTCCCATTTCATTGTACGGATTCTCTGAAATAACTTTTCTTTCTTTTGTTCTGACAGGTAGATATGGGTATTGTCTATCATAACCCCCAGAAACTCAAACCCATCCTTTATCTGGCTGACAGACGGTTCATTCAGATGAAGTTTCAGCCTTTCCGTCAAAAAAGCGGAACAGTCGGCAAGGTATTGTTCCGCCTGTTCTCTGGTCTCGCAACATATAATAAAATCATCGGCATAGCGGACATACTGTTTAGTCCGTGTCAGAACAAACTGATCGAATGGAGACAGATAATGATTGGCTAGCAAAGGGGAAAGGATTGCCCCTTGTGGAACACCGGCAATAGTATCGTCCCAGTGCTTGGACCTGTCCACGACACCCATTTTCACGCAAAGTTTCACAAGCTCAAAAACATCATCATCGGCTATCAACGGTTTTATTCGCTTGAAAAGAATCTCGTGATTTATGTTGTCAAAGTAGTTGTCTATGTCCAGCCGCAGCAAATATGGAGTTTTTTTTGACTGACAGCAGAAACGGGCATATTTCACAGCTTTTGTATGACCCTTGCCCGGACGATAACCGAAACTGTTGAACACGAACGATTTCTCAAACTTCGGCTCAATCAGTGTCTTTATTGCCTGCTGAACGACCTTGTCCTTAACACTCAGCAAACCAAGACTGCGGCGTTCATTGTTTTTCTTTGGGATGGTCACCTTCAAGTATGGCTGAGGTGTCCAAGTCTTTTGCTGTAATTCCGAGGCAAGTTCCGACAGATTTTTTCCGAGGTTTGATTCAAACTGAAGCAAGCCGACACCGTCAATCCCGCCGGAAGAACCTTTTTGCCTTATGCTCTTCCATGCGTTGAACAGAGTCGTCTGACTACAAAGCCTATCAAACAGTCGAGGTTGCAAAACAATTATCTATTAGCTATCCTTTTAAGCACACCATATCCGACATTCGTCTTGGCACCTATGCCGAAATCTTCAAGTATTGTCCGGCACAGTTCAAGCTTGACAGTCGGGGAAACCTTCCTGCCGGCTGTCGTGAACGGGCGGAACTTGAAGCAGAACGAGAATGTCACCCCGGGAGCCACCTTCACAATCTTTATCGGGACAGGCTGCGCAAGAGGGCCTCCCTTGTGGGGCGTGATGTAGTCCTCCGCCAGAATCCTGTTCCTGCACCCGGTCACCACAGCATCGGCGAAGACATCACCATATTCGAACATATCCCTCATCAAGTAGCCGACCTCCTCGGGCGACAGTTCATAACCGGCCTTACCCTTCTCCCTGAAATCCGTGAAAATGCTCCTTATATATTCCACATCCTGAAAAGCGCTGCGAATCACGCCTTTGACCGACGAGCCGGGAATCACCGGCAGGCCGGAGGTGTAGTCGAACTGGAGACCGGTCTTGACATCGTCATCGGAATCCGAGAGTCCGTGGGCAAGTCCGCTGCCGATGAGAAGTCCCGGAGACTGAACAGACATTTTCAACAGGGAAAAACCTGCCGCCGACAGGGTTCCGAGCACTTCGTTGTTGACTTCGACAGCAGCATTCACCTGCTGAGTGTTGAAACCCGGGACTCCGACTCCACAATAGAACTGCCGTCCGATGTTAGCGGAGGTTTCCCGTCGCGGTCCGTTCGTCTGCCGCTGAGGAGGAAAATCATTATATGCTCCGGCCTTGGCTGTTTTTGACGGAGCGAACATCCTCAAGGCAATCTTAAGCGCCACGGCTGCATTCATGAGTTGAGTTTCAATGAGATGCCTTCCTCCATTTCCTGCCGCGACAACCTGTTCGGAAAGACGCACGTTCCGCCTGTTGCCGGCAGGCTGCCTCTGCAAATACAGTCTCACGGCCTCCGGAAAGCGCTCCCTGTTAGCCTGCGATGCAGACTTTTCGTCCTCGTATATCTTGAGGGCTGTCCAGAGCCCGCACTGAGTCACAGTGGCGGCAAACGACGACGGATAAGAGCCGAAGGCTTCCGGGTATTTCCCATCATCGCCTATCACCCTGACCGTCCTCAAAACATCGACCGCATCCGAAATGTTGTCTTTTGTTGGCTTAAATCGTCCCATAGGTCATTCATTTACAGTTATTCTGCTAATCTTGCATATCCCATATCCGACAGTGGCGTTAGCCCCTATCTGAACAGGCGTCGAAGTGATGGCCGCATCGAAATTCCCGTCAATCCCACCGTCATGCATCACGAAGAACGCAAGGCGGCTCTTCCTCGGAAGCACCTGCTCGTACCACAGGTTCTTGCTCTGTCCGTTTTCAAGGCAGTTTCTTGCTATTACCGGGAGTTCCTCATCGGAAACATAGTCCTTGAATCTGTCATCGGAGCATCGCCCGTCACCGACGACACCGGCCAGTCCGAGGACAGCGGCGTCTGCATTATTGCCAAGGCACACCCCAAATGAAGAAGCCTTCGCCACGAAATCATTGACAATCTCATTGCAGGTCATCATGACATAAGGTCTGGTTTCACTCGGCCGAGGAATGGAAAGAAGCATCGCGTCAAGAAAGCGATACGCCCCCGGGGCGCAATTCTCCTCACCATTGACCTTCTTTCCGAAAATCCGTTCGACATCAACCTTGGTGTCCCCGTGCTCATTGTTCCACGCCTCGCAGTGTTCCCTCAAAGCCCCCTTGAGGCTCGATGAATTGATGCAAGGAAATCCGGAGACAATATCCTTCTGGATGAGCCTGTCGATGACCCCGTCGTTGTCCTGTCCGTTGCCGACATGGAGATTGCTGATGCATTCGATTGTGTATAAAGTTGCTTTCATGATTTATGTTTTCTAATTTGGTCTAAATGAATATATTGAGTCCTACTTTACGAAGATTGTTCTCTTTGGTGGTCAGTTCTTCCGGAAACGAAGCATCGTCATTGTAAATCACGGAACCGCGGCTCAACAGATGATAGAGTTTCCCGGAACGTGCCCCATTCCATCTGTGCGTATTCGCGACATATCTGTTCACCACGCTCTCTCCCCAGATGAAATCGAGTTTGTCACGCACTGATTCTTGGATAAAGGCTTCTCCAAGAATCATGAGACGACCTTCACGATGCAATTTCTTTCGGAACAGTTCCACCGGGTCGGAATCCTGAATGTCAGAAACAGCCTCCATTTCAAGCCTGAACATTGACCTGTTTCCGCCCATATACACAAGGACGCTCTGACCGTCCGGAGGAAAAGGCTCGGATGTCGTAAGCTTGAAACAGAAGCGGAAGTCCTTGCCAAGCCTTATCTGTGTCTGTTCGAAGTAAGCCTTTTCCCTCGCCCAGTCATTCTTTGTGATGCCGACAGACGCATCTGCATGAAATATGTCACTTTCGATGAGTACATCTCCGTTTGTCCCGATCCACTTCTGCCAATTATCAAAACCCTTGAAACTGAAAGGCTCGGGAGACTTCCCGTTCTCCGTGGACTCACTCTTGAGTATGACCGTTTGAGGACGGCAGCCACTGTCTGAATACGAGATGCAGTTGCCTTTGTCAAAACTGACATCATATCCTTTGTCCAACGGGCACGGAGTGAACATGACTCCGTCAGTTTTTCTCTCGATGAAAACCGGAGACAGTCCGCTGATGATTCCATAGGAAGATGACGGATTCTCTATGCTGAACGGTTCGCCAATCAGCGACGACCATTGATCCTTTTTCCTGCCATCATCAGCCCCGCCCGTTTCAAGCAGTCCCTTTCTCCGAAGAATCTCATAGCGAAGGACTCCGAGAACCGCCGAGACCTGAGGCATCAGGCGGCTTCTGACGAGATAGTTCTGATTCTCTCCATTCCCGAATGTCGTCTCACCGCCGAAGAAATAGCTGCCTGCGGGCGTGAGACGCACCATATATTTGAAAATATTGTCATTCATTGCCTGATCATTCATTAGGTTTTCTTATTATCAGAGCGACATAGCGCAAAGCATTGTGGAGGAAATCAATCGCGGCTTTCGGATGTCCGGCAAAAGACTCGTCGAGAAGAAGAGGCTGCACGGCCACGAGAAATTCCCTCGCCTGCCCATGGACATCCTCGTTGAAATTCTTCGCAATGAAATTGGCCAGCATCTTCTTTCGGTCTGTAGCACCCTGTATTCCAAGAATATATAACAGAGGTGCCTCATATCGTTTGAGCCAGTATGTAAGGCTATGGAGAAATTCGTCGTCAATCATTGTCACATACTGCACAAGACCGCCCAATTCATTAAAAAGGCTCCCGCCGCCCTTGCGGACTGTACCTCCCGCGAGTTGTCCGCTGTGTTTGCGGGCTTCCCAAACAAGTGCGTTCTTTCCCTCAACCGACTTCGCTTTATGAAGGAGGTCTTCCGCCCGCTGCCTTGTCTCTGCCATAGGATGCTTTTCATACGAAATCGCAAGGCCATAGCTCAACGAGACTTCAATGCCGGATGCCTGCACAGCCGGATTAGTGGAGACTATATTCCTAAGAGCGTTATCGAGTCCGGCAATCAGCCCGATAATGTCCATTTTCTGTTTCTCGTTGAATAACGGCGCATAGAAAGAGATGTCATCGCCGCCCTGATAGATGACCTGTCCGCCATATTCAAAGACCAGCCGCCGCAGTTCCGACCCGAACTCATTGAACAGGCCAGCCTTATCCCCCAATGCGGCCATGCATTTTCCGAAATTGTCCCCGTCAGCGGCGACAAACGCCACATATCTATTATAGGCCACTTCCGGCAGAGAATCAAAGCCTTTCAGGTTCTCCAATTCAAAGAATTTCCGAAGCACAGGAATATCGGACTCGAACAAGGCCGAAAGCCAGTTTCTGTCTTCGCCGTCGCAGAATATATCCCGACATTCCGCGCAGGACATCCTGTTCTGCATCTCCAGAACGACGTCACTGGCAGGCGTGGACGAATCCACAGACAGTTCAAGGATATAAACCTTTATTGTCCGCTTGATGTATTCCTCAATCTTTTTCTCGTCGGCCTTGAGAGCAGTGGCCATCCGTTCAGAAATATTTTTCAGTACACCCTCACGATGCTCCGCAAGAGCTCCGATTGAGTCGTCTTCAAGCGCCTCAAAAATGTATTGGTCAGGAAATCGTCCCACAGTGTCCCTTTCGGTGAAAAGGTCGCCTGAAACTATCGGCTTGAGGAATCTGTGCCCGATCCTATACAACGGCTCTACAATTCTCCTTGCCAAATCCGAAAAGAAATAACTCGAAGCCCAGATGGAACGTGTACTGTGCGCATAGGCCAGCACACGGTCTATCGGACCGATGGTTATTCCGAAATAGTGTTTCATCTCGTTCATAGCATAGTCATTATTTAATTTTTCGGAAAGTCAGAAAAACCTGTTTAATGAACTTATCCGGTTCCGATTCCGTCCGCCATTGCCGTATGGCAGCGACTACAGATTTCTTTTGACTCTCAATATACTCAAAATATTCAACGATGGACATCTCGTTCGCTATATGCATCCCACTTAATTCCCCTACTCCCAACGGTCTCTTTGATCCACGAGATTCATTGGCAGAGATATCAAATGTTGCTTTTCTAAGTTCAGTCGGCAATTCATGCAATATGACATATACTTCAAAACCTCCATTTCCGGAAGGAATTGGTCTATAATCGATCGGAGACTTGAATCGCACTTCTTCCCCTGCGTTGCCGTGAAGAACGGTCTTTACCTTACTCCCATAGAAAACCCAATCCTGCGATGTCGCAAGCCCTAAAGCATCACGCCACAAATTCTTTTCCGAGGATAGTCTATCGCGTTTTTTATATTCATTGACCGCCATGTCCTGTCTTACAGGATGACGATTCCCTTTGTGGGTGAGTTTGGCCTGGTCATAGCCGTTCAAGTTCTTATAATCTATAGCCTTGCAGATATATTGATATAATGCATTCCTAAAATGGAACTTGGACCGTATCACGGGCTTGTCCCATACACCTTTCTTCTCCGATTCTACAAACTTATACATCAGCGACTTGACATAGCAGCCGCGCTCATTAACTCCACTTCGGATGACTTTGTGGAAATAGTTGATATGCTGGAACAAATCTGGATACTCACATTTCGGAACAGTAAAACAATATGCGGCGCATTCCGGAATTTCCGTCTTGCCTGTCGAAATTTCTTTTCCATCAACAATGATTGACTCTACGGTGAAGCATCCGAATCCCTTGTCCTGCCGCGTCCCGAAACTCGTGCCTGCAAAAAACTGAGGTAAGTTCTCGCTGATTATATCGCCAAGAGTCTTATCGGAAGCATTCTCATCTGTTTTCTTTTCGGCCACCTCATTAGGGACAATTATTTCCAGTTTAATACCCTCAAACTTGACAAGACGCATATTACGAGGAGCGTTTGGTCCCATATTTCCAAAATAAATCGGATACAGATTTTTCATTTTTGGGTTACCATTGTTGTCAAATCGCGGTCTTCCATCCCTGCCCTTATCTGTGACAAGGGATTCCAAAATCTCTCGACCACTGACGCTAATCCTCATCTTGTAGTTCAAAGCGCCCTGTTCCTTGTTTATCCACCACGAATCCGGAATCTCTCCCCGACCGATCTTGGTCACCAGAAACCTGTCAAGTTTCGGCTTGACTTCCGAGGCTCTCAGACAGCAGTCTTCCGATGCTCCCTGAAAATGCCACATCGGAGTGTCCTGCACCATCCTCACTTCAATTTTTCTCATTATCAGCTTCAGTTATAATGTGTTAATATTCAATAAAATCAATCTCATATCTTCCGAATCCGAAGTTCACGTCATTTCCGACGCAGAGCTGCGACATCATGCCGAGAACGGGGACGAGGAAAGGGGATATTCCCGAGAAGGTGAGACTCCCCGTATATCCGGACATCACATACACGCTGTCCGCGCCCTCTTTCGGAGTGCTCCGCAGGGTCCGGTATTTCAGGTCGGCATCCAGCAGCCACGCATCGGAGGCAGATGAAATCAGGTCTTCGACGCTCCGCTCCCATTGCTGCGAATCGGTTATGTCCGGAAGACCGGTCTCAGAATAGAGAAGCGTCAGTGTCGCAAGGCGATAGGCGGCGGTCCGCATCCACTGGTAGAACGACGGGAAGCCGTTCAGTTTGGACTGATAACCTGACGAGACCTGTCCTCTGGAGGGTTTGAACAAAGAAACAGGAGTCTTGAAATGCAGCCTCGCAGTGACAGGAACCGTGAAGTTACGCTTGGCAAAGTTGCGGAGACTGACAGGCTTGCCGACCTTAATCTCCTGCAACAGCAGCCGTGTCGGAGGGGCTCCGAGTCCGTCCGAGAGCATTGTCTGGAGGGCGGAGACGACATAAGGCCGCAACGGCATCAGCGAGCCGAGAAGAATGATGTCCATCCGGTATGTCCTGCCGGCATTGAGTTCAAAGCCGCTCCTTGTCTCCGCCATCCCGCTGACATCAAGGACATATCCCTTGGGAAATCCGCCGCAGAGCTGTTTGTACAGGAAGTGCCCTTCCGGAAGCGGAAGGCTGTCAAGCTTTTCCCGAAGCGAGCGGCCGTCGGGAAGGCTTACTGTTTCCGCAGCATGAAGAAACCTGTTTCTTACTGCGGCGCCAATCCATGCCTTCTGAGAAAGGTCTGAAGTCGGGGAGAATTTCAGGCATATCCTTATAAACTCCAGTGCATCAAGCTGAGGCAGAATACGGTATTCATTTTCCATAGAGCGGTTACAGTCAAAAGTGTCATCAACAACGCAGTGTAAACTCCCGCGCTTACGGTTACAAAGATAACACAATTCCCGAAATCTGAAAGAAAATCCGTACGAAATCGAAATAGACGACGAGCAGGTTAGAGTTGACCCCACGGGATTGCAGCACCGGCGGAAGTGCTCAGACGGCGGTCACCAGAATCCTGTTATTATAGAAAACAACAACATGACTCCTTCCGAAATTTTATTTTCTCACAATCTATTAGACGCAAGAGACATACACCCCCAAAACCTCCCAGAAGAGATAGCCAACCATTTGGAATATATCGATGCATTGAACAACATTTAGAAGACATAAACACATAGAAAATATCCGGCACCCATCACAGATTCATATCCACAAATTCCGCGAATTGCAGGATTCTGTCGGCGGAGCGAGGATTGAAGAGCAGGTGTTCAAAGTCCCGATTCTTGACATTCAAGTCTATGGTGGTCAATTTGTCCATGATTGCCTTTTTCAACTGTTCAGCATCGGCTATTCCCACTCTTTGCGAGAGAAATTCGTAGGACGGCCCGGTCTGCTGCATGAGAAACATACAGTCATAGAAGTCGCGTCCTTTCGCCCTCGCGAGCAGAGCCGACAGCTTCATACTGAGCAGAACCGAATCGGAAGGAACCGCTCGTCCCTATGACCCGTCAGACCGAGTTCAAAGAGAAATTCCGGGAAATAAATATTGCGTCTGAAAGCCGTCAACTTAGGTAAGCGATGTCTATCATAAACCGTATATTCTTAACAATTTCATTACCCTGCTGTCTAAAGCCTTGCAGCCAATCTTTCGGCGATATTCCGCCAGACGGTCAATGTCAAGTTCCTCTGTCATAAAGTACTCGTCAAGCCGCAGCTGTTCCAGTTCCGCTTCGCCGTCATAGAACGGATAGAGATAGAGCAAGTCAAGCAGGGCCTTCTCGGGATGAGCCAGCAGCCAAGTCTGAACGGGGCTGCCCACAGCGGATGTGGCCGGCGGAAGAGTTACCGGCTTGTAGCCGAAAAACAGGGCGGATTTCAAGTTCTGATAGGAGTAATGTCCGAAACTGTTCTCGAAACACGCGGTTTTCAGCGTCGTCACGGATGTGATGTCCACGACTGCCTCCGGAATCATCCCATAAATGCTCAATGCCGTGTGGAGACTGATGTATGAGGGGCGATAGAAGCGGCTGGCCACATAGCGCGAAAAATCCGGACGCTGCAGCATTTCCGGAAAGGCATACCATCCCTGCCTCAGTTTTACAAGCAGGTTCCTCTGCAACCAGCGCGTGAGGTTATTCCTGTCAAACTCCGGGAAACAGACCCTTGCCTGATGGACTGAGAAACATCCGTCAGGCAGCAGCTTTTCCCGAAATTTCCAATAGCTCGTCATAACATTATATTTCCAAAACACT
Source organism: uncultured Bacteroidales bacterium (assembly GCA_934725015.1). Taxonomy (GTDB): domain Bacteria; phylum Bacteroidota; class Bacteroidia; order Bacteroidales; family UBA932; genus Cryptobacteroides. The sequence goes on from CAKVAS010000007.1 coordinate 81,660, forward strand.
GCAAATATAATGTTTTTCGGAAACAAAATGAAGAATCCGAGCGAAATAGAAGGAAAGGACGAGCAGGCTAGATTTGTCCCCAAGGGATTGCAGTCCCGGCGGAAGTGCTCAGACGACGGTCGCCGGAATATACGACCGCCTTATGAACGGCGTCCGCAGAAGACAGTTTTGCCCAATAGTCAAGGCCGGTGAAGAAATCGCTCTTGAACGTCGCGCCGGATTTGATTTCATAGGCAAACTGCCCGTCCGCGTCAGGAACAAGCAGGTCAACTTCATTGCCATTGCTGTCACGCCAGAAAGAGAAATTCGCCGACCGGCCGACATTCAGACGCTTTTTCACAAACTCATTGATAACCATATTCTCAAAAAGACCGCCGCGGAGATAGTGGGTGGCAATCTGAGAAGCCGCCGTTATCTCAAGCAGAGAACAGGCAAGTCCCGTGTCGTAAAAATACAGCTTTGGAGACTTGACAAGACGCTTGGAGAAATTCCGGTGATCCGGACGCAACAGATGAATGATATAGCACTGTTCCAGAATAGAGAGCCAGTTCTGAGCCGTGGTCTGGGAAATTCCGCATTCAGTGGAGAGCGAGGAAACATTCAGCAACTGCCCGATTCGCCCGGCACACAGCTTTATGAAGCGGACAAAGAGCGACAGGTCTCCGACCTTCCTGATGTCTCGGACATCCCGTTCCACATATGTGCTTATATAATTGGGATAGTAGTCCACCGGGGCGATTCCCTTGTCATACAGCCGAGGATACCCTCCGCAGAAAATCTCTTCATTGACAGACACCGGGCATATGCCAGCCCCCGACAACTCCCGGTGGGAGAACGGCAAAAGAGTGAGAATCCCGACGCGACCAGCCAAGGTTTCATCAACGGAAGACATCAGCAACATATTCTGAGACCCGGTAAGGACATACATTCCCGTCCTGCCTGCACTGTCCGTATGCGTCTGCAGATAAGACAGTATTGACGGTTCCTTCTGAACCTCGTCGATTATTGTCCTGTCCGGATATGTCGCAATGAATCCCCTCGGGTCCTCCCTTGCAAAAGTCCTCGTGTCGATGTCTGAAAACGAGACATAGCTATAGTCGGGGAATACCATTTTTGCCAGTGTCGATTTCCCTGACTGTCTGGGACCTGTAAGCAGCACGAACGGGAACTTACCGGAAAGTTCCTCGGCTTTTGATTGTAACTCGCGACGAATCATTTGTTTCAATAATTTTATGCAAATTTAAACTAAAAAAGTGAATTTGCATAAAGTTTCTGATTTCTCACTTTGCTCTTGTTCAATACACAAACCCGAACATCCAGATGGGGATGCTCTTTCCGGAGGCGTATTCGATGCCGTCCTTCACGATGTAGCCGGACTCGGCTTCCTTCAGCTGGCGGCCTTTCTTGTTCTTGCCGCCGACCTCGAAGGTGACGCCGTCGATTTCGAAATCGGAGATTTTGGAGGCATAGACAGAATAGCGGTCCTTCATCCACGAAAGGAACATCGTCTCGCGGATTGTTCCCTCATCGGCGTTTTCCGCTCCGAGGACATAGATTATGTTCGCGTTGTTAAGGTAGAGCTTCCCGATTTTCTGAAGCAGGCCGTCACCGGCGGATTTTTCCCTGAGCGCGTTGAAAAGTCCGGATTTTTCCAGACACTCGACATAGTCCGGGAGAGTGTTGCGGCTGATGTCCAGGTCACGGGCAAGCGTGGCATAGTTAGGCTTGTACGGAACTGACATGGCAAGCATATACATCAGTTTCTTGAGTTTGACAGAGGCGGCCACGGTCATCTCCGCATATTTCGGGATGTCATCCTCCACGGTCGCATTGACGGCCTGTTTCAACTTCACGGGAAAATCCTCCTCGCTGAAATATGGATAGCACCCATACTGAAGGTAATCCCGATAGTACTTTATCGGGCGATGCTCGCCGTATGGAAAATCGACTTTGCCGACAAGAATGTCATCAAGCGACGATGTTCCGAGCGACCAGCCTTGAGAAATATTGAGATATTCCCGAAATGAAAGTATCGGCATCGTGTATTCCCGTGTCCTTCGGCTCAAATCCGCTTTTCCTCCCTTTCTCAGGTCAAGGATTGAACTTCCGGAATAGACGACGCTGAGCATGGGAATCTGGTCATATATCATCTTTATTTCTGTGGACCAGCCGGGATATTTGTGAATTTCATCGATATAAAGCCGCCGCCCGCCTCTCTGAAAAAAGCTCAACGCAAGTTCATAGAGACGATGCCCCGCGAAATAGAAATCATCGGACTGCACATACAATGACTCGCCGGGGGTGTCATAAAGCTTTATATGCTGAAGCATCATCGTCGATTTTCCGACGCCCTTCTGTCCGAGAATGCCTATAAGTCTGTTCTTCCAGTTTATCGTGTCGTGGAATGAGCGGACATAACCGGTCGTGGTCATGTCGAGCCTAAGTTTGTGAGTCTGAAGTAAACTATCCATATCCATCAGAGTTTTTATGTTGCAAAGATAGTAATTTGCACCAAAAGTTGTGCATTTTTTCATAAAAAACGCACTAAACTCAGTGCAGATTTATTATAAAAGTGCACAAAAGGCAGTGCGGCGCATTTTCGTTGAGAATTAGCGGAATTTTGACTATCTTTGCGGTTTAATCGGAGGGGCGGTCAGGAGACCGGCTTCGAAAATGTGGTCACACGGAGATGAAAGTCAAGGAAGCACTTTTTGCTGGAAGCAGCACCAGGGTATCGGAGAGGCCGAAGCAGCGGTTCCCGGAATTCGCGTTCATCGGGAGGTCGAACGTCGGCAAGTCCTCGCTCATAAACATGCTCACCGCCAACAGGAAGCTGGCGATGACTTCCGCAAAGCCGGGGAAGACGCGGCTCGTGAACCACTTCCTCATAAACAGGAGCTGGTATCTCGTCGATCTTCCGGGCTACGGCTACGCGAAGGCTTCGGCTTCCGAACGGCAGAAGATTCAGCAGGTAATCAACAACTACATAAACCTCTCGCCCGACCTGGTCAACCTTTTTGTGCTCATCGACTCGCGTCATGACATCGGAAAGATTGACCTCGACTTTCTTATGGAGCTCGGTGAGCGGCGGATTCCGTTCGCGATAATCTTCACCAAGGGCGACAAGCAGGGCGTGAACGTGCTCGCGGCGCAGGTGGAGAAGAACAGGAGGCAGCTGCTGGAGTTCTGGGAGGAGCTTCCGCCGTGTTTCGTGAGCTCGTCGGAAACGGGTGCCGGACGCGAGGAAATCCTCGATTACATCGGGAGCGTGCTGGAGAGCCTTAGGAAGGACAACGATGACACGCCGCAGAACGGAAAGCCTGCGGAAAAAGAGGAGTAAGAGGGAAACGGAGAGAAAAGTGACAGTTTAACAACAATCAAAATATAGAGAAAGATGGATAGAGAGCATCAGATCAAATTATTCGCCTGCAGGGCATCAAAGGATTTCGCCCTCAAGGTGGCAAAGTGTCTCAACCTCGAACTGGGACAGTCGGAAACGGTAACATTCAGCGACGGCGAGTTTCAGCCGGCCTATCTTGAAAGTGTCCGAGGTGCAACTGTATTCATCATCCAATCGACGTTTCCGCCGACGGAGAACCTCATGGAACTGCTCCTGATGTGCGACGCGGCACGCAGGGCGTCTGCCTATAAGGTTGTGGCGGTCATGCCTTACTTCGGATGGGCGAGACAGGACAGGAAGGACCGTCCGAGGGTGTCAATCGGAGCGAAGCTCGTGGCGAACCTCCTCCACGCCGCCGGGTGCGACCGCGTTATGACCTGCGACCTCCACGCCGACCAGATTCAGGGATTCTTCGACTTCCCGGTGGATCACCTCTACGCAAGTTCAATCTTCGTCCCTTACATAAAGTCGCTGAACATCGAGAACCTCGCGATTGCCGCGCCTGACATGGGCGGAGCGAAGAGGGCGCTTGCCTATGCGAAGCATCTCGAATGTCCGGTCATCATCTGCCACAAGTCCCGCGAGAGGGCCAATGTCGTGGGCTCCATCACCGCAATCGGCGACGTGGAGGGCAAGAACGTGATTATCGTCGATGACATGATTGATACGGCAGGAACGCTCACGAAGGCCGCGAACGTGCTCAAGGAGATGGGGGCGAAGAGCGTCCGTGCCTGCGCCACGCATCCTGTGTTCTCGGGAAACGCATATCAGAAGATAGCGGACAGTGCGCTTGAGGAGGTGATTGTCTCGGACACTATTCCGCTCAGCACGAAGCCGGAGGACGACAAGAGCAAGATTACCGTATGCTCGATGACGGGAATCTTCGCGTCAGTGATTGAAAAGGTATATAACAACGAGCCTATAAGCACCGGTTTTATATACTGAGAAACCAGATGGCTCGGCTAATTTTGGAATGATTTTTATATATCATATATATTTGGTTTATAAAAATTTAGGATATGAAGATATTTCTTGCAACTTTGATTCTCGTCGCATTCTGTTTCGTCGGACTGGGATTCAACATCATATTTCGTAAAAACGGGAAATTTCCGGAGACGGAGATATCCAACAACAAGAATATGAAGAAGTTGGGAATCAAGTGTGCCAAGGAAGAGGAAATGAAGATGTGGGGAGACCGCAAACGCGCGGGCAGCTGCGAGGATTTGGGATGCAGCGCCTGCGCAGGATGTGAGCTCCACCCGAAGGCCAAAGAATGACGGATGCTCCGCCGAAACGGGGCTATGCAAAAATAAGCTTATAAAATTGCCCCCGTGACGGGGCTATAAACGGATAACGACTATGAGTTTGGTAGCTATTGTAGGAAGGCCGAATGTCGGCAAATCGACGCTCTTCAACCGTCTGGTGGGGATGCGTCAGGCAATTGTCGATGAGACCGCCGGAGTCACGAGGGATCGTCACTACGGGAAATGTGAATGGTGCGGGACGGAGTTCTCGATTGTCGATACGGGCGGATACACGTCCAATTCCGACGACATCTTCGAGGAGGAGATACGCAAGCAGGTGGTGCTCGCCGTGGAGGAGTCGGACCTTGTGCTGTTCATGGTAGAGGCGGCTTCGGGGGTGACCGACTACGACGCGGAGATTGCGCAGATGCTGCGCCGCAGCGGAAAGCCGGTGGTGCTCGCCGTCAACAAGGTCGATTCGGGAGAGAAGGTCTATGACACCTTCCAGTTCTATTCTCTGGGACTGGGAGACGTCTGGAGCATCTCCGCGGCGAACGGCGGCGGAACAGGAGACCTTCTGGACGAAATCGTGCGCAGGCTGCCTTCGGATGCCGCGGCCGACAATGACGACCATCCGGAACTGCCGCATTTCGCGATTGTGGGCCGCCCGAACGTGGGCAAGTCGTCGCTCACCAACGCGCTGCTCGGAAAGGAGAGGAACATCGTAACGCCGATTGCCGGCACGACCCGCGACTCCATAGCCACCCTCTTCAACAAGTTCGGACACGAGTTCATGCTGGTCGATACGGCCGGGATGCGCCGCAAGAGCAAGGTTCACGAAGACCTTGAGTTCTACTCGGTGATGCGCTCCATCCGCGCCATCGAGCACTCGGACGTCTGCATCCTGATGGTCGATGCGCAGAACGGAATCGAGGCCCAGGACATGAGCATCTTCAACCTCATCCAGCGCAACCGCAAGGGCTGCGTCATCGTCGTGAACAAGTGGGACGCGGTCGAGAAGGACAGCAACACGATGAAGAAATACACCGAGGCCATCCGCGAGCGCATAGCCCCGAACAACGATGTCCCAATCGTCTTCACCTCGGTTCTCAACAAGCAGAGAATCATGGATGTGCTCGACGCGGCGGAAAAGGTCTATGCCAACTACTCTAAGAAGATTCCGACGTCAAGGCTGAACGAGGTCATGCTCCCGGAAATCGAGAACTACCCGCCGCCGGCATGGAAGGGCAAGTATGTCAAAATCAAGTACATCACCCAGCTACCGACCCGCAGCCCGTCCTTCGCGTTCTTCTGCAACCTCCCGCAGTACATCCGCGAACCCTACAGGCGCTTCCTCGAAAACCGCCTTCGCGCCAACTTCGACTTCACCGGCTGTCCCCTCCAGATTTTCATCCGGCAGAAGTAGAAAATGAATCGCTAATACAGGCAGCCGAAGGCCCAGAGGGGTATTTTGCGGAAGATTGCTGATTCTATGTCATCGGCGGCAATATAGGCGTTTTCTTTGCCTTTGATTTGCTCATAGCCTTTGTCTGCGCCGCCGACCTCAACGATGATGTCCCCGTCAATCTTGAAGTCGCCGGTCTTGAGTCCGCCGTATTCGACTTTATGCCCGGACGAAATCAGCTGATTGCAGAAAAAAGCCTCGCGGACAGTCCCTATTTCCGGAGTCTGGTCCGACAGGACATAGAGCAGGTTCGGGTTTTCCAATAGAATCTTGTCCGGCTTCTGCAAGTCGGAGATTGTGTCAAGGTTCTGGAATAAGCGGCATATCAGCCTCGACTCTTCCAGATTCTTGAGATACTTCATAACCGTAGGCCTTTCCATTGAAGTAGCGCGGGCCAGTTTTGAGATGTCCATTTCATATGGAACCAGCTGTGCCAGAATGTGAAGCAGGGCCTTGAGCTTGCGCGTATTGCCCACATCGACATTTCTGTATGCCGGCAACTCATTGTCAATGATATAGTTCACCACATTCTCAACCTGAACGGGATATGTCCGTCTGTTATCAAAATAGAACGGGTAGCAACCTCCCTGCAAATACTGTTTGAAAGCCTCTACGGGCAGGCACTTATCCTTGACAGCCGCACAATACTCATCCGGGGAAGCCAGCAAGTCTCCCAATGAGATTGCGTCAATCTCGACATTGCGGTCAAAGCGCAGAAACTCCCTGAATGAGAGTTCCGGCATGAAATACGAAATCATTCTTCTGGAAAGATCCGCGTCCCAGTCATTTAACTGGAGCAGCGAAGAACCGCTGAGAACAATCCGCAGATTCTTGTGTGTGTCATAAATCTCCTTTATCTCACGGCTCCAGCCACGGTATTTGTGGACTTCGTCAATAAAAAGATGCCGGCCGCCCATCATTACGAAACTGTCCGCCGTGTCAAGCAGAGTATGCGTGGAAAAATAGGAAGAATCCGCGCTGCAATACAGCACCTGCCTGTCTCCGATGCGGTAATTCTTCTTTATATATTGCTGCATCAGAGTCGATTTGCCGACACCTTTCGCCCCCTTTATGATGAGCAGTCTGAATGACCAGTCTATTTTCGTCATCATACTTCTGACCAACGACATTGACACCGCAGCAATCTCCGCATCATGCCTTTTAAACAATTTGTCCATTAGCTGAAAATTTTTCTTGCGCAAATATAACTGTATTTTACAAAATACACAAATTGACCCAAAATGTATTTTGTAAAATACAAAATATGGTCGAATTTGTATTTTACGAAATACAGAACTAAACCAAAAGTGTATTATGGAAAATACACGACAGGTTGGCTTGTTTTTTGTGCGGCTGAGGGGGCGTATATGTGGCTGAATGCCGGGGATGAGTACTCGGATTGATTGCCCGGATTGAGAATGCCTGAAAATATTGAAAAACTTGATACATGATACGGAATATCGCTCTTGTGGCGCATGACGCCAGGAAGGTCGAGCTTATCGACTGGGTGAAGTTCAACGCGGGGTCGCTGAAGGACTGCAGGCTTTTCTGCACGGGAACGACCGGAAGACTGGTGCGGGAGGCATTGGAGAAGGAGCTCGGGAAGGAATGCCCTGAGATTACCTGCCTGCTGTCCGGTCCTCTGGGAGGAGACGCGCAGATCGGGTCGATGATTGCGGAGGGACGGGTGGATATGCTCGTGTTCTTCTGCGACAATCTCATAATGCAGGGACATCAGAACGATGTCATGGGACTCGTGAGGCTCGCGTCGCTCTACAATATCCCTTTCGCCACGAACCGCAGCACGGCGGACTTCATCATATCCTCGACACTCTTCAAGTCGGAGACCTACCGACCGATTATCCCCGCCTGCATCGAGAACTACAAGAACCGCAAGCTCTGAATATCATTTAACCTTGATTAAGGTTTCCGCCGACATGGTCTTGCCCGGGCCGTCGTCAGAAACCGCACGCAAGGTCACCTTGCCTGCCTTCCCGACCGGACTGAGGATAACAAGAGCCTTCCCATACATCGCGTGACGGCGGTCCGACTTGAAGCGTTCCAGCGAAACCGGGCTGCCGTTATCGACTCCCGCAATCTCAGCCGGTCCTGACACCTCGAAGCGAATCAGATTGTCCGCCTTCGGGCAGAGAGTTCCATCCTTGTCCAGAACCTCAATGGTCACGAAGCACAGCTCTCGGCCGGCCTCGGAAATGACTGTCCTGTCCGGAATCAGCCTCAGCGACGCGGGCTCGCCGGCTGTCCGCACAACAGCCTCGCGCACGGCACGCCCGTCCTTCTTGGCGACGGCCTTCAGTTCGCCCGGTTCGAACGGAACCCTCCAGCGGACATGAAACTCCGTAGAGCCGTCGGTGAGTTTCCGCCTTTCGCCGAGACTACGGCCGTTCAGGAAAAGTTCCACGCAGTCCGCATTGTTGTAGTAGGCACACACATCGACGGTCTCCCCCTCTTTCCAGTTCCAGTGCGGGAACAGGTGCAGGACATCAACTTCCGGCCGCCATACGGACTGATACATATAATATATGTCCTTAGGGAATCCCGCCAAATCGACCGTTCCGAAATAGGAACTGCGTGCGGGCCAGCCATAAGGGATAGGCTCGCCGATGTAGTCGAATCCTGTCCAGATGAACTGCCCGCTGATGAAGTCGTTGTGCAGGACATCGTGGAGCGACTTTTCGTGGGTGCAGCCCCAAGGGACATGATAGTTGTCGTAGGAAGAGCAGGCGAAAGACGGCTCACGCGCGGGGTCGTCCCACAGCGGAGGGCAGACCTTCACCGAATCCGAAGGCATCCTGTACCAGCCTCGGGTCATCAGCGCGGAAACGCTCTCGCTCACGATGAAGGGCTTGCCGGGAAAATTTGTCGGGACCGAGGAGAACCAGCCGTCATGGTAGTTGTAGCCAATCACGTCCAGCGCACCGGAGCGGAAGATGTGATTGCCCGGGTCAGGTTCGTTGCAGCCGGAGGTTATCGGGCGCGTCGGGTCAAGTTCCCGCACAATCCCGGCAAGTTTCGCGGCAAGGAGAGAATTTACGCTCGTCTCCCCGAGCGCGGCCAGCTTGCTCCTGTCCTGCCCGAAGTTGAGTATGAAGTTCGCCTCGGCGAGGGACAGGGTGTCCGCGCTCGCGTTGCTCCACTGCTCAAGCACCTCGTTGCCTATGCTCCACATGAAAATGGAGGCGTGATTCCTGTCACGCATCACATGGTCGCGGAGATCACGCTCGTGCCACTCGTCAAAGAACCTCGCGTAGTCCCTCTCGGTCTTTCTCTGCCGCCACATATCAAACGGTTCGTCCATCACCAAAAGCCCCATCCTGTCACAAAGGTCAAGCAGTTCCGGGGCAGGAGGGTTGTGCGAACATCTCACCGCATTCACGCCCATCTCCTTCATTATTCTCAGCTGGCGCTCCGCCGCGGACAGATTGAACGCCGAACCGAGCGCCCCGAGGTCGTGATGCAGGCACACCCCGTTGATTTTCATCCGCTCGCCGTTCAGAGAAAAACCCTTTTCCGCGTCAAAGGCGAATGTTCGGAATCCGGTTGAAGTTTCATGAATGTCGCAGAGCCTCCCGTCGTTCATAAGGCTGACTTTCAGGCGATAAAGATATGGGTCGGCGACGCTCCACAGGCGCGGAGTCTCCACTTCCAGCATCTGCCCGCAGCTCAGCCCGTCCCCGAGTTCCGAGCGTGCGGACGCGACACGCCTGCCGTCGGCATCAAAGAGTTCAGTCAAGACCTCCGCCGCCCCGGCATGAAAATCCGAGGGAGCCTCCGCAGTCGTCGTGACAAGAAGCCGGTTTCCGTTCTCTGCTCGTGCGAACACGCCCCACTGCGCAATGTGCAGCGGTTCCTGAATCCGAAGCCAGACATTCCTGTAAATCCCGCATCCGCTGTACCAACGCGAGTTGGGCTGGTCGGAATTGTTCACCCGCACCGCGAGGACATTATCCCCGTCCCAGTTGATGTAGGGAGTCAAGTCGTATGAGAATGAGATATATCCGTAAGGCCTCGTTCCGAGTTCAACGCCGTTCAGCCACACGGTCGAGTTCATATACACCCCGTCGAAATCGATATGAACGACCTTGCCGCGAAGCTTCCCGTCCATCCGGAAATTCTTGCGGTACCATCCTATGCCGCCCGGGAGTGCGCCTCCGCCTGTTCCTGAAGGGTTCGCGGCGTTGAAGTCCCCCTCAACGGCCCAGTCGTGCGGAAGTTCGAGGCTTCTCCATGCAGAATCGTCGAAGTCAGGCAGGGCAAGGTCGCCGGAATCCTCGGGGCCGACGCTGCGCGCGAGCAGTGACTCTCCCTCGGAGGGGTCAGGAAGCCAGCAGCCGTAGGGTACCTCAAGGGAGGAGCCTTCCTCAAAGACTGCGGTCGGGGTCTCAAGAAGCTCCGTGCCGCTGCAGAGTGCGAACTTCCAGCCTTTGTTGAAGTTCTGCCGGCCGTCGGAAGAAACCTGTCCCGTGCAGGACGGGAAAAGAATGGCCGCGGCAAGAAATGAGGCGGCAAGCAGAATCGCCGGTGGTGTGGTTGAGATTCGTTTCATTCTGTTGATATTACAATATTTTATTATCAGCCGGTATTTTGTTATCAGTCAGTATTCCACTATCAGTCAGTGCGTTATCCACAAAATGAGGATATATTCAAAATAGTGTTCCCATAATAATGACACTCGAGAACGATGAAAACGAACCGAAAATTCATAATTTCATTTTATGGAAATCATTGCATATCTTTACCGCGATTTTTCAGAAAAACATGGCAACGGCTCACGATGACAACGAATACCTTGAGGGAATCAGGAAGGGCGACACGAACGTCTTTTCCGATTTCTTCGAGGAGTATTATCTCAATCTCGTGATGTTCTGCGGAGGATATATCCGCAACCTTCACGCGTGCGAGGACATCGTCGCGGCCGTCTTTCTCCACATCTGGGAGACGCGCGGGAGCTTCAGCATCGACCGTTCACTGAAGTCCTACCTGCTCGCCGCCGTGAGGAACCGCGCCCTCAACGAACTGAGGCACCATCGGGTGAGGGACGAACATAGCAGCCGGGTGCTTGCGGAAAGCGTGCTTGAGAGCAACGACGTCGAGCACTACATATTCTACAGCGACCTAAGGCGCGACTACGAGAAGGCCGTGGCCGGGCTTCCCAAAAATCTGCGGGAAACTTTCCTCATGTTCATGGAGGACGGACTGCGGACACGGGACATCTCCGAACGGCTCGAAATCACTCAGAGGGCCGTGGAACTGAGGCTGAAAAAGGCGCTTGCCATAATCAGGGACGGTCTGGGAGCAGTGTTGGTTTTGATAAACGTTTTGCAATGATGGATAATGTCGTCGAACTGATGAGGGCCTACCTTGAGGACAGGGCCACCGAAAATGAGAGAAGGACGCTGGAGGAATATGTCTCCGCGTCCGAAGAGAACCTCCGGGAGTACCTGAAGTTCAGAAACTTGTGGGAGGCTTCGCACGCTCCGTTCAGGGAAGATGCGATAGATGTCGAAAAGGCCCGCAGGAAGATGCTCGCGGAGACGGGAGCCGGACGCGGGACTTTCGGGAGGAGGCTTCTCGGCATCTGGAAGAACGCGGCGGCCATACTGCTGATTCCGCTGCTCGGAGCCTCGGCCTACCTCGCCTACATCCTGGGCACGGCCTCGGACAGGGAGCCTGCCGAACTCTCCGTGTCGGCGCCCTACGGCTCGGTCGTCAGGACAAGGCTCGCCGACGGAACCTCAATCTGTCTCAACTCAGGTTCGAGACTCACCTATATGGACAGTTACCCGCAAGGGGAGCGAACCGTGGGCCTCGACGGGGAGGGGTGGTTTGAAGTGGTCTCGGACAGGGACAACCCGTTCACGGTGAAGCTTGAGGACGGGAGCGAGGTAACGGCGACGGGGACATCATTCAACATCGACGCATACGACACGGACAGGCTGCGCGTGACCCTCGTAGAAGGGACGCTGGACATAGGCTGCGGAGGCGGCCGCCACAGGCTCGGGCAGGGATGTCAGCTGATACGCACGGGAGAGGTGGTGCGGACGGAACAGGTTTCCGACGTGTTCAAGTGGATTTCATGGAAGGACGACATACTCGCGTTCAGGGGCGACGACATGGGCTATGTCTTCGACAGGCTTTCCAACATATTCAGCGTCGGCATAGAGGTGAGCGACCGCAGCATTCTGGACATGAGGCTCCGCGCCACCTTCTCGGACGAGAAGATTGAGGACATAATGTCCCTGCTCGAACAGGTGCTCCCCATACGCTGCGAGAGGATTGCCGTGGACTCCGCCGAGGGAGGAAGAAAAAAATTCGTGATTTCTTCAAAATAATCTTCAAAAGAACTTCGCTTTCCAACGCTTCGGGTGTCATTGATGCAGGATGTGAAAAAATGCGTCCTCCGTAATCAATAACACCAAAATGAAAAAGATTTCAGGAATACTACTGTTATGTCTGCTGCTCTTCCAGACCGGATTCGAGGCGGCCGCACAGAAAAGATTTTCGCTGCGGGTCGAGAACGAGCCGATTCTCAAGGTCATCGAGCGCATCGAAAAGGAAAGCGGCTACTGGTTCGTCTATAGCAGCGAACTGGTTGACGAGAAGGAGACGGTCAGCGTCAATGTCAGCGACGCGACTCTGAACCAGCTCTTGGACAAGCTCTTCGACGGCTCGCGGATTCAATGGAAAATCGAGAAGAAGCAGATTGTGCTGAGCCGGCGCGGAACCGCGAAGGGACAGACACAGGAAAAGAACCGGGGCAAAATCAGGGCAAGCGGCCGGATTATAGACAGGAGGACATCCGAGCCTGTCATTGGAGCGGCCGTGATGGTCGAGGGGACAAATGACGGGGTCGTGGCCGATGCCGACGGCTCGTTTTCGATGGAGGTGCAGGCAGGTTCCGTGCTGCGCGTCTCAAGCCTCGGCTACAGGGACGGGACAGTACGGCTCACGGCGGCCTCTGAGGGGATGCTCATACGCCTTGACGAAAACCTCGACGTGCTTGAGGAATCGGTCGTGGTGGGCTACGGCACGGTGAACAAGAAGAACCTCACCACTGCAATCGCACAGGTCAAGGCCGACGAAGTGCCCAAGGCGGCGAACCCGAACATCAACCAGCTGCTCCTCGGACGCGCACCGGGACTTCAGGCCACGCAGAACAGCGGGCAACCGGACGGGAAGGTGAACATATCAATCCGAGGCGGAGGCACTCCGATTTATGTGGTAGATGGAGTGGTCATGCCCGCAGGCTCAATCTCCATCGGAGGCGAGGGAATGACCATGCCTTCCAATGTGAACCGCTCGGGCCTCGGAGGACTGAACCCCGCCGACATCGAGTCCGTAGAGATTCTCAAGGACGCGTCGGCGTCAATCTACGGAGTGCGTTCGGCTGACGGAGTCATACTCATAACCACGAAAAAGGGGAAGGCCGGCAAGCCGCGCGTCACCTACGACGGCAGCTACAGCTTCGTCCGCAACTACCCCTACCTTCAGGTTCTCGACGCACAGGAATACATGACCATGGTCAATGTCTTCAACAAGGAGACCTACCTCTACGCAAACAAGATGTACCCCTACGGCGGACTCGCCTACGACGGAGGTTGGACCGCGCCCTTTGACGCGAAGGAGATAAGGAACGCGCAGACGACCGACTGGACGGACTTCGTCCTGAAGAACGGCTACATACACAATCACAACCTCACCCTCTCCGGCGGAACGGAAAAGGTCAGGTACTATCTCTCAGGGCAGTATTTCGGGCAGGACGGGACGGTCGTGAACTCGGGGATGGACAAGTTCACCCTGCACGCCAACATCGATGCGCAGGTGTTCAAGTTCCTCAACATCGCCGGAAGCGTGAACGTGAACCAGAACAACTACAGCAACGCCAATGTCGGCGCGGATTCCGGAAACGCCGGGGCTCTGGCCGCAAGTGCGCTCTATGCCGCGCTGATTCTGCCGCCGAACATCCCGGAGAAGCAGGAGGACGGCTCCTACACCATCTTCTCCAACATCCCTAACCCGAGCTCCATGAGGAGCATCGAGGACAAGTCCAAGGAAAACGGCTACAACTTCAATGTATCGGCGACCGCGAACCTGTGGAAGAACTACCTCAAGGCCAAGATTCTCTACGGAATGAGCCACGAAAACACCATTCGCAACTCCTACATACCTTCGACGGTCTATTTCAACCTCATGAAGAAATCCCGGGGAAACGTCCACTCTCAGGGCCGCCGCTACCAGACGCTTGAGGGCACTCTCAGCTACAGCCAGGGATTCGCTGAGGTAATCAACATCGACGCGCTGCTCGGAGCCGGAATGTACAAGCAGGACTGGTACGGCTACTATGTCTCCTACGAGGACACCCAGGACGCCATCAGGGAAGACGACCTGTCCTCCGCGACCGGGAACATCCTCCCTGGTTCATATCGGGGCTACAACGAGCACCGCTCGGTCTTCGGAAAGCTCTCGGCCGACATCCTCGACCGCTATGTCATCTCTGCAACCGTGCGCATGGACGGCTCGGACAAGTTCTTCCCGAATCAGAAATACAACTGGTTCCCGTCGGTCTCCTTCGCATGGAAGCTCTCCAACGAAAGCTTCATGAAGGACATATCATGGATTAACCTGCTGAAGCTCAGAGGAAGCTGGGGCGTGACCGGCGCGGACAACCTCGGCTCCACACTCTACGGTAACTACGGCGCGAGCTCCTTCCGCGCGTCCTTCGACGGCAACACGACGCAATATACGCCCTACACCCTCAACAGCGCGAACTCATGGTGGGTGTCGTGGCAGAAGACCTACATGAAGAACGTAGGCATTGACTTCTGGTTTCTCCGCGACAGGATTTCCGGAAGCTTCGACTTCTTCCGCAACGACGTCACCCGCCTGCTCGGAACCGAGCCGTCCTCACCCCTCGCGATGTTCGAGAACCGCAAGGTCAACTACGGCCATTTCTACCGCATCGGCTGGGAGCTGAACCTCAACACCGTGAACATCGACCGCGCGTTCAGGTGGGAGACATCCCTTGCGCTGAGCCGCGTGAACAGCATCTGGCTCGAAAGGGAGAAAAACCACTACTATCAGGAGTACCGCGTCCGCGAAAAGGAGCCGATGAACGCCTGGTACTACTACAATGTCACCGGAATCGTCAACGCCGACCGATCCAACGTGCCCGAGTCCCAGAAGACCATCTCCGAAGGGGCCATGATGCCGGGAGCGCCTATAATCGAGGACAAGAACGGCGACGGAAAGATTACGATTGACGACATCTACATGAAGAACAACGTGCCGGCCTGCTACATCGGCTTCGGCAACACCTTCTCATGGAAGAACTTCACCCTCGACGTCTATATGTACGGGCAGCTCGGCCTCTACAAGAGCAATGTCGTCCTCAACACGACCAGCGGCACATGGCTTTCCGACAATTCGAGAAACTCGAGTGTGCTCGCCTACAAAATCTGGAATTCCATCTCGAACCCCGAGGGAACGCGCCCCGGAATCGCCGCCGGTGACATAGGGGCTCTGCCCGGAGCCTGCGGGACGAACATAAATATGCAGAACGCGTCGTTCCTGAAAGTGAGGAACATAACCTTCGGCTACACCTTCGGGGAAAAGGTTCTCAAGGGAGCCTCGAAATGGATAGAGTCGATATATCTCTATTTCGACGCGCAGAATCCACTGACATTCACGAAATATGACGGATTCGACCCTGAAATGAATATGGGAGGAGGCGGAGAAGGCGGGAAATCCACCGGCGAGTACCCGGCTACACGTTCATATTCCCTCGGCCTGAGGCTTTCATTCTGACGGATGTCATCCGCTGTACAATATATATGTATATATGTTCACAATCATCTGACAATCTTTGGATATATGAGAAAAGCCATATTTTTCTTCATCGCGGCACTGACGTTCGCCGGATGCGAAAAGAATTTTGACGCGAAGATATACGGGACCCTGAATCCCGAGAACTATCCTTCGACAGCCGAGGAATATGAATCATATTCGATGATATGCTACATTCCGTTCGGCTCGACATGGCAGTACTATCTCGGCGAGGGCTACAACACCCACCCGGTCTATACCTACGAGGGCGGAGTCATCAGGATGTTCGACATGCCTACCGACGAGATGTTCCCCTGGACGTCGAAGGGATGGGACAGCGAGTGGAAACGCAATTCGAGGGCGGACTTCTCGCAGGCCGTCTATTACTATCGCGGCAACAGCAGCGGGGACAACCTCAACCATATCACCAAACTCTCCCACGTCACGCGCCTCACCGAGGTTCTCGGCAAGGTGCGCTCGGCCGACCCTTCAGTCTTCATGGCCGGGAAAAAGGAGCAGCTGGTCGGCGAGGTCGCGCTGTGCAGGGCCATGCTGATGTATTTCATCTATCATGTCTATGGGCCGATGCCGGTCATCGTGAATCCCGATGACGTGGAGAACGAGGAGGTGCAGAAGAACCTCGTCCGTCCGACGCGGGAGCAGATGTGCCGCCGGATATATGACGACATGGTCCTCGCCGTGGAGAACCTTCCCGAGACCGTGGCGGAAAAAGGGCGCTACACCCGCGACTACGCAAGGTTCTGCCTCATGAAGCACTGTCTGAACGAGGGAGCCGACATGGACGGATGGTACGACAAGGCAGAGGAGATGTACGAAGAACTGGCGGCCTCCGGACGATACGGGCTCTACACCGAGGGCGAGAACCCCTATATGAAAGTTTTCAGCTACTACAACAAGTGGAACCGGGAAATCATCATGGCCGTGAGCAACGAGACCACCGGCGGCACGTCCTACGAGGCGGGGAACTTCTTCCCCTACCAGAAGGCGTTCATGCCGGCAGACATATCTCCGGTTGACAACAACGGCAACCCGACCCCGTTCACGCAGACCGGATGGGCGCAGTACTACAATGTGGCGCAGGCATTCTACAACCAATACGAGTCGGGCGACCTGCGGAAGGCCGCCGTCACGACAGAGTACTGGGTGAAGCCCGCTGCCGGAGGAAATCCGACCAAAAAGCAGGATCCGTCGTCAATAGGAGTGGGCTGGGACGGCTACCTCATCACCAAGTGGCCTTACGAGACGGACACGGCGAATCAGGGGCACGACTGGCCGCTTGCAAGATGGGCGGACGTTCTCCTGATGAAGGCGGAGCTTGACGTGCGCCGCAGCGGAGCGGCGCCTTCGGGGGAAACGGTCGGGTATGTGAACGAGGTGCGCTCGCGTGCCGGACTCGCCGCCCTTCCGGCGTCAGCCACGGCTACTGCGGATGCTTTCCTCGACGCCGTCCTGGACGAGCGGGGACGGGAGTTCCTCTTCGAGGGAATGCGCAAGATTGACCTCATCCGCTTCAACAAGTACGCTCAGAAGACCTCCAAGGTCAAGGGTTTCACCCCGACCCACCAGTACCTCCCGCTTCCGAACTTCTTCGTGGAGCAGGCCAAGACCTACGGCAAGGAGATAGAGCAGGAATGGAGCCGGCAGGGCTGGACGGACGACCTCGCGAAGGCCAACAGCGCCCACTGAGAAGCCGTCTTCAACAGCGCGGACATCAATGAAGTGCTGCACAACAATGAGTATGAAATAAAAAGGAAAAGAGAACCACATAGAAAAAAGATGAAAAGATTTATGCTATCAGCGCTTGCAGTCGCGCTCGGCCTGCTCTCGTGCACGCCGGAGAAGATAAACCGCGACATAGACTCCGTCCAGAAGGACTTCAACGACAGCGAGAAGGGAGAGACCGTCACCCCTGACGGGAAATACAAAGACGGGGGCCTGCTCTTCGCGCACATGAAGGATTCCGACTACGGAAGTCTCTACTACTACATCAGCAGGGACGGAGCCGTGTGGACTCCCCTGAACGACAATCAGAAAGTCCACCGCACCTACCGCGGGCACCCCGACATCATCAAGGGCGGGGACGGCCGGTACTACATGATAAGCGGGCGCATTTCCGGCAAGGACGGAGCCTGCCTCTTTGTGTCGGACGACCTCATAAGCTGGAAAATCCGGACCACCATCACCGCCTCGCAGGTGTTCAACGCCAAGAGCGGCTACACCGCCGACCCGACCTACTTCGGAGCGCCCAAGCTGTTCTACGACGAGGACTCCGACCAGTACATAATCACATGGCACGCCACCCGAGGCACGGAGCAGGACTTCACGAAGATGAAGACGCTCTATGTGCTCACGCCGGATTTCAAGAAGTTCACCAAGCCCGAGTTCCTCTTCGACTTCCGGAGCGAGGCGTTCAGGGACATCGTGACGATTGACGCGATTATCCGCAAGATTGACGGAAAGTACTGGGCGATATACAAGGACGAGCGCGCTCCCGTCGCCGACGGGCAGTCCCCCCGGGTGTGCCCGACAGGCAAGACGGTGCTGATTTCAACGTCCGACAACCTCACGGGGCCATGGACGGAGCCGCAGTCGCCCGTCACCCCCATGTCGGTGGTGGTCGATGGCGTGGAGAAAGAGTCGCGCTACCACGAGGCTCCGGCGATAGCTCCCGCCCCGGACGGCAAGGGCTGGTACATATTCGCGGAGAACTACCCTAAGCAGTACTGGAGATTCGACAACTCGAAGATGGCCGCGGAGGGCTGGGAAAAGTTCTACCTTTCAATCCCGGACAGCCGCCACGGGTGCATGGTCAGGATAAATCAGGAGGAATACGACGCGCTTATGGAGGCGTTCGGCCCGGAGGAGGAAGAATAACCTGCCGGGCGACCAGTTCACAACAGAATTACAAAACTTTAGAAACATGAAAAGAATAAACTGCTTCAGATTTTTCTATTATTTTCGAGGATAGATTTCTTTTGGAAGAGGGAGTGTACTGGAGGTACATGACCGATGAGAAAAGGAATATATACCGAAAAGAATGAAAAAGATGATGCTGGTTATTTTTTGAAGGTTTCTTACAATCACATAAAACATCATCATGAACAAAATTGCCAAAACAATGATTTTCAGCCTTATGGCTGCGTGCACGATGATTTCGTGCGAAAAGTCCCCGGCCCTTGAGGGCGGCGAACCGGACATCACGGCTTCCATCAGCGGGAACATCGAAAACGCCGGATGGACAGGAAAGGAATCCTTAGCGCTCTCGGCGAACGGCGACGCGGTTGTGGTCGTGGCCTCGGAAAAGGGCGAGTCCTTCGGGTTCAAGGCAGCGTTCGCCCCGACACAGCCGGAGGGGAACCTCTATGCGGCTTCTCCGTACGACGAGGACGGCGAGTCCTCATGGATTTCCCTCGGTGCGGACGAGGCCCGCGCCATAATTCCGACTTCACAGAAAACCGGTGTCAAGTTCTGTGACGCCTCCGCGATGCTCATGTTCGCCAAGACGGCCTACACCGGCGGAATCGCGTCCGTGAAGAGCCTCGATTTCGCTCATGTGGCCGCCTATGCGGAGATTAAGGTGAACAACGCTCCGGAGCCGATTGAGAAGGCGACCGTGAAGTTCGCGAAGAAAGCGGCCGGAGAGTTTGTCTATGCACACGGCGCCGGCACATGGAAGGAAACGGAAAATTCATCCGACAAGCTGACCGTCACCGCGAACGCCTACGGCCAGATGATTCTCGCCGCCGTTCCGTCAGAGGAGCAGGAGATTGAGATTGAACTCACCGGAGCGGCTACTGGTGCGAAATATTCGGCAAAGAAGACCGTCACTCTCGCGGCAGGAAAGGTGGCGGACATCACGGTTGACCTCGGCACGGCACTCCGGCTCTACATCGTGGGCACTGCGGTCGGGACCGAGGACGCCGCCAATGCGAAGCCTCTCACGCGAAATGAGGACGGTTCGTTCAGCTACACGGGCAGGCTCGCGGCGGACAGCTGGTATTCCTTCATCTTCGACAAGGAGCACCTCACCCCGTCATTCTCAATGGGAGACGCGTTCAACAAGGTGAAATATTCCACAAAGGCATCGGCCGCCGTGTTCGAGAACAAGTACGAGGGAAACTACACGCTGACTCTCTACCCGGCGCAGGCGCACCTTGCCGTGAAGAGGAACTTTGACCATATCATTGCGGCGGCCGGCGGAGCCGACCCTATGGACGAGAACTTCGACGGGGAAAGGACTTTCGGTCCTTATTCTCAGGATCAGACATGGAACTGGAACCTCGGCGTCATCGGCATCAACGCCGTCGGCAAGATTGTCTATGGCGAGAACGGCAGCGGAATCACCATTAACGACGAGTACAAGCTCTGCGGAGCCAACTCCCTCTGTCTCGCCATCGACGACCAGGCGGCTGATGCCGGGGCAGGCGACGGTCAGCTCTACCGCAACGGAAACAACAAGCAGCCTATGGCGGAATGGAACAAGACCTACACTGTGATTCTCCAGATGCTCTATGAGGGCGAGGAGGAGACCAAGAAGATTCCTGTCATCTGCGAGGGCGCACTCGGAGCCGTTTGGGACGGGACCAATGAAGACGGTTCATACAAGTTCACGAAATGGGAGACCGACATGGGCGTAGAGCTCCAGAACGGCGTTCCGACCCTCATTCAGGCACAGTTCCTCGGCAACGGGGCATGGGGCGGCTGCTTCAACTTCTACATCCGTCCTGCCGGCACCGGAGCCAACTACAAGCTCTACATCGATGGTCTCCAGATAGGTTACGACGATTGACGGGGCGCCTAAAAGGCGGTCTCTATCCTTTTATGCATCCCCGCTCTTCAAGCACATTATTTCAGAATAAGAAATCGGGAAATCTCAAGGCCTCAGGCCTGAAAGATTTCCCGATTTTAATTTTATAAGGAAACAGCTGAGATGTGAAAATTGCAGAAGTGGTGCGGATGCAAGGCGAAATCGGGATTTTCCCGCAGCAACCTCTCGGTTGTGAGGACTAAAATCCCGATTTCAACGCCGCAGACGTGCCGCTTCTGCGGTTTTCACCTTAAGCGACGCGACCGCCATAGGAGCGGTCTTCAGTATTTACGCGGATTTTCTCGCCCTGGTTGATGAAGAGCGGAACCATAATCATCGCGCCGGTCTCAAGCGTGCACTCCTTGAGAGCCGAGGTTGAGGCGGTGTCGCCCTTCACGGCCGGCTCGGTGTAGGTCACTTCAAGCTCGACGTAGGTCGGGAGCTCGCAGGTGAGGCAGCGCTCGTCGTTGTCCTCGGCGAGGAACATCATCTCGACGTGCTGGCCCTCCTTCATGAGGTCGGCGTTCTCCACCTGGTCGGTGTCGAGGTGAATCTGCTCGTAGGTCTCCTCGTGCATGAAGTTGAATCCGTCCTCGTCCTTGTAGAGGAACTGGTAAGGGCGGCGCTCCACGTTGATGGTGTCAATCTTCACGCCCGCCGTGAAAGTGTTCTCAAGGATGCGACCGTTCTCGAGGTTACGGAGCTTCGCCTTTACGAATGCAGGTCCCTTGCCCGGCTTCACGTGCTGGAACCATACGATAGAACAAGGCTTACCATTATACATCAGGTAGAGCCCGTTCTTGAAATCTGCTGTTGTTGCCATATTACTATATAAAATTTAAAATATTACTTCCCGTTAAAAGGTTTCTTACTGCCAAAAGATTTCTCACTGCGTTCGAAATGACAGAGCCTGTGTTCATAACGACAGAGCCTGCGTTCGAATGACAGAGCCTGCGTTCGAAAGGCATTACCATCACTCGAAACGGCAGGATTATAATCTTAATTATAATCTTACGGTTTCGCCGCGCAAAGGTAGCATTTTATTGTCTTTCTGCAAAATATCCCTGATTCTTGCGGCCGTTTCCTCAAGCAGCCACTTGGGAGTTGAGGCCGCCCCGCAGATGCCTATCTTGTCGTCCTCCCGGAACCATGCGCCGTTGATTTCATCCACCGAACTGATGTGGTAGGTCCTGATGTTCACCGACTTGCAGAACTCGCAGAGCACCTTGCCGTTGGAACTTGACTTGCCGCAGACAAAGACGAGCACGTCGTGGCTGCGGGCAAAGGCGGAAAGCCTCGCGTGGCGCGTGGCCACCTGCCGGCAAATCGTGTTGTGAACCTTGAGCCGAAGGCGCAGCCCCCGCACCTTGGCGAGCCGTGCGCAGACCTTGTCGTACTCTCCGGGGCTCTTGGTCGTCTGGCTGAAAATTTCCGTGGGCGTGCCTGGCCTTATCCTCCCGTCGGCGATGGCCTCCTCCAGCATCGGCATGTTCTCCACCACCACGGCCGTCCCGTCCGTCTGTCCGACCAGCCCGAGCACCTCGGCGTGGCCGACCTTCCCGAAAATCACAATCTGTCCCTTCCCTGCCTTCTGCTGATGAAGATAGGCCGTGCGAATCCGCTTCTGGAGCTGGAGAACCACCGGGCAGGTGCAGTCAACGATGTCGAACCCGAGCGCCAGGGCACGCTCGTATGTCGCCGGCGGCTCGCCGTGGGCCCGGATAATCAGGTCGGCATTCTCCACCGACTGCATCTCGTCGAGGTCTTCCCTGTCAATCGTCACGAGCCCGGCCTTCTCAAGTCCCGAGAGCACCGCCTCGTTATGCACAATCGCCCCGAGGGAAAATATCTTCTTGCCGTCTCCGTGCTCAAGCTTCTCCTCCGCGATGTTCACCGCCCGGATGACCCCGGCACAGAATCCGGAATTCTTGTCAATGTCAACTGTCGCTCCCCTGCTCATGTCCTAATCTCCAAATCTTTCCCTGATGACCCGCATCACCCATTTCATCTGATCGTCGAGCGTCATCTCCGAATTGTCCAGCTCAATCGCGTCGGAGGCCTTTCTCAGCGGCGATACCTCCCTGTGCGAGTCTATGTAGTCGCGCTCCTTCAGGTTCGCGAGCACGTCCTCAATGTTCACCCTCTCCCCCTTGGCCTCCATCTCGGCCGCACGCCTGCGAGCGCGCACCATCGGGTCGGCCGTCATGAAAATCTTGAGTTCGGCGTCAGGGAACACCGTCGTCCCTATGTCCCGTCCGTCCATGACTATCCGCCCGTCGCGTCCGAACTCGCGCAGCTTCGCGTTCACATATTCCCGCACCTGCGGCACAGCGGACACCGGGCTGACCTTCCCCGAAACCTTCAGACTGCGTATCTTCTGCTCCACGCAGCGGTCGCCGATGTAGGTCCTGCGGCCCCTCCCGTGATCCTCGAAATGCACGTCAAGCGTCTTCAGCGCCTCGGCAAGCGCCGGCACGTCAATGCTGTTGTCCTCCCCGATGAGTCCGTTTTCTATCGCATACAGCGTCACGGCACGGTAGAGCGCCCCGGAATCGAGGTAGAGGAACGAGAGCTCCGAGGCGATGAGCTTCGCGAACGAACTCTTTCCCGTCGAGGAATATCCGTCAATCGCGATTGTTATGTCGGGTATGTCGTGTCTTTTTTTCATCGTATTACATCATATATCCCCGAAAAATCATGTTCCCGGGAAAATATATATTTGGAAATATACCCCTTTGAAAAGGAATATTCCGTTGCAACCGACAAAATTAAGAATCTGATTGATTTATTCAAAACAAATTTTCCGATATTTGCATTCATATTTCGCAATACGGCATTGTTTTTTCAATGAAGCGGGGGTTTGCACATTTTGACGATACAGAAATGTGAAAAAAATAAGTTAGTTTTTGAAGATTTCATAAATCTACGGGAATATGAAGATACTGGTAATCGACGACGAACGCTCAATCAGAAACCTGATGCAGGAAATACTCGAAGACGAGGGACACTCAGTTGACGTCGCGGAAGACGGGCTCAAGGGCGTGGGAATGGCGGACAAGGAAAAATATGACGTCATCTTCTGTGACATCAAGATGCCCGGGCTTGAAGGGGAGGAGGTGCTCGACGCGCTGCATGAAAAGGGCATAGAGACGCCTGTGGTTATGATTTCCGGGCACGGGGACATCGACACTGCGGTCAGCTGCATCAAGAAGGGGGCGTTCGACTTCCTCTCTAAGCCGCTGGACCTCAACCGGATTCTGATTACCATCAAGAACGCCACGGAGCGCACCAACCTCATTCAGGACAACAAGGTGCTGAAGAAGAAGGTCTATGGGCAAGAGATGATAGGTGAGTCGGAGGCGATAATGAAGGTCAAGGACATGATTGAGAAGGTGGCCCCGACCGACGCGAGGGTGCTCATTCAGGGCGGCAACGGAACGGGAAAGGAGCTTGTGGCGAGGTCGCTGCACCAGAAGAGCCTGCGCTCGCAGATGCCCTACATCGAGGTGAACTGCGCGGCGATTCCTTCGGAGCTCATCGAGAGCGAGCTTTTCGGACACGAGAAGGGTTCGTTCACCTCTGCAATCAAGCAGCACAAGGGCAAGTTCGAGCAGGCCGACGGAGGCACGCTCTTCCTCGACGAAATCGGTGATATGTCACTCTCGGCCCAGGCCAAGGTTCTCCGCGTGCTTCAGGAAAAGAAGCTGTCGAGGGTCGGTTCGGACAAGGACATCACGGTGGATGTGCGCGTGATTGCCGCGACGAACAAGAACCTGCGCGAGGAGATTGCCAAGGGGACGTTCCGCGAGGACCTCTACCACCGTCTCAGCGTGATTGTCATCACCGTCCCGTCCCTCGACGACCGCAAGAGCGACATTCCGCTGCTCGTGGATTACTTCATCAACCAGATTTGCGCCGAAAGCGGCAAGAGCACCCGCCCGATTGAACCGGAGGCGATGCAGCTTCTGGTCGATCGCAGCTGGACCGGCAACATCCGCGAACTCCGCAACGTCGTGGAGCGCCTGCTCATCCTCTCCGGCTCGACCATCACCGCAGACGACGTGCGCGCCTACGCCCTTCTTTAAAATCCCCCTCCCGTTCCCCTTTTGCGGGGGGGGGGGGGAAAGTTGTGCTCCGTGCGCACTATCGCACTGGCCGGCGCTTCGCTGTTCTACGCACGACGCTGATGCGTCCTGTCGAAGGGGCGAAGAAAAGGCGGTCTGCTGCGTTGCACGGTTTGCCAAAATCCTCACAACCATCAGGTTGCTGCGGTATTTGGCTTCACCGTGCGCCTTGCATCCCATCCTTTTCTTCATCCCCTTCCCCCCTGCGCGACTATACAAAATTTTCGTTTATAACTAAAAAAATTGTATTTCCTGCAAAATTTTCGTTCATAACCGAAAATTTCGCATTGCCGGAAAAATGATGAGGTTCATCTAGAATCGAATATTGTGCCCCGACCGAACCAAGCCGGTCGGGGCACAAAATGCCGTCACTGCAACTGAGTCATTATAGGGTCGATGCCGTAGGTCGTCACATTAACCTCAACAGGATTGCCCCTGTCATAGTGCTCGATGTTGTGGGCTTCGCCGACGCGGTATGACGACGTGCCTGCCGGCAATGTCACCTGACGCGTTTCATTCGTCTCCTTAATCCTGCCGGTCGTCGAGTCATAGACCTGCCTTGTCGTCGTAATCTTAATGCTGCGGGGATATCTCAGGGAACTTTGTCTGGTGCAGTTCCAGTCGCTGTATATGCCTATTACATATTCTCTTATGTATTCGCGATATTCCTTGACGGAGGTCGTTTCCTCCCTGAGGACCTGCTCGCGGGATTGCAGTCTATGGAACGGAGGCCCGTATATCGCAGCAATGCCCTCAAGGTCGCCGTCGGAGAACGTCTGTCGCTGAGCAACAATATATAGACCGTCTTTTGTCGTCATGGTAGGTTGGCCATTTCTGGAAAAATAATATGAACCATACAGCATTATTGAACCAAAATCAAATGTACCAATATTAGATATTGTCCCAGGTGCACATTTATCAAATGCATACACATATTCAGGGTCAATATTTTCCGTATGAATAATAACATACGAGTCTCTGTCACTACGGCTATGCTCGTGTTCCAAACCAACTGCATGACAAATTTCATGAATAGCGATACCGCGTGTGCAACTTGGTGTTAAGTTTATGACCTGCATACCGCCTTTCATTCCCAAGAAAGAGTTGTTTATTGTATCATTGTTTCTGAATTCTATATAATTTCCGGAGCCCTTGCCATTCACAAACGACAGGCTTGTCTTTGATTCCCATTCTGCAATGGCTTGCTGAACTTGAGACCGACTGGCAAAATCACTGGCAAATGTATAATAAACGGTATTACGCGGCCAATATTTTGTCCTTTTAGTTATACATCCCGCCTTTGTTTGGAGTTCTGTCAATTGTTCTTCTGTCAAAAGTATATCGTCTCCCAAATTATCAGACTGGCTGCAATCATAGTCTGCCGGCATTTCCCGATACAATTTCGGGACATCAGAGTCTTTCCGAACCTTTGAGTTTATTCTTCTAATAGAATATCTTACTGTAGGAGCATCTTCCGGCGGTTCAGGAACTTCCACCGCGGCGACATCAATATCATACTCATATCCTTCAACATAGTCAAACCCTGTCACATATGCTCCAACCCTTTGCCAAACCGGGTTCCGTTCCTCTTTATCCAAAAACGCTTTCCATTGGTAAACTCACATTCGACAACAACAATCTTTGAGGCTACAATCCAGTTTTCAGTCCACGACTTCGGGACATTGTCGTCAACTGTCTGATTTGATTTCGCGCAGGACACAAGGAAAAGAAGCATCGCCAGCGCCAGGATAAAATTAAACTTTTTCATACGACGTTATTTTATTGGTTAACAGCATATCCCTGTTTTTCACAAAGGTATTAAGATTTTCTTAGCGGACAATACCTCCATAAATTTTTATGAATGTAAGAAGTTCACAAGTTTATGGTCCATAATTTTATGAACTTTTGTTGTTTTTTATTATATTTGCATCAAAATCAATGATGTATGCCGACAATAGACAAGCCATTCGCATATGGGATCTCCGTTTCCGGCGATAATTTCACGGACAGAAAGACGGAGACGCGGAATCTTGTGATGAATTTCACGCATGGGGTCAACACAATTCTCATATCCCCGAGGCGCATGGGCAAGACGTCTCTGGTGCACAGGGCGATAGAGCGGATTGATGACGACAGCGTCGTTCCGGTATTCCTCGATGTCTATGATTGCAGGGACGAGTATGACTTCTACAACAAGTTCTCGGAAGGAATCATCAAGGCGGCCTCCTCGACGATGGATGCGGCTCTCAGGAACGTGACGGAATTCATCGGGCGTATATCTCCGAAAATATCGGTAAGTCCCGATCTGGTGAATGAATACTCAATTTCGCTGGGACTAACGCCGAAGCAGATACGGCCGGAAGAAATACTGAACCTGCCGGAAAGGCTCGCGGAAAAAAGAGGAAAGCATCTGCTGATATGCATCGACGAGTTTCAGCAAATCGGGGAATTTTCCGATTCTCTGACCGTTCAGAAAAGGATGCGAGGGGTGTGGCAACATCAGAAAAATGTCTCGTATTGCCTCTTCGGCAGCAAGAAACACATGCTCGAAAACATATTTCAGAACAGACGGATGCCGTTCTACCAGTTCGGTCAGATGATGTATCTCGGAAAAATCGACATGAAAGACTGGATGGGATATATCGCGTCAAGATTTGAAGCCTGCGGGAAGAAGATTTCTCCGGAAATCTCGGAAAAACTGTGCCTGACCGTCGAATGCTATTCTTCCTATGTCCAGCAGCTTGCATGGAATCTGTTTGTGGAAACCGACACTGAGGCAACCGGAAATGGGCTTGAAGCCGCCACTGGCCAGCTGCTTGCCCAGAACAATTCATTCTTCACCGAGCAGATAAGAACCCTCACGGGCTACCAGATAAACTTTCTGAAAGCCGTCTGCTCCGGCATCCATTCCGGCTTCACGTCTGAAAAGGTGCTTTCCGAATGGAATATAGGGACGAAATCCAATATATCGGTAATAAGGGAGTCTCTCCTGAAAAATGAACTGATTGAGGAGCGCGGTAATGAAATCTGGCTTGCCGACCCGGTCTTCCGAATCTGGCTGGAAGGGCGGCTGTAGTTGATGTCATGAATAATGCTGTCAGTTAATATGTCAACGGAACAATTGCCGGCACTGCTGCTTTCCATACTCGCCGTGGGATATACACCAGGTCCGGCGAACATCTACGCCATGTCATGTTCTGTCCGCTACGGCCTTCGCCCGGCAATGCGCGTGTGGGTGGGACTGCTGTGCGGATTCTGTTGCGCGGCCCTGCTCGCGGCTCTTGCGGCGCACCTTGCAGGCATGGCATTCGGAGCGTATGTTCCTTATATCCGCTATGTTGCGGTTGCGTACATTCTTTACCTCGCATGGAAGACCTATCGCGGATGCATTTCAGACACTGCTGCAACCGCACCCACCTTCGCGAGCGGATTCATAGTCCAGTTCACCAATGCCAAGATCATACTCTTTGACCTGAGCTGCTATTCCCTCTTCGTTCTCCCCTATTCCGACCGCTTCATTGACCTGCTCCCCGTCGCCTCCCTCCTTCTCCTCGCCGGCCCTGGAGCCAACCTCGTCTGGCTTCTCGCCGGTTCCGCCATCCGCCCTTTCGTCACCGCACATCTCCGGGCCGTTTCAACCATAATGTCCCTCCTCCTCGCCGCCTGTGGTGTTGCCCTATTGCTCAGGTAAGACTTACTTCGCTCCTTTGCGGCGGTTACAGTCGCGGCAGAGTAGCTGGCAGTTGGAGGCGACGGTGCGGCCGCCGTCCTTCCACGGGGTGATGTGGTCGGCTTCCATCTCGCGGATGTCGATGACTTCGCCGTGACGGAGGCAGTCGGGGTTAGCGCAATGACCATTCTGACGCTCATAGACGGCGCGGTCGCACTCGTTCATCGAGAACAGGTCAGGCTCGTTGTTCTTGTAGCAAGTGGTAATCAGGCGCTTGAGTCCGAGACTGTGAAAATTGAGCACGAAATAGACGGAGAAATTGCTGACGCGAGGGTCGTCGCAGTTGCAGAGCACGGTCTTGCCCTTGAAGTGCTCTTTGTAGTGACGGAGTTCGTTCTCGATGTCCGAGAGCTGAGTATAGAACTCGTCCTTTTTCGCGCGGTTTGCGGCGTGGAGGCTTTCGTTTCCGGCCATAGTGAATGACAGTGGTTTAATAGCATGACTATCACTCACTTGCCGCGACAGCCAAAAATGGCTTGTCCGTCGCGGCCTGACGCAACAAAAAGGTGTGAGCTTCTTATTGCGTTTACCAAGGTAGCCTCGCGAGCACCTTCCCACCCAAATAAGTAACTCACACCCGATGCCGGGCGCGAGCATTGTACTAACTGGGTGAGGAGTTTCTCGTGCGAGATGCTCCTGCTTATTATTTCAGCGGTTTATATGCGAAAAGATTGCGAGGCTTTCGGTAAACGCGAAATAATAGCAATGCTGCGTTATTTTTAATATGTCTTGTCAAACCGACCGCTTGCCTTCGGGTCGATTGACAGCGGCAAAGTTAGAAAATATTGATAATAATGCGAAATGTTGAAATCAAAAGATTGCTCCCCTAACAATAAACATTACATTTGCAGAGCTACTGCGAATAACAGAATTTATGTTTGCATAAAATCACTATGGCAACAAAAAATGAATTTATCCCGTTTGCAGTTTCCCATCCGGGGCAGATTCTTGGACGGGAACTTGAAGAACGAGGCATCAAGCAGAAGGATTTTGCTAAACAAATAAGTATGCAGACCACCCACCTTAATTCATTGATTAAGGGACGGATGAATGTCAGCGACGGAATCGCGCTCAAACTGGAGAGGACTCTTGGCATTCCGGCGTTGGAATGGATGAGTATGCAGAACCGGTATTCCTACTTTCTGGAGCAGCTTGAACTTCGCGGAAAAGAAGAGGCCATAGCCCTGCAAAAAGAGAATGAACTGAAGTCCACACTCAATAGTTTTCAATCGCCGAAACTGCGGTAAATCGTCCGCAGCAGAATAGGGTGGACTGGCATCCGCCCGGAGCTAGTGCTTCGGGTGGATGTCGAGTTTTACGGGGTGAATCATGTTCTCGGGCTTGAGGATGGTGTCGAGGTCCTCCTTGGAGAGGATGTCGTGCTCAAGGACGAGGTCATAGACTCCCTTGCCGGTTTCGAGGGCTTCCTTCGCAATCTTCGTGGAGTTCTTGTAGCCGATGACCGGATTGAGGGCGGTGACGATGCCGATGCTGTTCTTCACGTTCGCGAGGCATTTCTCGCGGTTGGCGGTGATGCCGTCGATGCAGAGTGTGCGGAGGGTGTCGAAGCCGTTCATAAGAAGGTCGGCGGACTCGAAGCAGCACTGGGCCATCACCGGCTCCATCGCGTTCAGCTCCATCTGGGCGGCATCGCCGGCGAGAGCCACGCAGACATCGTTGCCCATCACCTTGTAGGCCGTCTGGGTCATCACCTCGGGGATTACCGGATTCACCTTGCCCGGCATGATTGAGGAGCCCGGCTGCATCGCCGGAAGGTTAATCTCCTCAAGGCCGCAGCGCGGACCGGAAGCGAGTATGCGCAGGTCGTTGCTTATCTTGTTAACCTTGACGCAGACACGGCGCATGGCCGCTGAGTAGCCTACCATGCCCGAAGTGTCGGAAGTGGCCCCGACAAGGTCTTCCGCCAGCTTCACCGGCCAACCCGTAATTTCGCCGAGGGCGGCCACGCATTTCTCCGCATAGCCCGGCTCGGCGGCGATTCCCGTTCCGATTGCGGTCGCGCCCATATTCACCGTGAGGAAATCGTCGGCAGCGAAGTTGAGATTGCGGATTTCCCCCTCAAGGATTGATGCAAATCCGTGAAAAGTCTGCCCGAGCGTCATCGGCACGGCATCCTCCAGCTGCGTGCGCCCCATCTTCAGCACATCGGCGAACTCCTCTCCCTTTTTCTTGAGAGAGTCGATGAGTTTCTGAAGATGCTCAACGAGCTTCTGATTCGTGGCGTACAGGCCGAGGTGAATCGCCGTCGGATAGGCGTCGTTGGTTGACTGCGAACGGTTCACATGGTCGTTAGGGGAACAGAACTGGTACTCGCCCCTGCGATGCCCCATCAGTTCAAGCGCACGGTTTGCGATGACCTCGTTGGCGTTCATATTGGTCGTCGTGCCCGCACCGCCCTGAATCATGTCAATCGGGAAGTCCTCGTGATGCTTTCCGTCAAGAATCTCACGGCAGGCCGTGATGATCGCGTCGGCCTGCGCGTCGGTGAGCAGTCCGAGCTGACGGTTGGCCATTGCGGCACCCATCTTGGTGATGGCCAGGGCGTTGATGAAAAGAGGGTAGGAAGAAAGTCTGAAGTTGCTTATCCTGAAATTCTCGATTCCCCTGAGCGTCTGCACCCCATAGAGCTTGTCGTCGGGAATTTCACGACTTCCGATGAGGTCGCTTTCAACACGCGTATTTTTCTGTTCCATATCTTTCAGATTTTGCAAGATTTTGGTATATATCCTTATGATTTTATACAATTGTGCCGGATTTCATTGCCTTCCGGCAAAATCCGGCACAAATGTAGTAAATATTGTAACACGAAACCGCGAAAAGCTGTTTTATTTGTTCGGGATGCTACTCAAGTAACTCAAGAGTCATTTCCGCGCCCGAACACTGGGTCTCAAGGCGTTACCGCAAAAGTTCCCGACAAAATACCGCAAAAGTTCCCGACAAAACACCGCAAAAGTTCCCGACAAGTTGTATAAGTCATTAAATGTTAGTATCTTTGCTGAAAACACAATTTAAGACACACGGTATGAGTTATTATGAGCGAATCGCTGACACACACCTTAAGAACAGACTTAAGGCGATGGGGGCTGTCTTGATAGAGGGGCCGAAGTGGTGCGGGAAAACCACGACGGCAGAACAGCAAGCCGGTAGCGTGTTGCGCCTTCAGGATGTGGATAACCGCGATAACTATCTGGCAACGGCTGCCGTAAGACCGTCGAACCTGCTGATTGGGACAACGCCAAGACTGCTGGACGAGTGGCAGGATGCCCCAGTCCTGTGGGACGCCGTCCGAATGATGTGTGACAAACGCGGCATTCCGGGGCAGTTTATTCTGACTGGCTCGAATGCAGTTGATGAAGCAAGTATCCATCATAGTGGAACGGGGCGAATCTCGCGTATGCAGATGGCCCCGATGTCATTATGGGAGTCGAAAGAATCGAATGGGAGCATTTCGCTCAAAGAACTTTTTGACAATCCGGAACAGGAGGTTGAAGCCGTGTCGGGCATGAGCGTAAATGATATTATCATGGCTTCCTGCAGGGGAGGCTGGCCTGCGTCTTTGAGCGCTCCGGACAGGGAAGCCAAGCTTATGATAGCCAGAGACTATGTTCAGTCGGTATGCAGAACGGATATGTCTCGTATTGATGGCATTCGACGTAACGAAAAACTTGCGCGACAGATACTTCGTTCTTATGCGAGAAACATATCCACGGTGGCAAAGGCAACATCGCTGCTGGCGGATGTGACTGCGGGCGACAAAATCGAATGTGCCCGCTCAACTTTTGACGACTATGTTGCGGCATTGGAAAAACTGTTTGTCATACAGGACATCAATGCGTGGTGCCCTGCAATTCGCAGCAAAACGGCCATACAAAGCAGCCCCAAAAGAGGATTCTGTGACCCGTCTGTTGCCGTGGCTATGCTTGGGCAGACCCCAGAGTCCTTACAGACGCAAATGAAAACATTCGGCTTCATTTTCGAGCAGATGTGCATTCGTGACCTGAGAGCATATTCATATGGCTTTTTCTCCAGTGTCGGTTATTATCGCGACCGCTATGGTCTGGAAGCGGATGTCGTTCTTCACATAGATGACGGACGCTACGCCCTTATTGAATGCAAACTCGGAAGCAAGGAGATTGAGGACGGAGCAAGTCACTTAATCCAGTTGCATAAGCTGATAGTGGAACATAATAAGACCGAAAGTCAAATGCCGATACAAGAGCCTGCTCTCAAGATGGTTCTGACCGGCGGACAATATGGATATACGCGAAAAGACGGTGTCCATGTCATACCTTTGCCGTGTCTCAAACCGTAAAGACTTGCCCAAACCGAAACCTTTGGAATAAACATTAACAGCGTTAAAATGGCAACAATTCAGCGCGGCATAGGATGCTCATCTATCTGATGCTCAACGTCCCTGTCATTTCGACCGGAGCGGAGCGGAGAAATCTTAATCAACTTGTCAAACAAAAACAGGGACGCTGCCGCGCCCCTGTAACGAATAAAATTCAGGAAACACAATTAGTCCTTAATATATGTAACAGATATTTTCGTAACGCGCATTTGGTTTTTGTCCGCTACATATGCGACTTTCGTAGTCTTTCCAGTAATTGTAATGGTTCCGACATTGTCTGTCGCTGTAGATGATGCTGTTGCACCATCATCTACTGACACTGTCGATGTCGTATCGAATCCATATTTTACCCCTGCTTTCTTTGTGCAAGTAAGTTCAACCTTCTTAATTGAATAACCAGATTTAGCGGAAATGGTCAAGGTTTTCCCTTTATAGATTCTAAGTTCCGTCCCCGTAGATGATGAGTTATTTGAATATGATATTACCTCATCAAGCACACCACTGCCTTGATTATCTTTCAGGTAATCATTCTCTGCCGTCGCTGTCTTTGTCTCCACTGGAGCTGCTCCCGCAGCCAACTGCTTCACATTCACGGTTTTCTCGGCAAGGACATTCTCGCCTGATTTATAGGAGAACTTTATCCAGCCTGTTCTCTCTTCGCCAGTATTGGCTGAAACAGAATAGTACCAAACATCATCAATCAGGTCACAGTCAGTCACTACTGCGCCATCGGTCTCGGCAGATAGCGATGCTCCAGCAACCGGGTTAATGATATTGACCACAATTTGCTCCAAAGAATGTTCATCGGCAGACAAGTTAGCGACATCATCCGCGTCAATTACGGGAGCGACGGTCATGTCCACGCTGAACGGAGCGACTTTTCCTTGCACGAAAGACAAGGACTTCTCACCGGACAGGGTCACGGTCTTGGAGTATTTCGCCCCGGACTTGCCGACTGCAGTCACGATTATATCCCCTGACTTCACCTCAGCAGGAGCGCAGCCGAACCAGATGACATTGTTCTCCACAGCTGACATATCAACAGTAAGAGTCTGCGAAACATTCGTTGATGCTGCAATACTTCCGGCCTTGTTATTGCCATTGTCCGCATAATAATAGTCAATAGTTCGTTAAAAAATAGCCAAGCCTAAGCGGCTCTGGCAGTAAATAAAATAAGTTCTTTGAAAATTTTGTCA
>CAKVAS010000008.1 GCA_934725015.1 uncultured Bacteroidales bacterium
ATGAAAACTCTGGCTTGTTCCACACTCTGATGACATTGCTTACTCAAATATATACTTATAAAAATTAATATACAATGCAAGTAATCGAAAAGTTATCTGGAGCAGTTCCGATGCCTCTGTAGTCGCAGTAAATGATGGAGTGGTGACAGCCATAAAGAGTGGCACCGCGACAATAACAGCCAAGGCAGAGGACAAGATAGCGACTTGCGATATATCCGTATATCCGGCGACAGGTGCAATTAGTCTTGATGCAACCCATATTACTTGTCGAAGTGCAGAACTATCCGGAAAGGTCAACTTTTCGCAGGCAAGCACCGATATGGTCTTTGGTATCCTGTATTCCACATCTTCTGGCGTACTTTATGGAAAATCAGAGAACATTGAAGCGACAGTGTTTGATTTAGACTATAACTTCTCATTACCGACTAAAGTTCTTGAACCTGAAACCACATACTATTATCGCAGTTATCTCTCACAAAATGGTGAAATCCTTTATGGCGAAGTAAAGTCCTTCACTACTCTTCCCGTCAGTAGCCTTATTCAAACAGGTGATGCAACTGATATTTATCCGCGAGGTGCAACTTTGTCAGCGACTCTTGATCTTTCAGAATGTCGCTATGACAATATAGAATATGGCATTTATGTTTTCCACATATATAACGGCGAGAAGGTAGATCGCTCTCATAATAAAGCGAATAACCTTACAGATAAGAAGTATTCACATATTTACCATTATCCTATAGTGGAAAGGGAGTATTTTTATCAGGCTTATGTGAAACTCGATGATAATACTTACTATGGGGAAGAAAAATCTTTTACTTCGACAACTTCATTTGATGCCTCTATTACTGCTAATGCATCAGATATAGAATACAGATCTGCAATAATCTCAGGAAAACTAAATCTTGAGCATGTGAATGAGTATAGTCTATCCGTGAAATTG
This sequence comes from uncultured Bacteroidales bacterium, assembly GCA_934725015.1. Taxonomy (GTDB): domain Bacteria; phylum Bacteroidota; class Bacteroidia; order Bacteroidales; family UBA932; genus Cryptobacteroides. The sequence continues at coordinate 944 of CAKVAS010000008.1, forward strand.
TATTATAGTTATAAAGAGAATGTTAATACAATTGATGAATTGAAGTCCATGGGAAAAGAAATAGTATTGAATTTGGATGAAGAAGGGAATTATATGTATGGACTAAATGGATTGTACCATAATACACAATATAAGTATGTGGTAGTTGCTGAAGTGAAATATGCGGATGTTGAGTTCACTGCAGGAGGCGTGTTTTTAACAAAGGAGAAAGTCGTTGAGGCGGTTGATTTGGGATTGTCTGTAAAATGGGCGGACTGTAATGTTGGAGCCTTATTTCCCGATGAAATTGGTTTTTATTATGCATGGGGTGAAATTGAAAGAACTATAAGTACTATGAATATTAATAAGGGTTATAAAGATTGGTCTGACTATAAGTGGAGCTATGGGGCGTATAATAAATTGACGAAATACTGCAAATCGTCTGATTATGGCATTGTGGACAACAAGACAAGTCTTGAACCGGAAGACGATGTCGCTCATGTGGAACTTGGTGGAACTTGGCGCATGCCTACAGACAGAGAGTTGAGTGAATTGCAGGATAACTGTTCTTGGTATTGGACGTATAATTATAACGGCACAGGTGCCTGTGGATGTATTGTGACAAGTGATCGGACTGGTAAACATATATTTATCTCTGTAAATCGTTACGCAAAAGAAACTTATGGTTTATGGTCTTCTAAAGGTTGGGATAGCCGTGCGACTTGTATAGATTTTAGAAATTTTGATGATAATGATCGAAGTATTTGGATGTGTAGCTCCTATCGTAATCATTTATTATATGCTCGTGCTGTTACGGAATAATTTTGTGTGATTTAATACATACAAAGTTTACTACTTACAAAAAGTGTTTTTATACTATATGATTATGATACAAATGAGTTATTATAAAGCACTAAGGAAGTGCTTAATAAGGAATGGGGACGATTTCGGTTTTCGGCTGCACGATCTTTGTGATGAGGTACATGTGAATTATGAAGATGTCGTAAAACAAATTCAACAACTCCCTTCAAACCCTTTTAAGATGTTCCTTCCGCAAAAGGACTGTGCTTATTATTATTCCAATAAACGAATTAGATTTGTTTTTGCGGATATGAATCAACATTTCAATGATTATTGGGTTGATGCGTCTTCAATTACTTCAGCGATATTTGCACTGACAGATGCGTTGTCGAATATGTCCAATGGCAATGAATGTTTGCAGAAGACAATTCCTCTCTTGGGTGAATGCGAGGCCGTTATTAGCGAAGCGATGCAAGACTATGCGAATAAGTCTTGTATAAGAAAGTTCTGGGAACGAATCTTCAGAAAATAATTGTTTATATCATAAGGTCTCTGGCAAATCTGCTGGGAACTTATGGTGTATTTCAAAACGCCAGAGTATCATACACCTCCCTCAACTCCTGCTGCCTAAGTCCGAGGTATCTGCGAGTGATGGCGGTGCTTGAATGGTTGAAGAGTTCAGCGAGTTTGATGAGAGCCATCTCGCTGTTCTCTCCGGCCATTTCAACGACTTGTCTCCCGAAGGTCTTACGGAAAGAATGGGTGGAGAAATGCTGTATGTCTTTCAGCATATAATACTTCACCTTTATTTCTTTGAGGATAACATTGATCCGCTGAACAGAAAGCACAGCACCGTAGCGGTTGAGAAAGCATTTCTCGTGAGGGTTATTTATGCCCAGTGCCTTATAACACTCCTTGATATGTTCTCGCACTCCTGCATTGACCTTTATCTCCCTGTGCTTCCCGGTCTTCTTTTCGTTGAGGGTAAAGCTCTCGCCGAGTATCTGTTCCCACGAAAGGGAAATAAGGTCGCTGATGCGCATCCCGAAGAAAGAGCCGCAGGCAATGAGAAGGCTCATCCTATATTTGCCATCACGGAATAATTTGTGCGTAAGGTTCAGCATTGTGTCCCACGGAAGGTAATCGGCAGTTGTATATGAATGTTTCCGGCTCATATATGTCGTAAATCATTGATTGTAAATATAGATACGAACATAGCCGTTTATTTTCAATTCCGCAAGGCTTCGCCTATAATGTAAAAGAACTATTCGGTAAATATTTATCTTATTCACCGAAAATTTTCGGCGAATATATAGGCTATTCACCGAAAATTTCATAGCTTTGCTGAAAATCTACGAATATGTATCTGCATCAAAGGAAAAACTGGTGGAACTTCGATTTCGACAAAGAGACGGTTATGAATAGGCTAGGCACAGTCAGGGCTATGCAAGGACAGATGCTCGGTCGTATGACTTCGCTTGGTTTTGATTTTCAGGATGAAGCAATGCTTACCACGATGTCTTTGGAACTTGTACGATCCAGTGAGATTGAGGGTGAGGCTCTCAATATGACAGAAGTCCGTTCGTCCATTGCTCGCCGTCTCGGCATTGAGACCGCCGGGCTTGTCTCTACGTCCAGATATGTTGATGGTATAGTCGAGATGCTTATGGATGCGACCCAGCATTATAATGAGCCGTTGTCTGATGAACGCCTTTTCGGGTGGCATAATGTCTTGTTCCCGACTGGAAGAAGCGGTCTCTATACCATTGAAGTCGGAAAATATCGCACTGGGGAGATGCAGGTGGTTTCCGGCCCGATGGGACACGAGACAGTTCATTATGAGGCACCTGAGCCAGAACGTGTCCCGGAGGAAATGCACAGGTTCATCAGATGGGTGAATACAGAGAACGAGATGGATCCTGTTATCAAGGCCGGTATAGCTCACTTATGGTTTGTTTCAATTCACCCTTTTGACGATGGGAACGGGCGTATCACACGAGCCATCACTGATATGTTGCTCGCCCGCAGCGAGCATTCTGCGAAGCGGTTCTACAGTATGTCGAATGAGATGAAGATAATGCAAAAAGACTATTACAATGTGCTTGAAAAGGCACAGAAGGGTGATGGTGATATTACTGAATGGCTATTGTGGTTTCTGGATTGTTTCGGGAAAGCACTTGCTTCAACGCAAGAAACTCTTTCCTCCGTTCTTGCAAAATCTCATTTCTGGGAAATCCATAAAGACATTTCAGTCAATGAAAGGCAACGTAAAATTATCAATATGCAGTTCGATGGATTTTTCGGCAAACTGACTTCTGGCAAATGGGCGAAAATCGGGAAATGCTCGACGGACACAGCTCTCAATGATATTCGGGATCTTGTAAACAAGGGTATGCTGAAGAAAAACGATGAAGGTGGTCGAAGCACAAATTATTCACTGGTCATTGGTCCTTATGGTAATGGATAGTCATTATCTGGTTTCAGGCATTTCAAAAGTGAAACATACTACCCATTTCAGCCCCGATACGGTAAGCCGTAATGATAATATCTTGATAACAAGACAATTACAAGAAAACCTTGGCTGATTTAACGAGGAGGAGTATTAACCCATTATTGAAATATTATTGATTGATTTTCAATAATTTATGATTGAAGCGCTGGGGAGTCCCGGTGCTTTTTTCGTGCCCATCTTGCACCATATTCGTGGTGGGAAATGCACGAAATCAAGCTGTGAAACATAGTGTTTTTTACACGGAATCAAGTTTTGCCGCAAGTGAAAATTACACGAAATCAAATTTTTGAAATGTGACTTTCGGTCAAAAGCCTATTTTGACTACCAGAAGACATCAAACGCTTGCAAAGGTGAGATTTATCTCTTATATTTGTAGTAATTTTACAAATATGAGGGTAATATGCTACTCAAAATCGAATTAGAGAACTTTTTCTCAATAAAAAACAGGGTGTGTCTGGACTTTGTCGCAGCGAAAAGCAAAACCAAGCAGGCCAGAGAGCTATCCTATAACGTCATTGACTGGAACGGAACAAAAGTCTTGAAGACAATCGGGCTTTTCGGGCCTAACGCATCCGGGAAATCAAACATTCTCAAAGCCATCAATTTCTGTTGCCGGATGATTCTGGAATCCCATCAGAACAACGAAGGTGTGGTGTTCAATTTTATGCCGTTCAAGTTCGATGGGTATGACAAAAAGCCGAGCGAGTTCTTTATGGATTTCGTTTGCAATGATGTCGAATATGAGTATTCATTTGCGCTTACTAGAACGGAGATTATTCGTGAGAGCCTGTATTATTATCCTAACGGGAAACGGGCAAAAGTCTTCACCCGTGATGAGAATGCGGACGATGTGTATTCATTCTCTCCGGGTGTAATTGCAAAGCCAAAGGATGTTGCACTCAACACGAGCCGAAAAAATCTGTTCCTCAGCAGGGCGAGTTCAATGAACCGTGAACTCGCACGGGAACTGTATCGGTATTTCTTGAACACCTTTCTTCTCGGGCTTGTCGATTTGAACAGTGTTTCAGTGGAGGAGAACTTCAATGCTTACAAAAAGATTATTTTGAAGGCTCTTGCCATCTGTGATACAGACATCTGTGATATAAAGGTGAGACACGAACAAGTGCCGGCTCCCGTTATGTCATCTCCCGGGTCTCCTGAGTTGAACTTCCGGATGATTGACATTCTCCGATTCCAGACCACGCACAAGAGGTCTCCAGAGGTAGTATTTGATCTGGACGTGGAAGAATCAAATGGAACCCGGAAGTTGTTCCAGATTCTCTTGAGGCTTCTCGATGTCGTCCGGAACAGAAAATCACTGATGATGGACGAGTTTGACATGGGGCTTCATACGAGGCTGGCAGATTTCATCCTTGACCTCATCCACGCATCCGAAAGTTCACAGCTGCTGTTCACCTCGCACAATACGAACCTGATAGATATGAGGCGGTTGAGGAAAGATCAGGTCGTGTTCGTCAATAAACTTGAGGACGGCTCCACCGATGTCTATTCTCTTTATGATTATAAAGACTTCCGGGAGAATATGGATGCGGAAAAGGGCTACATCCAGGGGCGTTTCGATGCGGTTCCGTTCGTTGATTCCTCAGTCATGAACTTGAAAAAACTCATGGAGGACTGATTATGGCAAAGCAACGGACACCATCCCCGTCAAGGACAATGAAACAGGTCTTCCTCGTGTTCTGCGAGGGTGAAACGGAGGAGACTTATCTGGATTACCTCAAACAGACATATCGTTCACCGATAAGGATTGTCCCAAAGGTGGAGGGCGGAAGCATTTCTCAACGGCTGATTGATGCGGCAAAGAGGGAATTGAAGATTTCGAAGACGGACAGGATTCTCGTCTTTCTTATGTATGATATGGATGTCCCTGCCATCAACGGGAAACTGAACGATTGCCACGCATATAAATTGCTGAGTAATCCGGCCATTGAACTCTGGTTCCTGCTGCACGGAAAAGACAAGAAAACAAAATTATCCACTGAGGAAGCCTTCAATGAACTTATGAAAATGGATGACTGCTGGGCAGGTTATGAAAAGGCGGCATTGACAGACACTCAAAAGGCTTTCCTCTGGGAGCATCGTCTTGAGGCTACGGAACGGGCGAGGAAACTGAAGACTTTTGAGAATCCGTCATCCGGCATCTTCAATTTGATCTTGGCATTGGAAAAGAGTCTCAAACACAATGGATAGCCACATTCAAGTTTCAGCCATTTCAAAAGTGAAACATACTATCCATTTCAGCCCCGATGCGGTAGGTCGTAACTATAATATATTGACAATAGGATAATTACGAGAGGACTATGGCTGATTTAACCCAGATGCGGTAAGCTGTAATTGTAATATATTGACAACAAGATAATTACAAGAGGACTATGGCTGATTAACGAGGAGTATTAACCCGTTATTGAAATATTATTGATTGATTTTCAATAATTTATGATTGAGGCACTGGGAAGTCCCGGTGCTTTTTTCGTGCCGAAAATGCCCCTTTTTCGTGCTGAAAGCGGGGGGGGGGAGCATACTACTCGGTTACATCAGTGGAACGTCGTTGTTGAATACTATAATTTCAACTGCTTTATAATGTTCTGGACATTCTCGAGGAACAGTGCCCCATGCCCTCCGTCCATCTGCACGTGATGGAACTGGAAGGAGACAGGGAGGGTCGTCTTGAAGAATCCCTTGTGGTAGCGTCCCCACAGGACCATCGGGTTGCTGAAGCCTTTGGCGTATTGGTTGACTATGCAGTCCAGTTCTGTCTGTACCATCGCCGATGTCCCTATGACCATCATCTCACTGTCCAGACAAAGGTTCTCACATCGCAATGCTGCCTTGCCAGTAATGGAGCGGTAGTCGTTGTTGAACTGATGCAGCTCATCGCTGTACGGAATGTCGCAATAGTTGATTCCGCCCTTGCTGTTTATGACGACGGGACCCACTGCAAGACGGTCAAAACGATACATTCTGTCTGTCAAAATACTATATTCCTGCATCGCAAAGGTAAGGACAATCATTGATGGAAAGCAAATTTTGGGAATGTTACGGAAATATGAAATTTCAAGCAAATTTGGCTCAGGGTTTTGCTTTTGTCATTTAATGCGTTAAATTTGTGGAGTTTTTCATAAAACAAATAAACGCAAAACACAAATAATATGAAAATCAAACATTTATTTCTATCTGTGCTCGCGATGGCTTCAGTAGCCGTCGCCTGCGACAAGGAGAATCAGAACAGCGACAAGCCTTCTCTGAAGCTTGATCCTGCGACTGTTGAATTTGACGCCGCTGCCGGGACAAAGACTGTAAAGGTCGATGCGAATCAGGCATGGGCAATCGACGGAAACGACTATGACTGGGTTACCCTCAGCCAGGAAGAAGGCGACGGAGCGGCCGATGTCGAGATTACCGTACTTGAGAATACCGGTGCTGCGGCAAGAACTGCCAACATTACTTTCCGCTGCTCCATTGTTAAGAAGACGCTTAAGATTACCCAAGCCGGTGTCGGCGGCAGCGTCGGAGAGGGAGACGGCACAAAGGAAAAGCCTTATTCTGCCTCACAGGCGAACACTGTAGCAAGTGCTCTTGATGCAGACGCGTTCTCTGCGACTCCTGTTTATGTCGAGGGTATAGTGGTTTCTTTCAAGGAACCGGAAAGCACTGTCTCAAAGTACGGCTCTCTGACTATTTATATTTCAGATGATGGCACAACTACTAATCAGTTCTATGTTTATGCACTTAAGGGCGTGAATGGAGCTGCTTTCACAAGCACGGAGCCGTTTGCAGTCGGTGACAAGGTTGTTGTGTACGGTTATCTCCAGAACTATAAGGGCAACACTCCGGAAATGACCAGGACATCAGATGGCGTTGCCCCTCAGTTGGTTACAGTTAATGGCAAGGTTCCTGAAGGTACGACTCCAGATCCGACACCAACTCCGTCAGATGCAATCTTCTCTGAAACTTTTTCTGCAAGTCAGGGCGAGTTCACAATTGAAGATAAAACTCTTCCGGAAGGAGCTGAATATGTTTGGACGTGGGCGAGTGCTCAGTATGGAATGAAAGCATCTGCCTATATTGGTGGCAAGAATTTGGCTTCAGAAAGCTGGCTTATTTCTCCGGATATTGACCTCACTTCAGAAAAGACCGCGTTCCTTTCATTTGAACACGCTGCAAATAAGTTCCCAACCAGCAAGAAAGTTGAGGATTTTGTTTCAGTTAAGGTTTCAAAGGATGGAACAAATTGGGATAATCTTGCTGTTCCGACTTGGCCGAAAGGAAATTCTTGGAATTTTGTGGCGTCAGGAAGTGTTGACCTTAAGGCATATCTTGGTTCAAAAATTAAAATAGCCTTTGTTTATACTTCTACTGATGGCGAAGGTGGTACTTGGGAAGTGAAGAATGTTCTTGTGAAGGATGAGGCTGATGCTGTGGATCCAGAGGAGCCTTTAGAGGACGGTATGATTTCTCTTGTTGTCGATGACATGACTTTTGCAGAAACAACACATGACGGTAAAAAAGGATATACTGGCACATCTAATGGTGTGACTGTGACATATTGGCTTGCAGGTGGTTCAACGGATCCAGTTGCGCCGACAGATTTACTTAAGCTTTATAAGAATCATAAGATGGCAATTAAAGCTGATGGCAAGAAAATAAAGAAAGTTGTATTTACTTTCGCTAACGCGAGTTATTCAAAAGCATTGACTATTGATTCTGATAATAATGCTGTAGTTAATCCGGACGGTCTTAAGTTAACCTGGTCCGGTACTGCTTCTGTTGACGAGTTCATTTGCACGGCAGCTGCGGCGCAGGTTCGTATTACAAAGATTGATGTCCTTGCTGAATAACTTCTGCATTAGACTGATTTAATTTTATTAAGGGAAACCCGCCGTCAAGGCGGGCTTCCCTTAACTCAAATAAATAAAAACACTTGATGAGAAATATCTTTCGGTTGTCGGCATTCCTGATGCTGTTGTCTTTCGCCGTGTCCTGCGACCTGCTCGGGGACGGGGAGACTGACGGCATTTCCGTGTCGTTGAGAAATTCTTCTGCGGGAAAGGCCAAGGGAAGCACCTTTGTCATTGTGAAGGCATCCGGCGAGTGGACGCTGTCCATTGATTTCGGCGAGGCTGAGCCTTGGGCGAATTTCGGGGCGGAAGGCATTGAGATGACCGTTTCCGGGAGAGGCAACAAGGGCAATGTCATCCTTAACTACGGGCAGAATGCAAGCGGCGCGGAGAGAACGCTCCGCCTTGTGCTTGCTTCAGGCTCTTCGGAGGTGAGCTGCACCTTCATTCAGGATGCTGTGGAGCCGTCTTCTCCGACGGAAGTCACCAAGGATGGCGGCTACGCCGACGCAAGTCCGTTCGGATGGCTTGAACTGCCGGAGACCAAGGCAGGCGACGGCTTGAAGTACATCTGGCACAACATGACGGTGAACAGCAGGCAGCAGCGGAACTACTCCCTCTACTGGAGTCAGGACGACTACCTCTCGATATGGGTGGCCTATCCTCTGAACTCCGGCCTGATAGGCAGTGGAGGCCGCCCCGCGGAAGATCCGTGGGCATTTGACCCCTTCCTGCCGAGTTCCCTTCAGCCTTCAGTCGTCTATGGGGGATACGGCAGGTCCGGCTATGACCGGGGGCATCAGATACCCTCAGCAGACCGCTATATAGGCAACTCGAACGAGCAGACCTTTTATGCCACCAATGTCACGCCTCAGCTCGGCGGGTTCAACCAGAAAATCTGGGTAAGCCTTGAAAATCAGGTGCGCGACTGGTCCAAGAAGGCCGACACGCTCTATGTCGTCACCGGCTGCATCGTCGGCTCCGGCTGCAAGTCGCTGACCGACAGGGGAGGACACAGCGTCACGATTCCGTCTTCATACTACAAGGCCATGCTCCGGTACAGTGCTACCTCGGGGTATTCCGGCTGTGCTGTGTGGCTCGATCATGTGGCGCGGACGGGCTCTATCACCCGTTCCGACATGATGTCAATCGACGCGCTTGAGGAAAAGCTCGGGATTGACCTGTTCGTGAACCTGCCGAAGAAAGTCGGCGAGGCAAAGGCGGCCGAGATTGAAGCTAAGGCGCCGTCCGAAAATGTGTGGCCGATTTAGACGGTCGTGCACGCTCGGGAACATTCGGGGACGCTGACACATAAGTCATTGACACGAAGAACAATAATACACAAACGATAAACATAAGACATGAAACGCTCACTTCTGATTGCTGCACTCCTGCTCCTGCTGTCGGTTTCGGCATTCGCGCAGAAGACACAGCAGAACTATGTCATCGGGTTCTACAACCTTGAGAACCTCTTTGACACCTATGACGACCCTGTCAAGAACGACAACGAGTTCCTTCCGGAGGGGAAGAACAAGTGGACGCAGGCCAAGTACGAGAAGAAGCTCCACAACCTCGCCACGGTCATCAGGGCCATGGCCGACAACAACAGGCGCTGGCATACCATTCTCGGAATTTCCGAGATTGAGAACCGCCTTGTAATCGAGGACCTTGTGAGCCAGCCGGAGATTGCGGCCGCCAACTACGGGATTGTCCACTACGACAGCCCCGACCGCCGAGGCGTAGATGTCGCCCTGCTCTACAAGCCGGACCAGTTCACCTGCCTTGACAGCGAGTCCATTCCGTTCGACTTCAACTCCGACATCGACTTCTCCGACACGGACACGAGCTATTTCAAGACCCGTGACATCCTGATGGTTCACGGACTCATAGCCGGAGAGCACTTCGCGTTCTATGTCGCCCATCTCCCCTCTCGTGTAGGAGGAAAGGGAGGCAACCTGCGCAGCCGAGGGGCCGAAATCATCTACAGCCACTCCCGCATGATGGAGGAGAAATATCCGGGAATCAAGATTGTCGTGATGGGCGACATGAACGACAACCCGACCGACGACTCCATGGCGAAGTACCTCCACGGTCAGGAGAAGCTTGCGGATGTAACTCCGACCGAGTTCTTCTCGCCATACACGTCCATGCTCAAGGCCGGCTACGGCTCGCTCTGCTATCAGGGAGTGTGGAGCATCTATGACCTCCAGCTCGTGAACTACAGCCTCGCCTGTGCTCCGGAGGGCGGCCTGAAGATTCAGCCGGTGACGAAGAACCACGGCAAGGAGTACTACGGCGTGGTGTTCAAGCGCCCGTGGATGACCACCCAGAAGGGACAGTACAAGGGCTATCCGTTCAGGACCTTCTCCAACGGCTCGTTCATCGGAGGATACAGCGACCACTATCCGACCTACATCGTAATCGGAAAATAAGTGGCAAAATTGCCTGAAAGGCGGATTGCTGCGTTACGCTCAACTTTTAAATCCTCACAACCATCAGGTTGCTCCGGTTTAAAAGATTTCGCAAGCCTTGCACTCCATCCTTTTATGCAATTTTGCCTCGATAAGATAATTCGATAAGATAAACTAAAATAGAATGATATGATGAAAAAATTTCTTACGGCATTCGCGGCGCTGCTCTGCTCGCTTGCCCTCTTCGCCCAGACGGGAGGAGTCGGCGGCGTGAAGGGAACGGTGGTTAACCGCGCCGGGCGTGTTCCGGTCCCGAATGCCCACATTACAATCGTGAAGGACGCGCAGGCGGTGTTCGATGACTATTCGCGTGCCGACGGCTCCTTCATTTTCGAAGGGCTTGAGGACGGGCAGTACCTCATGACCGTTTCGGCGGCCGGTTTCCTCACTTCTCACATCAACCTCACCGTCGAGGGGTATGTGAAGGATCTCATCTTCGTCTCCCTTGTCGCGGAACAGAGCGTGGCGGACATCGATGACTCGAACTTTGCGGAGTTCGACATGGAGGATTCGGGATATACCGACACTCCTGCCATACTTTTCGGGGCCAATGACCCGTACAACAAGATTGTGGGCTACGGGTTCAGCGACGTGCGTTTCAAGAACAGGGGATATGCGAACGAGACGCAGGATGTTCTCCTCGCCGGCGTGAGGATGAACGACGCTGTCACGGGCTATTCGCCGTTCTCGCTGTGGAGCGGACTGAACGAGGCCATGAGGGCGAAGGAGACCACCATAGGCACGGAGACCTCGGACTACAGCTTCGGAGGCTACAACGGCGTCACTAACATACTTGCGAATCCTGCTTCCGTGCGTCCCGGATGGCGTTTCAGCGTTCTGAGCAACTCGGCTCTCTACCGCCTGCGGCTCATGGGAACCTACGCTTCCGGCGAACTTGACAACGGCTGGTCGTTCGCGGCCAATGTGTCGGCGCGTCTGGGCGGCAACGACTGGGTGAAGGGAGTCTATTACCGCTCTTTCGCCTACTATCTCGGCGCGGAGAAGAAGTTCCGCGACGAGCATCGCCTCGCGTTCATGGCCTTCGCCACTCCGGGGCAGAGAGGGGCGCAGAACGCTTCCACGCAGGAAGTCTATGACCTCATGGGCGATAATATGTACAACTCCAACTGGGGCTATCAGAACGGAAAGGTGCGCAACTCCCGCGTGCGCAGCACCCATGAGCCGGTGTTCGTTCTTAAATACACCGCGAACCCTCTCGAAAACCTCGAGGCCGGCGTGACCCTCCTCTACAGGACGGGAAAGAACGGCTACTCCGCCCTTGACTGGTACGACTCGGCCGACCCGCGCGCTGACTATTACCGCAATCTTCCGAGCTACTTCTATATGGCGGATGAAAAATGGAACCGGAATGACCTCGACAAGTACATGTACGCGGAGTACGCATGGAAGAACGACGTGAACACTCAGCATCTCGACTGGGACCGTCTCTACAACATCAACTACAACGCCGCCGACGGCCGCTCCAAGTATGTTCAGGAAGAGCGTCGTGTGGATCAGAACGACATCAATCTTGCCGCGACCGTGAAGTGGAACGCCAACAGCTGGTTCACTCTCAACGGCGGTCTGAACGGCAAGATTAACCGTTCCGAGTACTACAAGAAGGTCAAGGACCTGCTCGGAGGCGAGTACTATCTCAACACCGACAACTTCGCGGAGCGCGACTTCGCCTTCTCCGAGGCCATGATTCAGAACGACCTCGACTATTGGCTCGTGAACGGAGAGGCGCAGAAGATTACAAAGGGCGGCAAGTACGGCTATGACTATTACGCCCAGGTGCGTGGCGGCAACGTCTGGGCTGACGGACGCTTCGACCTCGGCAACTTCAAGGCGAACGTCGGGGGAAAAATCGGAGTCTCATCATTCTGGAGAGAGGGTCTCGTGCGCAAGGGACTCTTCGCCGGACTGGATGACAACGGAAATGAAATCGTAGTGAAGGATATAAACGGGAATGACCTTAACCTCTCGAAAAAGGATGAGACGACCGGGGAATATATAACCTCGAAGGGAAAGTCCAAGGTCTCGACCTTCCTCACCTACGCCGCGAAGGCCCATGCGGAATATGTCCTCACCGGAGGTCACCGCTTCTTCGCGAACGTCGGCTATTTCAACGACGCCCCGACATTCAACCAGTCGTTCCTTTCTCCGAGGACACGAAACGCCCTGATTCCTAATCTCACGACAATCAAGACCGTGTCCGCCGACATCAACTACCAGCTCAGCAACAATGGCTACGACCTCCGTCTCACCGGGTTCTACACCAAGATTATGGACCAGTCCGTGATGAAGAGCTTCTACGACGACTCCCAGCACTCGTTCACCAACTTCGCCATGACCGGCATCGACCAGCGTCACATGGGCGTCGAGCTGGGCTTCAAGATTCCGCTCTTCCTGTCAGGACTCAGCCTTCAGGGTGCGCTGAGCTGGGGCGAGTACATCTATACATCCACTCCGACCATGTATCAGACCGTGGATAACAGCTCCGAGATTGTCGAGGACTCCTACGGCAAGCCGGTGACCTACTGGGCAAGCAGCCCTGTTTATAAGCTCAGGTCTGACGCCGCCGTTCCGAAAAATTCCACAATCGTTCCGGCAGACTGCTTCGAGCAGGACGAGGACGGCTACTATGTCGTGGAAAAGATTCAGAAACATCATGTCCCTTCAACCCCGCAGCTTGCGGCGAACCTCGCCCTGAACTACCGGACCCGTTCATACTGGTTCTTCACTCTCGGAGCGAACATCTATGCCAACTCCTACCTCGACATGAACCCGCTCTACAGGACTCTCAAGGCTGCGGCCGGCCCGGACAACAAGCTCACTGCCGAACAGATTGATGCACATTCCGGCAGCTGGCTGCTCAATTCGGATTTTGTCGATGCCGGTCTCACTCCGGGCGAAATCAACTACATGACCTCTCAGGAGAAGTTTGATCCGGCGGTGGTGATGAACCTGAGTGTGGGCAAGTCTTGGTATATCCGCAGGACCTACAATTTCGGTTTCTCGCTTGAGGTGAAGAATCTCCTTAACGACAGGAACATCAAGACCGGGGGATACGAGCAGACCCGTCTCATCAAGAGCAAGGAGTATGACAACTACTTCAAGTTCGATTCCAAGTATTTCTATATGCAGGGAATTAACTATATGTTGAACCTTTATTTCAGATTCTAAGGAGGCATGATTATGAAAAAGATAGTTTTGGTCTTAGCGGCGGCTGCCGCGCTTTTCACGGCCTGCGAGGAATTTCAGCCGGTCTTCACCGGAAAATATCAGGAGCCCGAGGCATACGCTCCGTTTGACCCTTCAGAAGTCCCTGACGACGAATTGCTGACCATAAAGGAACTGTCGGCGCGCTTCATCGCGAAGGCGGCCGAGGCCGGCCAGTCAACGGCGCTCAAGACATGGTGCTGGGAAGTCGATGAGGACATCTGGGTCAAGGGACGTGTCACCACATCCGACAAGTCCGGAAATTTCTATAAGTCATTCTATATTCAGGACGAGGCGAACGGCCCCGGCCTCGAAATCAAAATCGGACGCACGAGCCTTCACAATGACTACAAGGTAGGTCAGGAAGTCTATGTCAGCCTTAACGGCCTTGCCGTCGGAGAATACGGCTACAAGGATGGGAATTACGGCGGACAGGGAACCGTTCAGGTCGGACTCAGGGACCCGAAGCAGGAAAAATACTCCACTTCGTATATGGAGAGTCAGTTCATAATAGACCAGCATGTGTTCCGCTGCGACGTGAATGACCTTCAGCCGGTCGTTCCGCGCCAGATAACCTCCCTGCCGTCCAAGAACGACTGTCAGGCCACTTCGGACGCGGTCGGTGCTCTTGTCACCATAAAGGGACTCAAATACGGCAATGAGGTCTTCGCGCTCCTTTACATCAGCGGCGACGAGGACAATTCGCAGTCTTCAAACCGCATTTTCCTTTCGGACGACACCTGGGGAATCACGACCTGGGCAATGTCCAAGAGCAAGTTTTCCGAGTATCTTGAGACCGGACTGTGGGATTCGGCGGCGGTCGGAAATTCCGGCTCGGGCGACACGCGCAAGCTTGCGGACGTCAAGGACCAGCTTCGCAGCAACGCCAACGCCTACTCCGTGAGCCAGTACTTCACCGGAGCCGGCGGCACTGTTCAGATTCGCACCAGCGGTTATTCCAAGTTCGCCGACCTTGAGATTGACCCGGATGTCCTCAGCGGCAGCAAGGCCATCACCGCCACCGGCATACTCACTATGTATCAGGGCGGCGTTCAGCTTGTCCTCCGCGACCAGAACGACATAGTCATAGAGTAGGTTCGGTCAAAGCCGAGATTCTTCGGGTCGGATGCACATAATTGGCCTCCGACCCGATTTGTTTTATTCCAGTGCTTTTTGTATTTTTGTATCAAGAGATATGATAGTCGCTTTTAATCGCGAGAATTGCCAACAAGAGATATAATAGTATGCTTTATTCTTTGTATTCTGAACCAATTGAGTCGGTTATGGCGCAGCTTGCGGAGTCATTTCGGAAACGGCGTCTGGAAAAGGGGCTGTCGCGTAAGGCCGTGGCCGGACAGTCGGGAGTTCCCGTTCCGACAATAGCAAGATTCGAGGCGGAGCATAGGATTTCACTTGAGTCATACGCTGCGCTCTGCAAGGCTTTGGGATATGCTGAAAGTCTCAAGGCGGTGATGGCCGAGCCCAAATACTCCACGATGTCGGAATTGGAGACGATAAATGCTAACCGCAACAGGAAAAGAGGGACGACGAAATGAAGGTTGCCGACACTTTGAGCGTGACATATAGGGACATGACTGTCGGACGTCTCACGATGACTCCCGACGGCAGACGATGTGCTTTCCAATATGACAAGGCATGGTTGAGCGGAGGCTTTTCCATATCTCCTCTCTATCTTCCATTGAAGGATGAACTCTTCATTGCGGACGAGGCCCCGTTTGCCGGGAACTTCGGAATCTTTGACGACAGCATTCCGGACGGATATGGACGTTATCTTATACATAAGATTCTGAAGCAGCGTGGGCTGAACTCGCTGCGGCTTTCTCCTGTGCAGTACCTGAGCATAGTTGGAAGTTCGGGAATGGGAGCCTTGTGTTATGCCCCCGAATCGTTCATCGGTGAGGATAAATCCCTGCCTGAACTTGATGAGCTGCAGAAAATGGCATTTGATATCTTGACCGAGAAGTCTGATGCGGATGCTGACGTGCTTTACTTTAACAGCGGAAATTCCGGCGGATGCCGTCCCAAGTGTCTGCTTAAGGACAAGGAAGGCGAATGGCTCGTGAAGTTCAGAAATGTTTCAGATCCTGCGGATATGGGCGTGATGGAATACCGTTATAACATGGCGGCCCGAAAGGCAGGAATAACGGTTCCGGACTTCCGGCTGATTGACGGACGATATTTTGCTTCCCGGCGGTTTGACGTGGAGAATGGTCTGCGCCTTCATGTGGCGACTGCCGGTGCCCTGATGAATGAATCCATTCATTTCCCGAAACTTGACTACACGAATCTGCTTCATCTGACAGGGTATCTTACACAGGATTCCCGGCAGGTTGAGGAAATGTTCCGGCGGATGGCTTTCAATGTGCTTGCAGGCAACAAAGATGACCATGCGAAGAATTTTGCCTACATTTGCCGTGGCGGAGAGTGGGAACTTGCTCCGGCGTATGATCTTACGCGCTGCGAGGAGGGGTACAACGGGGAACATGCCACGTCTGTGAACGGGGCCGGAAATCCTTCTGTTGAGGATATGGTTTCCGTTGGGATGGAAATACATATTCCGAAGCCCAGATGTTCTGAAATCATTGACGAGGTCCGTGAGACTATAGTGGATATTATAAAATAGTTATACAATGAAAAAGACAATTATGATTATGGCTGCTGCATTGGCTCTGGCCGGGTGCCGCGAGAATCCGTTCCTTACGGAATGGGATACGCCTTACGGGATTCCGCCGTTTGAGAAGATTAAGACAGGGGATTATATTCCTGCGATAGAGGAGGGAATACGTCGGCAGAATGAGGAGATTGAGGCGATCGTGAACTGTGCCGACGCTCCGACTTTCGAGAACACCGTCGCCGCGCTGGACTGGTCCGGAGAGCTTCTGGACAAGGTGCAGGGCGTGCTCTTCAACCTTTCCGAGACGGACGGAACTCCGGAGCTTCAGAAAGTCGTGGAGCAGGCGATTCCGATGATTTCGGATCATTCGAGCAACATCTTCCTTAACTCCGCCCTTTTCGAGAGGGTGCAGAATGTCTATGCCGACGCTGCTTTCGCAGAGGACAGCGGCTGCCCGGACGGATGCGGGGCGGCTCTCGGACGCGAACAGAAGATGCTCTTGGACAAGATTTACCGTTCCTTTGTCGTGAACGGAGTGGCGCTCGACTCGCTCGGACAGGACAGGATGAGGCGGATAAATGCCGAGCTTGCCGCCCTTGAGCAGACGTTCGGGACTAACCTGCTTGCGGAGAACAACGCCTTCTCCTCCGAGTTCGGAATAAGCGTCTCCGAGTACGCCGCGACGATGGGCAGCTGCGCCAACCGCGAACTCCGTGAAAGGATGTTCCGGGCCTATTCGTCTCGGGGCGCGAACGGCGGGGCGACCGACAACCGCGAACTGATAATGAAGATTCTGCATCTTCGTCAGGAAAAGGCGCGGCTTCTCGGCTACGACACCCCGGCTGCATTCATCCTCTCGGACAAGATGGCCGGCGACCCTGAGACGGTGGACTCATTCCTTGGCACAATCATCACTCCTGCCGTTGCCAAGGCCCGCGAGGAACTCGTTGACTTGCAGGCTGCTATGGACAAGGATGCCGCTGCGGGACTCGTTCCGGAGGGCAGCCGCATACAGCCTTGGGACTGGGCATATTACTCGGAGCGCGTGAGAAAGGAAAAGTTCGACCTGGACGAGGAACAGACACGGCCATATTTCAAGATGGAGAATGTCCGTGCCGGAGTGTTCGCGACGGCTTCGAAGCTCTACGGGATAAACATCGAACCGGTGGCCGACGCTCCGAAATATCACCCGGACGTGGAGGTGTTCAAGGTCACTGACACCGCGGACGGAAGCCTGCTGGGCATACTCACGACAGACTACTATCCTCGCGGGACGAAGCGCGGGGGAGCGTGGATGAACAACATCCGCAACCAGTGGGTCGAGCCTGACGGGACTGACGTGCGGCCGATTATCGTGAATGTGGGCAACTTCAGCAAGCCGACAGACGGAAAGCCGTCGCTGCTCACGATTGACGAGGTGGGCACCATGTTCCACGAGTTCGGCCACGCGCTTCACGGGCTGCTCACCAAGTGCCACTACAAGAGCGTCAGCGGCACCTCCGTCGCGCGCGACTTCGTGGAGCTTCCGTCGCAGATTAACGAGAACTGGGCGTTCCGGCCTGAGGTGCTCGCGACATACGCGTTCCACTACGAGACCGGAGAGGTGATTCCCTCCGCCCTTGTCGATAAGATTGTCGCCGCAGGCACGTTCAACCAGGGATTCATGACCACGGAGCTTGCCGCCGCCTCGATTCTTGACATGAAATGGCACGAGCTTGCCTCTGTCTGCGTCCCTGCGGGTTCTGAGCTTGCGTCGGAGACAGACTGTCCTGACGGGGACGGGAAACTGATTGACATCGTGAAGTTTGAGGAGAAGGTCTGCAAGGAGATGGGTCTGATTGACGAAATCATCCCGCGCTACCGCACGTCCTACTTCAACCACATCTTCAACAGCGGCTACAGCGCAGGCTACTACAGCTACCTCTGGGCCGAGGTTCTCGACAAGGATGCCTTCGAGCTTTTCCGCGAACGCGGCATCTTCGACCCTGCCACCGCCGCTTCCTTCAAGCACAACATCCTTGAGGCCGGCGGCTCCGAAGAGCCGATGGTTCTCTACGAGCGCTTCCGAGGCGCAGCGCCCGATCCGCAGTGGCTGCTGAAAGCGAGAGGGTTGAAATAATTAAAAAAGTCAGGCGAATCGCCTGACTTTTTTAATTTTATATCAATGAATTACCTGTCATGGCGGCGGGCTGCGGAATGCCCATAAGTTTCAGGATTGTCGGTGCGACGTCGGCGAGGCGGCCGTCCTTCGCGGTCTTAACCTCGTCGCCGGCATTGATGACGATGAACTGCACGGTGTTGAGGGAGTGGGCGGTGTTCGGCGTGCCGTCGGCGTTGACCGCATGGTCGGCGTTGCCGTGGTCCGCCGTGAGGAGAATCGCGTAGTCCTGCGCTACGGCGGCCTCGACGACACGCTTCACGCACTGGTCAACCTTTGCCACGGCGCGGCAGATGGAAGTATAGACTCCCGTGTGGCCCACCATGTCGCCGTTCGCGAAGTTGAGGATAATCATATCCTCCTTGCCGGTGTTTATTGCCTCCACGAGCTTGTCTGTCACTTCTGGAGCACTCATCTCCGGAAGCAGGTCGTAGGTCGGAACCTTCGGCGAGTTCACCAAAATTCTGTCCTCATTTTCGAACTGCGCCTCGCGCCCTCCGTTGAAGAAGAAGGTCACGTGGGCATATTTCTCCGTCTCCGCGATGCGCAGCTGCCTTTTGCCGGCCTTCGCCACGGTCTCTCCGAGAGTGTCGGTGACGTTCTCCTTAGGGAAGAGGATGTGGACTCCGGTGAATGAAGAGTCGTAAGGGGTCATGCAGCAGTAGTAGAGAGGAATCGTGTGCATCCCATGTTCCGGCATATCGGTCTGGGTGAGCGCCGCTGTGATTTCGCGAGCGCGGTCGTTGCGGAAGTTGAAGAAGATGACGGCGTCGCCCTCCTCAATCCTGCCGAGGGCCTTGCCGGAAGCGTCGGTGATGACCGTAGGCTTGATGAACTCGTCGGTCACGTCCTCGTTGTAGGAAGCCTCAATCGCCGCTGTGGCTGATGTAGCCTTGATGCCTTCGCCCTCAACGAGCATGTCGTAGGCTGCCTTCACCCGGTCCCATCTCTTGTCGCGGTCCATCGCGTAGAACCTTCCGCAGACGCTCGCCACCTTTCCGCAGGTCTTTGCCATCTCGCCCTCAAGCTCCTGAACGAAGCCCTTTCCGCTGTGCGGGTCGCAGTCGCGCCCGTCCATGAAGCAGTGCACGAACACATCCTTCAGACCGTATGACTTCGCCACGGAAAGGAACTCATAGACGTGCTCCTGTGACGAGTGCACGCCGCCCTTTGACATCAGTCCCATGAAATGGAGTTTCTTCCCGCTCTTCGCCACATAGTCGTATGCGGCCTTGATTTCAGGGTTTTCAAGCAGTTTGTGGCCGCGGCAGGCCATGTTGATTTTCACGAGGTCCTGATAGACGACCCTTCCCGCGCCGAGGTTGAGGTGACCCACCTCCGAGTTTCCCATCTGTCCCTCCGGCAGTCCCACGGCCTCTCCGCAGGCCTGAAGGTGAGAGTGCGGGTATTTTGCGCGGAGCGAGTCGATGTACGGCGCTCCCTGCGTGTAAATCGCGTTTGTCCAGTCATGCTTGCCCTCGCCCCATCCGTCGAGGATCATAAGAAGTACTTTTTTGCTCATATTGATTTATTTTACTGTCATTTCGGATTCATCTTTCGTCCGCTTCGCCCGTTGGTCCTGTCATTCCGCTCCTCTAAACTCTGTCATTCGCCTCTTTAAATTCTGTCATTTCGAACCTTATTCCTGTCATTTCGAACATTCTTTCCTGTCATTTCGAACGAAGTGAGAAATCTTTATGCATATAAATATGCCAAGAATTTTATTTTAACTAAATTTGTGCCGCAAAGATAATAAAATATGTCAAGGAAAAGAAAATTCGGTGCGCGGAAGGTCCGCGAAAAGAGGCAGATTCCCGTGTTGGAGGGAACGGTGCAGATGACGAGGGAAGGATATGCCTTCATCATTGTCGAAGGAGAAGAGGACGATGTCTATGTGAGGGCGTCGAAGATTGGCGGCGCGCTCCACGGGGACCGCGTCAAGGTTGCCGTGACACGCGAGAAGACGGAAAAGTCGAGGAGAGAGGGATATGTCGTGGAAATTGTCGAGAGGTCGAAGCGTCCGTTCGTCGGGATTCTCCACATCTTCGACGGGCAGGCCTGGGTGCTGATGCAGAGCAGGAATATGCCTTACGACATCATCATTTCCGACCTTGACAAGCATCCAGAAGCGGAGAGCGGGATGAAGGTTGCCGCGGCGGTGGATTTCTGGAAGAAGGGGGACACCTGCCCTACGGGACATATAGTCGATGTGCTCGGAATGCCGGGCGAGAACGAGACTGAGATGCACGCGATTCTCTCCGAATTCGGGCTGCCTTACAGGTTCGAGCCTGAGGTGGAGAATGCCGCCGACAAGATTTCCGAGAAGATTCCGGCAGGGGAGTACAAGATTCGCCGCGACTTCACCAAGACGCTGACCTTCACCATCGACCCCGCCGACGCGAAGGACTTCGACGACGCGCTGTCGTTCAGAAAACTGGACAACGGGAACTACGAGGTGGGCATCCATATCGCCGACGTCTCCTACTATGTGCAGCCGGGCTCCGTCGTTGATGAGGAGGCGCGCACGAGGGGAACCTCGGTCTATCTCGTTGACAGGACAGTGCCGATGCTTCCGGAGAAGCTCTGCAACAAGCTCTGCTCCCTCCGTCCGCACGAGCGCAAGCTCACCTTCTCGGCCGTGTTCGAGATAACCCCTCTCGCGAGGGTGGTCACGAGGTGGTTCGGCCGAACGATAATAGACTCCGACTACCGTTTCGCCTACGAGGGCGCGCAGACCATAATCGAGGCCGGCAAGGTCGTCAAGGGATATGAGACGTCCGTCGATGGAGTGACGACCGTTGTTCCGGAGGAAGTGCAGGAGGCCGTGCTCATCCTGAACAAGCTCGCCTCCAAGTTCCGCAAGAAGCGTTTTGCCTCCGGGGCAATCAGCTTCGAGCGTCCGGAGATGAAGGTCGAGGTCGATGAGACCGGAAAGCCTGTCGGGGTTTATCAGAAGATTTCCAAGGAGGCCAACTGGCTCATAGAGGAGTTCATGCTCCTTGCGAACCGCTGCGTGGCGGAGTTCGTGGCGACCGGGGCGAACCTCGACAAGGACGGCTATGCCGTGGTCGGGAAGGCTCCGGCAAAGGGCTGGAAGGAGGAAAAGACCTTCGTCTATCGTGTGCATGACGAGCCTGACATGGCCAAGATTGACAACCTGCGCGGGTTCGTGGGCAATTTCGGCTACTCCCTCGGCAAGGTTGCCGACGGCAAGGAGTTCTCCCGCGAGCTGAACGGACTCTTCAACGCGGCCAAGGACAAGCCGGAGTTCAACGCCATCGAGCTTCTGTCCCTGAGAACCATGGCAAAGGCCCGCTATGACGTGAACAACATCGGTCACTACGGCCTCGCGTTCACATACTACACCCATTTCACCTCGCCTATCCGCCGCTATCCGGACATGATGGTGCACCGCCTCCTCGCGAACTATCTCGCCGGCGGAAAGAGCGCCGACCGCGAAACTTACGAGACGGCCTGCAAGTACGCCTCCCAGCGTGAGGTGGTCGCCGCCGAGGCCGAGCGCGCGAGCGTCAAGTACAAGCTCGTCGAGTTCATGCAGGACAAGGTCGGAAACGAGTTCGACGGACACATCTCCGGACTCACCGAATGGGGGATGTATGTGGAGATTGAGCCTACGAAGATTGAGGGAATGGTCGCCCTGAGGGACATCCGTTCCGACTTCTTCGAGTTTGACGACGAGCACTACACGCTGGTCGGCCGCCGCACGCACAAGGTCTATAATCTCGGCGACGCCGTCCGTATCCGCGTGAAGAAGGCCAATCAGGACCAGTGCCTGCTCGACTACGAGCTCGTGGAGCCGGATGCTCCCGAGCGCCCGTCCCGCGAGCATGGAGATTCCCGTCACGGCGAGGGCAGAGGGGGCTCCCGGAGGGGCGGCTCCCGCGAAGGCGGCCGCAGGCCTGAAGGCGAGTCAGGCTTCCATGGCGGCGGTCACCGCTCACGCAAGGGCGGGAAATCCGGCATTGGCAACAGCGGTTCCGGCCGTCAGAACCCGGACAAGGGCAAACCGTCAAAGAACAGCGCCAAGCCCTCGGTGAAGGAGTCCGCAAATTCTGGAACCCCCTCATCCAAAGGCAGGCGGCATTCCGGGAAGCCGTCCCGCAAGCCTAAGGCTCAGAACTCGTAGCCGAAGGAGAGGCCGATGCTGTTCCTGAGGATTTCCGAGCCGAAAAGCCAGGCCGCGTCGAGGCTGACTCCGAAGAACTTCACTCCGAGCCCTGCCGAGCCGTAGGACGGGACGACGGACTTGTGCGGAGCTCCGTAATGGTAGCCGCAGCGGACGAAAATCATGTCGCGGAACGAATACTCCGCTCCGGCTCCCGCCATGACATCTCCTGCAAAGAGAATGTCGGCTTCGGCGGTCGCCGAGACAGCGTGCTTCCCGAATGCATGGGCGTAGCCGGCCCCGAGCTTTGCCATCATTGGCTGGGCGGAGGAACTTTCTCCGAATTTCGCCTTGGTTCCGAGGTTGTTCAACGAAATTCCCGCGCTGATTCCCTTCATCCTGAAATATACCCCGAGGTCCGCTCCGAACACGGTCGCGGACACGCCGTCGGCGAGGGAAGAATGGAGCACACGCCCCGTCAGCCCGACTGAAAGGTAGCTCGTCATCGCGTAAGAGCCTCCTGCCGCGACGTTGAACTCCGAGGGGCGGAAAGAACCGTCACGCGATGCCGTGCCGCTGTCGGTCGTGATTTCGTATGACGGCTGGGCGAAGTACCTGAAGCCCGCGCCGAAGGCGAGCCGGTCCGTCGCCTTTGCCGCAACTCCCGCTCCCGCGACCTTGTCATTCCCGAAAGACGGCTGCCACATCCCGAATGAAGCTCCGGCGGACATCCGGCCGTCGATGAACGACATCGCCGCGACATTGTTTTCAAGGGAATGCGCTCCCGGGCGGGCGGCGACAGTCGCCGAACCCATTGAGAAACCTGCGGCGTCGGAGCCGACAAGCAGCGACGGGAACGACTGCGCGGACACTGAGCCAGCCGCTATGGCCATAAATATATTCAGAAATATAATTCTTTTCATTCTCATATTTTCACAATATTCGTTTTATACACCACTCCGTCCAGTGTCACCACGACAGTATAGCTGCCCGGCGCAGCCGACGACATATCGACGGACGAAGGTTCAAACGGATCCGCCGCCCCGAGCCCGTTCTCGAGGAAGACCGAGCCTATGGAAGATACAATCTTTACTGAGACGGACTCGTATTCTCCGTTCACCTTGATGTGCATCATGTCTTTGACCGGATTCGGATAGCAGACAATGGGCTTCGACTTGTCGGCGACCAGGATCTTGAACGACTGGGAGACGGACTCTCCCCGCACATCGGTTCCGGTCACGGTTATCTCAGAAATTCCGTAGGTCATTGGGGTTATGAGGAACTTTCCCTTCCCGTAGGTCATGTTCACGACATTTGGATTTGAGAAGCTGAAACTGTATGTCAACTCTTCGCCGTCGGCGTCGGTGAAATAGTCCGAGGCGTCAATCTGTGTGGTGCCCGAACCCTTTGAGTCGAAGACCATGTTTTCGAGCGTCCCGACGATTTCGGGCTCGTGGTTTTCGAGAATCTCGTATTTCACCGTCGATGAGGCTGAAAGGCCGTAATAGTCTGTCACCGTGAGCGTCGCCGTATATTTCCCGGTTTCTGCCGAGGCCGCATTGATCCTTATTTTCGGGGATTCCCTCACGAGCGTGTCAAGCACGGCAGCCTTGGATCCGGGCTCAAAGCCGATGCTGTAGAAATGTCCGTCAGGCTCTATGACCTCGAACTCCGCCACAGCGCTCTCGTGCGGCTTGAGAGTGAACTCAAGCGCGGACTTGGCGTTCATCTGCGGGGCGTGGTTCGGTCCGGTGGTGACTTTCACTCGGGCGGTGAGAGGCGACTTGTTTCCGGCAAGGTCGCACGCCTGTGCCGCCACATAGTACCCGGTTTCAAAGTCCGTCCCCGAAATCACCCCGCTGAGTTTTCCTTCGGCCGGTATGTCCTCGACATAGAACACCCCGAACATCGCGTCCTTCGCGGAAGTGAAGTCGGCGGTGGAATAATAGATGTAGATGCTTGTCGGCTTGCCGTCGTCGGCGTCGGACGGGACGGTCACGCTGAATCTGATGTTGTTCGACTCCGCGCTCGTCTCAAGTCCGGTCGGCGTCTCAGGCGCCTTTCCGCCGCTGCCCGCAATGGCCTTGTAGGCATTGACTAGTCCCTTTCCCAGATAGTAGCCGGGGTTCTGGGAGGAGATGTCGGTCAGGTTGTCCTCGATGCGGCTTCGCAGCGCTTCGCAGGTGTAGCCGCTGCCGCCGTACCTGGAGAGAATAAGGGCGGCCACGCCGGAGACGTGCGGGCAGGCCATGGATGTTCCCTGCATCTTCCCGTACTTGTTTCCGGGAAGCGTGCTGAGCACCATGTTTCCTTTCTTCGCGTCTCCTCCCGGAGCGGAGACGTCGCACCATGAACCGTAGTTCGTGTAGTAGGCCCGCTTGTAGTCGGCGCCTACGGAGCTGACATTGAGAATCTTGTCATAGTCGTTGCCGGAAACGGTCTTGTTGTCGTTTCCGGCCGCAAAGATGACGATTCCGCCTCGCATCGGCCCGGTCTGGCTCCCGTTCTTATCGACGCCGGCGTTCTTTATGAAGTAATCGACGGCATCCTTCAGAGAGGACGGCGTCGTGGTCAGATTCGTGTAGCCCCAGCTGTTCTGGGAGATTACCGCGCCGTGGTCGGCGGCCCATTTTATCGCCTCGGCTCCGGAACCCTGGTTGTCGCCGTCGAAAATCTGGCATGACATGAGCTTCGCTCCGCTGATTCCGCTTCCGCTGTTTCCTCCGGCCACTCCGCATACTCCCTTGCCGTTGTTGTTGACGGCGGCAATCGTACCCGCGACATGAGTGCCGTGGTCTTCCGCGTGGATGGTGTATGAGTTTGAGACGAAGTTATATCCATAGACATTTTCCCCCGTCTTTTCCGGATTCTTCCACATATTGTCCCTGAGGTCCTCGTGCGTGTAGTCGATTCCGCCGTCAACCACGGCAACGACGATGTCTCCCTTGTATTTCGCGTAGGCGGAATAGTTCTTCCATACCGGATAGACATTTATGTCACAGCCGCTTACGGACGAGGACGCGGAGCCGTTGTTGTAGTAGTGCCACTGCTGCGAGAGCATGGGGTCGTCGAACGGCCCGCTTCCTCCGGCCTTTGTCGCGGCGGACGCATATTTCCCGGAAACCTGCACTTCAGGCACAGATGATTCGGACGCGGACGATCCGGAAACATATCCCACGACCTCCGGCTTGCCTACAATCCCGATTTTCGGGCAGTATTCAACCTCCACGACACCCGGAAGATCCAGCCCTTCCGCAGCGCGTGTCATCGGCCGCATCTCGTCATAGGAGAGCACATACCATCTGTGCAGTCCGGCTTCGCGGGTCCTTTCCTCGAACTCTCCGGCATCGGGGAAGAGCCGTCTCATCCTCACCACTCCCTGCGCGGCAAGCGACGGCACCTCGGACATCTTCACAAAACCGTTCTCTCCCGTCGCCTTCTCAAGAGCCTCCGCAGTCCCGGGTTCCACATAAATGTTCATCTCGTGCAGCAGCGCGTCTTCCCCAAGCCCTTCCCCGAAGACTTCCCCGGAGGGACGGGTCTTGCTGCTGTTGTTGAAAATGTCGTCTTCCCTGATGCTGCACGCCCACAGCGAGCAGGCGGCGGCAGCAAGGCAAATCAAACGGACGCATCCTTTCATTTTTCTTTCAGTTCAAAAGTTTCTTATTTTGCATCTTCCCCGCCGCTCACATAGTCAATCACCTTCAGGAGACTCTGCGGCTCTTTCCACTTAATCTTGTTCTGCTTCAGAAACGCCTTCCATCCCGCGGCCTTTTCTCCGTCGAGGAGCGGGGCGACTTCCTTCTTCATGGCCCGTACCCTGAACTCCGGCCCGACGAGCCAGAGCCTGGTCTCCGTGCGGAGTTCCACGCCCTTTGCCTTCTCGTTCAGGATGTTCATGTAGTTCTGGTTCACCTGACTGTCTGTCTGCACGGAGGTGAGCTTCATTGTCGCCGCTGACGCCGAAGACGTCCCGTAGGCGCCGCCGGACTCCATCGAGGCCTCGAAGTCTCCGAGAATCTCCGCCGCCACGCATCCGTTCTCATTCTTTGCTACGACTTTCAGCATCCTCCCATCGACGGGTATGAAGACATCGTTTCCGATTTCGACGGCGATGATGTCCGTGAGGAACGCCGCCTTGATTACTCCGTTGTCGATGTAGTGGAGATTGTCGCGCCTGAGGTGTATGTTCATCTTTCTTTCCTCCTCCTCCTTTCCTCCGCTCAGGACGACCTTACCTTCGGTGAAGGTGGGGTAGAGGTAGGGATATGTCGTCGTGGGCGACTGCGCTCCGGCAAGAGCCGAAACCATCAGGCATATTGCCGACATGAGAATTGTTCGTTTCATGTGAATTTCCTTTAATTATCAAAGGGAGGATGACCATGGCTGCCCATCCTCCCGTAGTTTTTCGCTCCTTTTGGCCTGATGCCTGATGGAGCTGAATGTTCTTAGTTACGCGTTGCCTCGAAATCGTAGAGGAGCAGGTTGTTCCCGGCTCCGTCCTTGGCATATCCGGTCATTTCACCTCCGGCTATTATTGCTGCTCCAACATAGTAGTCAAAGCAGACAATCTTTCCTGCGGCAGGGACATTGAACACTGCTTTGCCGTCGCGGTGGAAATAGGTCGCATATCCCTGCTCTTCAGTTCCTGAGAATGTGTCTTCGGCCTCTATGCTGAACTGTCCGTTGTCAAAGTTGAATTTGGTGTAAATCTTTCCTTCGATTCCGAGATAGTTCGTTATGACTATGTTGCCTTTTTCTTCATCGTCAGATTTCTCCACGACAAGTTTGTACTCCGGAGAGTCCTCTCCTGTAAACGCGTTCTTTGAAACGACTGAATATGTGCCGATGATGTCATCGACCGTGTATCCATAGGAACTGTAGTACCCGTTTTCAACGGCAAATTCTTCACTTTCATTGCCATAGATGTCGAGGAACGAGCCTGCGGCAATCTTGTATGAGACATAAACTCCATATCCCGGGGCTTCGTTGAGGGCGATGCCTATTTTCTTGGTGTCAATAGCCTTGAAGGTCTGAGCCTTGTAGGTCACGGTCCTGTCGTTTGCATCGACGACGGAAATTGTCACTTCAGCATTCTCGCTTTTGCCGGCGAGGGGATATGCGCTCTGCGAATAGCTGGTCATCACGAGTTTTTCCCAATCCGTGAATATAGTCGGTTCAGCTTCTTCCTCGTCACCGGTTTCACCCATGCCGTTGCCTTCGGTGTCCCCGTCCTCATTTACGGAAAGCTTGAAAGTCGCGGTCTTATATTCGGCCGCAATTCCGTCGGTCTCGCCCTTGGCACTGATGCTTGCATCCTCAAACGCGGCGCATTCGGCTCCGAGGGCGTTGGTTACGATTCCGGCCGGGTAGGTGAAGGTCACAATCGCGCCCGGAGTGTATTCTTCTTTCGGAATCACGACATAAAGCACATCACCATCTGCTTCCAGACACTCATTTTTCTGAGTGAGCTCAACGGTCTTCTGCGCAACGAGGTTCCCATCTGCATCAGGAGTCGTGTAGGCTGCATAGAAATGAGCCGTGACGCCGCCCTTGCCGGAGAGCACAACCGGGTCGTCGAACGGAATGGCAACGATGAGAAGGCCGTCCTGCTCCATGAAATCTACATAATCAGGAAGAATCTGCGGCGCTGTTTCGTCAGTCGTCGTAGCAGTTGCCACGGCGACTTCGCTCACGACTCCCTGATTGTTTGACGCCACGGCATAGACCGTGTAGGCGGTGTTGGAAGAGAGACCTCCGATGGTGAGCGTAACTGACTGGCTCTTTGTGTAGTCGAGAACAGCGGCGGCTGTCTTTTCAACCGGATTGCCCTCTTCATCGGCAATCTCGTATTTCAGCGCGACGAGGCTGCTCTTGCCCTCCAGCAGGGTCTCGGCATCTGTCTGAACCGCATCGCCTTCCGCAACTATGTAGGAGAAGAATGACGTGCCTTCCTTTGCCGTGACGCTAACCTCAATCCGGTCGTCCGCGAGAGTCTTGGCCGTGACTTCGGGCGCCTCTGTCTCCTTGAAGTCAATCGGACCGTCCTCGGCGAACTTTGTGCAGGATGCGGACAGTGCCGCAACCGCAAGTATGCTTAAAAATATCTTTTTCATAATCGTCTCAAATTATTTTTTGACTGCGGTCATTCCCGGCATAATGATTTCCAACTGTCCCAAATCGCCGATTTGGATAGCGAAGCCATAGTCGCCGAAGTTGAGGGAAACCTGTCCGTTGGCGTTGCTAATCGCTATGGTTATGTTTCCCGAATCCACGAAGTTGTCGTCATAAATGCCTCTCAATGTCAGTGGCGTCGTCCCCTGATAAAGATATTGGCTTTCCTGTCCGAACGGAACAATGATTTCTGTATTTTCGTCGTTCACGGTTCCATAGTACAGAATATCGTCGGCTGCCCATCCCGGAATGAGGTAGATGTTGTAGAACCAGACTTTATGGTCATCTTCTGCATCCTTAAGAATCTCCATTGTTCCGGTCTTGGCCCCGTTGAAATAGCTTGTCGCCGAGGCATTATATTCGCCGAGCATGAAGCTGAGAGGATGGTCAATGTCCGTAATCTTCACGGTGCATTCGTCCTCGGAGCCGGCAACGACATCGTCATTCCCGAAAATCTGAATGCTGAACTCAAGGTCTCCAGTGTAGGCTCCGTTCTCCTTTGTAGTGAACTCAATGTAGCATGTGCGGTTCTCTGCATTGAAAGTGAGAACTCCGGAATTATCGACAAGTTCGTAGTCAGTCCCGGCGATTGCCCCTTTGCCGGGTTCCGCGTCCTTCCATGAGGCCGGAGCGCTGATTTCATATTTTACAGATGTGCTGATTCCTGCAACGGAAGCCAAAGTGACCGGAATCCTGAATGTGGCTCCGTCCTTTGAGTAGTCTTCAGCCACGGTGTAGCTTGTCTTCTCAAACGCAACGAATGCGTCCTTGTCGTCAAATTTTGCCGGCAGGTTCTTGTCGCAGGATGCCAGAGCAAAGGCTGCGGCTGATGCCAGACAAATATATGTCATTATTCTTTTCATAATCTTACAATTCATTCTGTTCGAGGTTCGGATTCACGTCAATTTCGCTCTTCGGAATAGGGAGCGCCCATTTCTTGCCCGGGAAATCCACATTGAGATTCATGGAACATATAGGGTAGTCCGTCGCGGAACGGGTCACGGAAACGCCCCAGCGGGCGAGGTCGTAAATGTAGTGTCCCTCCCATGCGAGTTCCCTGCGTCTCTCGTTGTGGATGTCGCTCTGGCCGACGGAACTGAAAGCCGCGCCGCCGCGTATCCCGGCAATTGTGTTCAGGTCAATGATTGCCGAAGTTCCTTCAACCGTAGCTCCGCGCATGATGGCCTCGGCGCGGTTGAGGTACATCTCGGAAAGACGGAGAATCACGACATTGTTGCAGTCCGGAGCGGCATTGTCGCCCTTGCCAGGATATTTGCCGGTCCATCGGAGGTCGGTAGGGTTCTTGTCGTCCTGACGATACAGATCAAGACGCACGTCGCCTTCCTGATACAGGTCGAGCAGAGGTTTGGCAGCTATAGGGTCGCCGCAGCCCGCCGGGCTGATGAGATAGGAGATGTCTTCCCAGCTGCCGTAGGCACCGTTCGTGCGTTTTCCATAGACCTCGAATATGACCTCTCCTGAACCGGTGTCAGCACCCCAGACGCTCTTGTACTGCTCTTTGCTCCAGAGTTCGTACTTGCCGCTGGTAATGACCTTGGTCGCGTAGTCGGCCGCGTTCTGCCATTCTCCCATATAGAGATATACCCTTGAGAGGAGTGCCTGAATCGTGCTGATGTTCACGGTTGCGGCAGGGTCGGCCGTTCCCGGGTGAACGTAGTCCGGATCGATGATGCTTTCTGCCTCAAGAAGGTCTTTCACGATGTTCTCGTAATTAGATACCACGGTCTCGCGTGCCGGCTTGCCGTTTGGGTCGGTGTGGTAGATGTACGGAACTCCGAGGCTTTCCGGATTGTTAGCCTTGCACCATGTGTAAGGCTGTCCGTAGGTCAGGACATTGCAGAAGTGCGAGAATGCCCTGAGGAAAAGGCACTCGGCCTTGAGGTTGTTCAGATCCTGCTCCGTCACGCCATCGACCGCCTTGCCGTCAAGATTATCTATTACATTGTTCGCATAGGCCACTGTGCTGTAGCAGTATGCCCACATTGAGGAGGTGTTGTCCTCGTTGTAGTTCCATGTGTATGACTGCGATGCTCGTCCTGTGTCGTAGGCCGTGGAACGCCTTCCGTTGCCTGAACGCATTTCAGCGTCGATTACCCAGCCGTTGCCGTACCATCCGGTCGATGCGATGTAGTAGTAGGCGCCGAATGTCGCGCTCTGAAGTCCGGAATATGTCGAGAGCGTGAGATCTGTGCTCTGCTGAAGTTTCGGTTCCCTCGTGAGGAAATCCGCGCAGCCCGTTGTGTTCAGAAGCGCCGCAGCTGCAAAAGTATATAACAATATTCTCTTTTTCATAATCATCATCTCTTTTAGAATGACACTTCAACTCCGCCGACGAATGACTTGACCATAGAGTGGGTGTAGCCGTTCGAGTAGCCTACGGAACCGAGTTCCGGGTCGAGCGCCGTCACATGATGGAATGTGTAAGGATTGAGTGCGCTGACATAGACCCTTACGCCCTTCATCTTGACAGGCTTGAGAATCTTCTCCGGGAGGGTATATGACAGGGTTATGTCCTTGATTCTGGTGTAGCTGCCGTCCTGCAGGAACCGGGTTGAATATCCAACATAGTAGCGCCCCGGATTCTCGGCTACCGGCTTAGGAAGCACGCCTGTGTCGCCCGGCTTCTTCCAGTAGTTGAGCGCCGCGTTTGACGTGTTGTTGTTCATGAGGTAGCCGTCAAGCATCCCGGAGTTGTTGACAACGACCTTGTTGCCGGCGACAAACTCGAAATATGCGGACAGGGAGAGGCCTTTCCATGAAACGGTGGTGTTGAATCCTCCGGTTGCCTTAGGCTCAGGAGAACCGGCATAGATGTAGCGCGCCTTTGACACATCTGAAGTGAGTTTCCCGTCCTTGTCATACCATATTCCGTTTCCGTTTGACGGATTCACGCCGTACCAGTCGCGGAGGTAGAAAGTGTAGAGGCTCTTGTCCTTGACGATTCTTACCGGGGTCGAGTTGTTCCCGTCGTCGTCTGCGCGGCTGTCCGTGATTTCCAGATACTCTGAGTCGGCAAGGTCAAGCACCTTTGAGCGGTTGAACGCGATGTTGAATCCGGCCGTCCAGTACCAGTCGTTAGTGTTGAGAATCACTCCGTCAAGCTGGAGTTCAACACCGTTGTTGCGGATAGAACCGATGTTCATGAAGTTCGTGCCGAATCCGGTCGTGTAAGGCACTCGTTTGGAGAGGAGCATATCGGTGGTTTTCCTTGAATAGACATCGACGCTTCCCGTGAGCCTGTCGTCAAAGAACCCGAAGTCAAGGCCTGCATTCCATGTCTTGTTTTTTTCCCAGGAAAGATTCGGATTTTCCGGACGTGAAGCAAGCATTCCGACAAGGTCCGCATAAGTCACTGTACTATAGACACCGTATGCCCTGTATGCGGAGATGTTGTTGTTGCCGTTCACGCCGTAGGATGCCCTGAGTTTGAGAGCACTGAGCCAGTTCTTCGTGCCCGACATCCATTTCTCGCGGTTGATGTTCCATGAGCCTCCTACGGACCAGAACACGCCCCATTTGTTGTCCGCGCCGAAAAGCGAGCTTCCATCGGCACGCACTGATGCCTGAAGATAGTATTTGTTCAGGTAGTTGTAGTCCGCGACTCCGAAGAATGAAAGGAGAGTTTCCTCGATGATGTTGTAAGAAACCCTGTCCTGAGCCGCAGTTGATGTGGAAGGATACGGAATGAGCGGATCCACATTCGGAGAGTAGCCTCCGAGATAGTCGTAGTTGTCCATCATCGCTTCCTGACCCGCCATCAGACGCAGCGAATGGTCGCCGAACTTGTCGTCGTATGTGACAGTGTTGGAGGTCGTGAGACGAATGTCCTTTGACCAGTATTTGAACAGAGTTGCAGTACCCTCATTTGTCTCAGGCGCCCAGTATTGATGCGAATCCACATATACGAATTCGAGACCGTTGGTCGTCTTGAACGTAAGTTGTTTAAGAGGCTTCCACTCAAGGTAGAGATTGCCTTGAACCCTATAGTCCTTGTCGTTGTAGGTGTCGTAGGCAGCAACGGCTCTCGGGTTGGTGTTCTGATTCTCCGGGATGTCAACATTGTAGCTGCCGTCGGCATTTTTCAGCGGAGTCCATGGATTTATGTCCCACATTGCCTTGACCGGGTTTATGTAGTAGGCATCACCCATCTGTCCGGAATTGGAGTCTGCATAGCTGAGATTTATCTTTGCTCCGGTCTTGAGGACATTGCTGAGTTTGAAATCAGCATTGACACGAGCCGTGAGACGCTGATAGTCAACACCATAGAAGACTCCGTCATTCTTGTGGTATGCCACGGAAGAATAATACGAAGCCTTGTCGTTTCCGCCGGTGGCGTTGATTTCATACTCCTGAAGAGTTCCTACCTTGGTGAGTTCCTTGTACCAGTTGGTCGTCCCGTTCTCGAGCATTGTCTGAGGATAGTAGTACTCGGATGTAGGATCGTCCGGATTGTAGCCGGCGTTGATTGCGCAGACGCGGCGGTAGTCCAGGAGTTCCTGTCCTGTGAGAGGCCGGTAGTTGTTGTCGTTGATGAGCTGCTGCGCTCCGAACTTCGCCCTTGCCGTGAACTTGGCCTGCCCGTTCTTTCCGCTCTTGGTAGTCACGAGTATGACACCGTTTGCGGCACGGGAACCATATACGGAAGCCGCTGCCGCGTCTTTGAGCACGGTGATGGACTCGATGTCATTGGGATTGAGGAATGTTGATGAGGACCCGCCTCCTACGCCTGCATTGGAAAGCATGCGGAAGTCGCTTGACATCACCGGAATGCCATCGACAACCCAAAGAGGCTCGTTGCCGGCATTAATTGAGGATGTTCCTCGCACGCGGATGGTTGATGTGGAGCCCGGCTGACCGGAACCAGACGTTATTGACACGCCGGCCATCTTTCCCGCGAGCATCTTATCGACGGATGTCGCCGGCACCTGAGCCAGCTGTTCGTTCTTCACTGATGTTACGGAGCCCGTGTTGGCTTCCCTTCGGACCGTTCCGTAGGCCACGACGATGACGTCTTCAAGCACTTGGCTGTCCGGCTTGAGCTGGATTGTCACGAAGCTTCGTCCGTTGACCGGAACTTCTGTCGGGGTGAACCCGAGGCAGCTTACGGCAAGGGTGCCGTCGCCGGGAACATTGATGGAGAACTCTCCGACAGCGTCTGTCATAGTATAGACGCTTGTGCTGCCCTTAAGCTGGACAGCCGCGCTGACCACAGGGTCGCCGTTGTTGTCCGTGACAGTTCCGGAGACCTTGACAGTCTGAGCGAATGCCGTGCCCACGCCAATCAGCAGGCACAGCGCTAATGAGAATAATCTTTTACTCATAATAAGCTCATTAGATTTGTTAAACATATAATACCTTTGATGCGATTTTTCACATTCACTACTACTCGCTGCGCACCTCCGCCCTTATGCCCCGAAGCTGTGTGCTGAAAACCGTGCACTAAAAAACGGGCGTTTTATTGTGCGTGCGAATTGCAAAGTTTGTGATTAAATTTCACAAATCCAAATCTTTTTAGGTTGTCTGACAGCCGTTTAACCAAGCGAATGAATGCCTCAAGAATCAAAATCACTTTCAAATCATTATATTATGCCAATAAAAAGTAATGATTTGATATTATTTCTATTTCGGCAGCGAAAAATGAAAATTTTTGAAAAAACTGCAATTTTCTTCAAAAATCTCGGTTAAATCATATTAAACCCGCATTTTCCCACCCGATTTTCCACTCCGCAGCCCCCGCTCAAAGTGTTACTATCCGATTCGCTGCATATCCTTTATTCCGACATTATTCCGACATTATCCAAGAATGGCTAAATTTCATTCTGTTCGGACGCTATTGGTTCGCCGGGCGGGATGCGGTAGTTCATCCGGCGGAGGCGGGCGAGGGTGTTGCGGTGGACATTGTAGAGTTTGGCGACTGAGGCCATTGTGCTTCCCGAGGCGAGGAGCGCCTCTATGTCGCCGGATTCGCTGCATATCCTTTGAACTTTCTCCGAATATCCCTTCGGACGGCCGAGGTTCACGCCTGCGGTCTTTTTGGCGGCAAGGGCCTCGCGGGTGCGCTGGGAGATGAGATTTCTTTCTATTTCGGCGGCGAGGGCGAACGCGAAGGCGATGATTTTGGAGCTTATGTTGTCGGAGAGGTCGAAATTGTCCTTTATCGTGTGGATGCGCAGTCCTTTCTGGGAGCAGATGTTGAGTATGGACATGATCATCAGCATATTACGGCCAAGACGCGATATTTCGGAACACACGAGCAGGTCTCCTGGCCTCATCCGCCGAATGGTTTTTCCGAGCATACGCTTTTCCCATGAGACAGTCCCCGAAACTGATTCCGTCACCCAACCGTCAATGTCCAGCGAGCGTTCCTCGCACCACCTCCTTATTTCATATTCCTGACTTTCAAAGGGTTGCACTTGTGTGCTGACCCTCACATAAGCAATGACCGACATGACACTTTTTGACTTGTAATATATTGAAAATATGCTCGTTATAAGGAGTTTTTCCTATGCACAATAAAACGCCCGTTTTTTAGTGCACGGTTTTCAGTGCGCGGCTTCGGGGCATAAGGGCGGAGGTGCGGAAGCAGTAGTGAATGTGAAAAATCGCATGATGATAAATGTTGAAATCGCATCAAAGGTATTATAATGTTTAATTAAATTTTTGCTTATGAAAAAAGTCCTTCTTTTTTTCGTGGCCATCATGATGTCCGCCGGACTTGCCCTTGCGCAGAACAGGGAGATTTCCGGCAAGGTCACCGACGCCTCCACAGGCGAAGGCATTCCTTTCGCATCAGTTCAGGTCAAAGGCACAATGACTGGCACATCGGCCGATGCTGACGGTAATTACAGCATCAAGGTCAAGGCAGGAGAAGATGTGCTCGTGTTCATCTCCGTCGGTTATAAGCAGGTCGAGACAGCGGCCGCCGGCAGGAGCGTCGTCAATGTTGAACTTCCGGTTGACGCCACCGCCCTCGACGAGACCATCGTCGTCGCGTTCGGTACATCGACAAAGGAGTCATTCACCGGTTCGGCCACGGTCGTGAAGTCATCAGACATCGCCAAGGTGCAGTCGTCGGACGCGACCCGCGCACTCGAAGGAGTCGTCGCCGGCGTGCAGATGACCACCTCGTCCGGCGCTCTCGGTTCTTCCCCGTCAATCCGCATCCGTGGCATAAGCTCCATTTCGGCAGGTTCGGCTCCTCTTTATGTCGTTGATGGTGTCCCGTATCCGGGTGACATAAACAACATAAACCCTTCTGACATAGAGTCGATGACCGTCCTCAAGGACGCCGCTTCCAATGCGCTTTACGGAGCCCGCGGAGCAAACGGAGTCATCATGATTACCACAAAGAAGGCAAAGCGCGGAGAGGCAGTGGTAAACATTGACGCAAGGTGGGGAGTCAACACAAAGGCTCTCAAAACTTATGACTACATCTCCGATCCGGGACAGTACTATGAAACCCATTATGCCGCGCTCAAGAATTATTATATGAGCAGCGGAATGTCCGAGAGTGACGCGCACTTCAAGGCCGCGACCAATGTCGCCGGCTCTTCAAAGGAAGGCGGTCTTGCCTATAATGTCTATACTCTTCCGGAAGGCGAATTCCTTATCGGAAGCAACGGCAAGCTCAACCCTCATGCGACGCTCGGACGGAAAGTCTCCTATAACGGTCAGGACTATTGGGTTCAGCCTGACAACTGGCTCGACAACATTTATACGCCGTCCATGCGTCAGGAATACAACGCGAGCGTTTCCGGCAGCACGGACAGGGCCTCTTTCTATGCGTCTCTCGGACTCCTTGACAACAAGGGTATCGTTTCGAACCAGAGCATGAAGCGCTACACTGCAAAGCTGCGCGCGGACTATCAGGCAAAATCCTGGCTCAAGGTCGGAGGTAACGCAAGCTATGCCAAGTACAACTGGAGGAATGCCTCTCCGGATGAGGATTCCGGCTCGACAGGCTCAATCTTCGGAATGGCTGTTGGCATGGCTCCTATCTATCCTCTTTATGTAAGGGACGGAAACGGCAACATCATGCATGACTCAAACGGATATAAGCTGTACGACTTCGGCAGCGGGCAGGTTGCAGGACTTACGCGCCCGAACGCCACCGACACAAATGCTCTCGCGACGACGGATTTGGATCTCACTGTCAGTGAGGGAAATGCCGTGAACGGAACAGGGTATGCCGAGTTCAAGTTCCTCAATGACTTCACTTTCACTCTGAACGGAGGCGTCGGACTGGATGAGGTCCGCGGAAAGGATTTGGGCAACCCGTACTACGGGCAGTCGACATCAACTGGCGGTATCCTCTATGTCGCGCATGACCGCAGCCTGTATTTCAACTTTCAGCAGCTTCTCAACTATCATCACACTTTCGCAGGTGTGCACACGGTTGATGCCCTTCTGGGACACGAATATTACAGAAACCACTCTTATGCGCTCTCCGCGGCCAAGACAAAGCTTTTCTCAATTGATGACCTCGAACTGAACGGGGCTGTGGTTGATGCCAAGAAGGCCTCCTCTTCGCACGACTGGTACAACAATGAGGGCTACTTTGCCCGTGTTCAGTATGACTATGCGAACAGAATCTTCGCGAGCGCGTCATATCGTAGGGACGCTTCGTCGAGGTTCCATCCTAAGCATCGCTGGGGTAATTTCTGGTCGCTCGGAGCCGGCTGGCTGATAAATCACGAAACATGGTTCAACGCTCCTTGGGTTGATATGCTCAAGCTGAAGGCCTCCATAGGTTCGCAGGGCAATGACAACATCAGCAACTATCTCTACACCGACACCTATTCTGTCAAGAACTCTGAGGACGAGGTGGGCGTGGTGTTCCGTACCAAGGGAAATGAGAATATCACATGGGAGACCAACACGAACTTTAACGTCGGAACGGATTTCGAATTCTTCGGTCGTCGTCTGAACGGTTCGGTTGAGTATTTCTACAGAAAGACATCCGATATGCTCTTCTTCTTTACGGTTCCTGCATCTCTCGGATATTCAGGATATTATGACAATATCGGTGACATGAGAAACCAGGGTATTGAGTTTTCGTTTGACGGCGACATCGTGAGGACTAAGGATGTCGTGTGGTCCGCAAACGTGAACGCCACCCACTATACCAACAAGATTCTCTATCTTCCGGAGGAAAGGAAGACCGTCGAGATGGAAGGCTACAAGGGCTATGCCTCCGGCGTGTTCTTCTATGGAGAGGGACTGCCTCTCTACACGAGGAAGATGCCTAAATATGCCGGCATTGACCATGAGACAGGTGAACCTCAGTGGTATATGGACGAGAAGGATAAGGACGGCAATGTCATAGGAAGGACGACCACCAAGGACTACAGCAAGGCTACAGACTATCTCTGTGAGACATCTACGCCAAAACTTTATGGAGGATTCGGAACGTCAGTTTCTTTCTTCGGAGTGGACATTTCCGCGCAGTTTACCTACCAGATAGGCGGCAAGGCATACGATTACGGCTATGCTGCGTCGCTTGACGCTCCCGGCGGAAGCCTCGGCGGGAACTACCACAAGGATGTACTCAATGCATGGACTCCGGACAACAAGGATTCCGATATGCCGAGATTCCAGTACCTTGACCAGAATTTCAATTCCACATCCGACAGATTCCTTACCGATGCAAGCTATCTGAATTTCCAGAACGCGCAGATTGGATACACGTTCCCGGCGAAGCTCACGCAGAAGATAAAGATAAGCAAACTCCGTCTGTATGTTTCCGCCGACAACATCTGGTATGTTTCCGCAAGGAACGGATTTGACCCTCGCTACAGTTTCAACGGTGAGACGAACTATGCGACAAACTCGACTGTCAGGACGGTTTCCGGAGGTATAAACATCACATTCTAATTAACTTCCAAACAGATTATTACGATGAAGAAAATATATGCAACGATTGGTGTCCTCGCCCTCGGTCTTGTTTTTTCGGGGTGCATAAAGGAGACAATGCCGGAAGGTTCGACTCAGACGAAAGAACAGGTGGCGAAGTCATCGTTCGCTTTGGACGGAATTCTCAGGGGACTCCCCGCGTCTATGCTCCGTTACGACACGGCAGGGTATGACACTGCCTACGACGATCACTTTGACTATGGAATAAGCGCAATTCATCTTGCCATGGAGTTTATGCTCAATGACTTGGCTACGATGGGCGACAATCCGTACTACAACAGGTATGCGATATGGAACATGAATCAGGCTCAGGATGCCAGATATATCTACTGCGCCTATTTCTGGGACTGCTACTACACTTGGATTAAGATTGCCAATGATGTGATCAATGTCATCGACGAGGGCTCTGCAACTCCGGAACAGAAGATAACTCTGGGAAAGGCGTATGCCTATCGTGCGTATCTCTATCTTGACCTTGCCCGGATAATGGAGGCGAAGCCGGTCTCTGACGAGTATGCCGTTGCGCATAATTACAATGTTCCTGAAAACATTCTCGGCTTGACCGTTCCTATTATCAGTGAAAAGACGACGGAAAGCGAGGCCAAGCATAACCCGCGTGCTAAAAGGGAGGATATGTATGCGTTTATCCTCTCCGATTTGGACAAGGCCGAGACTCTTCTTCAGGGGGATGCCTACAGTTACACTCAGCCAGGTGTTGCCGCCGTCTATGGCCTGAAGGCAAGGACTTATCTTGAGATGGGCTATTGGGAGACCGGAAATGAAGGCGCGTTCGAGAATGCCGCGAAATACGCGGAACTTGCCATTAGCACCAGCGGAAAGACACCTCTGACTAAGAGTCAGTGGCAGGATCCGACGACGGGCTTCAACAGCGGTACATCCAACTCCGCGTGGATTTGGGGGCAGGTTCTCACTGCGGAAAATCAAAGAAAGTTCGAGACATTCACCAGCCATATCTCGGCAGAGGCCACTTGGGGATATGCGACGCTTTCAAAAATCGGCATTGACAGGAAACTTTACGAAAGTATCAGTGACAGCGACTTCAGAAAGGCAAGCTGGCTTTCTCCCGAGTATATAGAGAATCCTTCTTCTGAAAAGTTCAGCGGAGTCTATAAGTTCGCGGGTTCGGCGGATGACCAGAAGAGTTTTCTCTCTTCGACTGCGGTTCCTTATCTCAGCATCAAGTTCCGTCCTGCCGGCGGTAACGTGAACGACTACACTGTCGGAAACTGCGCGGACCACTGCCTGATGCGTGTTGAGGAAATGTATTTCATCGAGGCCGAGGCAAAGGCTCACACAGAGGGCGTGGCCAAGGGCAAGGAACTGCTTGAGACGTTCGTCAAGACCTACCGCGACCCGGAGTTCGTTTGCGGAGCAAACAGCCTGAAGGATTTCCTCGTTGATGACCTTTTGTATCAGAAACGAATTGAATTCTGGGGTGAGGGCATCCTGTTCTATGATTATAAACGCCTTGACGCAGGACTGGAGCGCGGGTATGCGGGTACCAACCATGCAAGCGTATTCCGTCTGAACTGCAAGGGGAGGTCTCCTCAGTGGAATGTCGTCATCACCCGCGGCGAGTTCCAGAGCAATACCGGAATCAACGATGAGACGAACAATCCTGACCCGTCGGACAAGATTGAGCTCTGGAAGGAATAATAATGGTAGATTCAAATATTCAAAACGAATATGATTATGAACAATATATACAAGATATTATTTTCTGCCGCCGCAGGTCTTGCCGTATTCGCGTCCTGCGTGAAGGAGACTTATCAGGCCGGTGAACCCGAAGTGGACAACTATGGGGTCTATTTCGAGACTCTTACATCCGCCCAAAAATCCGTCGAGTTTGACCCTGCTGAAGAGGCTGTCATGACATTCACGGCATACAGGGCTGAAGCGAAGGCCGATGACGCAATCACCGTTCCCGTGAAGCTGACGGCTACATATGAGACAAAAGACGGACAGGAGTCTGCTGACGGCGTTTTCTCCGTCTCTGAAATCAGTTTCGAGGAAGGGCAGGCGGAGACTGTTTTCGAGGTTTCTTTTCCTGATGCGAAGCTCGGAACAAAGTATGAGTGCACGATTGAATGCGTTGACACGAAATATACCGGCATCTATACGGACAAGCCGCTTTCGATTTCCTTTGACGTGACCCGCGTGAAATGGAACAGGCTTGTGGGCAAGGACGGCGAGGAATACGGAACATGGACGGACGACATCATCGCTCCTGCATTCGGTACTCCGAACTATACGAACGACAAGGTCGAGATGTATGAGCGTGAGGACAAGCCGGGCTATTACAGGATGAAGGATGCCTATGGCTCCCGCATGGTCAGGCTTCTTTTCGGAGGAGACGGATCGGACGAAGACTACCTTGAATACACGACTCCGGGCACCTACACCTATGTAGATGCGACGAATCCTGACAAGGTCTATATCCTCTGGGGAGCAAGCGGAACCACTCTCGGTTCTGACGGTGAAATCTGGTTCGGCTCATTCTGCGGGGAAAACGGCTTCAAGGGGAAGTCGTACGGCACGATGTCGAACGGTGTGATTAAGTTCCCTAAAAACGGAATCGTGATCGGGTTCGACGATGAACCGTATAACTATATGAATTCGGAAAAGAACACCATCGTGCTTCCTGGATATAAGGACTTTGATTATTCCGTACAGGCAGTTGCAGGGCAGTCAGAGGACGGTAAGCTTCCTGTCAAGGTTGTTCTCGGCGCGGACGTTGTCACGGCGAAATATGCTGTCTATGAAGGTGCCGTTCCAAGCGGGGACGTCAGCGTCAAGGCGCTTGAGATTTCCCGTGATGAGGCGGCGAAAACAATTACGGAATCCTCTGTGATAGAGATAGAATGTGAGGAAACAGGCGTATATACGGTAGTGTTCGCCACAATGGACAAGGAGGAAAATCTTAAGTCCTCGGCTGCTGCCCGTTTCTCTTATGTGAAGGCCGGAGACACCGTCCCTGTTGTCGTGAGCGCCGGAATCGGCTCTGCGGAAAGATATGTGGGACAGGGCTACAATACGGACAACACCGTTGAGGTGTGGTGCTATGGGAAAGACCTCGTATCCGTCAAAATCGGGGTGGTAAAATATACGAGCTGGTTCTCTTCCCCTGAAGACTGCGTGAAGGAGGTGAACTCCAAGGATGCCGTAAGCGCGGAGGTTCTTGAACAGATCAATGGGGACGGTTACGCCGCTCCTGTCCCGAAGCTTCTTCCGGGAACCGGATACAAGGTTGTCGTGATAGCTTCAAACGGCTATGAGACGAAAGTTCTTGTTCCGGATGCTGTTGTCACCACTACGGGCAAGCCTCTCCCTATTTATGACAGCTATACGATTGATTCCATTGATGAGGAACTGCTTCCTGAAAAGTCAGAAGGATATTTCGGCAAGTATAATTTCTATGCGGTCGATGCTTACGGAGAACTGGGGATGCGTGAGTATATCTCCAAAGTGACAGTTTCCGACAGTGATATTCCGGATTCGGAACCGGATAAGAACGGGCTTGTTGATGAGTATGTCGAGATTTCCGGACTGTTCGCTGCCTCCGCTAAAAACTATGGCTTTGACGACACTATGACCTGGGATTTCTATGGAGGTGTCCTGTATTCTCTGAACCAGCAGTTCGGACAGGGCGGAAAATACTGGTTCTCTCCTATGATATTTAATGGAAAGAGTGTGTACAGCGGCAATGGGCTTCTTCTCGGAGGTTATGTAAAAGATGGTTATATTGCATTTGTATGTCCTTCTGACTATTCTGAAAAGTATGGTTTCTCCGGTGTGGCAAATGCCGCTTTTGGTGACGAGAAATATTCTGAATATATTGGCTTGACGGAGGCATACAATGACTTGCTGCTCGTCGAGGAGTCTAAGGATGACAACGGGCTTGCCCCGGGCAATGACGAGGTTCAGGCAAGCATTCAGAAACTCAATGCGATAAGCCGTTTCGCCGGAAATATGCCCGTGAATTGCGTGGAGACAGCCAAAGGCCATATGCGTACGGTGATTGACGGCTTCAAGGCACAGAAGAAAATAAGGACGTTCGCTCCTGAACACGGAATTTTCGGGACGGCTCCGACAAGGAAGGCAGGCTTCACGTCAAGTGTCGGACAGGGCGCTGACTTTGCTCTCGGTTTGGGCGGCCGTTCGTTTTCAGTGAATGTGCACAGAACTGATGTTTCAAGGATTTCTGAAAAATAACTATCTTTGAACCGGGATATGTTCAGGACAGGCGGGTGTGTCTCGCCTGTCCTTTTTGAGATAATAAAAGGCTTAGTATAGTTTTGCTGATGAAAAGAATTGGTACATTAACTTTTATGCTGTCGGCCGCTCTGCTTGCCGTAGGCTGCTCGGACATGACAGGGCTGCCATCCGGTGATGCGGAGGACATTGCCG
The DNA here is from genome assembly GCA_934725015.1 of uncultured Bacteroidales bacterium. Lineage (GTDB taxonomy): Bacteria > Bacteroidota > Bacteroidia > Bacteroidales > UBA932 > Cryptobacteroides. The sequence goes on from CAKVAS010000008.1 coordinate 44,242, forward strand.
GCGTACAGAAAATATGCAACACCGCTTCCTCACAGAGCGGAACCGTGCTTATGGTCTATGCGTCGGACGATGTCGAGGCCGTGATTGCGGCGGCCGGGGAGGTCTCCGGTGTGTCGCACGTGACTCCGCTGTTCAATATGGAAACCGGGGATGTTGAACTCAAGAGGCGATTGGGGCTTGACCGCTGGCTTGCGGTGGAGTTCGCGGAGGAGTCTGACGTTGAGGCCGGTGCCTCGGAACTTGCTTCCCTCGCCTGCATTTCGAGCGTCGAGTTCAACGCTTCGGTGGAACGTTGCTCTGATTGGCGGTCGTGGCCTTACGAGCCCGGCCCCGCGACAAGGGCTATTGCCGCAGCGGGTTTCAACGACCCTTACAGGGCTGACCAGTGGGGCTTTGAGAACACCGGGGACAAGGGCTGGTGTCCGACTGCAAGGGTCGGCGCGGATATCAACATTTCACGGGCCTGGACTCTATGTGCGGGTAATCCTGAGATTGTAGTTGCCGTCATCGACGAGGCCGTCCAGTGCGACCATCCCGACCTTGCCGCAAACATCTGGACGAATCCCGGCGAGGTGGCCGGAAACGGAACGGACGACGACCGGAACAGCTACAGGGACGACATCCACGGCTATAACTTCGTCGATGGAACTCCGGACCTCGACTGGAAAAGCGACGGGAACAGCGGACACGGCACTCATGTGGCCGGAACCGTGGCTGCGGTCAATAACAACAGCGTCGGTGTCTGCGGCGTCGCCGGCGGCAGCGGGCACGGAGATGGAGTTAAGATTATGTCCTGCCAGATATTCAACCGTGGAAAGAGCAGCATGGCAGGTGTCGTAAACGCCTTTGAGTATGCGGCGGACAACGGGGCGTGCATCGCGCAGTGCTCGTTCGGAATCACGTCCGGTTCTGTGAAGAGTGAAGCCGAATATGCCCGTTACGGCTATCGTGCGGAAATAGACGCCATACGCTATTTCCTCGCAAAGTCGAACTGCTCGGCGCTGGACGGCGGAGTCGCCATATTTGCCGCAGGGAATGACGGAAAGGCCATGTCAGGCTATCCGGCCGCGCTCAATGACTGCATAAGCGTCTGCGCCGTTGGAGCCGACGGTCTTCCGGGGTATTACACCAATTACGGCTACGGGTGTAACGTCTCCGCTCCCGGAGGCGACTATTATGCGGGCGGAAAGACCGACGACATGAAGGGCGGCATCCTTTCCACGATGCCTACGGAATCCATAGCCCTCTGGGACGAGAACGGAAGGCCGACAGGAGACAAATCCGCGACGAGTTTCGGCTATATGCAGGGCACGTCCATGGCCTGCCCTCATGTCAGCGGAGTGGCGGCGCTCGGACTTTCATACGCGCTGAAGCAAGGACTGCACTACACCAATGACGAGTTCAAGTCCATTCTCCTGTCGTCCGTGTCGAGAATTGACAACCGTCTGAACGGGGTCAAGAGATCCCTTGTCGGGACGTCCATCGGCAACATTATGCTCAATCCGTATAAGGGGCAGATGGGAAGCGGCGTGACCGATGTCTGGAGGCTCTATATGCAGATGGACGGGGTCCCGTCGGTGATGGCGGAGACAGGAAAATCCCAGAGAATTGACATATCCGGCTATTTCGGAGGCGGCGCTCCTGATTTATACTATCCGGACGGGACCGTTGAGGTCTCGGCTGAGGACAGCGAGGCTCTCGGCCTTGCCGAGGCTCCGCAGATGGCCTACGGGAAGCTGCGCATTTACCCGACCAAGGCAGGATGCGCCCGAATCACCGTCCATGCCGTCGCCGGCTCTACCCTTCCCGACGGGGAGGACGGCTTGCCGGGCGGAATGGTGATGTCCCGTACAATCTCGGTGATTTCGAGGCCTGCGGTTCCTGACAACGGAGGCTGGTTCTGATTTTTTTTGAACTTAGGATAGTTTAGCAATGGTAAGCGTTAAGGTTAAGGATTACACATATTTCATGAAAGCAACAATAAAAGCGGTTGTTTTATTTGTCGTCACCCTTGTCGTCTCATGGTCGTGCACCAAGGACAACTGGTCGGAAACCCCGTCGGTCATCGGGGAGTGGAAGCTTGAAAGCTATTTCGGACAGGACGCTGCGGAAAGTTCGGCGGATGTCTATGTCAGCTTTACCACCGATATGAACTTCAGCTGCTGGCAGAGGCTCGGTCAGGGACATTACCGGATGTTCAGCGGCAAGTATTCCATCAGCGACGGCATACTCAGCGGCAATTACGGCGAAAACCGTCCGTGGGGCGGCAGCTACAGCAGCTCTCTGTCCGGAGACCGTCTCTCGCTCGTTCTTGTCGGCGGCGACGACACCCCGAGCGTCTATGTCCGGACAACAATCCCCGACGCCGTTAAGAAAGACGCCGAGGACTACGGCTCCAATTAAAATCTCTGAACATCGTAATGCGGCGGCAGCTAACTGGACTAAATTTCATTTAGACCAATTGAGTGAATCCGCTTAGGCGGCGAGGGGAATAAAAGATGGATTGCAAGGCTTGCGGGGCGTTTCAAACCGGAGCAACCTGATGGTTGTGAGGATTTGAAATGCCCCGCGTAACGCAGCAAGCCGCTTTTATTCCGCCCTCCGCAGTTTTTCGACCAAGCGGTCAATGCGCTGCAGCTCATTAGGAATCTGAATGCTCTGCGGGCAATGGCTCATGCACTGTCCGCAGCCTATGCACCGGTTTGCCTGCCTGACTCTCTCTATGCTGCGTCCGTAGCTGACGAGGTATGCCCTGCGGGCTTTCCTGTACGCCTTCATCTCCTCGCTGAAGTTCTCCTCGTCTGGCTCCGGCTGCGGAACCACGAGGCCTGCGTTCACGCACTTGTTGTAGTGCAGGAGAATTGCAGGGATGTCGATGCCGTAAGGGCATGGCATACAGTACTTGCAGTCGTTGCACGGCACGGTCGGATAACTGTGAATCAGCTCGGCCACGTCCATCAGGAACTTGTCGTCGTCTTCTGTCAGAGGCTTGAGAGGGGAGTAGGTCTTCAGGTTGTCCTGAAGGTGCTCCATATAGGTCATCCCGCTCAGCACGCAGAGCACGCCCTCCGGGGAGCCGGCGAATCTGAATGCCCATGATGCCACGCTTGACGACGGGTCGCGCTGCTTGAGCTTTTCCGCCACATTGTCAGAGACCTTGGAGAGGCGGCCGCCGAGCAGCGGCTCCATGATTACGACAGGGATTCCGCGCTTTGAGAGTTCCTCGTACATATGTCTCGCGTTGCTGTTCCGGCCTTCCGCATAGTCCCAGTCGAGGTAGTTCATCTGAATCTGGATGAAGTCCCAATGGTATTTATCGTGGGTCTTGAGCAGTTCGTCGAACATCTCCTCCTTCCCGTGGAACGAATAGCCGAGATGCCTTATCCGCCCGGCCTCGCGTTCCTTGAGCAGGAAATCCAGCATTCCGTTCTTCACATACCTGTTTTCGAAGTCCTCCATGCTCCGCCCTATGCTGTGCAGGAGGTAGTAGTCTATGTAGTCCGTCCGGAAGTTCTTGAAGGACTTCCGGTACATGAGCATCGAGTTCTCCCGCGTCCAGTTGCTGAAGTTGGAGAGCTTCGTCGCTATATAGTATGACTCCCTCGGGTGGCGGCTCAGCGCAAGCCCCGTGGCCGCCTCGCTCTGTCCCTGAAGATAGACGGGGGAGGAGTCGAAGTAGTTGATGCCGTGGGCGAGGGCGTAATCCACAAGCCCGTTCACCGAATCCTGGTCTATGACGTCCTTTCCCTCCTCGTCCTTTTTCATCTGCCAGCGCATACATCCGTAGCCGAGCACGCTGACCTTGTCACCTGTCTTGGGGTCTGTCCTGTATGTCATCTCGCCGCTCTCAGCCGCGTCGCCGGCTCCTCCGGCCTTCGCTTCGCCCCGTCCGCCTTCACCGCAGCCCGCAAACGCACCGGCGGTCACGGCCGCAGCTGCTGCCATTCCGCTTGTCTTTATGAATTCTCTTCTTTTCATCTTTTTCTGAATCAGACTGTTACTTCAAATTCTCGTTCCGCCTCCCATGGCGGACTCTCTGCACCACTTTGCCGGCCTACAGTTCCTTATGGACGGCGTGTCCCTCCACATGAATCGCGCTCAGCGGCGCGGCCGGGCAGTTGTACTCGCAGGCCCCGCACCCTATGCAGCGCTCCTCATTGACGGCAGGAATCCTCACGGAATCCTTGTCCGGCTCATCCTTGCGCACCATCCGTATCGCCCCGACCGGACAGTGCCTTGCACAGTTGCCGCACCTGACCCCTTCGGCAGCCGCGACGCAGAGCCTGTAATCGACCGCGGCGTGTCCTATCTGAATGGAAGACTTTTCCTCACGGCTCACCTCCGCAATTGCTCCTGCCGGGCAGACGGACGAGCATCTTGTGCATTCCGGACGGCAGTAGCCTTTCTCGTAGGACATCTCCGGCTGCATCAGCGTTTCAAGTTTTGTGGATGGCCTCAGCACATGATTCGGACAGGCGGAGACGCAGAGCTGGCAGGCGATGCAGTGATCCGTGAAGTGCCTGAGGCTTCCGGAGCCGGCCGGCTTTAGAGGTGTCTCTCTCTCAGGAGCCTTTTTCTCGGGCAGCGTGATGAGCCCGCCATCGACTTTCATCTGCTGGGCGGCCGCCTCCACCGGACGCGCCATCTCGGCCGCCGCAAGTGTCCCGACGGTGATAGCGGTAGCCTTTATAAATTCGCGGCGCGTACCGTTCTCCGGCTTGCCGGCGGTGGCCGTGTGGTTCACGCCGGAAGTTCCGGAGGCTTCTTCCGCGCCGTTCTTTCCGGCGGCTTTTCTGCCGTATCTGAACCTGTACTGAATCGCCCCGTCGCGGCAGACTGACAGGCAGTCCATGCACGCCACGCAGCGGCTGTAGTCAACACTGTGATTCGCAGTGTCGATGCAGGAGGACTTGCAGCGCCTGCTGCACAGACCGCAGTTCCGGCATTTGTCCGTGTCAATCACCGGCCCGAAAATGCTGAACCTCGAAACGAGGCCGAGCAGCGAACCCACCGGGCAGATGCTGTTGCACCAGATTCTTCCCCATTTCCAGGAAAGAACCGCGAGCAGCACGAAGGTCACGGCCGCGACGACGAATGTCGGTACGCTCTTGATCCACACGTCGGTTGAGTAGATGGCATAGCTGTCGAAATGTTCCGCAATCATCGCTAAAAGATTGTTGCATCCACGATAGACAGGAGCGAAAAGTTCCGTCGCGATTCTTCCGTATGCGCTGTAAGGCGCGATAAGGGCGGCTATGGAGGTGACTCCGAGCGCCATTGCCGCGATGAACGCGACAAGCACCGTATAGCGCAGCACCGTAAGGGGCCTGCGGTACTTGAACCTGTAGAGATTTTTCTTCTTAGTCTTTCCGTGAATCCAAGAGACTATGTCCTGCATGACCCCGAGCGGGCAGATGACTGAGCAATAGACCCTGCCCAGCAGCAGCGTGAGCAGCACCAGCGCCGCGACAATCCCGAAATTGAGCGCGAGCACGGCCGGAATGAACTGAATCTTCGCCATCCATCCGAGATAGAGGTGCAGGACTCCGGTGAAGTCAAGGAAAAGCAGCGTAATCCCCGTGAAGAAGACCGCCGCGAGAGCAATTCTGACTTTTCGTAGCATTTTTATGAGTATTTTGCTGCAAATTTATCAAAAAACTCGTTTCCTTCAATACCCGTATCGGGGAAATTCGCCGGGAAGTTCGCGTCGGATAATGCCGTGTCCCCTCCCTAAAAAAGAAATGCGGACTAACGGTGAAAGAAGCCGGAAGTCCATGTCAATTCCCCGTTCGGACTTCCGGCAGACAGCCGGGCTATGCAGCCCCGTCCTCGACAATTTCAAGCTTTGTCGCGATTATGTCCGTGCCGGTTCTCTCGATTTTGTCGCTGCCGACATATTTCGAGTACCGGATTCTTCCGAACAGGTGCACGTTGCAGCCTTTCACGATTTTCGAGAAATCCGCGATGTTCTGGCCTTCCCACGCCTCCACGTTGTGCCAGCAGGACTCGACGATGTTCTCACCGTCCTTGTTGCGTCCGACCCTGTTCGTCACGAGCGAGAAATGGAGCACTTTCCTCTCTCCCGCTTCCTGCATCCTGATGTTGCCTACAGTTCCCTGAAGTTCCACTCTGTTGATTGTTTCCATGTTTCTGAATTGATGATTTGTTTGATTTTTTTTGAGGACGGTTTCCGGAAAGCGCCCTTTCTGTCCGCGCCGGTTCAGGAGCTCTCATCACCGCCGCGTGCTGCAAAGTACTGCAAAAAAGTTCTGAACATCAATGCTGCCGTATGCCTGCCGGACCGATTTATTTCTGAATTTATGTTTTATGTCGCTTTTTTATATGGGCATATAAATTTTTTTTGAGGTTTTTTCGAAATTTTGAAATCTGAAGACGACACCGTGACGTAAAGAAAAAATTATATATTCCGTCGAAATGTCAAAAAAGATAAAAAATTGCGGTACAGTCCATTACATTAAGGCTGTGTCTCTTGCTATTGTCGTTTCCTCGCTCCATATTTGCGTCATGGAAAACATCAGTCTTATGGGTTACGGTTTCAATGAAGATAACAATGAGTATGTGAGGCGCTGTCTGGAGTGCGGCGAGCCTGTTCCGTATGGAAGGAATGACAGGCTCTATTGCTGCGACTCCTGCAAGAACCGCTACAACTACGGGGAGAGGAAGCTCAGCATAAGGAACAAGACCAATGTCATGAGAATACTCACGCGGAACTATTCCGTGCTTCGGTCCCTGCTCCGTGAAAACATACTGAGCCTCGACATTACTCAGATGATTTTCCGTGGCTTCAATCCCGACTACATGACCTGCTGTCAGCGCCGTCCACGTTACAGCGAGTGCTGCTGCTTCGACATACGCTATAATCTCACTGATACCAGAGTCTTCTCCATATCAAGAATGTGACAAAAAATCCTTGGGTCGTGAAATTTTGACTAACTTTGCAGATTGGTTGCGTCGGGGGCAAAGTGCGCCCGTGTATTGCGATACGAATATATATAGGTATAAGAATGAAAAAGTTTGTTTTTGCAGCGGGCGTCGCGCTCGCGACTGTCACTTCTTGTAATATGGAAAATCCGCTTTTGACGGAGTCGAAACTGCCTTATGGCGCTCCGCAGTTCGACAAAATCCGCAATGAACACTACCTTCCTGCATTTGAGCAGGGAATCAGAGAGGCCAAGGCAGAAATCGACGCCATAGCGAACAATGAGGATGAGCCTACTTTCGCTAACACGATAGAGGCAATGGAGTACGCCGGGCAGACACTTGAGAGAGTTTCCGGAATATTCTTCAACCTTATGGAGGCGGACACTGACGACGAGATGCAGAAGATTGCCGAGGAGGTTTCGCCTAAGCTTACTGAATACTCGATGTACGTCACTCTGAATGACAGGCTGTTCCGGAGGGTGAAGGCTGTCTATGACAAGAGGGAGACCCTTGGACTTGAACAGGACCAGATGCGCATTCTTGAAAATTCCTACAGGTCGTTCGCGCGCAACGGGGCCAATCTCGGGGAGGAGGACAAGGCCGAATACAGCCGCCTTTCGGAGGAACTCTCGCTCGCGACGCTCTCCTTCAGCAAGAATGTCCTTGCGGCGACCAACGCCTACACGCTGAATGTCACCGACTCCACGGAACTTGACGGACTTCCGCAGTATGTGATAGATGCGGCTGCGGAGACCGCCAAGGAAAAGGGGCTGGAAGGCTGGGCGTTCACTCTTGACTACCCGAGCTACGGACCGTTCATGAAGTTCAGCAAGGTGCGTGAGCTTCGCCGTCAGATGTATATGGCATACAACACGAGGGCGGTTTCCGGAGAGTTCGACAACCGCGACAATGTGAAGAAGATAATCGACCTTCGCATAAAGACTTCGAACATCCTCGGCTACGGAACCTATGCCGACTATGCCCTTGAAGAAAGGATGGCGAAGAACTCCAAGACTGTCAATGACTTCCTCGCGCGGCTTGTGATACCGTCCATTCCGTTCGCCCGGACAGAGGTCGCGGAGATTCTGGACTACGCGAAGGAAAACGGCTTCGAGGACGTCGAACTGATGCCGTGGGATTTCTCATTCTGGTCCGAGCGCTATCAGGAGGCTAAGTATTCGCTTAACGAGGAACTTCTCAAGCCTTATTTCAGGCTCGAGAACTGCATCGACGCCGTGTTCGACCTCGCGCACAGGCTCTATGGGCTGAACTTCACTCTCCGCAAGGACATTCCGGGCTACCACAAGGACGTGAAGGTCTATGACGTGACCGACGGGAACGGAGTGCACAAGGCCCTGTTCTATGCGGACTTCTTCCCTCGTGCAAGCAAGAGAGGCGGCGCGTGGATGACTGAGTTCAGGGGGCAGAGCATTGAGAACGGAGTGGAAAAGAGACCGTTCATAAGCATAGTCACCAATTTCAGCAAGCCTACATCGACCTCGCCGTCACTCCTTACGCACGACGAGTTCACGACTTTCCTCCACGAGTTCGGCCATGCTCTCCACGGCATACTCGCCGAGGGCCGTTATCCATCAATAACCGGCACGTCCGTGGCGCGTGACTTCGTCGAACTTCCGTCCCAGATAATGGAGAACTGGGGATTCGAGCCTGAGTATCTCAACACGTTCGCGAAGCACTATCAGACCGGCGAGAACATCCCTGCCGAGCTTATAGGCAAGATTGTGGCCGCGAAGAACTACCTTGCGGGCTACTCTCAGGTGCGTCAGCTCCAGTTCGGCCTGCTTGACATGGCCTGGCATTCACTGCCTTCACTGCCGGAAAACCTTGATGTCCTGACATTTGAGAAGAAGGCGCTCGAACCTTATGCCGTGTCCGTCACCATCCCTGAGACCTGCGTCTCCACCTCCTTCTCGCACATCTTCGCGGGCGGGTACTCGGCCGGCTACTACTCCTACAAGTGGGCTGAGGTCCTTGAGGCCGACGCCTTTTCGCTGTTCAAGGAGAAGGGCATATTCAACACCGAGGTGAGCCACAGCTTCCGCGACAACATCCTCTCCAAGGGAGATTCCGAGGATGCCGCCGTGCTCTACCGCAGGTTCAGAGGGCACGACCCTCAGCCGGAGGCCCTGATGGAGAAGCTCGGGCTTGTGAGCAAATAGCCATGCGGCTGCACGTCGTCCTTTTGAACAAATGAATGGTAAGTTATTATGAAGGAAGCGCTTCTCGGAAAGAATCTCGCCGAATTGCAGGAACTGGTGCTGTCGCTCGGGCTGCCGAAGTTCACTGCCGGGCAGATTGCGCAGTGGATGTATCAGAAGAAGGTGCGCTCGATAGAAGGGATGACAAATCTCTCAAAGACGGCCCGTGCAAGGATTTCGGAGAAATATGAGCTGGGGCTTGTCACGCCGGTGAATGTGATGACTTCGTCTGACGGGACGAGGAAATATCTCTTTCCTGTGTCCGGGCGGACTGAGGAATCCGCCGTCGAGGCCGTGATGATTCCCGATGGTGAGCGCGCCACGCTATGTGTCTCGTCCCAGTCAGGCTGCCGCATGGGATGCAGGTTCTGCATGACCGGCAGACAGGGGTTTCATGGCAATCTAACCGCCGGGGAAATTATTTCGCAGTTTCTCTCCGTGGCGGAGAGCGACGCGCTCACCAACGCCGTTTTCATGGGTATGGGCGAGCCTCTGGACAACTACGACAATGTCATGCGGGCGATAGAGATTCTGACGGCAGACTGGGGATTCGCGTGGAGTCCCAAGCGGATTACGGTCTCCACAATAGGCGTCCTGCCGAATTTGAAGAGATATATGGATTACTGCCGCTGCCACATCGCCGTCAGTCTCCACGACCCTTTCCCGGATGAGCGGCTGAGCCTGATGCCTGCGCAGAAGGCCTGGTCAATAACTGAGGTCGTCCGCCTGCTCGGAAGATACGATTTCAGCGGTCAGAGACGTGTCAGCTTCGAATACACCATGTTCGGGGGATTCAATGACAGCCCTCGGCACGCCGACGCGCTGGTCAGACTGCTCCGGCGTCTTGAATGTAGGGTGAACCTCATCCGTTTCCATCAGATTCCGGATTTTCCGTACAGTACGTCATCCCCCGCGGCCATGGAGGCGTTCCGCAGGCGTCTGAACGATGCCGGAATAGTCGCTACCATACGGGCTTCCCGAGGCGAGGACATTCTTGCCGCCTGCGGCCTGCTTGCCGGGGAACACGCGGCGAGGCGTGCGGCGGAAACCGCCGGTTCCGAAACGGATGGCATGAAAACTGAGTGTTAGGCAGACGGATTAAAGTATTGGTCATGAAGAAGTTGGTTTCCTGTATCTTTGCGTTCGCCGTCATGGCGCTGTCTTGCGCCGTGACCATTGAACTGCCTGCGCAGGACTATCCGCGCAGGACTTATTTCGGACGCAGCGTTTCCCCGGTCGAGGATTCGGTAATGATAGGGCGTATGAAGGCCCGTCTGGACTCTATCCGTCAGCGCCGTCCTACTGTCGCGCTCGTGATGAGCGGCGGAGGGGCGAAGGGCGCGGCCCACATCGGAGTGCTGCACTATCTTGACTCTCTCAAGATACCCGTGGACATCGTCCTCGGCACGAGCATCGGAGGGCTTATGGGCGGACTGACCTCGATGGGCTATGACTACCGCGAGATAGACACGCTCATCCGCAGCCTTGACTGGAACGCCCTCATGCGCGACAAGCTGCCCCGTGAGTATGTCTCCTACAGCAGGACAAAGTACAAGGAGAAGTATCTCATATCCATGCCGTTTTACTATGCCAGCGGAACGCAGAACGTCGAGCCGGCGAAGAGGATGCAGGCCGACATACACATAGACGCCGACGACGACCATGTGAGTCATGTCTTCAAGGACAACCTGCTGGGCAGCCTGCCTTCAGGCTATGTCTATGGACAGAACATTTCCAACCTCTTCAGTTCTCTCACCGTCGGCTATCAGGATCCTATGGACTTCATTGACCTTCCGATTCCCTACGCCTGCGTTTCCACGGACCTCGCCTCCGGAAAGACCAAGGTGTGGTATGACGGTCCGATTAACACGGCGCTTCGTTCGACGATGTCCATTCCGGGCGTGTTCACCCCGGTGAAATATGACGGTCTCGTCCTTGTCGATGGCGGCATGAGGGACAACTATCCGACGGACATAGCGAAGCAGCTGGGCGCGGACATAATAATAGGCGTTGATGTGACGTCGCCTCCTAAGCCCGGTGCGCAGATTCGCAATTTTGGAGACATCGTTTCCCACAGCATGGATATGTTCGAGAGGGAGGTATATGAGCGGAATGTCTATATCCCGGACGTCTCGATACGGCCGGATCTCATGGGACTGAATATGCTGAGCTTTTCAAAGGAGAACATCGACAAGCTGATTCACAACGGATACGAGGCTGCGCGGGCAAAGGATTCCCTGCTGGTTGCCATAAAGCGCAGGGTGGGGGAAGACTCGCTTCGGCTTGCGGGACCCCATGCCATCAATCTGAGGAATCACCCGGTGGAAATCCGGAATGTCCGAATATCCGGGGTTGACTCCACGGAAGAGAAGATTCTCAAGAAGAAAATGGACATTCATCCGGGGGACACGCTCTCGTACGAGCGGATTTCGCACGCGATGGCGCAGGTCTATGCGACGGGCGCATACGATTATGTCTCCTACGAACTGCACGGCAGGACAGAGCCTTTCGATCTGGACATCACCTGCAAGAAGGGGCCGATACATCAGCTCGGAATAGGGATGCGGGCCGACACGGAGGAGTTCGTCACGGCTGTCTTCAACATAGGCCTGTTCGCCAACAGGATTCAGGGCTCGACACTGAACTTTGACACGAAGCTCAGCATGAATCCCGAGTTCAAGTTCCGTTATTCCTACGATTCTCCCAAGTTCCCTACCGTCAATGCCTCCGCTTCCGTAAGATGGACTCAGGCCAAGGTGTTCGGCTCGCGGAACAACTGGCCGATGTTCGACTATCTTTCATCCCGTCAGGAGGTGTTTGTCTCCGGTCTCCGGTGGTCCTACTTTGACGTCAAGCTCGGGCTCCGCAACGACCTTTTCTATGACGACACGGCGGACATGTTCCTCGGCTCATATTTCAGCGAAGCCTACAAGCCGATGGAAGCCCTTTCGAACTACATGAGCCTCCACATCGACGGGAAGGTCGATAACTTCGACCGAGGCTATTTCCCGACGAGGGGAGTGAAGGTCGGACTGTCATACGACTGGACTTTCACGGACTATGTGCACACTCTCCGGAACGGCGGCCTGCACACCGTAAATCTGGATTTCAAGGCGGTGGTTCCGGCCGGGAAGGTCTTTGCCTTCATCCCGTCGCTGAACGCCCGATGCCAGTTCGGGGACAAGTCTCCGGTGGTGTTCGCAAATGCGGTCGGCGGACAGATCGGGGGACGCTATCTCGAACAGCAGATTCCATTCGCCGGAATCGAGCGGCTTATGATGCTGAGCCCGAAGCTCGGAGTTGCCCGGGCCGACCTGCGCTTCAACGTCGCCAAGAATCACTATATAACAGGAATTGCCAACTGCCTCTACACCTTTGACTCCTTCCGTGACATCACGGCCGGACGGGGAATGTACGGCTTCGCTCTCGAATATTCCTACAACACGATTTTCGGCCCCATTACGGCGAATGTCAACTGGTCCGACATCATACATCATTTCGGCCTTTACCTCAGCTTCGGCTATAATTTCTGATTCCGATGACAGGAGAAGATGCCGTTCAGAAGATTCTTTCGAGACTGCGAAATCTGTGCTCGCGACGGGAGTACTGCGTCTCTGACATCATGGAAAAGGCTCTGATGGCTCTTGACGGCGATGTGGCGGGGGCGAATGCCGTGGTCGAATCGCTGATGGCGGACGGCTATGTGAATGACCGCCGCTACTGTGCGGCCTACGCACGTGAAAAGTCGTCAGTTTCGGGCTGGGGCGAAGTGAAGATACGCCATGCGCTCTCGTGCAAGGGCATTTCCCGCGATGACATTGACTCCGGGATTGCCGAAATTGACGTCGGACGCGCCGCCGCAAGGCTTGACAGGCTGCTTTCGGTGAAGCGTAAGGCTCTCGGTGACGAGCCGCAGTGGAAGATCAAGCTGCTGCGTTTTGCGCTCGGCAGGGGCTACAGGTACGATGAGGTGGCGGATGCCGTCTCGTCTATGGAGAAGACCCAAAATTAGAATATAGGCTTATGAAATACAGAAAACTTACGGAAAGTGAAATTACGGCGCTGGAGTCGCAGTCGTGTTCCGCCGAGGATTGGGCGGAAATAGAGGTCGGGGACGGCTTCTCGACTGACCATGTGCGTTCCGTTCGCTTTTCAGGGAAAGTCCGCATAGGAGCTTTCAACAAGGAATTCATGCTCCCCGGAGGGATGAGGAAGCATTCGGGTCTCTATCACGCGACCCTGCACAATGTCACCGTGGGCGACGACTGCTGCATCGAGAATGTCAAGAACTACATCGCCAATTATGAGATAGGTCATGACTCGTTCATCGAGAATGTCGATATCATCCTTACGGACGGTCCCTCGTCGTTCGGAAACGGCGTCGAGGCTTCGGTTCTCAACGAGACCGGCGGACGCGAGGTTGTCATATTCGACAGGCTCACGGCGCAGACCGCATACATCATGGCTCTCTACCGCCATCGGCCGGAACTCATCGGCCGGCTTCGCGAGCTCATCGGGAAATATGTCGCCGGGGTTTCTTCCACGACGGGATATATCGGCTCGCACGTGACCATCGTCGATGCCGGGTACATAAAGAACGTGAAGGTCGGCGACTTCTGCAAGATAGAGGGGGCTGCACGGCTCAAGAACGGAAGCCTCAACTCCAACGAGGTGGCTCCGGTTCATATAGGCGTGGGCGTAATCGGTGATGATTTCATAGTCTGCAGCGGCTCCTCCGTCGAGGACGGAGTGACATTCTCTCGCTGTTTCGTGGGACAGGCCTGCCATCTCGGGCACAACTACTCTGCCTCCGACTCTCTCTTCTTCAGCAACTGTCAGGGCGAAAACGGCGAGGCCTGCGCGATATTTGCCGGTCCCTACACGGTCACGCATCACAAATCGACGCTCCTTATTGCCGGAATGTTCTCGTTCATGAACGCCGGCTCCGGCTCGAACCAGAGCAACCATATGTATAAGCTGGGTCCGATTCATCAGGGAATCATGGAGCGCGGGGCCAAGACGACGTCCGATTCCTACATTCTCTGGCCGGCCAAGGTAGGCGCCTTTTCCCTCGTGATGGGGCGTCATGTCAGCCATCAGGACACTTCCGACCTGCCTTTTTCCTATCTTATTGAGAATCAGGGTACTTCGTACATCATGCCCGGTGCTAACCTCAAGTCTGTCGGGACAATCCGTGACGCGAAGAAATGGCCTCAGAGGGACGGCCGCAGGGATCCGGACAAACTGGACATGATAAACTACAATCTGCTGAGCCCATATACCGTGAACAAGATGCTCCGGGCCATGGAAATCCTCCGCGCCCTTCAGAAGACGTCCGGCGAAAATTCGGACTCGTATTCCTATCAGAGCGGCGTCATAAAGAGGACCTCGCTTCTAAAGGGACTGAAATATTATGGGCTCGCCGTTGATAAGTTTCTTGGCAACTCGTTCATAACCAGACTGATGAATGTCGAGTTCCGGGATATTGAAGGTCTCCGCGAGGCTTTAAGGCCGGACTCGGACACCGGGCTCGTGCATTGGGTCGATCTTGCCGGGCTGATTGCCCCGCGTTCGGCTGTGGAGAGCCTTATGGACAGGATTCAGAACGGGGAAATCTCGTCTGTGGATGAGATTACCTCCGGATTTGCCGGGATTCACGGGAAGTACTATGACTATGAGTGGACATGGGCATACAGAATCATACGGGAATATTACGGGATAGACCTCGCCGGAGCCTCGGCGGAGGATATGCTCGGCCTTGTCGGGCGCTGGAAGGATTCTGTCGTCACGCTTGACAATATGGTCTATGAAGACGCCCGCAAGGAGTTCGGCCTGTCCGCGATGACCAGCTTCGGCGCCGACGGAGGTGAGCAGCGCCGGATTCAGGACTTCGAGCAGGTGCGCGGTTCAAGTTTCGAGTCCAATTCGTTCGTGTCGTCAATCAGGGAGCATATAGATGTAAAATCAAGGCTCGGGGAGGCCGCGGCCGCGAAAATAAAGGCGATTGTATGAAAAAATTCCGGTGGAAAAAGTCCGCGACGGATGCGGTTGAAAACGAGAGCGGTAAAAACGAGAACAATAAAAAAGAGCGCGGTAAGAAAGGCAGGGGAAAGTATATACTTATTGCGGATAACGGTGCGACGAAGTGCGACTGGGCGGCAATCTGTCCTGGCGGTCATGTGGATAGATTTGAGACTCAGGGCGTGAACTTGGCGCTGTCTGCTCCTGATGAAATAGTGTTCGCCGCGCATTCCGCCTTCGCGCAGTTCGCCGCGCTGCATGCTTCGGATCGTCTGGTGTCATTGAGCACGAGCGAAGACGGAAAAACCTGCCTTACGGTAGAAAGCGTTTCGGAGATATGGTTTTATTCCGCGGGGGCGACATCCGGGAAGATGGCCCTGACGCTGAAATATGCCTTCGGGTCCATGTTCCCGAAAGCCGCGGTGAATGTCCTTTCGGACTTGCTCGGGGCGGCGCGCGCCTTGTGCGGAACAGACCCCGGAATCGTGGGGATATTGGGCACCGGGTCGAACAGCTGTTTTTATGACGGGAAGGATATTGTGAAGGCGGGACGTGGCGGCGGATTTATCCTCGGGGACGAGGGCTCCGGCGCATGGTACGGAAAGACGCTGCTTGCCGATTTCGTGAGGGACCTGATACCCGAGGATATGCTTGAAGCCTTAAAGAAGAGATATTTCCTTGATTATGAAACTGTTATCGAAAAAGTCTATCGCTCCGAGGCTCCGAACCGTTACCTCGCCTCCTTTTTCCCTTTCATCTACAAATGGGCGAAGCCGGAGTCGAAGGGCGAATTTGATGACATGGAGGTTACTGTTGCCGGACAGGAGTACGCCGATTTTTTTCTTTATGAAGGAATCGTGACATTTTTTGAAAGGTGTCTGTATTATCAGAGCTTTGATTTCGAACGCTATCATGTTTATCTCTGCGGCTCGATTGCCTGGCTGTGCCGCGATTTGGTGGAGCAGCGCGCTTCCTTCCTCAATATGACTGTCGGCAAAATTGTGAAATCCCCGATTGACGGGCTTGTCGAATACCACCTGAATAATGAAGATAACTGAACAGCAGTCAAACTACAGCGGTCTGGACGTGATGACGACCGAGGAAATCCTTGAGGGCATCAATAATGAGGACAGGACGGTTCCCGAGGCAGTAGGCTCCATCATTCCGGAGATAGGAATGCTTGTCGATGGCGTGGTCTCCCGCATGAGGCAGGGCGGGCGGCTTTTTTACATCGGCGCGGGCACGAGCGGCCGTCTCGGGGTTGTCGATGCGTCGGAGATTCCGCCGACCTTCGGAGCTTCGCCAGGGCTTGTCATAGGCCTTATTGCCGGCGGCGACGGCGCGATACGCAGGGCCGTGGAGGGCGCAGAGGACGATCCGGAGCAGGGGTGGAAGGACATCCTTGCCTTCAGCCCGACCCCGGCCGACACCCTTGTCGGGATAGCGGCTTCGGGAACCACTCCTTATGTCATCGGGGCCGTGAGGACCGCCCGCACAAGGGGGCTTCTTACCTCCTGCATCACCTGCAATCCCGACACTCCGCTTGCGGAGGCAGCCGAAATTCCAATAGTCGCCGTCGTCGGTCCGGAGTTCGTCACCGGCAGCACGCGCATGAAGGCCGGAACCGCCACCAAGCTGATTCTCAACATGATTTCCACCGCGGCGATGATTCGGCTCGGTCATGTGCGCGGCAACCGCATGATTGATATGCAGATTACCAACAGCAAGCTGATAGACAGGGGCACGAGGATGATAATGGAGGAAACCGGTCTGAAGGACTATGACCGCGCCAGGGGGCTTCTGCTCGAATACGGTTCCGTGCGCCGCGCCGTCGATTCTTTCGGCGGCGACTAGGGCGGCGGGAGCGGCGATTCGGTCATATAAACCGATGCGGATGTGCACAATTTTTTGTACCTTTGTCCCCGTTGCGGCCGTTTGGACCGTAGTGCTGACACACAGGTATTCTAAATTAACACTAATTTCTTAAAGGAATGAAATTAAAGACATTCTTCTCTGCGCTCGCGCTGACTGCGGCGATTGCGCTACCGACAGCCGCGAATGCGGACTCTTCAATTCCGAGACCGGAATACCCGCGTCCTCAGTTTGAACGTGCCGACTGGGTCAACCTCAACGGCGAATGGACCTTCTCGATTGACAATGTGGCGTCGGGCTACGAGAATGGATTCTCAAAATCGACCGGATTTGACGGAAAGATTCTCGTGCCGTTCTCACCGGAGAGCAAGCTTTCGGGAGTCGGACACACCGATTTCATCGAAGGGGTGTGGTATCACAGAAACATAACCGTGCCCGCCGGATGGGACGGACGGAACATACGCCTCAATTTCGGCGCGGTATATTATAAATCTGAGATTTATATCGACGGCAAACTCGTCGGACGTCATTTCGGCGGCACAAGTTCATTCTCATTTGACATCACTTCTTTCGTCAAGGCAGGGCAGACTCATAGCCTTGTCGTATATGCAACCAGCGACCTCCGCAGCGGGAACCAGCCTGCGGGAAAGCAGTCGCTTCAGCTCAAATCCATGACCTGCAACTACACGCGGACGACCGGAATCTGGCAGACCGTGTGGATGGAACCGGTCAGCGGGGACGGTCTGGCGCAGGTGCAGGTGGACACCGACATCGACCAGGGGCAGATTGTCGTGAAGCCGCTCTTCTTCCATGAGGGAAAATCCACGCTCAAGGTCACGGTCACCGACCCGACCTCTCCTAAGAAGCCGGTGGCGCAGAAGACCGTCGTGGCGACCAACAATTCCGTCGTTGTGCTTCCGATGAAGAAGTTCAGGACATGGAGCCCTGAGGATCCGTTCCTCTACGACGTGAAGTATCAGGTAATCGATTCTGAAGGCAGGGTAATCGACGAGGTCGGCTCCTATCTCGGAATGCGCAAGGTTCACCTTGAGGGCAACAAGATTTATCTCAACAACAGCCCGCGCTACCAGAGGCTTGTCCTCGATCAGGGCTACTACCCTGACAGCCAGTGGACGGCACCCTCCGACGAGGCACTTCGTCACGACATCGAACTTTCCATGAAGGCAGGATTCAACGGCGCGAGACTGCACCAGAAGGTATTTGAGGAGCGTTTCCACTATTGGGCGGACAAGCTCGGCTACCTCACATGGGGCGAGAGCTCAAGCTGGGGGATGGACACCAACCTGCCGGAGACCGCGAGAAACTTCATCACCGAGTGGGGCGAAATCATAGTGCGTGACCGCAACCACCCTTCAATCATCGTCTGGACCCCGACCAATGAGGAATGGAGGCCGGACAACATCCAGTTCCCCCGTTTCATGGAGGATGTCTATGCCCTCACCAAGCAGCTCGACCCGACGCGCCCTGTCAGCGCGGCGAGCGGCGGAGTCCTCGTCCGCACCGACATCTGGACAGGACACGGCTATGAGCAGAATCCGGAGAAGTTCCGCAAGATAGTCTGGAATGACGGCAAGCTCTTCACCTACAGGAGCCGCCATCACGAGAGTGCCGGCGGCCTCTACGCAAAGAACTACGGATTCAACAGCGAGGCAGTCGCCGGAACATACGACTATCCTGAATATGACGGCAAGATGCCTTATGTCTTCGACGAGTACGGCGGAATCAAGTGGACGAATGAGGAGGACATGAAAAAGGCCGCTAATGACCGTGGCGTTTCATGGGGCTACGGCAATGCTCCGACCTCCCTTGAGGATTTCTACACCCGTCTTGAGGGACTGACGGACGCTCTTCTCTCCCTTTCCGACTACATCTGCGGCTACTGCTACACCCAGCTCACCGACGTCGAGCAGGAACAGAACGGCCTCTACTACTACGACCGCAGCGAGAAATTCGACATGAACCGCATCCATGCAGTTTTCTCCAGGATTCCGGAAAGCTACAAATAGAAATTTTTGCTAAATTTGCGTGGTTTTGGCATTCGGTTTTATTCCGTATGTCAAAACCACGCATTTTTTCGTTGAACCGGTCTCTGACCATGTTGAAAAAATTGAAATTAAAAATATAAACAAATAATTACATATCATTATGTTAAAGGTTAATATGGGAGGCTGCGGCTCCTTCGTAAACGACGCAGAAATTAAGGAATATACACAGAAGGCCGTTGAGGCTCTCAAGGTTCTTGAAGACGAGACCGGCGCGGGAAATGACTTCCTCGGCTGGAAGCACCTGCCGACTCAGACTCCGGAGTCGCTCATCGCCGAGTGCGAGGCAATCCGTGACGACTGGAAAGCGAAGGGAGTTGACCTCGTCGTCGTGATAGGAATCGGAGGCTCATACCTCGGAGCGAAATGCGCCCTTGAGGCTCTGTCGCACTCTTTCGCAAAGCAGCTCGCGGACAAGGGCGGCGCTCCTGAAATCGTCTTTGCCGGAAACAACCTTTCGGAGGAATACATTGCCGAACTGATGGATCTCGTCGCCGAGCGCAATGTCGCGACGGTGGTGATTTCAAAGTCGGGCACGACTACGGAACCGGCAGTGGCATTCCGCATCATCAAGCAGTACATCGAGGGCAAGTACGGCACGGCGGAGGCCGCGCAGCGCATCGTGGCGGTTACCGACGCACATCGCGGGGCGCTAAAGTCGCTTTCAACCCAGGAGGGCTACAGGACATTCGTCATCGAGGACAACGTCGGTGGCCGATTCTCGGTGCTCACTCCGGTCGGCCTTCTTCCGATTGTTCTCGCGGGATTCGACGTGCGCAAGATGCTGGAGGGCGCTGCGGCGATGGAAAAGGCCTGCGCTGTTCCTTCGGAGGAGAACCCTGCGCTCCAGTATGCCGCGATGAGGAATCTCCTTCACGCAAAGCACGGCAAGGCAGTCGAGATACTCGTTTCCTACAACCCTAAGCTCCAGTATCTGGGCGAATGGTGGAAGCAGCTCTACGGCGAGTCCGAGGGCAAGGACGGCAAGGGCATATTCCCTGCGTCAGTAAGCTTCACGACCGACCTTCACTCAATGGGACAGTACATCCAGGACGGCGTGCGTATGCTCATGGAGACAGTCATCACCGTGGAGAAGGCGCAGCGCAGCGTTGTCATCGAAAGCGACGCGCAGAACCTTGACGGGCTTAACTTCCTCGCCGACAAGCACGTGGAGGAATGCAATGCCATGGCTGAACTCGGAACCAAGCTCGCGCACATCGACGGCGGCGTGCCTCAGCTCGGCGTAAGCATCGAGAAGATTGACGAGTACAATCTCGGCGAGGTGTTCTACTTCTTCGAGAAGGCCTGCGGAATCTCCGCCTACATTCTCGGCGTGAATCCGTTCAACCAGCCTGGTGTCGAGGCCTACAAGAAGAATATGTTCGCGCTATTGAATAAGCCCGGCTATGAGGCTCAGGGCGAAGAACTGAGGAAACGGATTTAACAAGAGGCGACACACTATATTATGGAAAAAAAACAATTATATCCGCTGAAGTTCATCCCCATCGCGTCGAGGCGCGTGTGGGGAGGGAACTCGCTGATTAAGGTTCTTGGGAAGGACTTCGTGGAGGCCGACGAGGACGGAAACGAGGTTCATCTGACTGAGAACGACATCATCGGAGAGAGCTGGGAACTGGCCGACATGGGGGAGCAGGACTCTCTCGTGAGCAACGGCTGGCTTGCCGGGAACTCGATAGGGGACATCATGGAGACCTATCTCGACAGGATTACCGGCGACGCCGCCTACGCCTGGTTCGGCCGTCAGTTCCCGCTGCTCATAAAGTTCCTCGACATCCATCAGAAGCTTTCAGTACAGGTTCATCCGGACGACAAGGTGGCCGAGCAGAGGTACGACTCTCTCGGAAAGGCAGAAATCTGGTACATCCTCGACGCGAAGCCTGACGCCAAGGTCTATATGGGCTTCCGCCGGGAGACCTCCGCGCGGGAATTCTATGATGCCTGCAAGGCCGGGACGGCTCATGAACTGCTGAATGTGATTCATCCCAAGAAGGGTGACGCCATTTTCATCACTCCGGGAACTGTCCATGCCGCCGAGGGCGGGATTCTCGTCGCCGAGATTCAGGAGTCGTCGGACATGACTTTCCGCCTCTATGACTGGGGGCGCGAGAACAATCCGGCGACGGCCCGCAAGATGCACCTCGAAGAGGCCATTGACCTCATCAACTTCGGGCAGTACGACCCTTCGCTCTACCGTCCGGCGTCTTCAATGGATGACGCTCAGGTGAACAACCTGCTCGTGCAGTGCCCGCAGTTCACGGTTAACAAGCTCAATCTCAGGGCTGCCCTGCGCATCAGTCCGGAGCAGTTCGGAAGCTACATCGTCTATGTATGCGTGAGCGGTTCGGCGGCAATCAATGTCCCTAAGGTTCCGGTCACTGACGACGGAAAGGCCGCAGCGGCGTTCGGCACGGACGCGATGGATGTCTATGCCTTCCACAAGGGCGAGACCATACTCGTCCCTGCGGATATGCCCGATTTCTATCTCGTCCCGACATCGCCGGACACTGTCCTTCTCGAAGCCACCGACGGACTTCGCGAGGAAGTTGACGAGTACATAAATCCCGATGCGCCGGCCGAACTTCCGGAGGAGTAGTCGGCTATTCTTCGGCATAAAGAGAAATCTGTATGGAAGAGGTCAGAATCGACAAGTTTCTGTGGGCGATACGCGCATACAAGACGCGCAGCGAGGCCACTGACGCATGTAACGGCGGCAAAATCCGTCTGAACGGCACCGACATAAAGCCGTCCAAGGCTGTGCACCGAGGTGACACCGTCGTGGTCCGGAAGGGACCGGTGACATACACATATCGTGTCCTCGAACTCATCGACAAGCGTCAGGGGGCGAAGACCGTCCCGCAGTTCGTGGATAATCTCACGCCCCAGTCGGAACTCGACAAGCTTCACGCTCCCGTGGAGACCTTCTTCCTGAGGCGTGATCGGGGAGCCGGTCGTCCCACCAAGAAGGACCGTCGTCAGATGGATTCGCTTTGGGATGCGCTGGAATTTGACGAGTGAAACGGTAAAGTGACGGCGCGGCTTGATGCTTGCGGCAGTCTCCAAAAATGGAGGCTGCCGTTTTTTGTGAAATTTTGTCTGAGAAATTTTGTTATTTCGGACTTTATCCTTACCTTTGTTGCGTAAATTTTAATAATTCCAAATTAAGAATTATAAGGAGCATCAAGTTAAACGATTAAAGATTTATTGTTATGATTAAGAAATTCAGATGTATGGTGTGCGGCTATGTTTATGAGGGAACTGAACCGCCTGCGGAATGCCCTCTTTGCCACGCCAAGTCGGACAAGTTCGTCGAGCTCAAGGAAGAGGAAGGCGCGCTGAGCTGGGCGTGCGAGCATGAGCTCGGGGTTGCGAAGGGTGTGGATCCCGAGATTCTTGAGGGTCTCCGCGCTCACTTTGCCGGGGAGTGCTCCGAGGTCGGAATGTATCTCGCGATGAGCCGTCAGGCCGACAGGGAAGGCTACCCTGAGATTGCCGACGCATTCAAGAGGTATGCTTTCGAGGAGGCTGAGCACGCCGCAAAGTTCGCCGAGCTTCTCGGAGAGTGCGTATGGGACACCAAGACCAATGTTCAGAAGAGGATGATGGCTGAGCAGGGCGCGTGCGAGGACAAGTTCCGCATCGCCAAGCTTGCGAAGGCTCAGAACCTCGACGCCATTCACGACACCGTTCATGAGATGGCACGCGACGAGGCGCGTCACGGCGCGGGATTCCAGGGACTTTGGAAGAAATATTTCCAGAAATAATCCCTTTTTCCCGGGTTTTATTTAAGATTTTTCGCGTCAGATTATTAACTTTGTCCTCCGCAGGCTTCGGCTCGCGGAGGATTTTTCGTATGACCATATAAACAGAAACATAATACTGAATCATGGCAAAATCAAGGCATCAGATAATCACGGTAGGCAAGGATTTGGATTCCATATATCTCGGAATCAAGGAGTTCACTCCCGATGTCATACATCTTGTTGCGACGAAGGAAACGAAGGGCACTTATGGCGATATGCTTCGTCTCATACCTCGGAAAATCGAGGTTCATGAATATGTCGTCGGCCCTTATGACGTCGAGGGAATCATGCGCGTCTGCGGCGAGATTCAGGAGGCGAACCGCGACTGCGAATTTCTCTACAACCTTTCGGAGGGGACGAAGATTATGGCTATGGCGGCCGGGAAGGTTGCGATGGAGTTCGGCGAGAGGGGGATTTACATCACGCAGGACGGCTATTGGATTGACACTTTCGACTACAGGCGCAAGCCATTGACGCAGACCATAAGCAATTCCGAGTATATGAAGCTCTACGGCAACAGCGTGCGGGAGTTCGAGGATGTCGGAAAGATGAAGCCGCTGGACGTGAACACGGCCTATTACGCCAAGAAGTTCATTGAGAGGAACTTCGATGTCTATACTGAGGCTAAGAGGTGGTTTCGGGGACTGCCCGAGCCCAAGCATGGGAAATATTTCGCGGGAAAGCTCCACTGCGGCTACCACATCGAGACTGACGGCGGAACGCTGACGATTTACAAGGGTGCGGACGTGCTGTTCGACTCGGCCTGCAAGCGCAGCTGCGAGATTATGTTCATCGGAAGGTGGTGGGAGATAATCGTCGCCGACATAGTTGCCCGCTGGGACAGGGAACGCGGCGGAGAGTCGGGGCACGGCATCTGGAGGGATGTGATTTTCAATGATGTGGAGAAGAATTCGGTGAAGAACGAGGTTGATCTGCTGGTGAACGACAGGCAGAGGCTGCTGCTCATCGAGTGCAAGTCGGGCGAGGTGTTTTCGGCTGACATCTTCAAGATTGACGGGGTGCGGGAGACTTACGGAGGCACGGACTCGAAGGCCATTCTGGTGAGCTATCTGCCTCTGAGCAAGTCGATTGTGGAGAAATGCGAGGATTTGGGGATATATTGTTTCGCGCCTAAGGACATGGCCTCGCGGGTGGGGCATGTCAAGCAGCTGCCCGAGTGGCTGGACGAGGTGGTTTCCCTGCATGAGTTGTAGGAACTGCGTAAGGCGCATAAGCGCCGTGCGGAGAACAACGAAGCGGTGGCCTTGTGCGATGGTGTGCACGGAGCACGACTTCCCCTATGGAGGGGACGGGAGGGGTGTATGAGAAGGTCCTCCGCTCATGAAAAAAAATCGCGATGGGCTTCCCTCCCTCGGCTTTATGAAGCCTTTCGGTGCTTTTTCTGCGCTTGTGAAGTATTTTTTTCTTCACCTGTGCATCGGTTTTGCACAAGCGGGGATTATCTTTGCAGTGTTTGGAAAAACGCCTTGATGATATTGAACATGAAAAGACTTTGATGATATGACACCTTTTTTAAGACAGGTCGCGGAGCATTATTTTCCGGTGGATGATTTCCCTCGGCTGACGTTCATATTCCCCAACAGGCGCTCGTCGGCGTTCTTCAGAAAGCACGTATGCGGATGTGCTAAGG
Source organism: uncultured Bacteroidales bacterium (assembly GCA_934725015.1). Lineage (GTDB taxonomy): Bacteria > Bacteroidota > Bacteroidia > Bacteroidales > UBA932 > Cryptobacteroides. Next base: position 68,831 of record CAKVAS010000008.1, read on the forward strand.
AGACCGGACGGGCTGTGCTGATGCCGGAGTGTTTGACAATCAATGACTTCTTCGCTTCGCTCACTCCGGTTCGGGCCTGCGGGCGGATTACTCAGATTGTGCGGCTGTATGACTGCTACCGGGCTCTTTATCCGGGAGCGGAGTCGCTGGACGAGTTCATCTGCTGGGGAGACGTGCTGCTGGGAGATTTCAATGATGTGGATAAGTATCTGGTGGAGCCACGACAGCTGTTCACCAATGTATCGGACCTGAAGTCCATCGAGGATGACTTCAGCTATCTTACCGCCGCTCAGAGGGAGGCGATTCATTCTTTCCTGTCGCATTTCCGTGCGGAGCCGCTTCCTGTGGAGAAGGACCGCTCAATAAAACTTAACTTCCTGAAGATATGGAATATACTGCTTCCTCTCTATGAAGCGTTCAGCGAAAGCCTTCGGGAGGACGGCATGGCCTACGAAGGGATGATTTACCGCGAGGTGGCCTCGCTTTCGGAGAGGGTGCGGGAAGCGCTCGGCGAACGGAGCTTCGTGTTCGTGGGGCTTAACGCGCTGAACGAGTGCGAGAAAAAGCTTCTTAGGCATCTGCGCGACGCGGGGCAGGCGGAGTTCTGCTGGGACTGGTCGGGCGAGTGGATAAGGATCCCGGAAAACAGGGCGTCGTTCTTCATGTCGGCGAATGTCGGCGAATTTCCTCAGGCTTTCCGGCCGGATTCTGAGACAGGGCTGCCCGAGACGGAGTTCAATGTCGTGAGCGTGCCGTCTTCAATCGGGCAGGCTAAGCAGTTGCCTTACATCTTGGGACGGCTTGGCCTCAGCCGCGATGCCTGTGACGGGCCGGACACCTGCGCAGCGGCCTCTCCGGAATCCCCGGCCGCCGGAGGCGACCTCTCCACGGAATGCGCCATAGTCCTTCCCGACGAGCAGCTGCTGCTTCCGGTGCTGAACTCGATTCCTGATGACATCCGGGACATCAACGTCACAATGGGCTATCCTATGAAGGGCAGCGACCTCAGCGTGCTCATGTCCGCCCTCTCCGCCGCGCAGATGAACGCTCTCGTGCGGGACGGAAAGGCCTATTTCTACCACAGGCACGTGCGCGGCGTGCTGTCCAACAACATATTCCGCAAAATTGCGGGGGAGGAGGACAATGCCGTATGCTCCGCGGTCTTGAACGGCCGCAGAAGCTACATCGAGGCCTCCGACTTCGCCTCCTCGCCGCTGCTTTCCCTTTTCTTCACCCCGCTTCAGGGGAATCTGACGGAAGCCTCTGCCGCGACGGTCCGCGCTTTCGCAGAGTATCAGAAGTCCGTTCTGAGCCGCGTGGGGGCGCTTCTTGTGGAATGCGGCCATTCCGACCTTGACACCGACTTTGCCAAGGACTACTACAAGGCGGTATGCCTTCTCGGGGACATGGAACTGGAGATAAGGCCGGCAACCTATCTCCGACTGCTCGACCAGCTGCTAGCGCCGGTCTCCGTGCCTTTCAACGGCGAACCTCTCAGGGGGCTTCAGGTCATGGGACCGCTTGAGACCCGTGCGCTGGATTTCCGCAACATCATAATACTCAGTTGTAATGAGGGAACATTCCCGCGCAAGTCCTTCACCTCGTCGTTCATCCCTCCGGAGCTCCGCAAGGGCTTCGGGCTGCCGACATACGAGTATCAGGATGCCGTCTGGGCCTACTATTTCTATCGCATGATTCAGCGTGCGGAGAATGTCTGGATGCTCTTCGACTCCCGCACCGAGGACATGAAGTCCGGCGAGGAGAGTCGTTACATCAAGCAGTTGAGTTATCTCTTCGACGCGAAGATTCACCGCTATGTGACCTCTCCCGTTCAGGAGGACGAGTACATAGAGCCGGAAATCGTCAAGACGCAGGCTGACCTTGACAAATTGCGCGACTTCAAGTTTTCGGCCACGACCCTTCAGGAATACCTCTCCTGCCCGGCGAAGTTTTACTATGGCCGTGTTCTGGAGCTCGGCGACCTCGCCGAATCTGCCGACAACCTTGACGGCGGGACGCTCGGAACGGTCTTTCATGCCGTGATGCAGTGGATTTACGCGAAGCCGGGCACGGAAAAGGAGCCTGTCGGAAGGGTGGATGAGGCGTTCATCAGGAAGCGGCTTTCCGAGGAGTTCGCTCCGGAACTGCGTTCGCGCATACGCATGGAAATATGCGAGGCCATAAAGTCGGTCGAGGTCCGCGGAAAGGACATTGTCCTGTGCCGGGTCATCGAGCAGTATGTGCGCCGGACTCTTGAATACGACATAGAGCAGATGACCAGAAAGGAAGTCAATCATTTCACCGTGCTCGCGCTTGAGAAGAATCTCCCGTTTGAGTTCGACGGTAACGGGCTCGACGCCGGTTCTTCGCCGGACGGGCCGGCAGTCCCTCGCCGGAAATATGCCTTCAAGGGCTTCATCGACAGGCTCGACAGCTTTGACGACGGCACAATCCGCGTGGTCGATTACAAGACCGGCAAGGTGAGCGGCGATGAGTCTAATGTCATGGGCGAAGATGGAAATGATTCGTCGAAGGCCACAGTCATATTCGAGTCCATATTTGCCGATGACAGCAAGACACGTCCTAAGATTGCCCTTCAGTTTTTCATCTACAACCTGATGCTGCGCCTGAATCCCGAAGGCCGTGCCCTTGTCGGCGGACGGCGGATAACGAACGCCGTCTATTCCGTTTCGGGACTGTTCAGGGACGGATGCTCCGAGTACAGTCTTCCGCAGGATGTCATCAGTGACGCGTCGAAAAAGCTGAAGGACTGTCTCGACGGAATCTTCGACATGGAGAAGAATCCTACGTTCCGGAGGACGGGAGATGCGGATATATGTAAGTATTGTGATTTCAGAATGATATGTGGTAGGTAATATGATAACAATAGCAAAGGCGTCGGCGGGGTCCGGCAAGACATATACATTGGCGAAGACTTACATCTCGCTGCTTCTCAAATCGAAGGAGCCGTATGCCTACAGGCATATTCTTGCGGTGACCTTCACCAACAAGGCGACGGGGGAGATGAAGGCGCGCATTCTCCGTGAGCTGGACATACTCGCGCACGCCCCGACCGAGTCGGACTATTTCTCTGACTTTGTCCCGGCACTGTGCCGTGACGCGGAGCAGCTTCGCAAACGCTGTGAAGGCCTGCTGAACGGCATCCTGCACGATTACAGCGCGTTTTCCGTATTCACGATTGACCGTTTTTTTCAGCAGGTTCTCCGCTCCTTCGCCCGCGAGCTCGGGCAGTTCGACTCCTACCAGCTTGAACTTGACAAGCCAGCCGTGGTGAGCGAGTCCGTTGACAGGATGCTTGAGAACCTCTCCGACAAGGACAGCGCGGTCATTGACTGGCTGAAGGAGTCGATGATGAACCAGATTTCGTCCAAGGGCTATTTTCAGCTTGAACCGACGCTCTATTCCGCGGCGAGCGACCTTCAGAGTCCTGAGTTTAAGGCATATATGGCCGAGAAGGGAATATCCGATCCGTCGAAAATATATTCCAAGGAGAATATGCGTTCGCTCCGCAAGGTCTGCAATGAACTGATTGACAGCTTCTCCAAAGATGTGAAGGCCGGTGCTGAGGCTTTGGAAGGCAAGTTCGGCGGCAAAATAGGCGAGACATCCTACAAGTTCGCCTCCAAGGCTCTTGACAAGGTCAAGGGACAGGTTAAACGCTCCGAGCTGATTGCGCCTCCGTCTGATTCCTTCTGCGCGAAGATTGCCTGCCGCGATAAGCTGTTTGCAAAGGCCAAGGCCTTCCTCGCGAATGAACTTCCTGCGGATTATGAGGCGACGGCGCTCAGCTTCCTGAACCTCTTCTACGATTTGAAGGTTCAGGCCTCTGCCGGAGACGCCGGGCCTGAGGTTGAATTTGACGGCGCATCCCCATATTACCGGGCCTACCGCACGGCGCTCCAGATCAGGGACATGATTTACGGATTCGGCATATCCCGGGAACTCTCTGAGGCTTTCAGCGGACTTCTCAAGGACCGCAACATCCTTTGTCTGGAGGATTCCAACGGCCTCCTCAGCCGCATCATCGACGGCTCGGACGTGCCGTTTGTCTATGAAAAGACGGGAGTCCGCTACGAGCACTTTCTTCTCGACGAGTTCCAGGACACGTCGGTGGTGCAGTGGGACAACTTCCGCCCGCTGCTGCACGAGAGCGATTCCAACGGCAATGACAATCTCATCGTGGGTGATGTGAAGCAGAGCATCTACCGCTGGCGGCAGTCGGACTGGGGACTGCTCAACTCCGAGGTCGGGAGGGAATTCCCGGACAGCCGCGAACTTGTTGGAAAGGACGGAAAGCCCGCTCTCTCAACCAATTACAGGACTGAGGAGAACATCGTGGAGTTCAACAATCTCTTTTTCGAGTTCCTGAGGGACCGCCTTTCCGGTGATTTCAGAGCCACTGGCGGCGAGGAGGTAGGGAAAGTCATTTCCGGCATCTACGCGGACGTGCGTCAGGCGGCTGCCCGCAAGGGCGGTCTCGGAGAGGTCCGGCTCTGTTTCGCCGCTTCCGGCGGGGGCAGGTCCGGCGGCTCGGGAGACGATGCCGGAAACGGCGCGGAGAAGACGGACAAAGTGCTGGAACGCACCGTGCAGCAGGTTCTTGACCTTCATGAAAACAAGGGCGCGGGATATGGTGACATTGCCGTCATCGTCCGCAACAATGCCCCGGGAGAAAGTATTGCCAACGCCCTGATGGAAAGGGGAGTGCCGGTAATCTCCGACGATTCGCTGACGGTGAACAACTCGATTGTCGTGCGCCGTCTCGTTTCGGTGCTCTCTTCCGTGGAGAATCCTGAAAACAAGGCCTCGGGCTATCTTGCAGCCTCGCTCAATTTCAAGGCGGCCGGAGCAGGCCAGTCATCGCTTGTTGACCTCGCTGAAAGCATAATCCGCACAATGCGCGAGACGGACGCGCACCTTGTCGAGTCGCACGCCCTCTACATTCAGGCATTCATGGACTGGATGCAGTCATGGGTCTCTCGCAACGGAAACCAGCTCAAGGAGTTCCTTAGGGCATGGGACGAGAAAAATTCGTCCTCGCAGGTCAAGATTGCCTCACCGGCCTCCACTGACGCCGTCCGCATAATCACGATTCACAAGTCTAAGGGACTGGAGTTCCCCTATGTCATAATCCCGTATTTCGAGGACATAACCTTCTTCCGCCACGGCAACGTGTGGGCGGAGCCTTCGGTTCCCGCAGCTGTGGCGACGGACCGCCTTTCCTCTGTCGGAGACTCCGGAAATCAGGCACTTGACGATTTCAACAAGGCTGTCTCCGGCGGCATTTTCAAGCCTGACATTTCGGGGCAGAGCTGCTGCACCTACTTTGAGCCGACATACAACAGGGAGCGTCTCTACCAGTGCATCGACGCTATGAACCTGATGTATGTGGCGATGACGCGCCCCTCACGGGGACTGTACATCATCTGCGGCGCGGCTTCCGCAGACTCGATGACCTCGGCCTCAAGCGCCCTGCTCGCCTTCGCCGCGTCTCGGAACTACCCGGCAGTAGAATCGGACTGGGGAGTCGATTACCTCGTCGGCAAGTTCTGCGGCGAGTCCGACCTTGAATTCCGCAAGGCGGGCAAAAAGGCCAGAACTTATGTCAAGGATTTCTCCCAGAGCGTCCTCCTCAGCGGCTACCCGTCATTCACGACGGACTCTTCGCGTCTGCGCATCGACCGCGACGCCGCCGATTTCTTCTCCGCCGACGGCACAGTGGGACCGGACGCCTCCCGTCGTCTCCGGGGCATAGTCCTCCACAAGATTCTCTCCTCCGTGGTGGTTCCGGCCGACCTTGAGCCCGCCGTCCGTGTCGCGGTCGATTCCGGTGAACTGTCGGAGGCTCAGGCAGCCGTCGCCCTCGACCTCCTCCGCCGCCGCATCCTCGACGCGCAGTCCCGAGGCTGGTTCACCGAGTCTCCCGACGAAGTCCTCAACGAGCGCACGATAGTCACCGCCGAAGGCGAGGAGCTGCGCCCCGACCGCGTCAGCATCCGGGGCGGCGAAGTCCTCATCATCGACTACAAGTTCGGCCGTCCTCATCCGTCCTACCTCGACCAGGTCCGCTCCTACATGGCCACCTGGCGCGCCCTCGGCCACACCTCCGTCCGCGCCTGCCTCTGGTTCGTCCCGGACAACAGCATTGTAGAAGTCCAGGACGAATAAAAAACGACCGCATTTAAGATTATATGCAGCATAAGTCCTTTATAATGCGTATCTTTATGCGTTAAAAATAAATGGAATAAATGACTGATACGGAACTCAAGAATCTTCAGGATAAACTATGGCATTCGGCCGATATGCTGCGTGCCGGGGCGCATCTTGCCGCAAACAAATACGGACAGCCGATACTCGGGCTCATATTTCTCCGTTATGCAGACGTGCTTTTCAAACAGCATAAGAAGGGCATTGATGAGGAATATGACAGGTACAAAGGCTCACGGATGGAACGCAGCTACAAGGAAATTTCCATTGAGAAATGCGGATTTTATCTTCCTGAATGTGCGTACTTTGATTTCATAAACGACGCTCCGGACGATGCGAACAAGGCCGTCCTTGTGAAACAGGCTATGGAAGCCATCGAAAGGGAGAACCCTCGCATGGAGGGCGTGCTGCCTAAGGAAGTTTACGGACAGCTGGTTCCGGAGGAGGAACCCGAACTGTTGAGTAGGATTGTGCGCGTTTTCAAGGACATACCGGAGAATGCGGACATAGATGTCTTCGGACATATCTATGAATATTTCCTCGGGAACTTCGCCTTGGCCGAAGGGCAGGGAGGCGGTGTATTCTACACGCCGGCATCTGTCGTTCAATATATGGTCGAGGTCCTTCATCCTGTCACAGGTGACAAGAAATTTCTTGACCCGGCCTGCGGTTCCGGCGGTATGTTTGTTCAGGCTGCCCGTTATATGCACCGGCACAATGCAAGCAATCAGGATATGATGCGTTTCCGTTGTTATGGCGTTGAGAAAGAGCCCGATACGGTGAAACTTGCCAAGATGAACCTCCTTCTTAACAATGTTCGTGGTGAGATAGCGGAAGCTAATTCTTTTTATAGCGACCCGTACAATGCTTTCGGCAATTTCGACTATGTGATGGCGAATCCTCCGTTCAATGTCGATGAGGTGGTGTTCGATAAGGTTGCTGACGATGCCCGTTTCAATACATACGGCATTCCTCGCAACAAGACAGCCGGAGGAAAAAGGTCAGGAGACAAGAAAGAGACTGTCCCCAATGCCAACTACCTCTGGATAGGCTATTTTGCGACGGCTCTTAATGAAACCGGCAAGGCGGCTCTTGTCATGGCGAACTCTGCAAGCGATGCCGGTGGCAGTGAACTTGAAATCCGCAGGAAAATGATAAGAGACGGCATCGTAAGCCAGATGGTGACGCTTCCGAGCAATATGTTCTCTACTGTCACACTTCCGGCAACTCTTTGGTTCTTCAATAGAATACGTCCGCACAAGGATGAGATTCTTTTCATTGATGCCCGCAACATTTTCACGCAAGTTGACCGCGCCCATCGTAAGTTCAGCGATGAGCAGATAAAGAATCTCGGCATCATAACAAGGCTGTATGAGGGGGACAGCGAGGCATTCTGGGCTTTGGTCGAAGAACATAAGTCCAATGGCAAACAGTCGGATGCAGATTGGCTTCTCGAAAGGTGGCCGGACGGCAAATATCGTGACGTCGTCGGGCTGTGCAAGGTTGCGAAGATTGATGGTGAGGACGGCATTGAGGACAACGACTGGAGCCTCAACGCCGGACGCTATGTCGGGGTCGTCATTGAGGATGATGGTATGACAGAGGATGAATTCCGTGCCGAGATGCTGTCCCTGAACAGCGAACTCTCAAGACTGAATGCCGAAGCCGCAGACCTTCAGAATGAGATTGAAATGAACGTGAAAAACTTGTTTGGGGAGAAATGTTAAATTGCCGGGAGCAATTGTCGCACCGACGGTGCGACAATTCCGCACAGATGGATTGTGTCGACAGTGCCGACCGAATTGTGACACCGCTGGTGACACAATTGTCATGGTCTTTTTATCATATATTGTTGTATCCGTAAAAGGTAATGGAGATTGTTGAATTAAGAAGAATTGCTATGAAAAATGATAAAAGTTTAAATATTAGTCATAGGGACAATGAAGATGTGGAAACCATATCCGGAGAATTGGCATTGTCTTATGGTAACAGCGGTGATTTGCTCACTGATGCTAAAAACATAATAGAACAGGCTCGGCAGAATGCGTATAGGTCAATAAACCTTGCGATGCTTCAACGGAACTGGACATTGGGGAAGCGTATAAGCGAAGAAATCTTATTGGGAGAGAGTAGGGCAGAGTATGGGGACGAACTTATAAAGAACCTGTCTGATGAACTTACTTGTATTTATGGCAAGGGCTTTAAAAAGAGCAACTTATATAGTTATATTCAATTCTATAAGATTTTCCGGACACTGTCTGGAAAATCTGAATATTTATCGTGGTCACATTATGCATTGCTTTTGGGAGTTGATGATGATGCGGCTCGCAATTGGTATGCTCATGAAGCGTTTGTTGAGACATGGAGTGTGCGAACCCTGCGAAGAAACATTGCCTCTCAGTATTATTATAGGCTTCTTCAGTCACAGAACAAGAGGGCTGTCGAGGATGAAATGCATAAGTTGACGGAACCTATGCAGAATGATAAACTGGAGTTTATAAAAAATCCAGTTGTCGCTGAATTTCTTGGGCTTGCACGAAATTCGGATTTCTCGGAATCGCAGCTTGAGGGAAGCATCATTACCCATCTGCAGAAATTCATTATGGAGTTGGGCAAGGGTTATGCCTTTGTCGCTCGGCAGCAGCATATACATACTGATATGGGCGATTTTTACATCGACCTTGTCTTTTACAACTATATCCTCAAATGTTTTTTGCTGATAGACCTTAAAACCACCCAAATATCCCATCAGGATGTCGGGCAGATGGATATGTATGTTCGGATGTATGATGAACTGAAGCGGACGGAAGGGGATAATCCGACCATCGGTCTGATATTGTGCTCCAAGACAAGTTCCGATATGGCAAAGTATTCCATATTGAAAGAGAACAAGCAGTTGTTTCAGGCAAAGTATCTCACCTATCTTCCGTCAGAGGAGGAACTGCGCCGCGAAATTGAACGTCAGAAAGAGATATTCCTGCAACAGCAGAATGAAAGAGAGTCGGTGTTGGGCTCGCAGTTTCATAAATCTGGATCTGTGGATATCTAATATGTGAATGACTTATAGACCATAGATTGTTTGTAATTCATGGAGAAATTAGGATAAAATGGAAAAAGTTAGATTTGATGATTTTATAAAGTTGAACCGTGGATTTGACTTGCCGGATGCGTGTATCGAAGACGGCCCATATCCGGTTGTGGCATCAACTAATATAAAGGCATACCATAAGGATTACAAGATTGATGGACCGGCAGTGACAACCGGTCGTTCGGGTTCTTTAGGAAAGGTTCAATATATTGAGGGCAGGTGCTGGCCATTAAATACATCTTTGTACGTGAAGGATTTTAAGGGGAATAATCCTCGATATGTCTATTATTTCCTTCAGACGATGCATCTGGAGCAGTATAATGCAGGGGCAGGTGTCCCTACTTTGAATCAGAATCATCTGCATTCCCTAAAATTGTTGGTTCACGAGAAAAATGAGCAATCAAGGGTCGCATCAATTTTGTCGGCATACGATAAACTTATTGAGAATAACAACAAGCGTATCCGGATTCTGGAGAAGATGGCGGAGAACCTCTACAAGGAATGGTTTGTGCGTTTCCGCTTCCCGGGACACGAGAATGTTCCGATGGAAAATGGGCTGCCGAAGGGATGGAAATACTTTAAGATTGAAGAACTGTGTTATGTTAATAAGTGTTCTGTGAATATTGCTAAATCCCAATTAAACAATATGTTGTATCTTGATACTGGCGGCATAGTTTGTAATAAAATAGTTTCAATGGAAGAATATGATTCAATTCGTGATGCTCCGAGCAGAGCAAGACGAGTTGTTGTGCATAATAGCATTTTGTATTCTACTGTTCGTCCAAATTTGAGGCATTACGGAATACTTAAAAATCCACCAGTAAATATGGTTGTCTCTACAGGCTTTACTGTATTGGATAGCAAATATGATTTTGCGAATATAGTATATCTATCTCTGTCATCCTCAGCCGTATGTCGGTATTTTTCTATGATTGCAGATTGTGCGGTTGCTACTTATCCATCAATCAAACCTAACGAGATTGGAAAGTTGTCAATTGTGTTACCAGATTTCAAGATAGCTATAAAAATGAATAAGGAAATTGAGCACTATTTTCAGATGATTTGTGATTTGCAGCAGCAGAACCGAAACCTAGCCCGTCAGCGCGACCTTCTCCTCCCGCGCCTGATGTCCGGCAAACTCGAAGTCAAACCATAAAACCATTGATACCATGAAATCATTCATCAGTGAAGACGACATAGAGCAGGCGATTTGCAACAGGCTTGCGCTTCCGGAATATGGATGGGAACGCATCGAATGTGACCCGGGTGTCGATGCGCAGGATGACGTGTCGCGGACGGGGCGTTCGGACTCATCCGAGTGCATATTGCCGGGTGTGCTTCTTTCTTCATTGAAACGGTTGAACCCTCAGATTGATGAGGAAGTTCTGACAGGTATCGTCCGTGATTTTCGGCGCGATTTTTCCGGAACGGACATGATAGACACGAATTATAGGCTATATAATTCTTTGCGTAACGGAGTCCGGGTTACGGTTCGAGAGGACGGCCGTGAAAGCTTTGACATCGTCAGAATCATTGATTTTGCTGAACCTCTGAACAACAGTTTCCACTGCGTCAATCAGATGTGGATAAAAGGGCACTACCGCTATCGCCGTCCGGATGTTCTGCTCTTTGTGAATGGCCTTCCTGTAGTGTTTGTCGAACTGAAGAACTCCACAGTCAAGATTGAGGAATCGTACAACAAAAATCTCGTCTCCTACCGGAAGGATATTCCGAACATTTTTGCTTTCAACCAGATATGTGTGCTTAGTAACGGGATAAAGACCAAGGTCGGAGCCTGGAACAGCGATTATGAATTTTTCTTTGAGTGGCTTCGTGTCGATGACGAGAAAGAGGTGCTTGACCGGGCAAATATCGAAGAGCATGGCTTGAGCGTGACTTGCCTTGTAGATGGGCTTCTGCGAAAGGAACGGCTGATAGACTACATCGAAAACTTTATTCTTTTCGACAGGAAACGCACCAAGATTATCGCTAAGAATCATCAGTACCTCGGTGTGAATCATCTGATTGCCAATGTCGTGCGACGCGATGAACTCGGAGGGAAACTCGGCGTGTTCTGGCATACTCAAGGTTCGGGCAAAAGCTACTCCATGGTCATGTTCGTGAGAAAGGTGCGTCGGAAACTGACAGGGAACTTCACATTCCTTGTTGTCACTGACCGCGAAGATCTTGACACTCAGATTCACAAGACTTTCGTCAAGACCGAGACAATAGGGGAGAAGGAGGAGTGCCAGCCGAAAAATGCCGCTCAGCTCCGTGAATTTCTTTCCGGCAACAAGCCCATGGTGTTTACGCTCATTCAGAAATTCCAATATGACAAGACGGAAACATATCCTCTCCTCTCGGAGCGCGACGATATATTTGTTTTGGTTGATGAGGCACATCGCACTCAATACAAGCAGCTTGCGGAGAATATGCATACCGGGCTGCCGAACGCCAACTATATCGCCTTCACAGGCACTCCGCTTCTCGGCAGCAAGAGACTGACAAATCAGTGGTTCGGGGATTATGTTTCAGAGTACAACTTTGCCCAGGCCGTTGACGACGAAAGCACAAGACCTCTATACTACTCACGACGAGTGCCGGAGGTCGGTTTGTCGAACGACTGGCTTGACACTGACATCGCAGACATCGTGGAGGACGAGAATCTCAATGACCGTGAGCAGGAACTTCTGGAGAACTCATCGTCCCGCATTCTTGAGGTCATAAAACGTGATGACCGTCTGGAGAAGATAGCCAAGGACATAGCGCATCATTTCCCGAGGCGTGGCTTTCTCGGCAAGGGAATGGTCGTCAGCGTTGACAAATACACGGTTGTCAGAATGTTCGACAAGGTTCAGAAATATTGGAAAGATGAAATGAAACTCCTTGTGCAGGAGCGCAATGAGGCAAAGGCACAGGAGGAGAGGGACAGACTGAACGCGATTCTGACCTATATGGATGAAACGGAGATGGCCGTTGTAATAAGTGAGGAAGCCGGAGAGGAGGAGAAGTTTGCCGGCCAGCACCTCGACATCACGGTGCATAGACGGAAAATGAATGAAATAAGGGGAGGCAAGGACATCGAAGACAGGTTCAAGGACCCGAATGACCCATTAAGGCTCGTTTTTGTCTGTTCCATGTGGCTTACCGGCTTTGATGTCCCTTCACTTTCGACGCTTTATCTGGACAAGCCGATGAAAGGGCACACCCTTATGCAGGCCATTGCCCGTGCCAATCGTGTCTGTCTGGGAAAGACTTGTGGAATAATTGTGGATTATGTCAATGTTTTCAAGTATATGCAGCGGGCTCTTGCTGACTATGCCTCCTCAGGAGGGAATGGTGAGTTCCCGGCAAAGGACATAGAGCAACTCATTTCCGGCATTGACGGCTGTATTGTCGAATGCGTGACTTTCCTCCGCCAAATCGGAGTCGTGATTGATGATATTGTCGCGGAAACGGACACGCTGAAGCAGCTTGAGATGCTTCGTCTGGCATATAACCGGATTCTGGAGAAAGACGAATGGAAGAACAGGTTCAAGGTGCTGACCAATCTGCTTGGGAATCTGTATGATGCTGCAAAGCCGGAAATATTTGAACGCGGCTGGAGTAACGGGAACTTTGCGCCGCTTGACTATCTGAACGGATTGTTCTGCAACAGGATTGACGATGAGAAACTGTCCCGCGCAAAGGCTCGGATGTCCGAGACTCTTGACCGGAGCGTGTCTGCTTCATGTGTGCCCGACAATGTGCTGGAAGAACCGGGCTGTCAATATGGTGTCCGGCAGGGAAAGGTGATTGACCTGAGCAAACTTGATGTCGATTCCTTGCGGAAGGTGATAAAATCAACTCCATATAAGGCATTGGAAATCGATGATTTGAGGGCGTTTATAGAGTGCGCACTTGAACAGCTTATAAACAAGAATTGTACTCGCGTCCCATTCTCTCAACGCTATAAGAACATAATAGACAAGTACAATGCAGGCGGCAGCGAAAATGAGGACTACTACGAGAAACTGCTGCAACTAATTGAAGATATGAAGACAGAGCAGTCTCGCTCATTTGAGATGGGACTGACCGAAGAGGAGCTTGAAATCTATGACCTGCTCATCGCCGGTAAAAAGTTGACAAAGGCAGAGGAACGGCGTGTTATACTTGCATCAAAGCATCTTTATGAAAAGATTTTGGTGGCCAAGGGACGGGAGATGGGCGTTGACTGGTATCGGGATGAGCAGCCGAGAACCGTGGTCCTTACTCTGATAAAGAAGTCGTTGAACGACGATTTGCCGGAGTGCTATGACCGGGTTTCGTTCAATGACAAGGTAAATTTGCTGTTCTCTCATTTCGTTGATATGGCGGCGCAGGGATACGGCTGGACGGCATAATGGCTTTTGCCGGAGGCTGCACGGAAGACGGCTGCAAAACTGTTGCAAGAACGCAAAAATAATTTTGCAGAAACGGGAAAGTGCTATTAACTTTGCAGACTATCGCGCCTCGCAAGAGGTTCATGCCTTTTCAAGAGGCTCATGCCGTGCAAAAAGTTCATGCCTTGAAAATTTGGGCGTTGAAGAAATTTGGCTGTTCTTGGCATGGTGCGGCGCGTTCTTGTGCCGGGCGTGAACGGAAGTTTGGAGTGGAAAAATTCATAATGCATCTGAATGGATATGGAAAACGAAGAAAAGAGAACTTTGGTGTATAATACTGAGAAAGAGAGACTTGTGAAGCCGGAGTATGGGCGGTCGATTCTGGAGATGGTGAATAGCCTCAAGAAGATTGAGGACCGGGAGAAGCGGTCGGAGCAGGCCCGTGCGGTCATCCGGGCGATGGAGCTCATCAACTACGACGTGCACAAGCAGGAGAACTTCGACCACAAACTCTGGGATGACCTCTTCATCATCGCCGGCTATGACCTTGACATCGATGCCCCCTATCCTATGCCGGCGCCGGAACAGGCCCTCGCCCGGCCGGAGGTGCCTTCTGTGGTGAAGAAGCCGATACGCGCATCGCAGTACGGGAGGAACATCGAGAGCATGATTGACCTTGTGGCCGGAATGGAGGACGGCGAGGTCAAGACATCCGTAATCCGTTCCTTGGCGATTTACATGAGGACTCAGTATCTCATCTGGAACAAGGACAGCGTCGCGGACGAGACCATATTTCAGGACATAGAGAAGCTCTCCGACTACCGGATTCATGTCCCGGAGGGCATACAGCTCGGACGTGTCGGGGCCGACTCCAACTATCTGCGCCCTGGACAGGCTCCCAAGCGGCAGAACAACAACCAGCGGAAAAACAACAATAAAAAGAGATATAGATAGGACTGCGGAGGGGATTCCGTCAGAATCTCTCTCATGCGGCTTGACTGTATTATATTATAAGACCGGATTGATTATCAGAATCGGGGGAGAAGGTTATGGCTCAGAAACAGCAGGAAAACAGGAAAAGAAAGTTCAGCTTCGGAAGATTCGTTTCATTTTTCAGGGATATGAATCCGCAGACGAAGACTGTTCTCTCGCGTGTCGTCGGACTGGCCGTCGGCGCGTTCGCGATTTTCACGCTTGTCAGCTGCATTTCCTACCTCTTCACTTGGAAGAGCGACTATAGCATAAATTCGTGGGGCGATGTCTCTGCCCTCCCGGTCAACTCCGGTTCAAGGCTCGGGCTCAAATGGTCGCGCTTTCTGGTCGGAGGATGCTTCGGTCTGTCGGCTTTCGTCGTGATAGCCCTCTTTGCCATGCTGGCCGTGAAACTGTTCCGTCAGTCGTTCGGACAGCGGCTTCTGCGCCGGAGCGTGCTGATGATAACTGCCGCGCCGCTTTTCTCGTTCGTGCTCTCGTACATTTCGGGGCTTTTCTGCTCCGACACCTTCTTCGGCGGCGGACTCGGCGGATTTGCAGGAGCCGAGTTTGTGCGTCTTTGCCAGAGTCTGGTCGGGAAAATAGGGACGGGACTCCTGCTGCTTCTGCTTGTGATTGTCTGGCTGCTCTTTGCCAGCGGAAAGTTTGCCCGGTGGTTCGCTCAGGTCGGCACCGGACGGAAGAAGAAACCGTCGGAGACTGTGGAGTGCCCGGAAAATGACAATGTTACCGATGGCGATATTGCCGTTGAGCCTGTGGCAACCGATGATGCTGTGAATCATGAGGCGGAGGAAGATGATTCAGAGGCGAAACTTGGACAGGATGGGCATGAGGCGGAGACGACGGATTCTTCCGACGACGGCATGAATCCGGAACCATTGGACGACATTACTCCGGAACCGTCAGACGACGGCATGGACCCGAACCGTCCGGAAAGGGACGGGGAATCGGATGATGCCGAGACTCTTGATGACACGATAGAGGAGGGAAAGAAGTTTTCCACCGATGTCACGGAAGAGCTTCCGCGCATCGACAACCGCATGGAACTGGACCGCTACCGTTTCCCGTCGCTGGACCTGCTTGACGACTATGCCGAGATGCAGAACATCGTCACCGTTGAAGAACAGCAGGACTTCATAAACCGCATCCGCACGACGCTGCTTAATTTCAGGATAAAGGTCGATAACATCACGGCCAAGGCCGGCCCTACCGTGACCCTTTACAAGGTCTATCCGGCTCCGGGCGTGAAGCTCGCCTCAATCAGGACCGTGGAGAACGACATCGGAATCTCCCTCGGAGCGAAGGGCGTGCGCGTCGTGAAGCTTGAGGACGCGGTGGGAATCGAGGTCGCGAACCGCAGGCCGTCGGTAGTGCCGCTCAAGGCAATGCTCAACGACGAGGCCTTCCGCGAGACCAAGGCCGAGCTCCCGGTGGCCATAGGCTGCACAATCACAAGGAATGTCAAGGTGTTCGACCTCACGCAGGCTCCGCATCTTCTGGTGGCCGGAGCAACGCAGCAGGGAAAGTCTGTCGGACTGAACGTTATCGTCTCCTCTCTGCTCTACGCGAAGCATCCGTCGGAGCTCAAGTTCGTCTTCATAGACCCGAAGATGGTGGAGTTCACGGCCTACAAGCGTCTCCTCAAGCACTATCTTGCGGTCTTGCCTACGGCCGCCTCTGAGGAAGAGGAGGCTGAGAACGCCATCATCAAGAAGGCGAAGGATGCCGCCGACGTCCTGAACTCGCTCTGTGTCGAGATGGACGAGAGATATGCCTTGCTCGCCCTTGCGGGAGTGAACAAGCTCAAGGACTACAACGAGAAATATAAGGAGCGCAAGCTTCTTCCGACGGACGGGCACAAGTATCTGCCTTATCTTGTGGTGGTCATTGACGAGTTCGCCGACCTCACCATGTCTTCCGGCTTCGGCTCGGAGGGCAAGGCACTTTCGCGCGGCATCTCCACGGCAATCATACGACTCGCGCAGAAGGGACGCGCCGCCGGGATACACCTCATCATCGCGACGCAGCGTCCTTCCGTTTCCGTCATAACAGGCGACATCAAGACCAACTTCCCTATGCGAATCGCCTTCAGGACCGTCTCCCGTGTGGATTCGCAGACAATCCTTGACTCACCGGGCGCGGAGAGCCTGATAGGAAGGGGAGATATGCTCTTCTATGCCGGCGTGGAGATGGAGCGTGTCCAGTGCGCGCTCGTCGAAACGAAGGAGATTGACCGAATCACGAAGTTCATCGAGTCCCAGAACGGCTACAAGGAGTGCTACACCACGCCTTACTATCTGCCGACGCCGCCGCAGGAGGACGGCTCGTCGGCCGGGGCTATTGACATCTCGAACATCGACGCCCTCTTCGGCGACGCCGCCCGCATGGTGGTGAACACCCAGAAAGGCTCTACCTCCGACCTGCAGCGCCGCCTTGGTGTCGGATATGCCCGCGCCGGCAAGATTATGGACCAGCTTGAGGTGGCCGGCGTCGTCGGTCCTCAGGAGGGTTCCAAGCCTCGGCAGGTGCTGGTCTCCGATTATGAGGAGTTGGAGAGCATAATAACTACCTTCACAACCCAAAACGGATAGCGGGGTGCCTAAAAGGCGGCATCTTGTATTTAGACCCCTCCCGTCCCCTCGAAGGGGAAGTTGTGCTCCGTGCACACTATCGCGCAAGGCTCACGCTTCGTTGTTCTTCGCACGGCGTTCAAACGCCTTGGCTATGTTTCGGGTCTAATATTTGCTGAATGTGCGCCTTGCATCCCATCCTTTTATGCATCCCCTTTCTTTAAGTGATTTTTTATTAAGTGATTATGTTTAAGCGAATTATATTGGTTTTCGGTCTGCTGTTTTGCGGATTGCTCCCGACGTTTGCGCAGGAGGGGGCGGGCACTGTTTCTGAGGTTCTGGCATCTTTGCCGTCTGAAGGGTGCGTGTGTGCGGACTATGACCTGACGGTGTCGGCTCCCAAGAATGCTGAGATCAGCTATGTGGGGAAAATCTGGTGGCAGGACGGGGCGTTCCGGATTGAGGGCGATGGATATGAGATATACTGCGACAAGGCTCACATCTGGACCGTCGATTCCGTCGCCAAGGAGGTCGTCCGTGAGGAGGCGGTGCCGATAGACGAGCTTATTCCGAACACTTCGGGAAAATCCTCCGGAAAGGAAATCGAGGTCAGTACCACTCCGGACGGCAAGAAAATCAGAGAAATATCATTGACGATGAAGAACGGCACCTCGGTTTCAATCGCTGTCCGCTCAATGAGTTTCATTGCCTCCAAACCATCTGCATTCTTTTCCTATGACGAAGCCTCCCTCCCTGCCGGCTTTGTCCTTACGACATTGGACTGACAGTGCACTCCCTCGATTTCCAGACTTTCATCTGACCGTTGTCATCATAGATAAGAATCGCCTCCAGATGCGGTCTGGCGAGGATAAACTCCTGCGCCTTTTCAAGGCCGACCACCATACAGAAGGTCGCGAAGGCGTCCGCGTCGGTGGCATTGCGGTCCGATGACGGGTCTGACGATATGACAGTGGCGCTCAGCAGGCTGTGGGTCACGGGCAGTCCTGTGCGGGGGTCAATCGTGTGGGCATATTTCCGGCCGTCCCTGACATAGAACTTGCGATAATTCCCCGATGTCACGATTCCGCACGGTGTCTCCGGCAGCTGACAGGTGCACTGAATCGCCGCTCCCGGGTCGAAGTTCCCGTCAACCGGGCTGTCAATCCCTATTGTCCAGTTCTTCCCGCTCGGGTTCAGTCCCTGCCCGTACATTTCTCCGCCGATGTCGACGAGCATATTCTTCACTCCGGTGCTCCGGAGATACTCCGCCACGAGGTCGCTGCTGTATCCTTGGGCTATCGCATTGAAATTCACCTTTGTACGACTGTCGCAGAGCACTTTTGCAGAGGCAATCAGCTCCGGCGACGGAAGGGAGTCGCGGGTGAATCCGAAGCCCCAGACGTCGAAGAGCGGAGCCGCCCAGACATTCACCGCGCCGTCCGTGACGCCGAGATATTTGTCCCCGAGAGTGCACAGCTCCCCGAATATCCCGTCCTTCACAATGTTCTCTCCGGCGTTGAAGCGGCTCAGAAGCGACGATTTGTTATATCCCGAAACGGAATTGTCAATCGCCGTGAGTATGGAGTCAATCCTTTCCTTCACATATTCCGGAGTCATTCCCGTTCCGCCGAGGTCGGCCTTCACGCTGTAGGTTCCTCCCTGGGCATATCCGTTTATCTGGACATATCCGTATCTGTCGGCACAGGAATTGAACGTCAGGGCGACGGCGGCCGCGAATATGGTTCTGAATAGGGCGCGTTTGTTCATATATCATCGTATTTTGGGGCAAATTTAGCAATCCTCATATAATTACATGGTGATATTCGAGAAAAAATGTGCATATTTGCAGGTTGCAATACCGGAAATCGGCGATAACATTTAGAAAAACGATATTATGGAAAAGAAGAAATTGTCTGTGACGGCCATCGTGCTCATCGTTCTGGCGGTCATTGTTGTCTGGGGCATAAGCGCCTATAACGGTCTCGTGAAGTCCGAGGAGGGCGTCAAGACCGCGTGGTCGCAGGTTGAGAATGTCTATCAGCGGAGGGCCGACCTGATTCCTAACCTTGTGGCTACGGTCAAGGGATATGCGGCACATGAGTCCGAGACGCTTGAGGGAGTTGTCGCCGCGCGTGCGAAGGCCACGCAGATGACCGTCAACGCCGACAACCTCACTGAGGAGCAGATTGCGGAGTTCCAGAAGGCGCAGGGCGAGCTCGGCTCGGCTCTCGGACGGCTCATGGCAATCTCTGAGGCCTACCCGGAACTGAAGGCTAACGAGAACTTCCGCGACCTTCAGGCGCAGCTTGAGGGTACGGAGAACAGGATTGCGGTCGAGAGAAAGGCCTACAATCAGGCTGCAAGGGACTACAACACCTCCATCCGCGTGTTCCCTAAGAACATCATCGCCTCAATGTTCGGCTTTAAGACAAAGGGATATTTTGAGGCTCAGGAGGGTGCTCAGACCGCTCCTAAGGTGGAGTTTTAGGGATACGGCGCTGTCGGAAAATCAAGGAAATATCTGATGATGCACAAGTCAAGAATAATTATCATCGCATTGGCGGCCTTGGCCGCAGCGGCCGCGCTTTCCTGCAAGAAGGACAGCGGCGACACGAGCCTGCCGTCTCTTGAGGGAACTCTGAAATTCAAGGAAGTGCCGTCATTCGTCGCCCCGCAGGACGAGGTGACTTTCACGCTGAACGGGGTCACTCATCCGGACGGAGGCAAGGTCGGCTACTCAATCACGATAAAGGAAGGCTACAACACGGTCAAGGACACTCTGGAGGACGGGGTCATGAGTCTCACCTACAAGTTCTGCGACAGGAAATATTTCAAGGCCGACACTCTGAGGTCGGTCACCGTGAGCGCATCCGCATTCGCTGACGGCTACTATTCGTCATCGACATCCACGCATACCGTTGCCATAGTAAAGGGTGGAATGCGCGGCGGCTCCATTAACGGGCTGATGCCGCGTCTTGACGACGAATCCTTCACCGTCGATGAAAATGGAATCAGTGTTATCTACTACGCCTGCAAGGTCGGGGATGCCACTTGGCTCAGACGCAATGCCGTGAGCACCGGAAAGGGGATGGCCTACTCGAACGCTCCGGCGATGCTGGACGTGTTCGGCAGCTATGTGAACTGGGAGGATGCGCAGACTGCCTGTCCGGAGGGCTACAGGCTTCCGACTGATGAGGACTGGGCGGCTCTCGGACGGGCGCTCGGAGCCGAGGATGCGACGGCGCACAAGGACATCGTAGGCATAGCCGGCAAGCTTATGGCCGACGCGACATTCAATTACGATGAAACTACCCTCTGGACTTATTGGCCGCAGGTGAAGATTACTGACGAGTCCGGGTTTTCCGTTCTTCCGGCGGGCTATGCCAATCTCGGTGGAAAGGACGGCCAATTTTATGGAGTGAAGGAATACGCTGCTTTCTGGACGGCGGACGAGGCCGGCGCGGACGAGGCGTGGTACCGCTACATCAACGAGAAGGAACCTGACCTGAAGGTCGGCACTGCGGACAGGAAGTCGTTCGGCGCGACGGTCCGCTGCGTGAAGAAATAGCGGGAAGACCCGTGCGGAAACCGTGCGGAGCCTGCCGGATGGATGACATCCCCGGCAGGCTCCGCCTTATATGGAGGCGATGATTTCCAGACAGCCGCGGAGAGTGTCTGCGAGAAATTCGGTGGCATACGCGGCGACGGGCGGGCAGATGCCGAGCGCGTGGAGAAGGCTTGTCAGGAGCGCGGCCGGGATGAGCAGGCCGGTGAGCGGGAGGGAGATGAGGTTGGTAAGGATGAAGTATTTTGGGAATGTCCCGAAGCGCAGCCATGCGAGCGGCCCGGTCGTTACCTGACAGGCAATGGAGACGGCGGCGCTGTTCCAAATCCACCTGAGAGGGGAGCGGCGTGCCCCTCCGGATGGCCAGAAGTCGCGCAGGGGCGGATAGATGTAGGCGATGCCGGCGATGGCGAGGTAGGACAGCTGGAAACTGACCGAGCGCACGGCTTCGGCATCGAGGCAGACCTGAATCACGAACGCCCCGCAGAGCGTGTCCCGGAGGCTGGCCGAGCGTCCGAGAATGACAGAGAGCTCCCTTAAAAGGATGAAGAGGAAGGCCCTGCTGATTGACGGTCCCGCTCCGACCATGAGGCAGTAGGCTCCGGTGGCTGCGATTGTCAGCGCCGAGCGGGTCTTTACGGCGGCCGGTGAGTTCCCGAGGACGGCGAAACACTTTGTCACTATGCCGTAGATTATTCCGAGATGCAGTCCGGAGAGCGCGAGGATGTGCGCGGCTCCGCTGTCCCGGAATGCCTGCGAGGTCTTTTCCGACAGCCCCGACCTGTCACCCGTGAGCAGCGCCTTGAGTAGGGCGTTGTTTTCCCTGTCCTTCAGCGGGAGGCTGTCTATCAGGCTTTTGAATTTCTCGAAGAGCTTCAGGAGCGGATTCCGCGCATCCTCTGAAAACAGAATGCCATCACCGCCGGTCACCGCAGTGGCCTCGCTTCGGAGCACGCACACGGCGGCGCACAGCATGATGCTCAGGATGAGGGGGCAGGACGGCATATTTCCGGTCCCATATTTCCGGCTCATCATCATGCACCCGAAAATCATCAGCGAAAGGAGGAGGATTGCGGAGACGGGGACGGCCGTTCCGCACCGGAGGGACGGCGGCAGCGTCATCGTCAGCAGCGTTCCGGCAAGGAAGGGGAGGGCGAACCTTTCGATTCTGCGGACTCGGGGCATATTCGTTTCTTTCAGCATAAGGCATCAAAACATTATATGAATCCAAATCGGCGGTATGCATACTGCAATTATTTGAATTCATAATCCCAAGTCGCTGCAAAAGTACGAAATTTATAGTAACTTTGCACGATGTCGCGTGGTTTATGCGGCAATGAACGAAAAAAATAACAATTAAATAAATCGACATGATTATTTTAGTGCTCAACTGCGGCAGCTCGTCTCTGAAGTATCAGCTGCTGGACATGAAGAACGACGATGCGTATGACCTTCTCGCGAAGGGACTCGTCGAGCGTATCGGCCTTGAGGTCGGATGTCTCAAGCATCAGGCTGCCGGAAAGGAGAAGCTTGTGCGCGAAATGCCTATTAAGGACCACACGGTCGGCATTCAGGCAGTGCTTGACGCGCTTCTTGACAAGGAATACGGATGTCTCGGCTCTCTCGACGACATCGAGGCTGTGGGACACCGCGTGGTGCACGGCGGCGAGGAGTTCTTCTGCAGCGCCCTCGTGACGGACAAGGTGGTTTCGCAGATTCGCAAGTGCTGCGAGATTGCCCCGCTCCACAATCCGGCGAACCTTCTCGGCGTCGACGCCGTGACCAAGGCGCTTCCGTCCGTCCCTCAGGTTGCCGTGTTTGACACCGCTTTCCACCAGACGATGCCGGACTATGCGTATATGTACGCGCTTCCTTATGAGTATTATGAGAAATACCGCATTCGCCGCTATGGTTTCCACGGCACGAGCCATAAGTACGTGAGCGCAAAGGGCGCGGCTTTCGCCGGGCTTGACCTCGGAAACAGCCGCATAATCACCTGCCACCTCGGCAACGGAAGCTCCGTCACGGCTGTTCAGAACGGCAAGTCGATTGACACCTCAATGGGCTTCACTCCGCTGGAGGGCATGATTATGGGAACCCGCTGCGGAAACATCGACCCTGACATCGTGACCTATCTCATGGACAAGGAGGGCTTCACTCCGGCTCAGATGAGCACGGTTCTCAACAAGAAGTCCGGTTTCCAGGGGCTTTCCGGCATCTCTTCCGATGCCCGTGACCTCAACGAGGCTGCAAATGCCGGTGACCGCCGGGCGAAGCTCACCCTCAAGAAGCTCACCTACGACATCACGAAGCTCATCGGAGCCTATACCGCGGCCATGAACGGTGTCGATCTCATCGTCTTCACGGGCGGAATCGGCGAGAACAATGCCCGCCTGCGCCGCCGCGTGTGCGAGAACCTGACCTATCTCGGCCTGAAGTTCGACTATGACACGAATGCCGGAGAGAAGGCTGACGAGATGCTGATTTCGCTTCCGGATTCCAAGGTGAAGGTCGCCGTCATCGCCACTAACGAGGAACTGATGATTGCGCGTGATACAATGAACATAGTATTGGCACAAATTTAATAAAAAGCGGATTGCTGCGTTATCGCAAGCCTTGCACTCCATCTTTTTATTGAAATTTGTTTAGAAGCTGTTTGAATTTTTTGTTCAGTTATTTTGAGATGTATTTTTGAGTCAGATTTTGTTGTTTTGAGAGGAGTTTAGCGGTGCTAAATGACGAGCAAAATGGGAAAATATGACCAAAAAGACACCAAAAGAACGAACACATAAAAATAAATGTGAGAAAAATTAAAACAACTTCTTAATCGGACCTTAATTTTATAGAATATGTTTACAAAATTTGAAGACATTTTCGCCTGCCTTGCGTCACGCGGAGCGAAGAAAAGGATGATTGTGGCGTGGGGAGTTGACGAACACACCATTGCGGCCGCTTCAAAGGCGGTGGATCTCGGGCTCATCGACGCTACTCTCGTCGGTGACGAGGCTCTCATCAAGGCTGTCTGCGAAAAGGACGGCATCGATGTGACAAAGTTCACGATTGAGCACAATCCTGTCGAGGCAAAGGCCATCGCGCAGGCTGTCACGATGATAAACGAGGGCAAGGGCGACTTCCTCATGAAGGGTCTCTGCTCGACGGACAAGTACCTCCGTGCCATCCTTAACAAGGATACCGGCATCCTTCCTCCTAAGGCCGTGCTCAGTCATGTGGCGGTGCTCGAAAACCCCAACTATCCGAAGCTCATCTTCCTCAGCGACATGGCCGTGATTCCTGCTCCGGACCTCAAGCAGAAGAAGGCCGAGCTGAACTATCTCGTGAACGCCGCTCATTCTATGGGCATCGAGACCCCGAAGGTCGCAATCATCGCCGCAACCGAGCAGATGCTCGAAGGCATGCCTGCCTGCGTCGAGGCGGCGGTTCTCGCGAAGAAGGTGGAGCGCGGAGAGATCAGGGGCTGCGTCGCTGACGGCCCGCTCGCGCTTGACGTGGCAATTGACATGGAGTCCGTTCAGATCAAGGGTCTCAAGAGCCCGGTTGCCGGCGACGCCGACTGCCTCCTCTTCCCTAACATCGAGTCGGCAAATGTCTTCTACAAGACTAACTCGAAGCTCGCCACAGGCGTAAAGCAGGCTGGCATGGCCGTTGGTGCGAAGGTTCCGTGCGTGCTCTCAAGCCGAGGCGACAGCATCGACACCAAGCTCAACAGCATCGCGATTGCGGCGATGGCCTGCAAGTAGATACCTTATGCCGTACGGCGTAAATTTCCGCACGGCGCGAACAACAACGATTTATGAACGGTAACTATCCGTCAAAGCTGTTGGAAAACGCAGTCGAAGCAATTGGCACTCTTCCGGGAATCGGCCGGAGGAGTGCCCTTCGTCTTGCGATGTATCTCCTCAAGCAGCCTCAGGAAAATGTCCATCACTTCACTGAGGCAATCGCCTCGCTGCGTGACAACGTGAAGTATTGCCGCGAGTGCATGATGATTTCGGACACCGACGTCTGCGCCATCTGCTCGGACAGGCCCCGCGACCGCAGCACAATCTGCGTCGTCCAGTCGGTCCGTGACGTGATGAGCGTCGAGGCGACCGGGCAGTACCACGGGCTCTATCATGTCCTCGGCGGAGTGATTTCACCCATCAACGGCGTCGGCCCGTCCGACCTGACAATCCGCGAACTTGTGGAGAGGGTCTCAAAATATGCCCCAGGCTCTCTCGAACTCATCCTCGCCCTGAGCGGCGACGTCGAAGGCGAGACGACTTCGTTCTACATCTACCGCCAGATCTCTCAATACGACGTGAAAGTAACCTCGCTCGCCCGCGGCCTCGGCTTCGGCGACGACCTCGAATACGCCGACGAACTCACCCTCGGTCGCTCCATCGCCGGCCGCCAGCCGTTTCATCCGTAGGTTTTCGTTGAATATTTGGGGTATCTTTATGAAAACCATTGTCTTTGCGAAATAAAATTTTAGAGTGTATGCTTATGGAAAGCAGTGTCTCCGGCATAGTCCCGGAAGATATGCCCTTGATTTCAAGCTCCTTTACAGACCACTCCCTGATTGCCGAACACGGGATGTATGTCCTCGTGAAGGCGAAGCGTCTGGGCAAGTGGTTCAAACTGAAGGCTCTTTCGGGGCAGTTCGCCTCCGACCGTCTCCATCGTGAGCTTCTGAAGAAGGAATTTGAACTCGGCTTCCCGCTGGAGCATCCGAATGTCGTGCGGACATACGATTTCATTCAAGATTCCGAGCTGGGAGACTGCATCGTTCAGGAATATGTGCAGGGAGCGCGTCTTGACGAGTGGCTTCCTACCGCGTCGAAGAAAGCCAGGCGCAGGGCTGTGGGGCAGATTCTGGATGCCATTGCATATTTCCATGCGCAGGGTGTGGTTCACCGCGACCTCAAGCCGTCGAACATTCTGGTTACGGACAACGGCTCCGATGTCAAGATTATCGACTTCGGGCTTTCGGACGCAGACCGCTATGCGATTCTGAAACAGCCTGCCGGAACGGAGGGGTTCTCAGCCCCGGAGCAGTTGGGGAATGCTAGCGATGCCGGGAAGGGCGATTCGGGTGCGGCGAATCCCTCACCGGCGGGAAGTCACACTGACGTTCGTGCCGACATATATTCCTTCGGCCGCATCCTTCCGCTGTTCCGTCTCGGCGGAGTGTATTCCCGCATAGCCCGCAAGGCTTCCGCCTCCGACCCGAAGAAAAGATATGCGAATGTTGAGGAAATCCGTTCCGAAATCCGTCGCGCGCATATTCCAGCCGTTGCCTGCGGCTCCGTCCTGTTCCTGCTGCTCGTCGCAGGCGGAGTCTTTGCCGTCGTTTCCTATCGTCATAAGGTCGCGGCTCTGGATGAGAGCTTGAGGCAGTACGAGCAGAAAGTCGCTGATTTTGACGAACGGGTCTCGCAGTTTGAGGCGAAGGTAAGTGAATTTGAGGCGGAGAAGGCGGAATTTTCGGAAACTTACAGTCAGTGGAAGGACAACACCGCGAAGCAGACCATCTTCGAGGTGGCGAAGAAGCAAATGGAGAAAAGCATCGACGCTTACTATGCTCCTATGATGGAAAAGGTGAAATCCCCTTCTTGCGACATCGCGTCGATTTCCTCGTGGGTTTATCAATATATGACGGACAATCTGATTCAGGAATATGTGCGCAAGACTATAAATGAATGCTCCGGGCGATATTCATTGGATTCTCGCACTGAACAGCAGCTCAAGTTGGCGGCCGACGGGTATAATGCCGAGGCCTATGGCAGGTATGCGGAACTTTTTAAGAAACGCAGTGACGAATGGCAGGCTGCTATGACGGCATCATCCGAAGCGCGGTAACCCCGCCTTTCCCTCCGCAGAGATAGGTCAGTCCCGTCTTGCCCCTGTGGCTCAGCCCGCTCAGCAGCAGCGGCTCCCCGAGCACGAACAGCATCACCGAGGCCGTGTCTCCGACATCAAGGTGCGAGCTGACGGACTCCGTGACCTCGAACCGTCCGCCGCCGAGATGCCTGAACCGCACCCTCCTGTCCGGCTTCCACTCGACTTCCACAATCTCGCCCTCGGCAAGCCTCGCCGCCTCGATGACACCCTCTGAAATGACGGCGGAGTTCTGCTCCTGCGCGAACTTCCTTTCTGCCAGATAGTTGTCCCATCCCCTGAAACCCGCGAACCGGGCGAGAGTCTCAAGCGTCGAGAACCGGATGTTCTTCACTCCGTCCAGATATCCCCAGGTCCTCTTCAGCGTGGTCGGGCTGATATATTCCCGTATCCTTTCCCATACGGCTCCACTGAGAAAGTCGAAGTCCGCCGGCGTATGCATCACCCGTCCGACCGATTCCTCGATTCTTTTCCGCAGCTCGATAATTTCCAAAGACTCGTTGTTCATAAGGATTTTTAAGTGGCGTGTCTAAAGAGATTTAACTACATCAAGACTAAGTCCGACGCAATTTGCAATTACTTCCGCTGAAATCCCTGCTTTGAGAAAGTTCCTGGCATTTTCGATTTGGTTCGCTTTCTTTCCTTGCTCAATTCCTTGCTCAATTCCTTGCTCAATTCCGCGCTCCATTCCTTTTTCCATCCCTTCTTTAGTCCCTTTCTCCAGACCTTCGGCATAACCGCTCTGCTGCGCATACTCGCGCTGTGCAATAATGTCTCGTTCAAGCATCATATTCCGTTCGTAATAAAGTTTCTTGTTTTCCGGAAAGGCGGCAATTCTGCACGCTTCGAGCAACTTTGTGAAAAACGGCATTTTGCGGATTCTGTCCGGCACTTTCGTGAAAGAACTGCTGTTTCGGAACACATACAAAAGCCAATCGAGTTCACTTTTGCATTCTTCCATGCTCTTGGCAAACCTTTCCAACTCCACAAAGATAACTGAAATCGTTGGAGTTGCAACCTCCCCTGTGCGTTTTTCTGTAAAAATATAGTTTGAAATGAGATTGTCCGTATCCCACAGTTCATCGTTCTTGTGAGGAAACGAATAGTTGAGGAATCCGATAGAATATACTGGACGGAGCTGGGAGTACAACTCTTTCTCTTTCAGACTGATGTGATATGCTCCTGAAGCATAATAGACGCACCGTTGGAAGAAAGCGGCCTCATAACTTCTCTGTAATTCCACGATGAAGCGTTCCCCGTTCATGCCTTCGCAGACAAGGTCGAACTGTGTCTTCTTCCCGTCCGGCGTGTCCTTGCCTTGCTCCCTGTCGAGATACCTTGTGATGTCATGTACCTGTGCCTCGGCGGGCAGCACATAATTCAAAAGCCTTACAAGCAGCCATTTGTTGGATTCGTCGGCAAATACGGCCTTGAATCCGGCGTCGTATGTCAAATCGACAAAGACCGCCTCGTTTTCTGTTGTCACATAGTTGTCCATAAAATCTTTATTAAAGTTTACGAGGCAAAGGAAAGAAGAACTATCCGTTGAATGAAATATTCAGCGGATAAACTTGAAAACCAGCCTTGTAGGTGTGTGTATGCGGTGTTTTATGTTCGCCACATTCCAAAAGTTTGCGCAAAGTCAAGTTGTGCTTTATGTCTATTCCAGACTCTAAGTCTTTGGTTGCCATGATGAAATGTTAAGCCTCCCGCCTGTATCCGTTGAATTTTCCGGGATGAAACAATTTTCATTTTTTTCAAATTATGGACTGACAAGGACTGCGGAATGCTTTCGCGGATGTGGACTATTTTGGAACTTTGCGGCCGGAAAACTGAGGGGAGGCCGAAAACCTCGTAAGAGAGTAGGCGATTATAATCATTTAATTCTTATGAAAAAGATTTACAAGCTATTTGTGTTTATTGGCGCGCTCTCTGTGGCGTGCGGTTGCGGCGGACCGGTGAAGGAAGTCAGCGTCCGTGATGTAGAAGTCTATGGCAGCATTTCATTTGGAACCGGGTGGTTTGACCGGACAGAGGACAGCGAGGACTATTTCGCAGTTGACGGCGGAGTGTTCAAGTTTATGATTAAGGGAAAGAAGATAATGGTGGATGTACCTGTCAAGATAATAAAGACGATAGATTTTTCGCTTGACAAAGTTGATGAAGTCTGTCTTTCCGTGACAAATGACGGATTGTATATGAAAGATTCAAAAGGCGACCGCATAAACTTCCAACTTGAGGACACCGATGTCGTCAATAAATTGCTGAACTCTTCTGTCGGGGAGAGTACTGCGTTCAGATTCTCCTATCCTCTGCTGAACGAAAATCCGGATATCGTGAATCAGATTGACGACTTTGACATAACGATTGATTTATATGTAAAAGGCGCCGCCGGCAAGAGTTCTTCGAATGCATCAGCCTCCGGAGCGTCTGAAGATTGGGATGATATTCTTGACGACTACGAGTCCTATGTGGATAATTACATCTCCTGTCTCAAGAAAGCAACGAACGGGGACATAGAGACAGTGGAAGAGGTCGAGGAAATGCTTGAAGACGCTCAGGAACTCAGCGATAAATTGGACAAGGCCGAGGATAATCTGTCGTCGTCGCAAATGTCAAGGTATCTGAAAATCACATCAAAGCTCTCTTCCGCAGCGGCAGACATGGCTTTATGATGATATGCTCTCATGAAAAACTGCATGATTCTTTGACATTTTGGGATATAATGTTGAAAATTCTTTATATCTTTGCGTGCTTCGCCATCAGAAAAGTGTGCGGAGCAAAGACATAGAGCGTTTCAACGTTTCCGCCTTCTTATCAAACTTAGACACTTTGATTCCTTATCGGCGGGCAGTGACAACGCTTGTGTCCATAGGTATTGGTATATGGTCTCATACCCGATATCCAGGACATGAGCATTGTTGCTTGTTCATAAGGAGGGTAGTCTAAGACCTGATAAGAGGACAAGAACAACGATGTTCGTGTCCTTTTTTTTGTGCGAATAATAACATAAACTAATATTACTTAGACAATTAACTTATTATGAAAAAGACTCTTGTCCTCTTGGCGGCAGTCCTCGCCTTCGCCTCATGCTCTTCCGGTGTAAAACTGGTGAATACATCAACTACAAAGGAAATTTCACTGCAACCCGTGGCCGGTCTGTTCGCTGACATTGAGGTTGCCCCGAATCGGATTACTTACTTTATGATGCCTTCTGAGAGCGTAAGGCTTGGCGGCTATGACAATGTCGTTTCGTCTGCTGTCCGTGAGGCTTTGGATGCTAATGGCGGGTGGGACTTGCTTGTCGCTCTGGAGACGCAGGTCAAGTATGCGTCAGACGGGCAGATTGAATCTATCACCGTTACAGGTTACCCGGCTAAATATGTGAATTTCAGGAATCCCGGTGATGACTACCTGAAGACAATCCCGGCAACGGCTCCGGCCGGCGCGGAGAAAAAGCCGGCTATATCCCTGCCGTTCAAGAAGAAATAATGATAAAGTTGCATAAATGATGAAGCGTTGGTTCTTGGCAGTCGTGCCGGTGCTGTTCTCTTTGACGGTGTCGGCACAGAACAACCGGGTTGTAAGGGGCGTTGTATTTGATGATTCCCGCAAGCCTATGGAGGGAGTTGTGATTTTGGCTGATATGTCAGGGGAGAAAACCGAGACATTGAGGGACGGAACTTTCCAGATGAGCATCCCTCAGTTCAGTAAGAAAATAACGGCAAGTCTCGACGGCTTCATTTCGCACAGTCTTGAAGTTGACGGCTCCTATCTGGTGTTCACGCTGAAAGTTGACAAAGATTATGAAAAGCGCCTTGCGGCTCAGAGGCAGTTGCGGGAAAAGGAAGTCGCTGATAGCCTTGCTCTTGTGAAAAAAGCGAAGCAGAAAGCGGAAAAGGAGCGGCAGAAAGCAGATGCTGCTCGGCAGAAGGAAGTCTCCGACAGTCTCGCTCTATTGAAAAAGGCTGCACAAAAGGCAGAAAAGGAACGACAAGATGCAGATGCTGCTCGGCAGAAAGAAGTCTCCGACAGTCTCGCTCTATTGAAAAAGACTGCACAACAGGCAGAAAAAGAACGACGTTACGCTGAAACTGCCCGTAAAAAATCGGCATGGCGAGCGGAGACTGAACGGGAGGATATGGAACGGCTACGTGCAGAATTTGTCAAGGACAGCATAGCCGATCTGGAGGTAAAAAGAGTCCGTGAGGCCAAGAAAGCCGCTCGAAAGAACGCAATAGCCGAATATGACCGGAAATACAGGAATCATGGACTGGTCAACTCCTTTGAACTTTCCTATGGCTATCAGTTGTATGTCTGGTCGGCCGTATTCCAGAACTCCGGGAAACGGAAGTACGGAGATTTTTGCAGGGGCCTCTGTTTGGTCTAACTTATTCATAATCAATCGCGAACTTTTGGTGATTATTGGTATTTTCGGCTATTTTTCGTTAATTTTGTCCCGTTACAGCTCCGGGACGGCGGAGAGTAAAAATCTCTCCGCCAACTTTTTAGGGCATTTGTAACATCATTGTTTATGCTTAAATTTGCCATAAATTCATAAAAATTGTTGCATTATGTGTTGTAAAAAATCATATGTCCCAATGCCTCCGATTCCGCAGGACGGAATGGAACTGGAACAGCCAATCCGAAGCTTTTTTTTCACGAAATCATGTTTCTGGGCGAAAGTCAATGAGTCCGTGCTTGACATTGCCTATGACGAGGCTCGTCGAAAGCTTGAGTCTCAGATGGCGGATTACAGGCATATAACCAGAACGAGCAGTGTCTTTCTCGGTTGGATGGTCGGAGGCATCATATCTTTGTCGGCAGCTATAGTTGTCCTCTTTCCCGGCGGTTGGAGTGTATCATTGATAATGGCCGTTTATGCCCTTGCAATGCTCATCGTTCCTTCTGCAATCGTCATCTTCGGTATCCAGTTCAACCAAAGGAACCGAGAACCTGGCGTGGAGCCAAGAATCGCACTCCGAGACGACACCTGTTTCGACCTTCTTGATATTGATGAGGCTCGTCAGTCACGGAACTACAAGGTGGCGTTGCTTATGGGCACACAGAACGCCATCGATGACAACGAGCGGGAGAATGAATATCGCATTGCTTGTTATCATTATGCCGTTTGGATACTCATTGCTGAAATCATCATCGGCATACTAATCTTCTGTCTTTTGTCGGCGAAAGTTTAGTGCTTCCGTACCGGAGGATGCTCTGTCTGATGTGACAACTATATCGACATCTGTGCGAAAATCCGTTCCATATCCGCTATTGTCTTTGGCCTGGAATAAGGTTTCATCGTTATCTTCACAGTGCCGCCCTTCTGGGTCTTGGACACGGCTGAATACATTTGCTTAAGATCGTCTGACATATTCGTCAGGCTAATCTTCAGTCCGGAAGCGGAAGCTTTGCGAACTTCGTTATAAAACTCGTCCATAAAGCTTCTCGTGGTGAACTGTACGCCATCAAAATCCAAGACAATCTCATTGTCTTTGCAATTATGCGCGGCGGCAAGGATGTCGTGAGCCGCAATCCTGCCTAAAATGTCCCGACCTGCAAGGTCTTTTATATAAATCGTTTCCATATCACGCAATGTATTTCATGTAGTTAAAATTAGTCATATTTTCCGGAATGCGAAAGGCGATGATAGTCCCGCAGAACCGCATCTCCCAAGGCAATTCAATAAACTGCGATACTTTCCCCGTGGCGGCGAACAGCGCATCCCCTGAGGCAAGCAGGTATTCTCCATCAAGTCCCCTCGTCAGCATACCGATTGTCGTCCGCAGGCCATATCCGCGATTTTCGGCCTCGGGGAGGTTCTTTGCCGAGATTCCTGACACGGCAGACTGAAGAGCCTCAATGTCTGACTCTATGCCGGCCGTTCGTGGATTGTTCGCATAACTTCCAAGTATTGTTCCTCCTGTGTCGGCTATGCAAATGTCGGTATAGCCTTTATCCTGGTAGCTTTGCGCTGTGATGTACCCATATTTAGAGCGAGAGTGCTCTACAATGTTGTCAACCGATTCTCCGATAATGTACCTCAATCCGTTCTCGACATTGTGCCCGAACTTGCTTTGTCGAACCATAATTGAATGAACGGATGAGAGAATCGCATCACGTTTATCCATCCCGTTCAAATCCGTCGGGAACTTTATAATCGGGATATGTGAACCCCCGGCGAATCCTGAGATGAATCCTTTGAATTCCGAGTCCCTCATTGCAGAGGCGTCGATGCCTCCGGAACAGAAACTCATGGCGTTCAGATAGGAACTAGCATCAGTAAACTCCGGCTTCCTGTCCATCTTCTCAATGAATACAAGCGACGGCAACAGGAATGACGGTGTCACGAAGCGGACATCCGACAACGACACGCAAGTTCCATCGACGGCGGATGTAAGTTCTTTGCAGAACTCTACCGCCGACAGGAATCCTCCGGACAGTTTATCGGTGCGAACATTTATTTCAGGGCTAATCTTCATGACATTTTATCGTTTGGAAAGTATGTCTAAAAGTTGCTTTATCTGGGCGTCCTTCTCCTTTATCTGGGCGTCCTTCTCCTTTATCTGGGCGTCCTTCTCCTTTATGCGCTCATCGAGGAGTTCAATCTGGGCCTTGAGGACATCGGGGGAGTCGGAGTAATATTGCCTATTATCATTGTGGATTGGGCTGTTGTTGAGTTGATTGCGTCCTGTAATGACTACTCCCGAATTATTTTCTCCTATGTTAGAGCGAATCATGGTTCCCTCTCCTGTCATAAGCCATCCGGGATTAAGCAGAGGGAATGTCTGAGCAATGCTCTTTAATTTGTCCGGAGAGATTGATTTTCTCATATTTTTAACATACCCGGTCGATAGTCCACAGGCTTTTTCAAACTTATTGATACTCATTTTCTGAGATGCAATAAATTCCGTAAGTCTTTCTTTTATAGAATCTTCCATAATTAGCAATAAAAAACTTTGAAAATTGTTCTTAATTTCTTTGGATATTAGGAACAATGCTCCTATATTTGCATCCGAAATGATAATAAATAAATAAACAAATAAATATATAAATAAATAAAGATTGTAAAGGTAAGTAAAATTCTTAACACTCACAAAGTTATGTTGATAGACCAGGACAGCAGAGGATTAATGATTATTTCGGACATCACGAGGAGTGACGCTCTCTTGCTCAAGAAGGCCGTGAAGCTGTTGCTTCCGGAGCTGGAGAGGGAGCGGGAAAAGGAAAGCCGCAACTGGGTGACCTCCCGGGCGCATTTCGACTTCCTGACAAAGCACAACATCGCGATAGACCGGTGCAATACGCTCATAAGGGCGGTGAACCTCTTCTTTCCGGCCAGCGGAAGGAAGCCGGAGACGGTCGGTGAGGTCGATTGCGAATGACTTTTTTCGGGCGCCGGCAGGGCGGGCCACCCTGAAACTTGGCAATTGTGGGACATAAATGCCCGCCCTGCCGGCGCTCTTTATTGAAGACATCTTATTATAAACAACGGTAACATCTTAAAGACAAATGATTATGAAAACTGACGACATCTTGAAATTTCTGGAAGAATGGGCGGACGAATGCGGCGGCGGTTTCGCCATTGCTTTCGGGCAGATGGGAGAGGATGAACGGGTGAGCGGAAATATGCTTGCCTACGGGGACGAAAAGCTCCGGCTCGCGTGCCTCGACGTTCTGACAAAGGGGACGATGGGACGCTACAGGCGACTCCTCATGGACAAGTTCCCGTCTGAAAAAGGCTACAGATACAATGTAGGCGTAAGGCCATAAATACGTTGGAGATACCATAACATACAACGACCCTGTGAGCCGCAGTGATGCGCCGGGCAGGTTTTAAGAAGACATGGCGCTCCGGAAAGACGGAGTGACACCCCGGAAAGACGGGGAATTTGGGGACGCAGGCCGCACGGGCGGCAGAAATGTGCCAGTTCATCGAAATACGGTACACAGCTCATCGAAAAATGTAGGCTTGAGTTAACAGCAATGGTGAAAGGATATAATGCGCGACTATTCCCCTATGCGTTGAGCATCGCGCAAAAAGCCCACGGACACCATCAGCCTCGCGGCTCAAGACTTCGCAGACGGCCAATGCCGGAAGCGCGTGAAGAAGGCGAAAGCCCGAATCGTCGAATCTGGTACGATGAGCGAGTCGGGAATCTGGAACGATGAACGAGTCGATATATCTGCAACAGAGGGTTCGACTCCCTCCGTCCCCACAAATTTTAATTGTTCAAAATATGGCAAAGACGAACTACAGAGCAAGAATCACGGCGCTTCAGCCGGGCGAGGCGGTCACGATACGCGGCTGCAAGATTTCCATCATCAGGGCAACGGCGTCAAGCGTGTCGAGGGACCTCGACCGCGTCTATTCCGTTTCGGCCGTCAAGGGACAGCCTGTCACAGTTTCACGGGTAAAGTAGGCGGCGATGGGACTCAGATTCACAACTTACGGTGCGCTGAAGCTCGCGTCGATAGTAATCGCGGTTGCAGTCATGGCGGCGCTCGTCTGCCTCATGCTGGAGAAATTCGTCATAAGCGCCATTCTGGCTCTCGTGGCGATGCTCGGATGTCAGGCGGCGGTACTCATTATCAAGGATGAAGACAACAAAAAACTATAGAGATTATGGAAAATTTTTCAATCAGACTCGACTTGCTGAAGTTCAAGGGCGCGAAGCTCGTCAACGCCAACGGGCGCAAGGGCGTGTTCATTCCCGTGGATGAGAATCCGGCCATCTATGTCGGCAGCAAGGGCGTCTATCTCGGCCTCTCGGCCATAGAGCTTTCACAGGTCAGCCAGTTCGGCGACACGCACCTCGTGAAGGGGCACATCGACAAGAAGAAGTTTGACGCGATGACGGAGGAGGAACGCCGCTCCTTTGCCATTCTCGGCAATATGCGCCCCTACAAGGCTCCCGAGATGGCGGCCCAGTCAATGACTTTCGACGACGACCTTCCGGAATGAATAAAGCCGTCCGGAGCGGACGGCTTTGAGGAATGAGGAAAATGGTTTTAACGCTTTGAATGGAAGTAGTGCTCGATGGCTTCGTTGATGAACTGGGTCTTGTTGCCCTCGAATGAGGTGAGAATGGCATCGACGGCGGGATTTGAACGGAACGTGTAGTTCTTGCCGTGTTCGACGGGCTTGCGGCCCGCGCCCTCTCTTGCACCACCCCAACTTTTAGGTTCGGAAGATGAATTTTTTGTTTCCATATAATTTTGTATTTTTGCGAAGCCTACCAAAGGGGAGGCCGTTTGGTCCGGCCTCCCGTGGTTCATCAGATTGCAATTTCTATTGTGAATCTGAATTTCCAAATCTTAAAGGTGAATTTTGCACTCATGACTTAAAGACTTTGGTAGGTTTTTTCTTACTCCCTTTCAAGCGTTTCAGATTCCTCTTTCGCAGCAGGCCTTCTTCCTAACTGCATTACAAAGGCACGCATTATTCTTGATATATACAACTTTATTTCAAGATTTTTGCAATTTTTTTGATATTTTTCCTCTGATTATCAATTAAATATAGGAATTATGATTTACGGATATTTACGAGTGTCATCCGATGCACAGGATGTAAATTCGCAAAAGCAGGGAGTCGATAACTTCGCGAAGGCCAAGGGCTGGGAAATCGAGAAATATATTTCAGACGAGGGCATAAGCGGCGGAACGAATCCTGACAAAAGAAAGCTCGGACCGATGCTGAAGAAACTCCAGAAAGGCGACACTGTTATATGCAGCGAGATTTCACGACTCGGTCGTGACCTCTACATGGTCATGGACGTTCTGCATTTCTGCATGGTAAAGGAGGTTGTCATCTATACTGTGAAAGACAGGTTTGTGCTGGGCGATGACATTCAGAGCAAGGTTTTGGCATTTGCGTTTGGACTTTCGGCTGAAATCGAGCGCCAGATGATTCAACAAAGGACACTGGAAGGATTGAGGCTCAGAAAAAAGATGGGTGTGTTAATGGGAAGGCCACCGGGAAAGAAGACATCTTACGAATATGCCCCGTTGGCGAAATATAAGGAACTGATAACCGATCATTCTTAGTATATGACAAATTTTAGAAAACAGTAGTTTATAATATTGATTATCAAATAATTATATTGCAAAAGACCT
>CAKVAS010000009.1 GCA_934725015.1 uncultured Bacteroidales bacterium
GCGGGATAGCTCAGCTGGTTAGAGCGCATGATTCATAATCATGAGGTCCCCAGTTCAATCCTGGGTCCCGCTACAAACGATTAACTCTCTGAATTTCAGAGAGTTTTTTTCATTCTTTTCGGTCTATATTTATCTGAAGCAGTTTATTCTTTTCATGTTTCTATATAGCAATGCTGTAGCCCACACTTCGCAGCCTTCCCTGCGACCTACGAAGCCAAGTTTTTCAGTTGTCGTGGCCTTGACTGAGATCCGGTCGGAGGTGCAGCCGAGCACGCCGGCGATGGTCTCGCGCATCTGAGGGATGTATCCGGCGAGCTTCGGGGTCTGAAGCGCGATGGTGATGTCCGCGTTTCCGAGCCTGTAGCCCCGCTCCTTGACGAGCTCATTCACGCGGGCGAGCAGAATCTTGCTGTCGATGCCGCTGAACTCGTCGGAACTGTCCGGGAAATGCTTGCCGATGTCTCCGAGCGCGAGGGCTCCGAGCATCGCGTCGCACAGCGCGTGGAGCGCCACATCGCCGTCGGAATGTGCCACAAAGCCTGTCGGACCGTCAATTTTCACTCCTCCGAGCCACATCGGGATTCCCTCGGCAATCGCGTGCACGTCATATCCCTGACCTATTCGTATGTCTTCCATATTCATATATCCAAACATTCGACGGACCTCACGGGCATATTCTTTCGTCGCAATGCCCCGTATGTCGCAATGACCCGTCTATTGCGTGCAAAAATAGTGAAAAATGCTTAAATTTGCAGAATATGTCCTTTCGCTCGACGGGAATATGGGCATCAATCAATAAATGACGGGATTATGGGAATATTCAATTTCGGATTCTTCGGAACTCAGGAACATCGGGTCTTCAATTACAGACCGCGCTACTACGACGAGGAGAAGGAGGCGCTGAAGGAAAAGTTCGGGGCCGTTGACGGGTCGCGGGAGAAGAATTATGTTCCGGGAGCATATATCAAGGGAAGTCTGAGGAACGGGAATTACTCAAAGACGCGCGGTGCGAGCAAGGCGCAGCGCATCATCGGAATGGTCACGCTCATCCTCGCGTTTGTGGTTATCTATCTGATTGTCAAGTACTATTCTCTGCTGTTCGTTTGATATGGATATAAAGATACTGCCGAGTAACATAGCGAACATGATAGCCGCGGGGGAGGTCGTCCAGCGGCCCGCTTCCGTGGTGAAGGAACTTATGGAGAACGCGGTCGATGCCGGGGCTACTCAGGTCAGCGTCATCATCAAGGACGCGGGACGGACGCAGATTCAGGTCATCGACAACGGCTGCGGGATGTCGCCGGACCAGGCCGTGCTGGCGTTCGAGCGTCATGCAACCTCGAAGATTTCTTCCGCCGAGGACCTGATGAACATCCGCAGCTTCGGCTTCAGGGGGGAGGCGCTCGCCTCAATCGCTGCCGTGGCGGAGGTCACGCTCAAGACCCGCCGGGTCGAGGACGAGGTCGGCTGTCAGGTGGATTTCGCCGACTCGCAGCTGCTTTCGGTCATCGAGACGGCCGCTCCGGTGGGCTCCAACTTCTCCGTGCGCAACCTTTTCTACAATGTCCCCGCGCGACGCAAGTTCCTCAAGTCGGAGAGCGTGGAGCTCAAACACATAGTGACGGAATTTCAGCACGTCGCCTACACGCGGCCGGACATCAGCTTCACTCTGGTTCACAACAACCGCGAGATTTATGTGCTCAAGCCGGCCAGCTCGCTGAAATTCAGGATTCAGGACATAGTCGGTGCAGGCGTGGCTTCTGAAATCACGGACATCAGCGCCGAGACTTCCATAATGCGGATTTCCGGATTCATCGGCCGCCCGGACAAGGCACGTAAGGGACTCGGCAACCAGCTCTTTTTCGTGAACGGGCGATATTTCCGCAGTCCCTACCTCCACAAGGCCGTGATGAAGGGATATGAGGGGATGATTGCCGAGGGGACGACCCCGACATATTTCATCTACCTCGACGTAGATCCGCACAATGTCGATGTGAACGTTCATCCGCAGAAGGCGGAAATCAAGTTCGAGGACGACTCTCTCGTGTTCCAGACGCTATATGCCTGCGTGCGTGAGACCCTTGGGAAAAACTCCTTCGGCACGGCGTCCATCGACTTTGAAATCACCTCCGCTCCGGAGCTTCCGGCGGTGGGCAGCAATGTTGATGAGTACAGGCCAGTCTCGGAGCCGTCCATGCCGGTGAGCGACTACAACCCCTTCGACAGCGACGGCTTCCAGAACCAGCCGGACCCTTTTGCCGCGGGAAGTCAGGCGCGGCAGGGCGGTGCCGGTGCATACGGGGGACAGCCTGACCCGTTCGGAGGAGCGGGATTCGCGGACTTCGGGATGCCTTCCGTGCCGGTGCAGGGAGGCGGTGAGCCTTTCGCCGGTCAGGCCGGAGGAGGGTATATGCCCGGGCAGACCGGCGGCTACGGTACGTCCGCGTATGTTGACCGCCGCGACGACTACGGCAAGCTGTTCGAGGACAGGTTCAGCATTACCCGCAGTTTCATAACCGTTCAGGACAAGTATGTCGTGACAAATTCGAAGTCCGGGCTTCTGGTCGTGAACGCCCGCCGCGCCATGGAGAGGATTCTCTACGACAGGTTCATCAGCGGCCGCCGCGAGGATGATTCCGAGCGCTTCTCCCAGACTCTGCTCTTCCCGGTGTCGGTGAGGGTGGGCGTGGAGAACGTGCCGATTGTGGAGTCCAACGCGGAGCTTCTGAAGGGCTTCGGCTTCGACATCGCCCCGTTCGGAACGGACTCGGTGGTCGTGAATGCCATCCCGGCTGGATATTCTTCGGACGACGGGCGCGTGGAGGCTATGGTAGGGGATTTGCTCCTGCTGCTTCAGGACAACCACTCGGCCAT
The DNA here is from genome assembly GCA_934725015.1 of uncultured Bacteroidales bacterium. Classification (GTDB taxonomy): domain Bacteria; phylum Bacteroidota; class Bacteroidia; order Bacteroidales; family UBA932; genus Cryptobacteroides. Next base: position 2,875 of record CAKVAS010000009.1, read on the forward strand.
TTCGGAACTGGTCCGCGCGGACATGGCGGGAAAGCTTGCCGTGCTCGGCGCGTCCGGCTATGACGGGGTGCGGAACACGGACGAGGCGCAGCGCCTTATTGACGCGCTGATGACCAGCACCAACCCGGAGTTCACGGCGGCGGGCAGGAAGACCATGGTGATAATTCCCGCGGACGAGCTTGACAGAAAGTTTTAATCGAACCGGCAGAGTTCCCCTGTGAGACCGGAGGGGCTTCCCGGCATAAACAATTAAATAGATGCAATTCAGATTCAATAACAACGGCGGACGCGGATTCCTCAGCGCAATCCCTCCGGTGACAAGGAACATAATCATCATCAACTTCCTGATTTGGATAATCTCAGAGCTTCGTCCCGACTTCATGTACGAGACGTTCGCCCTTTTCTATCCCAAGTCGCAGTATTTCCACTGGTGGCAGTTCGTCACGCATATGTTCATGCACGGTGGCTTCTGGCACGTGTTCTTCAATATGTTCACCCTCTATATGTTCGGCAGCGTGCTCGAAAGGGTCTGGGGACCGAAGAAGTACCTGCTGTTCTATTTCGTGACCGGTCTCGGTGCGGCGGCCCTGCACACAGGGGTGGAATGGCTGCAGTGCCTGCACTTGGAGCACATCGTGAACACCGGGGCCGCTGCGGACGCGATTATGGCGAACCGTTCCATCCAGACTCTCTGCATGACCCCTACGGTCGGCGCGTCCGGCGCGATTTACGGCCTGCTTCTCGGCTACGCGATGCTTTTCCCGAACTCGCTGATGACCCTGCTCTTCCCGCCTGTAACTCTGAAGGCAAAATGGTTCGTCCTCATCTTCGCCGCCATCGAGCTCTTCACCGGAATCACCGGCACGGGCGGCGGCGTCGCCCATTTCGCCCACCTCGGCGGCATGCTCTTCGGCCTGATTCTCATCCTCTGGTGGAAAAAGGGCAACAAGATGTACGACTACTACAACGGCTGATAATGAAGGACAATGTTCGGAACCACAGTCTCTTGTTACCCTGCATTGGATGTCAGAGGAATATACATTCTTTGTATTCCGCCAACAGGTACAGGAGTGCAGTTGCAGAAGCCTAATTTGTTGTAGAAACCGACAGTCGAATAATAGCCATGCCTTGCAATGGCATCGACAGTCATGAATATGCATCCGGAGTAAGAATTCGAGCGAATGATATTTATGATTTCATTTATCAGACAACGCCCCAGCCCGCATCGTTGATGTCTTTTGCTGACAACTAACAGTGACAGTTCTATTGCAGGATAACTTTTGAAGTTATAAAAGATGTCTTTGAATGACCGTGAATGCATTATTGGTGAGGGCGCTATGCCGGAGCGCATATCATCTTTGTCGTCTTCGTCAAGAACCAATGAGTCATTGCGAAGTGCGAATGCCGCTACAAGTTCATTTGAGGAGACCTCTTTTACAAAATAGAATACTGCAATATGATGTATGGAATAGTCTTCCCAATACATCCTGTGGCTGTCGAGCTCTCTTACGCCACATACAAAGTCCTTTACATCAGTAAAGTCCTTTGCCCGTACAATCTTATAATTCATACGATGTCCCTATTCTATATCCCAGATGAACTTGTGTTCGCGCATTTCATTTTTGACCTCGGGAGACTTAGGCATACCAGATGTCGTGGAGCATCCATTGACTGCCGCTTCACGGATTGCCTTTGCGAACTTCCCTCTGATAACTTCTTTCTGTGTTTCAAAACCAATCATAATACAAAACATTAACATCCCAAGTCGATGGCAAATATAGTCTTTTTTCTTTTGGGAGCAACCTTCTCATGATGAATTTTATAAAAAAAGACTAAATTTGTGACGGAATGAAAAAGAAGAAAAAAAGGCAAAGGAATCTGTTCGTGGGCATTTCGGCGGGGGTGCTGATGCTCGCGGCGGCGGGGCTGCTCCTGCTGTCCTATGTCTCCATTGTCGCTGATCCGGCGAAGGTCTGGTTCTTCTCCATTTTCGGGCTGCTGTTCTTTCCGTCGCTGCTTCTCAACGCTGTGTGCCTGGTCTGGGCGGCGGTGCGGCGTTCGCGGCTTTTCATCATCCCTTTGCTCGCCATCCTGCCTTCGCTGCTCTTTGTCGGGCGATATGTGCGTTTCGGCAATTCCGGGGGTTCCGAAGATACGGGGGAGGAGGCCGTCGTCAGGGAGGCGGATGCTCCGAGGCTGCGGCTGCTGACCTATAATGTTGACAGGTTCGCCTACCGCAGGGACCGGATGTCGCGCGAGGAGTGCATGGATTCAGTCTTTGCCTACCTGCGCCGCCAGGACGCCGACATAATCTGCCTTCAGGAATATATCACAGACAATCCCGCCTCGCTGAAGTCCTTCGTCAGCGCCCGTATGCCGGGCTATAATGCTGAATACTATCTGTTTAAGGGACGCGGGACCTACTGCGGGAACATGACCCTGAGCCGTCTGAAATCCGTCGGGAAGGGCAAGGTTCTCTTTGAGGACAGCAGCAATCTCGCCCTCTGGTCCGACTATGTGGCCGGAGGTCGTAAATTCCGGATATATAACTGTCATTTCGAGAGTTACGCCATATCCATGTCGAATATATGGAAATCGATTACTGGAGACAGGGAGACCTTGCAGAAAACGGAGAGGAAATACAGGAAATCCATCGTGCGACGTCCGAAACAGGTCAATGACGTGCTTGCGCATATTGAGGACAGCCCTGTGGAGGCGATTGTGTGCGGGGATTTCAACGACAATCCAATGTCATACACCTACCACCGCATAAGCCGCGGCCGCAGGGACACTTTCGTCGAGGCCGGGCGGGGTTTCGGGGCGAGCTATTCCGCGTTCTGGCCCATGCTGCGCATCGACTATGTGTTCATTCCGGATGAATGGACGCCGACCGCGCACAGGACCGACCGGGTTCGTTTCTCGGATCATTTTCCTGTCGTGACGGAATTTGTGGCGACGGGACGATGAGTTGCAGATGATGTCCGGCGAGAGAAAATGATAATGTTAATGTGTTGAATATAAAATAGATGAAGTATGAACGACTATAAGGAAGAATTGAAGAGGACGCTCGATGTCCTTCGCGGGGGAGGGATTATTCTCTATCCTACCGACACAGTCTGGGGACTCGGCTGCGACGCGACCGACCCCGAGGCCGTGGCAAAGATTTATGCTCTTAAACAACGCTCTGACAGCAAGTCGCTGGTGCTGCTTGCTTCTGACGTAGATATGATTTGCCGCTATGTCCGTGAGATTCCGGAGATGGCCGTGCAGCTGATTGAGGTCAATGACAAGCCGATGACCATCATCTATCCGGGAGCGGTTCACGGAGAGGAGGGGCAGCCGGCGGAGCGTCATCGCCTGGCATATAATGTCGTGGCGGCGGACGAGACGGTTGGAATCCGCATCCCTATGATGGATTTCTGCCGCGACCTCGTCGCTGCTCTCGGACGGCCGATTGTTTCCACTTCGGCGAACATTTCCGGAGAGCCGACCCCTAAGAGCTTCACTGAAATCACGAAGCCGGTGCTTGACGGAGTTGACTATGTTGTTGACCGCTCTCTCGAAAGCGGCGCTACCGGGCAGGCCTCGTCAATCATAAAGGTGGGGCTTGACGCGTCGATTGAGATAATCAGGAAATAGGCGGGCGCAGTGAAGCCGAGAAATCTTTGTGCGGCGCAGTGAAGTCGAGAAATCTTTGTGCCTGGGAGAGCCTTGAGTATGCGGGGAAAATGCTGTCGGGAAAACTTTGAGTAAGGAGAAAACATAATGGAACTGTTCTATTCAAATGATATTGATGGGGATGTCGTCCGTCTCGACGAGGAGGAGTCCGGTCACTGCGTCCGGGTTCTGAGACATCGTGCCGGGGATGAAATCAGTGTCATTGACGGCCGCGGGGCGCTGTTGCAATGCCGCATAATGTCCGACAGGCCGAAGGCTGTTGAGGCCGAGGTGATTTCCCGCATCGACGGCTGGAACGCACATCCGTACCGCCTGACCATGGCGGTGTGCCCGACAAAGAACATGGACCGCTACGAGTGGTTCGTCGAAAAGTCCACTGAGATGGGCGTCGATGTGATTGTTCCTGCCATCGGGGAGCATTCGGAGCGTCGTGTCATAAAGGCGGCAAGGCTTGAGAAAATAGTCCTTTCGGCTGCCAAGCAGTCGCTCAAGGGCGCAATCCCCGAAATCGCTGAACCTGTGAGCGTCAGGGACTTTATCCGGACCTGCGGGGAAACCTCCTCGGATGCGCCGCGCGCCCTCTCCGAAAATGTTCCGGCGGATGCCGGAATGGCGACGGTCAAAGCACCTCTCAGGCTGATTGCCTGCTGCTTCGAGGATGCCTCGCACCCGCGTCGGTCAGTGAAGAAGGCTCTTGTGGAATGGCTCGGGGCTAATTTCCCCGCGCTTGCCGAAGCGAGAATTGAGGCATACGAAGAGAACGCGGCGGCTCGTGGTGGTCGTCTTTCGGACGGCGATATTCCTGAAGTCACGGTTCTCATCGGCCCGGAAGGCGATTTTTCCGAGGACGAACTGCACGGCGCATTGGAGCGCGGCTTCATTCCGGTGCACCTCGGTCCCTCGCGCCTGCGCACCGAAACGGCCGCCCTGCTCTGCGTGGAGGAGGTCTATTCGGCCTTGGCGCTGTGAACCGCAGCGGGTTACGGTCGCCCGGATACGCCGGAAAAATTGAATGTCCGGTGGATGATTATTTGTTTATGGTCAGAATAATATGGGAACGGTATTGAGCTCCATATATGCGCTGCTGATTGCGGCTATTATCTACATCCTGCTGAAGGAACGGCGCGACCCCGCCGAGACTCTGGCATGGATACTGATTATACTTGTCATCCCGGTCGGCGGTATGCTCGCCTATATGCTTTTCGGCCGCAGCTGGCGCAAGAGCCGGCAGTTCAGCTACGATGACGACACCGTGTCGAAGAAGCTCCGCGCCATATGTTCCGAACAGCTGAAGGAAATCTCCAAGCCGGAGTATGCGGAACTTGTAGGCCGCAACTTCGTTACCCTTCTTCTCAACAACGGAGATGCTGCGCTCACCCTCGGAAACCGTCTGAAGATTCTCAACAACGGCTGCGAGTGCTTCCCCGCGATGTTCGCCGACCTCAGGAACGCGAGCCGGTTCATTCACATAGAAATCTTCGGCATCGAGAGCGGGGAACTCTTCGAGCAGCTGCTTGCCATACTTTCGGAGCGTGCCGCATCCGGCGTGGAGGTCCGCGTGATTTTCGACAGCGTGGGCAGCCGTGCTCTGAAACTGCGTGACGTGGAGCGTATGCGCAGGGTCGGCATAGAGGCATTCAGCTATATGCCCGTCTGGCTGCCTCATTTCGCCAACAAGTTCAACTACCGCAACCACCGCAAGATTGTCGTGATTGACGGCGAGGTCGGCTACACAGGCGGCATGAACATCGCCGACCGCTATCTCCACGGCACGAAGCGCGGCGTGTGGCGGGACACCCAGATTCGCCTTGAGGGCGGTTCGGTCACCATGCTCAACGCGGTCTTCATAAACGACTGGTCCTTCGTGACCGACGGGGAACTGCTCTATGACAGAAAATATTTTCCGACACCGGACATCCCTCAGACCCTCCCCATTCAGATTGCGACATCCGGACCGGACTCCCCGCACGCGACCATTATGCAGGCCTATTTTGCCGCCATCGGAAATGCCCGGCGCTACATCTACATCTCCACCCCGTATCTTCTTCCCAATCAGCCGATTGTCACCGCCCTGAAGGTTGCGGCGATGAGCGGGGTCGATGTGAGGATTCTCATTCCCGTGCGAGGGGACAATATGGTCGTGGCCTGGGCTGGATATTCCAATATAGACACTCTCCTCGACTCCGGAGTTTCGGTCTATCTCTATAAAAAAGGATTCAATCACTCGAAATTCTTTGTCATCGACGACGAATTCTGTTCCATAGGCTCCGCGAATCTCGACTACCGAAGCTTCGACACGGACTTCGAGGTCCAGGCATATATCTACGCCCCGGAAATCAGCCGCGAGCTGAAGGGATATTTCCTCGCCGACCTTAACGACAGCGAACTGGTTACCCGAGAAAAATGGGAGCACCGTTCCCGCGTCAGTAAAATCATGGAACCGATAGCCCGTCTCTTCGGCTCGCTGTTCTGACCGAAGATGGCCAACTGCCGGAATGAAAACCGTCCAACTTCAGGAATGAAAACCGTCCAACTGCCGGAATAAAAATCGTCCAACTGCCGGAATGAAAAACTGGAGAATGTTGATTTTGTGATTTTTAAGTCTTATCTTTGCATCACTATGAGCGAATACAGAAAAAGGATAGCAGACGAGACCTTAAGAGAGAATCTTGAAGCGGCCGGACTGGTTTTGATTGAAGGAACAAAATGGTGCGGGAAGACCACGACGGCTGAACAACAGGCCGGCAGTGTCTTGTATATGAATGACCCTGAGCATTCCGGGACTTATCTTGCCCTTGCGCAGAACTCTCCGAAACTTCTGCTGAAAGGGGAGACTCCGCGCCTGATTGATGAATGGCAGGATGCTCCGGAACTCTGGGACTCGGCGCGGTTTGAGGTTGATCATCGGGAAACGAAGACTGGTCAGTTCATATTCACCGGTTCTACCGTCATTCCAAAGGAAAAGCGTGAGAGAATCAGGCATTCGGGCACGGGGCGTGCTGCAAGGATGACAATGAGGCCTATGAGTCTCTGGGAATCGGGAGAATCAAACGGACAGTTAAGCCTGAGGGCGATATTCGACGGCGACGGTGAGGAAGCATACGAGGCGAACGAACTTGACATCGAACAGCTGAGTTGGCTGATATGCCGGGGAGGATGGCCTGCGGCATTGTCCATGACGAGAAAAGGAGCATTGAAGCAATCCGTCAACTATATAGAAGCCATTGCAGGCAAGGACATATCTGATGTCGATGAAGTGAAGCGGGAAAAGGAATTCACACTTAGACTGCTCAGAAGCTACGCGAGATTTCAGGGCGCTCAGGCTCCGATTACTTCCATTTACGAAGACCTGAAAACGAATGCCGAAAGTTCCATGACGGAAGAGACCATATCCTCATATATCACGGCGCTGAAAAAGTTGTTTGTGATAGAAGACGCTCCTGCATGGAATCCGAATCTGAGGTCGAAAACGGCGATCAGGACATCTGACACCCGCTATTTCGTCGATTCGTCAATAGCGACGGCCGCGTTGGGCATCGGTCCTGAAAATCTGGTTTCAGACTTGAAGACGATGGGGTTTCTCTTTGAGACAATGTGCATCAGGGATTTACGCGTATATGCGGAAGCTCTTGACGGGAAAGTCTATCATTATCGGGACAAAACAGGTCTCGAATGTGATGCCGTAGTACATTTGAGAAACGGGAAATATGGCCTGATTGAGATTAAGCTCGGCGGCCAGAGGCTCATAGACGAAGGCGTGAATACGCTTTCCTCATTGTCCGCAAAAATTGATACGGACAAAATGATGCCTCCATCATTCATGATGGTCCTCACTGGCACCGGAGCATACGCATACAAACGGAACGACGGTATCTGGGTCGCCCCGATTGGCAGTCTCCGCCCTTGATTTTTTGATTGCATTTGAAAAAATTTTTTGCGTCTATGTTTATAGGACTTATTTCGGATACTCACGGGGTGTTTGACGCCCCTTTCAGGGAATTTCTTTCGCCGGTGGATGAAATCTGGCACGCCGGGGATTTCGGCGGGGGATTCGGGACGGCGGCGGAGATTGCCGCGTTTAAGCCGCTGGTCGGGGTCTGCGGGAACTGCGACAACTATGACCTGCGCTACGACTACCCCTTGTTCCGATTCTGGGAATGCGAGGGGATGAAGGTGCTGATGACCCACATCGGCGGCTATCCCGGAAAATACGACCGCAATGCCTACGCGCTCCTGATGCGCTATCAGCCGGACATCTTCGTCTGCGGCCACTCGCACATACTCAAGGTGATCTATGACAAGAGCTTCAACATGATGGTGCTGAACCCCGGCGCTGCCGGACTTCAGGGCTTCCACATAGTCCGCACCGCCCTGCGCTTCCACATCGACGAGGGGCGGATTCACGACATGGAAGTATTCAGGCTTGACCGCGAGCAGCCGGTGCCGGCCGTGTGAGAACGGCTGTGGTGTGTGCTCCTGTATGCTGATGGGGCGGGCGGCATAGCCGTTGTGTAAAAATTTTGTGTGAAAAAGTTGAAAAAAATATTTGCGGATTTATAAATTATGTGTATTTTCGCGGCTTGGTAGAAAAACGGTAATTTTATAGTGGTTAGTGTTATTTCTACTGGTGGTATTGTTTAATTAAATCATTTTTCAGCATTATGAAAAAGGTATTTATGTCTTTGGCTTTTGCAGCCGTTGCGCTTGCATCTGTGTCTTGCGCCTGCAACAACAATCAGAAGAAGGCTGAGGCTACAGAGGAGACAGCAAAAACAGAGTGCTGCGACTCTTGCTGCGCCGCTGCTGACACAACTTGCACGGCCTGCGACAGCACTGTCGTTGCCGAGTAATTCCCGGCAGCCGGAGCTGCGAGGCGGGAGATTTTCCCGCAGTTGAAGATATTGTCCTCAAAGGAACAATATCTTTTTTTGTTTTATTAAATTTGCCGTTCGGAATTTAACGGAGCTGATGATATATGGCGACAAAGATTAAGACGGCGTGGTTCTGCACGTCATGCGGAAACGAGAGTCCCAAGTGGATGGGACGGTGCCCTGCCTGCGGGGAATGGAACACCATGGTCGAGGAGACGGTGGCTACGGGGAAGAAGCCTGTCGGCGCGGCGGGCGTGAACTCCGTGGGGACGGCGTCGAAGCCTCAGCCGCTTTCTGCCGTGGAGACCGGCGGGGAGGCGAGGGTGTCGCTGAACAACGCTGAGCTCGACCGCATACTCGGAGGCGGGATGGTCGAGGGGTCGCTTGTGCTTGTAGGCGGAGAGCCGGGAATCGGAAAATCGACGCTGTCGCTCCAGATTCCTCTGAACTGCCCGAATCTCAGGACGCTCTATGTCACGGGCGAGGAGTCGGCTAAACAGGTGAAGCTTAGGGCGGAACGGCTCGCGGCCGGGATGGGCGCAGGAGTGTCGGACTTTTCCAATTGCCTGATTTACAGCGAGACTCTGATGGAGAATGTTATCTCGGAGGCGCGTGCTCTGATGCCGGATCTTATGGTCGTCGATTCCGTGCAGACCATGTACTCGCAGGCCGTCGAGTCTTCACCAGGGTCGGTCTCGCAGATTAAGGAGACCGCGGCCATGCTTCTGCGCTTTGCCAAGGAGACCGGAGTTCCGGTCATCCTCATCGGGCACATCACCAAGGAGGGGAGCATCGCCGGACCGAAGATTCTTGAACACATCGTCGATGTCGTGCTCCAGTTCGAGGGCGACAACAGGGGAGCCTACAGGCTTCTGCGCAGCATCAAGAACCGTTTCGGCTCGACATCGGAAATCGCCGTGTTCAAGATGACCGGCACCGGGCTTGTCGAGGTACCCAACCCGTCCGAACTGCTGATACCCATGCACGCGGACAATTTGAGCGGCATCGCCGTCGGCGCGGTACTCGACGGGACACGTCCGTTCCTCATCGAGGTTCAGGCGCTTGTGAGCACGGCTGCCTACGGTACTCCGCAGCGCTCGGCCACGGGCTTCGACACCCGCCGCCTGAATATGCTGCTGGCCGTGCTGGAGAAGCGCGCCGGCTTCAAGCTGAGCATAAAGGATGTCTTCCTGAACATGGCCGGAGGTCTCAAGATTACCGAGACCGCCTGCGACCTTGCCATCGTAAGCGCCGTGCTTTCGTCCAACATCGACTTTCCGATTCCTTCCGACGTCTGCTTTGCCGGCGAGGTGGGTCTGAGCGGGGAAATCCGTCCCGTGGCCCAGACCGAAAGGCGCATTGCCGAGGCGGCGCGTCTTAAATACCGCCGCATCTTCATATCATCATTCTCCAGCCTCGACTTCAGCGCCGACGGCATCGAGATAGTCCGCGTAGGCGACATCCCCGAACTCTGCCGCAACCTCTTCAAGCCTGTGCGGTAACCTTCCGGTCAATCAGGTATTCCTGTGCCGTAAATAAGCGTTCTGCATTGGCGCAAAAAAATCCGGGCCGCGATTCACATCGGGGCCCGGAAGCGTTGTTGTATGTATATATAGTAATCGGGTAGAACCCCGGATTACCCAGTTGAAGGTTGGTCTATCAGCAGTGTTATCCTGAAACGAAAGCTATACTGCAAAAAACATGCTCTAATTTACGCGGATGTCGCGGACGCAGCGTACCTCGGTAATATCTTCGTTGTTGACGGTGATGTTGTACCTGTGGTTCTGAATAAATCCGACCTTGGTTTCCTTGATGCCGTCTTTTTTCTTGTCTCCCTCCCTCCCGAAAGACCATTTGGTTCGAGACACTGTCAGTGATGGCTTGTCGTCGCCCATGTAGTACCTCATTACGCACATCTCAACCTGACTCGGCGTCCTGTAGCCTTCCGGACAGAACGGATTGCCCTGTCCCGCGGCCACACTTTCCGTGACAAGACTGTTGTAGTCCGAGAATTTCTTCGAATTGCCTGTATAGGTCACGCTGCTGTTTGAATTATAGACCTCAAACTTCTTGTAAAGCCTGTTTTCGATGGAGAGCTCATCGCTGTAGGTCAACTCTCTTGACGTGTAATAACGCAGTGCCTGACTGTTAAGGTGGGTTGTCGTGAAAATATAATTCCCGTTGGAGAGTTTCTCTGTCTGGATGTAATCCTGCGGAGTCTTGTCTATCGAGTATGTTTCGTTGTCATTCCCATCGACATATCCAAGGTTTCTCACGCATCTTACGGTTCCTTTCTTTATCGGCTGCCAATTCTCGTTCGTTCCGCTGGTCGAAAGCCCTTCCTCTGCCCAGATCATTGTCGGGTTGTTGCTGTTCCTGCCTTCTGTGTAGCTCGTGCTGGACATCACGTGCTGGAACCACACCTGGTCATCGCTGCTCAGCTGCGCTTCCGGGCTTCTGTTGTAGAGTTGTGTCCTGCTGTTCAGAAGTCCTTTTCCGACGACGATTCCGATGAGCTGGTTGATGGATGCCATGTACCAGCGTACCTCGTCGCGGTCGATGACGCCGTCTCCGTTGTTGTCGCGGTTGCGGCTCATGCAGGAATAGCGCAGATATTCATATTGGCTGTTGAACTGAGGAGTGCTGTTATCAACTTCCCAGTCCATATATGTCCCCCATTTCGCTCCCGAGTTGAACGAAGAGCCGGTTCCTGAACTGAGCCCCCATTCCTTGCATGTGTTGTAGAGCCCGTTATTGTCGTCGTCGTTATAACGCCTTTCAGAGTATGTGGAACTCCAATATGTGCTGAAGCCTTCGTGCTCATCCTCGGTCTCGACTCCCCATGCCGTGCTGAGAGCGGCGTAGGCCGGGTCTGTGTTGTAGATGCTCTGGATGGCGTGCTGCTGGATGGTGATGACTGAGCCGGTGGCGCGGGACTCCTCGTCCTTGCTGAGGTCGGAGCTGCACAGTATGTGGAGCTTGCGGTCCTCCTGATTCACGAAACGTTTCCAGAGGTCGGAACTCTTCTCGTTGTTAATGGGATTCTCCTCATAATAGTATTCGTCAACGAACACCGTGAAGGAAAGCCTGGACTTTGACGGGTCGTCAAGATTGTCAAATTCGCTGGCATTCGGATCCTGAACATAACGGTTCACCTGCCCCTTGATGTAGCTGACAAGCTCCGGGACGTCCATGACTCCGTCGTTGTGGTAGCCGGCAAGACCGTCTGAGCCGTCGCCCTCTTTGTTTTCGGACGCGGAGCGAAGAACGGAACTGGTTTCAAAGGAACGGGCACTGAACTTGCGTCTCTGCGTCATGAAGCTGCCCCTGTCGTCCTTTTTGTTGAGGCGGAAGTGAACCCACTTGTAGTCAAGACCGGAGGTGATTTCCATCCCGTCGCTTCCTTTTGTCGGGCCGGCCTCAGAGACCATGAACGGAGTCTTCACGCTCCATGTAAGCTGGTCAATGATGCAGTGGTCCTTGTCATATTTCCCGCCCTCGAAGAAGTTGGCCAGGCGGAAATCAATGGTTTTCGAGACATAGTGGCAGTCGCAGAGCATGATTTCTTCCTTTGCGATTGTGATTGAACCGCTCGCTCCCGGCTGATTTTCGATGACATCCGCTGCAGAACCCTGACTTGTCTCAACCTCCACGCGGATACTGTTGACGGAGTTCACCGTCACGGTGTAGGTGTAGGAGGTGTTGCGCTCGGTGTTGAAATTGTCGAACGCCCCGTATGCGTCTTTCCCGTCTCCCTTGTTCCCGTCGGAGTTGTCTATGGCGGCAGTCCAGTCCCCGAGGTGGATTATGTACTGGACATCTCCGCCAAGCACCTTGCCTCCTGACGTATCAGTGTCGTTCAGTTCCATATCGACCCGCCCGGTCACGACTACATATGTAGAGAAATCGTTGGCGTATTCAAACATTCTCATCTCTCTCTCCTCCGGCACACCGTTCAGGACATACGACACGCGGCAGCTTTCATTCCTGCCGTCTGCGGTCTTTATGCTTCTGCTGCGGTCCTGATATTTGGACGGAGCCTTCTTTGGCGTCTGGCGGTTTTCAAGCATATAGAACGAGAACTCGGACCGGTCGCTGTTCGGGAAATCCTCGAAATTGACGAAATCCGTGTCGAAAAAATCCTTCGCGTAGTCTGAATATTCCGAAGACGGCGTGCCGGGGGAGACGCTCACGAAGTCGTGCCCTGTAGCGTCAGTGATGCCGCGATGGTCGTAGCCATAGAGATAGGCAGTGCGCGGAACATTGACGACCTTCCACTGCCTGGCTTCGAATGACTTGATTGTCTGCCCCTTGTCGTCGGGTCGGCTGCCCTTCTTGAACACGAAGCGAACCTTGGCATCAATTCTTCTGAGCATCATCGTGCCGTCAATCAGCGTCAGCTCCGTGCCGTTTGCGGAGTTTCCTCCTTTGACCGTCAGTCCGGTGAGCTTTCCCGTCATAGGGAAATATCCGTTGCGGTTTATGATGCGCTGGTTCAGATAGACATTGTAGTTCAGCAGGTCCTCCTCCTTCCGGATGTTGTGCGCGAGCAGGTCGGAAGAAATGCGGACCATATCGGCGTCAAGATTTGCTATCATATAGAGCCTCATGTTCGAGCCGCCGCCCGTTTTGAACTTCACGGTTCCGCTCGTCGTGCCGTCGTCGGTCGAGGCATTGCTGACATACCAGCAGTTGCTGAGCGAGCTCTCGACCGATGCCTTCGATGCCCTCTGGTTTTCTGCGTCGAAATAGATGCCGGAAACTTTTGCTCCGCTGCCGTCGAACATGAAAAGGTAGAAATTATAGATCTGCTTCTCATTTCTCTCGCTCACCGTCGAGCGGGTGATTACTTCCCGGTTTCCCTGCGAACCGAAATTAAGCTCTGCCCAGCACTCTCCTTCCGAAAGGGGACTGCTCTCGCCAATCTCCTCCTTTACACAGGACGGTGCCGCGGCGGAGATGGCCATTGCCGTGAATATTATGTATATGAATCGTCTCATCTTTCCTGCTTGAATCATAAAATCAGTCGAACGTCGTCTCACTGTCCTTTTTCCTCCACTGCTCAACCTGAAAATCGAACTGCCCGAGTTCGCGGTTGTAGAATATGCCTATGGTGAGATATACGTGTTCGTTGCGCGCTATATGGTCCAGCGCCTGGACATTTCCGTATCTGTCGATGTACGTCATTGTCCGGAGGACGCGCGGAATCTCATATTCCGCATCTATGAAATATGGAATCGCCTCCGCCGCGCCTGTCTCGACCTTTCGGAAAATCCAGTGTGTCGCGAGGTCACTATCCTTGTCCGTGCTTCCATAGATTCCGTTGTCGGGGCCGATGGTGAGGCTGTATCCGTCCGGGGCGAGGAAACGCAGCCCGGTGCGTGTGACGGTTCCGGTTCCGGTCCCGCTGATTTTGTCTCCCGTTTTTAACGTGAATGTCGTGCCGCTCCCGTTGTCGGCCATAGATGCCGTCGCCCCGGCGAGACTTATCTGCCGTCCTGTGCCGACATTGGTTATTGTCCCCGAGGTCGCGCCGCTGAACTTCCAGAAGAAGTTCTCTATGCCCTTGTGATGTTTCAGTTCCGTGTCTCCGGAGAAGAAACGGTACTTGAGATTGCCATCGACATCGCCGATGTAGTAGCCGGACGACGCCGCTGAGCGCAGGACGAAAGTGTCGCTGACGGTGGCATTCTCAGTGACGTTCGCATCGAAGTTATATTCACGGCGCAGCCCGATTTTCACGTCTTCCGCTTTTGTCCCGGCTCTATAGACGGCTCCGAAAAGGGAGAATGTGAAGTCGGCGGGGCTGTCTGGAGTCGTCTCATAGAGATAGCTGTCGTAGATGGTCACAGGTTCGGTTCCGGCCTGCGCGACGGCATCGACACGTTTCATCCCGTCCAGTTCCCGGAAATTCACATTGCGGGACTTTCCCGGAATTTTTCCGCCGTCGTGTCTGAATACATAAGACAGCGTGGGATTCTGTGCGGAAAGGCCTATCTTGCTGAAAAACAGCGAACTCTCGGCGATGTTGTTGCGCACGGCAATCGTCAGGCGTCCCACGCATCGCAGCAGTTCCGCCGAGACGTGATTCTCTCCGGCGCCGATTGAGAAGTCAACGGCGGCGGAGCATGGCATGCCGTCGGTGTCGTCGTAAACAGGGGATTCTCCGTCCGGTAATTCGGTCTCGCTGAGGAGCATATCCCTGAATGCGTCGTCAATTTTTGCGCCGACGACATATTTCCCATGGTCGAGTTCCTGAAAATTGGCGACCGCGTAGAGCGTGCAGTTTCCTCTTGAGATATCGACAAACCTCATTTCGGCCGATTTTCCGTCTTCTGAGAAACGCACATAGTCGAGGGCCGTCGAACGTTCGGTCTCGTCGGCGGAAGGCCCTTCCGCAGGCTCATCTCCGATTGACGTCCCTTTCTGCAGCAGATGTTCATGCGCGAGAATCTTGCCGCTGTCACGGTTGACAATCCAGATGCTGAGGAGGTTCATCACATTCCCCTCCGCAGCTGTCTTAGTGAGCGTCGTCTCCGGCACGCCTCCGATGGTGAGCGTGAGGCTTCCCGTTCCTCCGTCGGAATCGTTTTCGCCGGCGCCTCCCTTGGAGCAGGCCGAGGCGAGCGAAATGGCTGCCGTCAGCGAGACTGTGTATATGATTGTGCTGATTCTCATGCGTCTAAAGATTTATATCTACGTTTGACTGAAGAACCTCCCAGTCCTTGATGCTGACATTCACAGTCACATAGGAACTGTGGATGACAAAGGTGAAGGTGTAGATTTTCCCCGGCAGAAGCTCTGTCTCCGGCAGTTTTACCGAATGCAGGGCATCGCCGGAGTTCTCCGTGTAGAAATTGGCGGTCGTCGCTCCAGCATCGGAGGAAAGTGTCTGCGGAATGACGAACACGAGCTTGTCATTGTCGAAGACCTGCGCCGTCTTGTCGGTGTCGGTCGCTGCCTGCCCACGGCTGAATTCCTCTTTCCCGGACCAGGTGAAAAGCTCGTTGCTCCCGTCGAACGTGTTCTCGCTGAGTATCCACTGTATCTTTTGGGCATCGTCTCCGCTTTCACGCACGCCGTAAATCAGGTGTCCGACGCTGTACAGACCCTTGAGGTAGAAACGTGTGACGGAGTTCTTCATTCCTTTTGTGCTGTCGTCCTTGTCGTAGAATCTGATGTAGAATCTCAACCCGGCGAGAGCATGGTGAAACTGCATTTTCACCGGACCCATCCCTTCTGCAAGAGGGTATCTGGTCGCGTATGCCACGAGCAGGTCATAGTTCATGGTCGTGGACTTGTACTCGATGCCTATCCTTGTCGCGTTCGACGCCGGATTCACCTCGGCGCTATATGGCCAATAGGCACGAAACGAATAGTGCATGCTGTTTTCCCATTTCCTTTTCGGAGAGTATGTCCATCCGTATGTCGGAGACGTGGCGTTTCCTCCTGTTACGCCCCATCCGACCTCCTGCGCGTTGGAACTTATGAACACATTGGCGAGGTTGTTCGTGCCGTCGAGAGACTTGAATCCATAGATTCCGAAAGGCTCCTTCTGCAGCTTTGCGTCGGTGTCGGTCTGTGTGTCTCCGGCTCCTGCCCTTGTCTTCGGCGAGCGGCTCGTGAACGAAATCCAGTCGCCGCTTTCATCGGACGGCCCAGCCTCTGCGACCTTGCTGCAGGCAGGTGACAGCAGAACCGCCGCCGCAGCCGCCGGCAGCGCGATGTGCCGGAGGATGGAAGCGAAGTTCCAGAATATGAGTTTTCTGCAGTTCATTCCTTGTCGTTTATCTCAGTTCAATGTCACCGCCGTCTATAATGTCGCTCCAGCTTCCGACGGTCGCGTCGAACTCGATGTAGTTCTCCGTTCCTGTGCTGAGGTAGATGTGGTAGGTGATGTCCGTACTTTCGTTCCAGCGGGCGGACTCGGCGGTGTTGCTGTAGAGCATTCCGGTGAGCACCTGCGTGTCCTTGACCTGTACCAGAGAACCTGTTCCGTCATCAACATCCTTCATGGTGCCGTCCCAGACAGTGATTTCAATCCTCGGACGCCGCTCTTTCGTTCCGGAGACGGAGCTCGCCAGAGGCTGCGGAATCATCATTGTCTTAGGGAATATTGTCTTGTCCTCGTCTGCCGTAACTTCGAGCCCGTTTCCCGCATCCTCACCGGTCATGAGGCTGAAACTGTAGTCCGTCATGCCGCTCCACGGGTAGTCTCCCCATGTGCTTCCGGTCAGAGTCCCTTCCGTGTAGATGTCCTTGAGCTCGGCTTTTTCGACATACCACTTCTTCGTGTCGTCTTCCGACCTGTAGTCGAGGCGGATGACGAATCTGACCTTGCAGAGCGCGTGGGTGAACTGGATTTTTGCTCCATAGCCGGTGAATGAGGACTCGCTCCCGGACTCCCAGGTGTTTGACGTGTTGCCGCCGAGGTCGAGGGACATTGCCGTCAGGATGTCCGTGCTGCCGTCGGCCGGCTTCGCTCCTCCATAGTTCGTGCTCCCTCCGTATCCCGGAGTGTTCGGCACTTTCCACCCGTCGATTCGGAGCCCCTCCGACGTGTTTATGCTGAGCCCACGTTCCGTCAGGTTTGCCGGTGCCCAGGAGAAGAACGAAAGCCTGCCTCCCTGTGGCCACCAGTAGCTCTTGCCGGATTCCCATGCTTTCCAGAGACCGCTTCTGTACGAGATTCTTTCCGGCTCGGTTTTCCCGTCCTGTCCGGTCTTCCCGATCCATGCCACGGCGCTTTCGCTGTCTGTTGCCCAGCGTTTCCCGGACGGGAGATACCAGGCGAATGTCCCGAATGTCGAATCGGCCGGGAAGGAGGAGAATGTGGCGGCTTTCGTCCCGGTCTTCACCGGAGTGAGGCTGAAGCTGATTTCCTTCGGGGTGCCGGAGTCCGGTCCTGGAGCGGGCTCGTTCCTGACGCATGAGACTGCGGAAGATGCCAGCAGCACCACAGATGCGGCAATGACGACCGTTGACGGCACAGACGACAGCTTGCCTGCCGCCTTCCGGCTCGCGGGTCTTGCCGTGTCCTTTGTATATGTTCCTTTTGTCCCGTTCATTCCTTGTGTTTTGTGGGCAGCTTTCCCGCCGCCTCTTATTGGAACCCACGGGGAGTTTCACCTCCGGGTGGGTTGATGCTTTATTTGTTACTGGATTTCGATGTTGCCGGAGTTTTCGGTCGTCCAGTCCTCAACAGCCGGATCCCAAAAAATCTCATCAAGCGAGAACACGAGGTTGAAGATATACCTCTTGCCCATTTCCCATCTTGCAAAAATGTCCTTTACTTTCTTTTCAACCACGCAGTTCTCAACGACATCGGCGCTGTTGGCGACTGCTGTAGTGACGGTGTATTTCACCTGAATCAGTGTCTCGTCGGTGAATGTCTGCGGAACATAGATTACCTGATCCTCATTCTCCACGGCTGTTGCTGTGGTAGTTTTAATCTGCTGATCCGCTGCCGAATAGGTCAGTTCCGCGGAGCGGGCTGCACCTGTCGCAGCAGAGAATGTCTCTCCGTCATTGGTTATTTGATAATAATTTCCTGCGTTGGCGATGGTTGTGAATTTGATGGAGTTGAGTGTGAATGTCTTGTTCGCATATTCCTTGCCAAGCCTTACGGTGGCTGCTACCATGGAAAGTCTGTGGCGAAAAAGGGTTGGAACGCCGTTGAACTTGTAAGTGGTCTCATTCGCTGTCTTGTCCTTTGCAATGTCTGCAACGAGGAGGTCGGCGTTCTTGTTGCTCTCCGGCGTTAGGTCTATGTGCCCGAAGATGCCGTTCTCAGCGATGCAATGGAATGTTTCGGCTGCGGAATGCTGGCCGTCTTCGAGGTTGACATTTGGCCTGTTAAGAGACCACGCGAAGAACGTGAGGGAACCCTTGTCCTTCGGCCAGTAGTATGAGGTGGTCTTGTTCTTCCAGCAGTCCGTGTTGTAGGAAATTTCAGAAGCGTTGATGTAGAGCTTCGCATCTGCACTGTTTTCATCCCAATTCTTGCCATTAGGAAGGTAGTAGGCGAAAGACACGAAGACATTGTCAGTGCTGAAGTCCGACTGGGTCTCAGAAAGCGTCTTGGTCTTTGGAGCAACGTTGTAGGAGATTTCCGTGTTCTCATTTGAGAAAGCGGGAGCCACCTCGTTTTTTGAGCAGGCTGCAAGCGCTGCGGCCGCTGCGAAAAAGAAAATGTACTTTTTCATAATGATTAAAACTTAAAAATTAAAAACACTAAAAATAAAATTTGTTGTCAAATCTTTGTTTTTGCGGAACTTGCGGCATCCGCGGCGCCGTTATATGTCAATTTCCCTGTGCTCCTCGTCCCAGTCGTCAATCTTCGGGTCGAATGCGCCTCCGCTGCTCTTTGGCGGCTCAACCTTTATCGTCTCGTCAATCAGCAGCCAGTGGTGCAGGACGGCGTTCTCGGTTCGGAACAGCCCGGTGACGTCGAAGGTCTTGCGGATAATCTTCTTATCGACTGTGGAGACGTCGAATGTGATTTCCAGCTTGTCGGTGGAGTCCGGGATGCGCCCGAAGGTGTTGAACACCGTGCAGACGACATCCTTTCCCTTGTCCTGACTTTTCTTGAGAGAGAACCACACAGATGTTTCCGGCTCCGTCACCCTCGTGTCCGTGGCTATGAGATTCTCTCCGACCATTCCCGAAAGGACTGCCTGCGCCGAATTTACCCATTCTATGCCATCGACATGAACCTGCACATACCAGCTCTCGACCACGCTCCTCGCCTCGGCCGTGACCGTCATCGGGGCGTCGTGGTAGGGGATGGTCTCCGTTTCCAGCCTTGCGACAGGCAGATGCTCGGGCTCCATCCTTATGTCCATAGCCGGCTCCCCGCCCCTCGTGTTGAACCGGCTGAGCACTCCGGACGGAACAGGGTCGGTGTATGCCTTCGCCTTGTCCCAGATGTAGTAGTCCTTCACGATGGTCTCCTCCGTTCCGAAGTCGTAGGCGAGCATCCTGTAGTTGCCGGGGAGCAGCTGAACCTCGCCGCTGAGAACCCTGTAGCCCTCGCTGTCGGCGCTGACCTTCGTGATGAAGCTTTCCGCGGCCACGCTGCCGTCCCCGTCGTTGTAGAACAGCACATGCATTGCAGTCGGCTCTATCTTCTGCACCGGGATTGCCGGATTATAGACGTCGCAGGTGACGTTCTGAATCCCGTCGTTGTTTATCCTCACCCTCACTTCCGTGAGAAGGTTCGGGTCGGTCAGCGGACGGAAATGGCAGGCGCATACGACCGGAACCGACGACGCGGTCAGGACGGCGGCCACACAGCGGCTGAGCCTCTTTACGCATTTGAGCGCCGCCGGGCTGAGACTCGTGATGAACCTATGCACCGCAGGGGAGAATATGCCTCGAATCTTTCTCATCTCGATTTCCTCCCTGTCCTTACAAGAATCGGCACCACGAGGCTGACCTTTGCCTTGGTCGGCCCGAACCAGTGCAGCCTTCCGGCGTTGCCCTTGTCCTTCATCAGCAGCGACCAGTCCGATGTCGGAATGTAATGCTGATAGTCTATCGCCATGTAGCCGACGCTGAGCGAGAACTCCATGTTCGCCCATCTGCCGACCGGCATCGTGTAGCCGTAGCTCAGCCCCGCTCCCCAGAAATGAGTCTGATAGCAGCCGAACTTCGCCCCGACCTGAATGTCGAACTTTCCCCCGTCCCCATAGACTCCGAGGTAGTGTCCCATGAGCGCGTCTCTCTGACGGAGCTCGCCCGAGAGCACCTGCGGGTCGTACCATTCGCGGGTTCTCGGAAGGAACCACCAGCGCGCCTCGCCGCCCATCGAGAGCAGCTGGAGACAGTACTTGTTCCCGCTCGGTCCGCTGTTCCACCACGGGCAGATGTGCTCGTACTGGAGAGAGAAATGCTTTCCCACCGGGATCTCCACCGCGAAGTTCAGCGCGGTGACGGCATCATAGAGCAGGTTTGTCTTGAGGGCGGCAATCGTACGCAGTTCCTTTCTCCGCGTGAGCGCCGGACTGAAGACGAGGCTGTCCTCTTGCGGCTTCAGCCTGTCCACGGGCGCGTCGAGTGGTTCAAGCGCCTCCGCACGCGGGCTTTCCCAGACGCAAATCCACATCGCGAGACGAAGTTCCGGCATCAGGTGAATCCGCATCCACTTCCAGCTGACTCCGCCGTCGAGTTGGGCGAGCCTCCACTCCCTCGTCGCGTCGGATATGCCCCGGTCGTCGAGTATTGCCAGCACGCGCCTGCGGTCCCACCTGTGGTAGCCGATTTCGGCCGCCTCGCGCAGTCCCTGCCAGTTCTCGGCCACCGGATGCAGCGTAATCATGTTTCTGTCCAAGCCGCTGTCCTTCGGAAGGTTGGCCAGAATGAACCTTTTCGCCGCCCTTGCGCGTGAGAGGGCGAGCTGCGCGTTGTGTTCATAGACACCCTCCGGGGAGGCGTAGGAATATATCGCTATGCTGTCGATTTTCGGAGAATTGTGGAGGTGCGAGAGGATGTCGCGGATGTTTTCCTCGTTGTCGAGATATGTCCTGTCGATGTTAATCTCGTCCCAGCGGTAGTAGAGCCTGTAGGTCTTAGGACCTTCATCATTGTGTCCGAGACTGTCCGCCGATGTTGCAAAAAAGGTACTCCGAAGCGGTTTCGCGCCTTGCGCGTGCACCTCCCCGGAATACACAAACAACATGTAAATTAACACTAAGCAGACCCTACGTCTCATAAAAACACAACAATTCGGTCGTCCCGCTGACAACCCGCGCGCTTCATTACTGTTTTTCTTCAGCGCGTTTTCCTCAATAAATCGTTTTTTTATACTCTTACTTTCCAAGGGAACGCCATTCTTCCATAATGGAATCGTTCCCGAATGTTTCATATGTGACTGCAAAGATATGGCTAAATTTTAACTTATCAAAATGTTTTTAACAAAACTCGACGGGGGGGGTATGTAATTGATTGATGTGTAATGGGTTGTGTTAAGACACCTATTTTTTCTTCGGTTGAGTTTTTGAAAACTGTACATATTTATATATTATAGAGAGACCCGGAGGCGGGAGACGACACAGTGATGCATTCCATAATTGCGATAAAATTCTTAACTTTACACCTTTTCGATAAGCGAGCGCAGTCCAGATGAATTCGGGACTGACGAGCGCAGAAAAGTGCGCGATTGAAAATCGACCCCCCCCTGTGCGGCATCCCTCTCATACGACGAGCCTCCTATGTCTGAGGATGTGGCAGAAAACACTGAAACAAAGAGCGATGACCATGAACTGCATATTGTCCTCCCGGCTGCACCCGACCATTTCTCACAGGCTTGCTCCTGTGTGCGCGGCCTTGTGCCTTAGCCTGCTCTTTCCGAGTCTTGTTTCCTGCAACGGCTACGACGGCCGTCTGAAGGGACTTGACAATACAATCGTCCGTCAGAACGAGTACCGCGACTCCGTCGAGCGCCGCATAGTCACGCTCGGGCAGGTTTTTGAAGCCGCCCCTACGGATTCCCTGAAATGGGAGGCGGCGCGGCGGATTTATCAGTGCAGCATCCACTGGAGCCGCGACACGGTGTTCCGCTACCAGCATCTGATGGAAACGCTCGCCTCCGACAGCCGCCAGGCGCTGTTCTCGCGCATGGCCAAGGTCCGCATCCTGCTCGACAAGAATGAGAACGCCCTCGCGGAAAGGCTTTTCCTCGACACCGACACTTTCGCAATGAGCGGCGAGAGACCTCTTCTTCTGGAGTGGCTGCGGTGCCGCATGGTTCTCTACACGGAACTTGCTTCGGACTCCGTTTCGGAAGCGGAGGTGCTGCGGTACGGTGAAACCGTCTCACAGACCCGCCGGCGCTATCTCGGCATCGACTCCACCTCCTTCTATGCACGGAGGGTTAAGGCTCAGCTGCTGCGTGACGAGGGCGAGACCGCGGCCGCTCTCGAAGCCTTCGTGCGGCTCTATGAAGAGGAGGATGTCCACCACTCCAAGGCTTCGGCCGCCTACAGCATCTCCAGGATATATGAGGCGGCCGGTGAGGATGAACTCCGCTTCGACTGGCTCGTGCGCAGCGCGGAACAGGACTTCAAGGCTGCTGAGAGAGGCTATATGTCCCTCTACGAACTCGCCCTGATGCTCTACGACCGGGGACAGTACCGCAGGGCGGAGCGTTACATCAGCCAGAACCTGATGGACGTGACTGCCGGCAACTTCAGCAAGCGCCTGCTCAACTCGGGGAAGGCCAATCTCATCATCACCGAGGCCTCACGCCGCGTCGAACGCAACCGCTTCATCTATCTCACAATCGGAGCCGGTTTCGTGTTCCTGCTGCTTGTGGTCATATTCATCCTTTTCCAGCGTGGAATCCGTCTGCAGCGTGGTCTTGAGGACACCAACCGGAAGCTGACCGACGCGAACAAGATTAAGAACGGCTATGTCTTCCGCTACATGGAGCTTGCCCTCCATTTCATCGACCGCATAGGGGAGACCCGCAACGACCTCCGCGCCATCGGCAAGTCCGAGGGCTTCGACGCTGTCATGAAGGCGCTCCGTTCCCCGTCCATGATGTACCGCGAGTACGAGGACTACTACCGGGTCTTTGACGAGACCTTCCTCGGTCTCTATCCGGACTTCGTCGAGAAGGTGAACGAACTGCTTTCGGAGGACTGCCGCTTTGTCGTTCCAGAAAACGGGGCGCTCCCCACGGAACTGCGGATGCTCGCCGCCATCCGAATCGGAATCACCGGGAGCGGCCAGATTGCCAAGTTCCTCAAGTGTTCCCCGAACACGGTCTATACCTACCGCGCGAAGCTCAAGCGCGCCGCCCTCTGCCCGAAGGAGGAATTTGAGGCAAGAATCTTCCTCATTTAGTTCTGAAATTACCTGAAAATCGCCGTTACCGGCCAGAATATAGACTCCAAAACCTCAAAAAATGATTAACGGAGTCTATATTCAAGCATGGTGACGCTGCTCGCGCTGCGTTGGGTTATATTGTTGATTGATAATTTGTTGTATCTTGTTTAACGAAAATATAACCTTTATTTAATCTATATTTGATTGCCGGCCTCTATCTTTTTTCTCAGGAAATTTCCAATTTTGCAGAAACCAATTTGCAGACACCGGTCTGCGGAAAAAACAACTAATAACATCTCATTCCATGAAGATACGGTTAATGATAGTTTCAGTGATCGCTGTCCTTCTTTCTGCCGTCCCTTTCGCGGGGGCGTACGCGCAGAATGACCACACAATACAGAAGGACGGGCGGTTTTCTGTTTCGGGAACCGTCGTCGATGACGGCGGGGAACCCCTCACCGGAGCCTTCGTGATGGTTGTCGGCACCTCTGCCGGAACGACCACCGACGCGAAGGGCGAGTTCACAATCAGCAATGTGCCTGCGGGCGCGGTGCTCGAAGTCCAGTTTCTCGGATTCGCGAACAGCCGCGTGAATGCCGTTAAGGGCAAGAAAGTCACCGTGGCGATGTTTCCGGACAGCAACCTCACCCTGAACGAGGCTGTGACCATCGCCTATGGTTCGGTGCGCAGGCAGGATCTTACGGGCTCCGTGACCAACGTGAAGATGGCCGACATCAAGGACGCTCCTGTCCTTTCCGTCGATCAGGCCCTTCAGGGGCGCATCGCGGGCGCGGACATCATGTCAACCACCGGCGAGCCGGGCGCTTCGACTTCCATCCGCATCCGCGGAACGCGCTCGATTATCGCTTCCAATGAGCCTCTCATCGTCGTCGATGGCGTGATGGACGCTGTCTCGGACCTCGGTGACCTCAACTCCGCCGACATCGAGTCCATATCGGTCCTCAAGGACGCATCCTCGACGGCGATTTACGGTTCCAAGGGCTCCAACGGAGTCATTATCGTCACCACCAAGCAGGGCAACACCGGCGACCGTCCGCGCATCACCTTCAAGGCGGAGGCCGGAATCAGCCAGCTTCCTAAGGGACTGGATCTTATGAAGGCCTATGAATATGCCCAGTACCGCAACGACATCGCCTATTTCATCGGTTCCAACGAGGATGCGGTCGATGGCGCACCGCTTTCCAAATATCCCTACAAGAACCCTCTCTCGCTCGGCGACGGCACGGATTGGATAGGCGAAATCATGCGCACCGCGGTCTATCAGAACTACAACCTCTCCGTCAGCGGAGGCTCCAAGGGCAGCAACTACTACGCCTCCTTCGGCTACAACGACACCCAGGGTATCGTGAAGAACACCGGTCAGAGGCGCTACACCGGACGAATCAATCTCGACCGCCAGCTCTACAAATGGATGAAGGCCGGCTACAAGGGTTCGTTCACCTACCGCCATCAGGACAAGAACGTCGCGTCCATCGGAGGCACGGGCATCCGCTCCACGATGTATCTCAGCCCGCTGCTCAAGACCACCGACTACAGCATCATGGACGACGAGAACGGCGTGTCTTCGACATATAACCCACCGACGGCGCTCATCGCCCTCAAGACCAGCTACATAAACAAGGTTTCCCAAAACCATTCGGTCTATCTGGAGATTGAACCGGTGAAGAACCTCAGGCTGCGCAGCAGCAACTCGTTCTACGGCTATCAGTCGCACAATTTCGTCTATAGCCCAAGTTCCCTTCCGGCAAAGAACCCGGGCGAGGGAGGCGACGCCACGAGGTCCGAGCGCGACGACATGACGCTTTCTTCTGAGAACACGATTACCTATAACATCAAGAGCGGAGGACATAAATTCGATGTTCTCGGAGGTTTCACCGCCTACCGCTATGTCTCCAACTCCCTCGGACTCACCGGCTCGGGCTATCTCGTGGATTCCGTAAAATGGAACAACATGGGCGGCGTGACCGACAAGAACACCCTCGTTCCGTCATCATCTACGCTCAAGACCACGAAGATGTCCGTTCTCGCACGCGCCAACTGGAGCTATCGCTCGCGCTACTACATCACTGTGACGGGCCGTGCCGACGGGGCCTCCAACTTCGCGGCGAACAACAAGTGGGGATTCTTCCCGTCCGCCGCCCTCAAGTGGAATATCAAGAACGAGAAGTTCCTCAAGAGAGTCAGGTGGATTGACGACCTCGCCCTCCGTTTCAGCGCCGGACGCACCGGAAACGACGCGGTCGATGCCTACAGGAGTCTCGAAAGGCTCGCCACCAACTCCAAGGGCTACATCTTCGGAGGCAGTCAGGAGGCGGCCTATTACCGCGGGCAGCTTCCGAGCCCGGACCTCACCTGGGAGAAGACCGACCTCTACAACCTCGCTGTCGATATGTCCTTCTTCAACAGCCGCCTCAACATCACGGCCGAGGGCTATGTTTCGAAGACCCGTGACCTTCTCATGGAGGTGCAGGTGGCTGACCAGACAGGTTTCAGCTCGCATTTCGTGAACCTCGGAAACACATCCAACTACGGGGCCGAGCTCTCCATCGAGAGCCGCAACATCGTGCGCCGCAACTTCACATGGACAACGAACCTCACCTTCTCGCACAACACTCAGACCGTCGATGACATAGGCACTTCGGAGTACATCTCGGTGGCCGACTCCGGCGGAAACAACCCGTTCATGATGCACGGCTTCGTGAAGGGCTATCCGCTCAACTCCCTCTGGGGATTCCGCTACGCCGGCGTATGGCATAACCTCGATGAATTCAAGCGCAACGAGGTCACCCACGCCTACACTTCCGCGTCCGTCCTGACCGAGGCCAACTACGCCTCCTATCTCGGAACGCCTCGTTACCACGACATCAACGGCGACGGCACCCTTGACCAGGACGACCTCGTCTATCTCGGCAACGCCGACCCGTGGCTCTACGGCGGATTCCAGAACACCTTCACGTTCTTCGGCAACCTCAAATTGGGAGTCTATATCGCATATTCCTTCGGAGGCAAGCTCTACAACTTCTCCGAGCTCTATATGGCCGGCGGAAACAACACCAACCAGTACCGCTACATGGTGAACTCCTGGCATCCTGTCCGCAACCCCGATTCAGACCTTCCGCGTGCCGGAGGTTCGATGAGCAAGGACGTGCCGAGCGACAGGATGGTCTATGACGCATCCTACATAAGGCTCAAGAATGTCTCCCTCGGCTACACATTCGACCTTTCCGAAAAGCTCAAGTGGATGAGGGACATCACCCTGAGCGTCAGCGGCGAGAACCTGCTTCTGTGGAAGAAATATAACGGATTTGACCCGGATGTTTCCTATTCCGGCTCCGACAGCGAGTCTTCGACCCTGCGCCGTCTCGACATGGGCGCATATCCTAAGGCCCGCACCATAGTCTTCAGCATTCAGGCAAGATTCTAAGATCATGCGAGATTATAGGATCATGCGAGATTATAAAAACCGACAGATTATGAAACTGAAAAATATCATATTGCCATTGTTGGCGGTCTCTCTCCTTCCTTCGTGCAGTCTGAAGGAGGACGACTCGACCTTCGCCACTTCAGGGAACTTCTACAAGAACGCGCAGCAGTGCCGTGCGGCCCTGAACACCTGCTACATCCCGATGAAGGACATGTATTCCTACAAGATGCTGCTCGCCACCGAGTGTGTCACAGACCTCGCCTACTCGCGCTCATCGACTCAGGACGCATTCCTCGACATCTCTCCGGCCAACCCGCGCTTCGGAGCCGATGTCTGGAAAAGCGGCTATCAGGGAGTGCGCTGGTGTAACGGGGCCATTGCCGGCATCGAGGGCTCTTCCCTCGCCGACGACGTGAAGGCTCCGCTCGTGGCAGAAGGCAAGATTATGAGGGCGTTCTATTACTGGATTCTCACCTGCTTTTTCGGGGACGTGCCTTTCTACACGGAGGACGTCGCCGACGAGGCAGCCCTCGCGAAGGTCGCGAAGCTTCCGAGAATGTCGGCCGTGGAAACCCGTGATTGGCTCATAGAAGACCTTCAGGCCTGCCTCCCGTCACTTTCCAAGGTTCGCTCCAGCGAGATTTCCGACAACAGGGTCGGCGCGGCCGTCGGCTATGTGCTGCTCTCGAAGCTCGCACAGTGGAACGAGAGGTGGGACGTGTCGCTCGCGGCCTGCAAGGAGGTCGAGTCCATTTACGGCAGTCTCGACCAGTACCCTATCTCCGACATTCCGTTCCGCATGAAGAACACTCCCGAGTCCATACTCGAGGTTCAGCACACCTACTCCGCCGCCGGGCTGAGCTACACCTCCAATGTCGCCTGTCTCTGTATGCCGTACAAGCGCAGCGGCAATAAGTATGACGGCGTGGTCATCGAGGAACTCGGTTCCAACGCCACTGCATACGCCCCGGCACAGGCGAACGGCTACACCGTCAGCACACTCTATCCCCTCGACGAGGCCAATCCGTCCGCGACGGACAAGAGGCGCGCGATGACCATAGTCCAGGAGTGGAACGGTCAGGAATTCAACTCCATAAACACGAAATCGACGACGGCATTCTTCGGCCCGAAGTTCTGGTGTCCGAATATGCAGACCAACCACGATTCGAACAATTACAAGATTTTCCGCTACGCCGACGTCATTCTCATGATGGCCGAGGCCCACTGCATGCTTCAGGACGACATGGACGAGGCCCTGCGCTATCTGAACATGACAAAGACACGCGCCGGCATACGCGAATACTCCCGCCGTGACTGGAAGCGCATCATGGAGGAAGTCAAGGTCGAGAGGGGACGCGAGCTCTTCGGCGAGTTCCAGAGGAAGTTCGACCTCGTGCGCTGGGGAACATGGTACGAGGTGACTGAGTCCCAGACCCGTTCGACCCGAATTAAGGAGAACATACTTCCGTGCCACCGCTACTATCCGATTCCTGCCGTGCAGGTCTCCTACTCCGGCGGTGCGCTCGACAACAACGAATACGCGCAGTACGGAAGATGAGGAAGCGATTGAGGGAGTGATGATGAAAATTGATTATACACTGCATAATTGAATATATGAATATGAAACCTGTTTTAAGAAAATGTCTCGCGGCAATGGCCGTCGCATCAGCGCTGCTTGCCGCATCCTGCCAGAAGGAGACCGAGTCTCCGACGACGATGACCCTGGCCGTGAACGACAACACCATAAACCTCGAAGCAAAGTCCGGCAAGGAGCACGTGCTCGTCTATGCGAAAGGGCAGTGGAACGCCGACTTCAAGGAGGCCGTCGAGTGGGCTGCCATCGAGGGCGGCAGCGGAAACGGCAACGGGGAGTTCATCCTCACTTATGAGAAGAACCCTGACATCCTCCGCAGGGCGGAGATTCTGCTCACCGCTGCGGGAGTTGATAAGACCATAACCCTCACCGTGAACCAGGAAGGCGAGAAGGGGACTCCTAAGCTCGCGTTCGCCGAGAACGAGAAGGCCTACATCGCATGGGAGGTGAAGGACGCCATTGCGGTCGAGTCCAACATCGACCAGTCACTGATTAAGGCGGAATCATCGGTAGAGTGGATCGGCGGCCTTGAGCTCAAGGACGGGCAGCTCTCGTTCACCGTCGCCGAGAACACGACCGGCGAGCCTCGCAAGGGTGCGCTCACCGTTTCCTACACCGACATCGACGAGGCAGTTTATCGTGCGGTGGCCGAAATCACTCAGGGCTCGGAGCCTGGACATCTCACTCTGAACGAGACCGAGATGGCAATCGAGGCCTTCGCCGGCACAAAGACCGTTCAGTGGGACTGCGCTCTCGGGACGTTCATGCCGGAACTTACCTCAAGCGTCACCTACGAGGGCAGCCAGAAGGACTGGATTAGCAATGTCACGCCGGCGGTCGATGCGCTTTCATTCGACGTTACTGACAATGAGACCAAGGAGGCCCGTACAGCCGTAATTAAGGTTGAGCTTGCGTCCAAGGGCATAGCCGTCAATCTCAAGGTCACTCAGGGCGTCAAGACCAGGCAGTACAGCTTTGAGGAGCTTCGCGCCGTTCTTTCAGCGGCCGGCGAGCAGACGTTTGAGGGCGACTGGTTCGAGGGCGTGGTGATTGCCGATGCCGGAAAGGAGAACATGGAGACCAATGCTATGACCTCCATTCCGTTTACAAACGAGGAATCCCAGATTACCAACTATGTCCAGTCCCTTGACGGCAAGTACGGAATGCGACTCAAGTTCACCACAGCTGCGGGCAACACTCTCAAGAAGGGCGACAAGGTGAAGATTTCTCTCGCCGGAACAACCCTCATCCGCGAGGACAACCCTGCCAGATACACTCTCAGGAACTTGACTGCCAATAATGTGACGGTTGAGGAGACTGTTTCGCTCAGCCCTCGTCAGAAGACGATTTCGGAACTGACGGATGACGACGTCTATACCTTGGTTACACTTCCTGACGTCGAGGTCACGTTCTGCTATGGTTCATGGGTGAATGCCCGCAAGGAATGGATTGCCGACAAGAGAATCAACTTCGACAACCGCATCCTGCGCGATGTGAAAGGCGATGAGATAAGGATGATTGTGAACACGGATGTTCCGTGGTATATGACGACGGCCGGTGTTCCAAAGGGCTCGGGGCCTGTTTCCGGCGTGATTGTAAGCACGGAAAGCCCTTATTACGGTTCCGACATTCTCGGGAAATACCAGATTCGTCCGATGGAGCTTGCGGACATTGAAATCAAGGACGACGGCTTCAGCAAGATTCTGGTTGATTGGGACTATAAGGCAGGGTTCACCAAGGGAACTTCTTTGGCTGCGACAACAGGAACCGGAACAATGAAGACGGTGTCGAACATGGTGCAGACAAGTTCTCAGATGCAGTTCGGCGATGTCTCCTCTTTCCCGAAGAAAGACCCGAAGGCAATCAATGTCAATGACGGAACCTGGTGGAAGGACGGCGTTGCAAAGGATGACGTGAGATTCCAGTTCTCTGCTTTGGAGGCCGCCGGGAAGAAGATGCACCTCTCGTTCGGAGCCTTTGTCGGAACCAATCAGGAGGATGCCACTTCCCAGGCTCCGGTACATTGGAGCGTCGAGTATTCGCTGGATGGAGGAACAAGCTTCACTACGGTAGAGACGGTTATGATTCGTCCTATGGGCGCGAAGGCTTCGAAACTCCTTTTCGTCCCGGCCTCAATAGACGACCAGTGCGTCGAGCTGCCTGATGAAATCGCAGGAAAGGACAATGTCATAATCCGCTTTATCGCGGCCGATGCTGCAACGGTTAATTGGAGCACAAAGGATTATTCCGCAACGGTTGCGGACGGAGGCAAGTTCCGTCTCGTGTTCGGAGCGCTTGCCGTGAAATACAATAAATGACAGACATGAAAGCAAGTTCAATCATAAGAATATCAGCTGTCTCCTCGATGGTGTGGGCTCTTGCGGCCTGCACCTCGATAGACAGGGAAAAGTTCGACTTCGTGGAATACGGTGTTTCCGAGACCGAGATAGAGTTCCCCGCGAAGGCCGAGTTCAAGGACGGGAAGCCGGTGACCGAGCTCCAGAAGGTCATCGACATCTACTCCAATCAGGACTGCGTCCTCAGCTATGCCGACTCCGAGGTTGACTGGATGCGCGTCCGTGACCTTGACTCGTGGCAGATATGCCGTCAGATAGCCTTCCGCGGCGACTGCTCCTTCCGCATCGAGTGCGACCAGAACGGCGACTACGCCCGCATGGTGAAGCTTGTCGTGAAGGGCGGACCCCGCACCGACACGATTTATGTCAAGCAGAACGGCAAGCGCGTGCCGGAGCTCTCCCTCGCGCGCTCGTCCGAACTTCTCGACGGCGACAAGGACAGCCGGTTCAGCGTCGCCTACACCACCAATGTCTCTGACTGGAAGGACATCAGCTGCAGGGTAAGCTACACCGGCGAGTCCTCCGACTGGATTACTTCCGCGACGGTTGAGCAGGGCAGCGTAAGCATCGCCTGCTCGAAGAACCCTACGGACGACCTGCGCACGGCTTCCGTCAAGGTCTGCTACACCGACGGTTTCGGCGCCGAATACGGCCAGACTCTCTACATCGTCCAGAAGACTAAGGACAACGGCATAGGCAAGTCCATGTCCTTCGCCGAGGTACGCGCCCTTGGACGCAGCGGAGAGACGGTGGAGATTGACGAAAACGTGATAGTAGAGGGCTACATCGTCAGCAACCGCGAGTCCGGCAATGTCGGCGAGAATGAAAAGACATCCTCGACCTCATCCGACAACTCTGCATATCTCCGCAAGGCATACGTCGAGAGCCTCGACGGACAGTATGGATTCCTCATAAGGATGGAGACGGCCGAAGACAATATCTTTGAGCGTTACGACAAGGTATCGATTCTCCTCAAAGGCACGCAACTCCTGAGGGAAGACAATCCGGAGAGATATGAGCTCAGCGGTCTCACCGTGTCAAACGTGCTCGTCCGCGAGGCTGGCACTGCCAATGCGGTTCCGTCGAAGGAAAAATATATCTCCGAACTCACCGACAGTGACATATACACATATGTATCCCTGCTGGACTGCGAGTTTCCGGTGCGCAAGGGCTCCCTTACTCCTCTGAACGACTCCTACACGATTTCCAACGGCAAGGGAAACATCTCCAAATACCCGCGTCTGGTGCGTGACGTCGAGGGCGGCAGCATCTACACCTACACCAGCACCACCTGCCCCTACAGGCGCGACGGCGTGAAGCTTCCTTACGGACGTGGCTCGCTCAAGGGGGTCATCGTGCATGAACTTTTCCCGAACTATGTCTATGGGGACAGCGACAACGAGGACCTCTACGGAAACATCGGTCGCTACCAGATCCGCCATCAGTCCTGGTCCGACATCGGATTCGACAAGGATGGCTCGTTCTCGAACCTGCTCGTCGAGTTCCGCTATGCCGCCGGTTTCAAGACGGTCGATGGTGTGTCCTATTTCCCGGCGACGGAAGGCGACCCGACGGCAAAGTTCTGGCACACCTCCGGAGGCGGCATCACCAAATGTCCTTCGACCTTCAACTACATAGGATGGACGGGAACGACCGGAGGCGTGGCTCCTTTCAGGAATCATGTGGGTCTTGACACCTCGCTCGAAGAGCCGCTCGGCTACTCGTTCGCGGAAGGCTATGTCTTTGACTACTCCAAGACCAATGATGACGGAAGGGGCAAGGTGGGCTCCACGAACAAGTGCACCTACAACGGGGCGGAGACCACGCTTCTCGACGGATGGATGAACAAGACATGGTGGGCTTCGGAGGACTCGGAGGCGGAATCATGGATAATCGAGTTCTCCACCAAGGGCATAAGCGCGGAGCATCTTTCCATGCAGTTCACCTCTTATGGCGCCGAGACGGGTTCCACGGGCAAGAGCCCCTACAACTGGACGGCATGGTGGTCGGAGAGCGGCGACCTCAAGGACGCTTCCGCCTGGACGAAGATTGCCGACTATGTCGTTCCTGACGGGGTCGTGACCTCGTCCCAGCAGGACTGGCAGCTTCCGGCCATGAAGCAGTATGACTTTCCGCTTCCGTCCGAGATGCTCGGGAAGGACAGGATTTACATCCGGCTCCAGCCGTCCGACCGCTACACCAACACCGCGTTCTTCGGCGAGGGCCTCGCTCCGACCGGCGCGAAGTCTGGCAACGGAATGGACTACTTTGCCGTGCGGTATAATTAGGCTCGCGGGTTAAGCATCAGCTACAGACAATGATTCAGAAATTAAGTGCTATGAAAAGAATGCTTATAATAATGTCGGCTCTGGCCCTCGTGATGTGCACGAAGGCCGAGCCGGTGAAGTCACAGACCGAGTATTCGGAGCAGGAGAGGCCGGAGGCGGTTCAGATTAAGGTGATGTCGTCGAACATCCGCAGCGGGCAGTCCGATGCCGGCATACAGCTGTGGTCGTACAGGAAATTCGCCTACATGAATATGCTCAGCGACACCCAGCCCGACCTCATAGGCCTGCAGGAGTGCAAGGAGGAGAAGGTTCAGACGCTCTCCCTCGCCTCTGAATACGGTTTCTGGAGGGTCCCGACCTATGACGGCTCGGTTCCGAACGTCACGGACGACCAGCTTCCGCCGCTTGTGATAATGTACCGCAAGTCCAAGCTCGAGCTTCTTGACAAGGGGGTGTTCTATTACAACGAGACCGACCCCGCGATTCCGTGCCACAATCCGTGCGGGGCTTCAGGCTGGCAGGTGCGCGGAAGCGTCTGGGTGAAACTTCAGCTGAAGGAGAACGGCAGGATTCTCTATTTCTTCGACACCCACTACACGCATGACCCGGAGGAAATCATCGACCCCGAGACTGGCAAGAAGCACTACAACATAGAGGAACGCCGCAAGGCTTCGGTGATTGCCGTGGAGCAGATGGAGAGGATTGTGACGGAGAAGGATGCTGCGGTCTTTCTTGTCGGCGACCTGAACTGCTCGCTCGCGGACGGGGCGACGCGCAACGGCCCGCGCAGCCTTGAGCCGCTGACCGAGTATATGTGGTCTGCGCGGGAGGATGCGCACAGCTGCGACGAGGGAATCAGCTTCAACGGCTTCACGGAGTACAAGAACGGAAAGCTCGGCAACATCGACCACATTTTCTACCGTGGAGCCGAGGCTCTGGACTTCATTACGGTGAACAGCCCCGACTACGGCGTGACCTACATCTCCGACCACTATCCGGTTATGTGCGGCTTTGAGATTTAAGTTTTTTTTGACAGCGCAAAGAAAGTTCTTTTTGACAGCGCAAAGATCTCTCACTTCGTTCGAGATGACAGCGGGGGATTCGTGGTGATACCCTCCAACCCTCTCTGTCATTTCGAGCGAAACGAAGTGAAGTCGAGAAATCTTTATGTAAATAAGAGTATATGAGGAAATTCCTGTTAATGTTTATCTCGCTTTCGGCTGCGGCGGTCACTTTGTCCGCCGCACCGAAGGCATATACCCTGAAATCGCCTGACGGACGACTTGAAATGCACATTTCGACCATAGGCGGCATCCGCTACGATGTTCTCCACGATGGAACGCCGCTGCTTGAGCGGTCGCAGGCCTCCATGACGCTAGGCGACGGCAGGCTCTACGGCGGCCCCGACACGAAGGTCCGCCGCGCACGAACCCGCAGCGTGGATGTCCTTTCCAAGGCGGTAGCGTACAAAAAGGCCGAGGTCCGCGAAAACTTCAACGAGCTTGAACTCGAATGCAGGGGCGGCTACAAGGTCATTTTCCGCGCCTACGACGATGCCTGCGCCTACAGGTTCGTTTCCCTTTCGGGAACCCCGTTCACCGTCATCGACGAACAGGCGGATTTCCGCTTCGCTGAAGACTGGTACGCGCAGATTCCCTATATCAACAAGAAATGGAAGGGCAGTCTCGAAGACATACTTGTCAACGATTTCCAGTGCACCTACACCCGCTCGAAGCTTTCGGAATGGAAGGAGCGCTGGAGCATAATGCCCCTTCTTGTCGAGGGACCGCAGGGCAGGAAGGTCGTGCTCACCGAGGCCGATTTGATGGACTATCCCGGAATGTTTCTCTACAACTACAAAAAAGGAGGGGAGACGACGCTCAGCGGCTACTTCGCCCGCTTCCCGGACAAGACCGAAATCGGCGGGCACAACATGGTGCAGGAGATGGTCTATACAAGGAAGAATTATATCGCCGAATTTGACGGGGCGACCTCTTTCCCCTGGAGGGTCATCGCCGTCTCCTCCGAGGACAGGGAACTCGCGGATTCAGACATTGTGTGGAAGCTCGCGACTCCGGCCGCCGACACCGACTGGTCTTGGGTGAAACCCGGCAAGGTTGCGTGGGAGTGGTGGAACGCGTGGAATCTGAAGGGCGTGGATTTCGAGACCGGCGTCAATGACGAGACATATCGCCACTACATAGACTTCGCCGCCGAGAACGGCATTGAATACGTGATTCTCGACGAGGGATGGGCGGTGAAATATGCCAACGACCTGATGCTTGAAGTCCCTGCCATCCATCTCTCCGAGCTTGTCCCTTATGCCGCCGAACGCGGTGTGGGAATCATCCTCTGGGCAGGCTGGTGGCCGTTTGAGAAGGACATGGAGAATGTCTGCCGCCACTACTCTGAGATGGGGGTCAAGGGCTTCAAGGTCGATTTCATGAACCGCGACGACCAGCCTATGGTCGACTGGTTCCGCAGGGCGGCCGAGATGTGCGCCAAGTATCATCTGCTCATGGACTTCCACGGTTCCTACAAGCCTACCGGACTTCAGCGGACCTACCCGAATGTCGTGAACTTCGAGGGCGTGCACGGGCTTGAGCAGATGAAGTGGAGCGACCCGTCGGTGGATCAGGTGACCTACGACGTGACCATCCCGTTCATCCGTCAGGTGGCGGGTCCGATGGACTACACGCAGGGGGCGATGCGCAACGCCACGCGCAAGAACTATTTTCCTGTGCGCTCCGAGCCGATGAGCCAGGGCACGCGCTGCCGCCAGCTGGCGGAATATGTGGTCTTCGAGTCGCCGCTGAACATGATGTGCGATTCCCCGACGAACTACAGGGCAAATCAGGAATGCACCGACTTCATCTCCGCGATTCCGACCGTCTGGGACGAGACCGTCGCGCTTGACGGAAAGGTCGCCGAATATGTCGCCATGGCCCGCCGCTCGGGGGGCGTGTGGTATGTCGGGGCCATGACCGGCTGGGACGTGCGTGAGATGACGCTCGACCTGAGCTTCCTGCCGGAAGGGGAGTATGAGATGGAGATATTCCGCGACGGCGTGAACGCGAAGAGAATAGCGTCGGACTACAGGCGGGTCGTGGAGACGCTTCCGGCCGACAGGAAAGTTACAGTGAACATGGCTCCCGGAGGAGGCTGGGCTGCAAGGATTACTAAAAAGTGACGGACATGGATTCAAGGGCTGTATTGTGCGGCACTTCGCTCGTCTGCGCCTTGCTCTGTCTGGTTCCGGACAGGGCTGATGCCGCCCGCTCGGCGGATGATGTCTCTGTAAGGCGCGGATTCGTGCTGCAGGCGCACAGGGGAATTTCTGAGAGGTTTCCGGAAAATACGACGCTGTCCTTTTACGAGGCTGCGGGGACCGGGGCCTACGGCGGAATGGAGACGGATGTGCAGATGACTTCCGACGGCATTCTCGTGTGCATGCACGACAAGTCCCTTGAAAGGACGACTGACGGCACTGGCGAGGTCGCGGACTACACTTATGCCGAGCTTCAGAGACTCTGGATTGACGGCGGCTTCGGCTGGGACGACGCATATTCCCGAAAACTTAAGGTTCCGACACTCGCGAGCTATCTCGAAGCCTGCCGCGCCGGAGGCCTCACTCCGTATGTCGAGCTGAAGCGGGTCAGCGGAGAGGGAATACGCAGGACGGTTGAACTTCTCGAAAGTTACGGATTTTCAGGGAATTATGTTCTCACTTCATTCAACTGGAAGAATATTCTCAAGGCCTCGGAGCTGACTGACGCTCCCCTTGAGTTCATGAAGAAGACTTTTACGCCGGAACTTATTGACTCATGCGCCGCGCTTGTCCCGAACCTCGTCATCCGCCCCAAGGCAACGCTTCTGACCAAGGAAACCGTTGATTATTGTCATTCAAAGGGAATAGAGGTGGAGTGCTTCGGCATACCGGTAGGGGACAGCGCCTTGGTCAGCAGGCTAATCTCGTGGGGCGTGAAGGGAGGCACCTGCAACGACTGGAGGGGACTCGGCCTTGACGGTTCGCTTGATTCCCAGACATATCCCGGCTGGCTCGACACGGCGGCGGTCTATCACATCTATCCCTCCTCTTTCAAGGACAGCGACGCGGACGGCATCGGTGACCTCGAAGGCGTACGCTCCAAACTGGGATATGTCAAGGAACTGGGATTCAATACGATATGGCTCAGCCCTGTTTTTTGCAGTGAGTTCGAGGACGGCGGATATGACATCACCGACTATTATAAGATTGATCCGCGCTTCGGCACGAACTCGGATCTCGTCCGTCTCGTCGATGACGCTCATGCAATGGGCATCCGCGTCTGTCTCGACCTTGTCGCCGGACACACCTCCGACAAACACCCGTGGTTCATCGAATCGGCCACGGGAGACAGGAACGGGCATTATGCGGACTATTACATCTGGACGGACGGCAGGGATTCCGCCGTACGCGAAAGCGAGAAGGGGAAGTGGGTCGATAATGACTGGCCGAGGGGCGGGCTCTACATGAAGAACTACTACGACGTGCAGCCGGCCCTGAACTACGGTTATCTCGCTCCTTCCCCGGAGCGCCCGTGGGAGCAGCCTTATGACGCCCCCGGGCCGAGAGCCGTGCGGCAGGAGCTCAAGAACATTATAGGCTTCTGGTTCAGCAAGGGAGTCGATGGCTTCCGCTGCGACCTCGCGTGGTCTCTCGTCAAGGGGGATGACGCCGAGTTTCACGGGGTGCGCAGGCTCTGGAACGAGATTTTCTCGTGGCAGAAGGCCAACTGGCCGGACAGGATATTCCTTTCGGAATGGTCAAGTCCGGTGGAGGCGATTTCCTGCGGATTTGACATAGACATCATACGTCATAACGGATGCGGCCGGACGATGTACCGCAGCCTTGTCCATAACACTAAGCGCAACCCCGACTCGACCGGAACTTATCCTCAGAAGAAGTGCTGGTTCGACAAGGCCGGGGACGGGAAGATTTCCGACTTTGTGGTTCCTTACGAGGAAATGTACCGCAGGACGCTCGGACACGGATTCCCGTGCATGCCGACGTCGAGCCACGACACGTGGCGGATGAACCGGGGGCGGCGTTCGGACCCGGATGAACTCAAGGTCATGATGACTTTCTTTCTCACAATGCCGTGGGTTCCGATTGTCTATTACGGGGAGGAAATCGGTATGCGTTCGATGGACGGAGCCCCGTTCGTCGAGGGCAGCCGCGACCGTTCCGCACAGCGCACCCCTATGCAGTGGGGCGACGGCCCGACCGCAGGATTCTCGGACTGCGACCCGTCGAAGTTATATCTTCCTGTCGATGACTCTCCGTCAAGGCC
The DNA here is from genome assembly GCA_934725015.1 of uncultured Bacteroidales bacterium. Taxonomy (GTDB): domain Bacteria; phylum Bacteroidota; class Bacteroidia; order Bacteroidales; family UBA932; genus Cryptobacteroides. The sequence continues at coordinate 41,270 of CAKVAS010000009.1, forward strand.
GAGCGTCGAGGGCGAGATCAATGACCCCAATTCCCTTTACAGCTGGACTCGCGGGCTGCTCTCCCTGCGTTCCGGGATTCCGGCTCTGGGGAACACCGGAGGGTGGAAATATGTCAGTGACCCCTCGCAGGCCTATCCTGCCGTCTATGAGCGGACCGGAGGCGGAGAACGCTATCTCGTGATTCTGAATCCGCGCTCAAAGAAGGCCACGGCGCCGGTAAGCGGTTACAGAAAGCTTGAGGTGATTTACGGAACTCCTTCCGTCCTTTCACAGAGGCGGACATCCGACGGGCTGAAGCTTACGATTAAAGGAGTCAGCTCCGTGGTGTGCAGGGTTGTGGAGTGATAGAGGCAAACTCCCCTCCTCGATGACGGCGGGTAACCCAGTGATTCGGGAATATGAAAAATAGCTCCCTTGACGGAGGAAAAGATACTACTTTTAGATTATGAAACTCAAGAAAATAAAACTGGGACTGTTTCCCAAGGTGCTGATTGCCATAGTGCTCGGCTCGCTGCTCGGCCTTGTGGCCCCGGATGTGCTCGTGCGCATTCTCAAGACATTCAATGCGCTGTTCGCGCAGGTTCTCAAGTTCATCGTGCCGCTGCTCGTGCTCGGCCTCGTGACCCCTTCGGTGGCGAACCTCGGCAAGGGCGCGGGCAAGATGCTCGTCGCGGTGATGGCCATTTCCTACCTTTCCACGGTCGGGGCCGGGCTGTTTTCCTACGGGTGTGCGAGCGGCCTGCTTCCGCACTACCTTGAGGTCGGCGAGCTTTCGGCAACTGCGGATTGCGGTAAGAGCTTCGCGCCCTACATCGAGCTGAAGATACCGCCGATATGCGACATCCTGACGGCCCTGCTGCTGTCCTTCATGATCGGGGTCGGCATCATATTCACAAATTCATCGGCTCTCAAGCGCGGATTCGATGAGTTCGGGAACATCGTGAAACTCACCATCGAAAAGGCCGTAATCCCTTTCCTTCCGTTCTACATCTTCACGATGATGTGCGAGATGAGCGCTTCGGGCAAGCTTTCGGTCGTGATGGGCTCGGGAGTGAAGATTATCGCGACAGGCGTCGTCCTCTCGATCTGCTACCTCGTGCTTCAGTACCTCATTGCCGGCGCGGTTGCCGGGAAAAATCCCTTCAAGTGCCTCTGGAATGTCATACCCGCCTACCTCACGGGCTTCTCGCTCTGCTCAAGTTCTGCGGTGATTCCGGTCACGCTCGAATGCGCGATGAAGAACGGCACCCGCAAGGACATAGCTGATTTCGTGATTCCGCTCTGCTCGACGGTGCACATGTGCGGCTCGACGATAAAGCTGACGGTGACTTCCGTTGCGGTGGCCTATATGTGCGGCATCGAGATTACCACCGGGATGTTCATCAATTTCGTTCTTATTCAGGCGGTTGCGGCGGTCGCTGCCCCCGGCGTGATGGGCGGCGTGCTGATGGCTTCAATCGGTCTTCTGGAGTCGGTACTCGGCTTCACCCCTGACCAGTGCGCCCTGATGATGACGATTTATCTTGCTCTCGACGGCTACGGCCCGGCCTGCAACGTGAGCGGCGACGCGGCGATTGCGCTGGTGGTTGACCGCATATTTGGAGCAAAAATGAATCTGTCCTCAAAAACAGATTCAGACACATCGAACTGCTGATAAGAAGTTTGAGAAAAATAAGTTGCTTCGGATTGAGAATTATTTTTTGGGGGGGGAGATTTCTAAGTAATGGAATCGGTCTTGTAGAGAATGAGTATGATTTGCTGATAGGGTGTTAAAGTTATAACTTGTTGAATATGAAAAAGTTTCTGAAGATATTTCTCGTCGCCGCGCTTGTCGTTTCGACGGTTGTCGCCGCCGACGCGAGGCGCAGGCCGAAGAAGGCGGCAGACACGAGGCTGCGTCTGATTTCCTACAACATCAGGATGACGACCCCGAAGGACACCGGCCTCGCGGACTGGGATGCCCGCAAATTCGCGTCCGTCAACATGATACGCACGGAAAAGCCGGATGTGTTCGGCCTTCAGGAGCCTCGCTGGCCGCAGCTTGACTACCTCTATGCGGAGCTCCCGGAGTACGACCACTACGCCGAGGACAAGGAGGGCGGTCTGAAGGAGTCGCAGTGTGAGGCCATTTTCTGGCTCAGGGACAAGTACGAGCTGCTTGACAAGGGAATGTACTGGCTCAGCGCCACTCCGGAGAAGGTCTCCAAGGGCTGGGACGGCAACCGCCGCATCACAGTCTGGGTGCACCTGAAGGACAGACGGACCGGCAGGGACTTCTGGTATTTCTGCACGCACATGGACCACCGGGGCATGACGGCGCGTCAGAAGGCGGCCGAGCTGAATGTCGAGAAGATGGAGGAGATAGCCGGCGACAAGGCTGTGGTATTCATTTCCGGCGACATGAACTCTCAGCGCGGCTCTTCCAAGACAGGAAAGTTCCTCGAACCATACGACGACTGGATGGACGATGCCCGCGAGACTGCAAAGGAAACCGACGATCACCGCACCTACGGCGGCTTTAACGAGTCTTCCCGCAGCCTATGGCTCGACTACATCTTCTCCCGCAACGCCACCCCTCTGCGCTACCGGACCCTCGACAGCCCCACAGCCTACGGCCTCGCCCACATCTCTGACCACTATCCGATTTGCTGCGACTACGAGTTTTAGTGAGTGGACTCCAATGCGCTTTGCCCTCCCCCCCGGATGTTTTAGTCAGCCCGGGCGATATGGACCAAAATGAACTTTGGCTGATTGGAAGATAATTCTTTACTTTGCGGTGTTTATGAAATGTGAGACACTATGGCAAAGAACATCGCTGCGAAGGACGAGACGGGAAAGAATGCGCCCCGGAAGATGATTCCGGAGCTGAGCTCCCTTCTTCAGGACGTTGAAAGGGCGTATGGCAGGACGATCAGGACCACCACGGACTTCGAGGCGCTTTCGGTGGTCATCGAAAGGGAGATACACGAACTTCTCTCCGCATCGACTCTCAAGCGGCTCTGGGGCTATGTCTCCGGAACCCGTATTCCACGCCCTTCGACGCTGGACATTCTCTGCAAGTTCATAGGCAAGCGCGACTTCCCGACCTACTGCAAGGCTCTCCGCGAGGACAAGACCCTCAGCTCCCGTTTCTTCAGTTCCGGGACCGTGGAGGCGGAAAGTCTCCAGATCGACGCCGGACTCCTGCTCGGCTGGGCTCCCGACCGTCTCGTGAAGCTTGAATATCTCGGAAACTGCGAGTTTGTGGTCCGCGAGTCCGTGAACTCAAAGCTCAGCCCCGGCGACAGCTTCTCCGCAGGCAGCTTCATGCTTGGCTTCCCGCTCTACATCCCGGTGCTCCATCAGGCCTCCGACCCTGCGGCATCCGTCTCCTACGTCGCCGGAGCCGTCAGCGGCCTCAATCGTCTCGACATCCTGTAACTGGGAAATCTCAGCCAAAATGCGACTTTTTCTTCGATTTTGGCTGAGATTTCCTGTTGTTCTATATTTAATAAGCTGTTTCATAATGAGATAATCTAATTTGTTGTATGTGGGGAATCTCAGCCAAAATGTGACTTTTTCTTCAATTTTGGCTGAGATTCTTGGAAATTACGCATCCGGAGGCTATATTTGCAGCATAAACACGACGGTTATGAATACAGCAAACATCATCGGCAGGAAGCGGGAACTGGAAACAATCGACAGACTGTACCGTTCGGACAAGTCTGAATTTCTGGCCATATATGGTCGTCGCCGTGTCGGCAAGTCATATCTTGTAGATGAGGCATTTCGTGGAGAACTGGCTTTTTCCGTGGTCGGGACATTCAGGAAATGCGAGGACGGGGAAGAGCCGATGTACAAAAAGACGCAGCTCAGGCATTTCTATCGCAGCCTGCTGGATTACGGACTGGATGCCTCCTATAAGGAACCTGAAAGTTGGCTTGACGCTTTCGACCTTCTGAAAAAACTGCTTGCGCTGAACGGCCGCAGCAGGAAAGTCATATTCATAGATGAACTTCCATGGCTTGCCGGACCGAAATCCTCTGAGCTTGTTGAGGAACTCGGCTATTTCTGGAACAGCTGGGCGGCGAAACAAAGGAATATCTTTCTGATAGTCTGCGGCTCGGCTACGAGCTGGATGCTGGACAATATTATCAGAGACTATGGCGGCCTTCACGGACGGCTTACCGAGAAGATATACCTTGCCCCGTTCAGCCTTCGGGAGTCGAGGCGGTATTATGCCAGCCGTGGCTTTATGATGTCCGATTACGAAATAGCCCTGAGCTATATGGCCATCGGCGGCATACCATATTATATGGATCGCCTCCGTCCGGACATGACATTGAACCAGAACATCAATGAATTCTATTTCCGGAACACGTCGATTGATCAGGAATTTCGTGACGTATATACGGGGCTGTTCCAGTCGGCGGACAGATACATCGACATAGTGAGGTCACTCGGGGGAAAGTTTTATGGCATGACGAGAAATGAACTTCTTGCGGACACGAAGCTCAAGGGCGGCGGGACATTTACCCGAATGCTCGAAAATTTGCAGGAATGCGGAATTATACGCTCTTTTTCCCGTTACGGCAGGCAGCGGAAGGAGACGGTCTATCAGTTGTGCGATTTCTTCACATTGTTCTATCTCAATTTTGTGGGACACAAAAAACAGCGGCGGGACTGGACCTATTTCCAGCGGTCGCATGAATATGAGAGCTGGAGCGGCCGTACATTCGAGCTTTTGTGCTCACGCCATATCGAACAGATCCGTGATGCTCTGCGGATAAAGTCAATCGGTCAGGACTACAGCTGGAGCGGCCAATGTCCGGACGGCCGGAATGTTCAGGTGGATATGATCATACCGTCATCGGATGAGCGCACGGACTATCTCTGTGAAATGAAATTTTCTGAAAGCCGCTATTACATAACCGCCGATTACGAGAAGAAACTTTTGGACAAACTTGACGCATTCCGCAACTCGAAGAACCACAGGCCTTCCCATTCTCTTCTGATGGTCATGATAACCTCGATGGGACTCGGTGAGTCGGTTCACAATCGTCTCGTGAATGCCGAGGTGACCTTGGCGGAACTTTTCAATTCCTGATGGAATGGCAACAGGGTGCGGATTACGAATGGATTCATGAAAGAGCCGTGTTCCTGTTTCTAAAATTTAGCCTTGACGCTTGTTTTTCTCGGGGGGGGGTGGCTATATTTGCGGAAAATTATTCAACTATGAAAAAGAATTTGCTCTATCTCGGTATGGCAACGGTGTTGGTCGTATGCTCATGCGGAACATCACGAAAGGCTCAGCAGAACCAGCAGGGACAATATCCGAACTATGGAGGCTATCAGCCGCAGGGTTACTATCAGCCTCAGCCCGGCTACACACAACAGGCACAACAGGGAATCTACCAGGGGCAGCAGCCACCTGTCTATCAGCAGCAGTATCAGTCGCAGGCCGGTCCCGATGCCGCAGGCTTCGTTGAAGTCAAGAAGTCTCCCATTGAGGAACTTTCAATGGCAACCGGTACTAACGAAATCCGTGCATACGGCTCGGCCGATTCCGGCAATGAGCAGCTTGCTCTCAATGCCGCACGCGCCCAGGCAGTCGCTGCCTTGCAGGAAAAAATAGAAGTGTATGTAAGGACAGGACTTGACAGATATGCTCAGGAGACAGGAGTAAACAGTGAGTATGCCTTGGACGAAATGACGCGGAACCAGGTCGTGACGGCCGCAAAAGGAATTGTCAACGGGGCTTCTGTACTCGATACCAGAAAAATGTATAATCCAAGCACTAAGCGTTACAAGTATGAGGTTTGTGTGACATACGACAGAACTGGAGTCCTTCAGGTAATGCAACAGCAGAGCGAGAGAATACGCAAGAATGAGAAACAGTTCGAATCTGACATGCAGTCCGCTTGGGATGCCCTTGACGCGCAGAATAACAGAGTTTCCCTCGGAGAACAGCAGCAGTCGCGTCAGAATGCCATGGAGCAGGATAACCTTGATCGTCAGCATAACCGTGACATGCAGTCTCAGAGCCAGCAGAACCAGTACAACCTTGAAAGTCAGAGAATACAGGGACAATATCAGCAGAACAATCAGGTTCATGTCGAGGCGACCGCCCCTGTCCCTTCAAGATAAACAGCCATGAAAAAACTTGTCTCGATGCTTGTCAGTCTGGTGGCATTGTTGATGTGCTGCGGGGCTGCCGCTTTTGCCGGCGAGAAGTCTGACAGGCTGAAACCTCGTTGGATTACCCACGTCTTGCCAGCGAGCAAGTCCGGAACCTATATGTTTGTTCGCGGGCATGGCGAGGGCCGTTCGCTGCAGGCCGCCCGTCAGATGGCCTTTGTCTCGATGTCCCAGTGTCTTGAAAGCGAACGCGGACTAGTGGTCAATACTAATGTTCATATAACTGAACGTATGTCCCAAAGCCAGTCGTCAACGTCATCCTCCATGGATCAGGAGATAACATTGGATGTGACGGAAAAAGGACATAAGATATCAATGGTTTGTCGGGAAATTGACGAATATTGGGTCGAAAGGAAGGGCAAGTATGAAGTGGATGTCCTTTACACGGTGGCGAACAGGAATGTCTATGGAGGAAGTTATGATGATACAATAATCGTCACCTCAAAATATGGGGCTGCCGGCCTTATGTCCGTTGTCCCCGGTGCCGGGCAGATTTATAAGGGAAGTGTCGTCAAGGGTTCGCTGATAATTGCCGGTGAGATCGTCGCAATCGGCGGAATAGTGTTATGTGAAAACACTCGGGCATCGTACATCAAGAAAATGTACGAGCAACCGAAATATGCGTCACAATACAATTCTATGGCCGATTCCTGGCGTACAGGACGCAATGTCAGCATCGGTGTCGCAGGAGCGGTTTACGTCTATAATCTCATTGATGCCCTTGTCTCGACCGGTGCTAAACGTGTTGTAGTCAAAGGCAATAACCTGAAAGTCGTTCCCTATGCAGACGCGAATTGTGTCGGCGTGGGTCTGTCATTTAAATTCTGAATCAGATGAAATTCGTTCTTCGTAATCTTTTTGTCGGGACAGTTCTCGCCGCCGTTCTTTCTTCCTGCGCTCATGATATAGTGGATTTGACGGGTAACATATATGGCGTGGTCAAGGATTACACGACCGGCGTGGGCCTGGCGAATTGCAATGTGTCGGTGGCATCTTCCGGCAAGTCTGTATTGACAGATGACAATGGACTGTTTGAATTCAAGGAACTTTCGCCGGAAGAATATACTTTGACATTTACGAAAGCAGGATATGAAACGCAGACGAAGGATATCGTTGTGACGACAGGGGAGACGACAAAAGTTTCAGTTTCATTGAAATCGGAGTCCTCGAAATATGGAAGCGTCAAGGGCATTGTGAAGGATTATGCTGACGGGCATTTGATAGAGAATTGTCAGATTTCCCTGACGCCGGGAGGCAAGTCCTTTACAACGGGTTCTGACGGATCCTACATATATCAGGGTCTTGAGGCCGGACAGTACTCTATGACTTTTGTAAAGGCCGGCTATGATTCTGCGACCAAGACAATAGATATAAAATCAGGAGCAACCACGACGGTAGATGTGCTCCTGAAGGCTAAGTCGGCGTTCAGTTTGTCCGAAACCATGTGGGATTTTGGTGATTTGTCGATTAACAAGACCTTTTATTGCTTTAATAACAGCGATGCGGATTGCTCATACGAAATTTCGAATATCCCTGCCTGGGCATCATTCAGCAAAATAAAGGGAGTTGTAAAGGCCGGTTCAAATGATTCATTTATAGTGACAGTTGACAGGGACAAGGTTTCTGCGGGAAATTATAGCCAGAACATTACCATTGCGTACTCCGGAAGAATAAAAGGTGGAGAAAACCTGCTGCTGAAAATGAGTAAGGTCGTATTGTCAACACCTACCGTCTCAACGGCGGTTTCGGCCACAAGCGTTACGAAAAACACATTTGACATTGACGGTGCGATTGTGGCTACGGGAGGCAGTCAAGTCATTTCCTATGGGCATTGCTGGAACACGGAGGGGAATCCGACAATCAATGACAGCAGGACAAATTTGGGAATAACTACCGAGGCACTTTCTTTTCGAAGCAATGTTGCCGGTCTGACGATGAACACTACCTACTATGTCAGGGCGTATGCGACCAATTCACTCGGCACATCCTACAGCGAGCAAATCACTGTGACGACGCAGGATGTTGCCAGCAACAGGTGGGATGGAACAATGGCGTCTTCGTTCGCCGGCGGTTCGGGAACATCAGTGGATCCGTATATCATTGAAACAGGAGGGCAGCTGCTGCTTATGAGGAACTATTCCTCAAAATGTTTCAGATTGGCCAATAACATAGATCTCAACAACAATAATTGGCTCCCGTTTGAGTTTAGCGGAACGTTGGATGGTGACAATTATGTGATAAGTAATTTGTTTATAAATAGAAACACGGATGAGCAGGGTCTGTTTTCTGTCCTGAGAGGCGGCGTGGTTAAAAATCTTTCCGTTTCCGGTGCCATAATAAAGGCCGGCTCTCATAATAGTGTCGGCGTTATTGCCGGAGATTTCCAAAAGGGGGAAATTAAGAATTGTTGGGTGTACCTCACAAATACGTCGTCAATTCTGGGAAATCTGAATGTCGGGGGTATTGTAGGAAGTATGGGAAGTGGCGATGCGGATGAAGCGACAATAAGTAATTGTACGGTTAATGCAGATGGAATGGTAATAGCTGGGAATCAAAATGTCGGAGGCGTTGTCGGGTGTATTTCAGGATTACGTTGCCATTGTAGAATTATCCGATGCAGCGTGTCTGGAAAGTTGCATGGCGGTGTAAATGTAGGTGGCATCCTCGGCAGGGATCAATATGGTGAGTTTAATATTGGAGAAAGCCAATTCAGCGGCACATTGGAAGGCGATTCATATATAGGGGGAATTTGTGGCCGAAGTGATGGCAATGGATTTATATGTGCCTCTAAGGCCGATGTTAAATTGACATTATCAGATAAAATTGCAGGTGGTCTATTGGGCGGTGCTTCATATTGTGTGACAATCACTGCAAGCTACGCAACAGGCACAATATCAAGTGATAATAGCGATTGTGAATCTATAAATGGGCTAGCGATTGGTTACAATACTAGTATATTTTTGAGTTATTCGACAGTCACGTCAACATTGGCAAACTATAAACAATTGGGGCGTTGGGATGATGAATGTGCCGGCTCATACACCTCTGACAACATAACCCAGTACCTCAAAGAGTGTTATTCCGAATACGCCGAATACTATAATTTCAATAACACATGGACGTGGACCGGGCTCGTGAACGGCAAGACCGTGAGCGTATCCTGCCCCAAGTTGGCATGGGAATAGTCAATAACTTTGGGCATGGATAAGAATATACCGGGCATATCTTTTTATGATTTCCTGAACAAACTGATTCCAGGATATCTGATATACAATTGCTTTTTCAAGTATCCATTTGCGTTTAGGGACTATGTCGATGTGTGGATGCCGGAGTCATTGAGTTGGATGTTTGTGATAATGGCTTCGTTCGTTTTGGGCATTGTTTACGAATGGATTCTGCGTGGAGTCAATGGATTTCTGTTCTGTGTCATATCTCGTTTCCGTCATGATGATGAAGATGATTGCCATTGGTGCTTCATGAATGCCTTGTGCTGCCTGTTCGGAACTAATGATGAGTGGTCGATAAAAATAGGGTACCGCAGGGTATATAATCAATTCAGATATTCGCCGGTGAATGGTGCGAATGAAGATAGCTATTATGCTGCTTATTATAATATTGAGAGAAATGGATGCCTCGGGAATATACCAATACTTGAGGCTTTGTCCCGCTTCTGTAAACAGATAGTAATACCTGCAATAATCTGGGAATTGCTGTATCTGGACTTATCCGGATGCCAAAGTTGCTTTGCGGTATTTGTGAACATTATCGCGGTAATTGTCTTGTGCTCCGTCTCCATATCTTTACAGCGCAAGATCTGTGAACTCGTATGGGAGGGAGACAAGTACTTGAATCAAGGAAATTCGTCGGGCGCACCCCTCCCCTCGGCTCAGGTTAAGATTCATAACGCTCGTATTTCAATAAACTCATCAGCAAAATCAACAATCAACACTACTGATTCTTCTGTTGTTGATTCAATAAATATCAATAACTGATGTCTACTTAATGTTTAACAAATATAGAATTACGCGATGAAAAGATCATTTAGCATTCTTGCTCTGCTCTTGTTGTCCGCATTTGTTTCCTATTCTCAGAACATGGGGACTTATACGGGAAAAATTACGTTGTTTGAGGATATTCCGCTTATAAAGTTATACCCAGCGTTAGAGTATGAACCGGGGAAAGAATTAGTTGATATCTCTTATCAATACTATGTCAATTCAAAAGGGGACAGAGTTCGCCACGGACAATGTAAAATATCACTTTTGGGCAGTTCCTTTGATGAAATTGCCATAGAGGGCAAGTATTCGAATGGCAAGAAAACAGGCCAATGGAAATTTATGCGTGTTAAAGACATAGATCAGTATTATGCCGTGCTCAATTTCAATAGCAATGGTGAAATTGATGGACCGATAAAACTATATATAACGCTTGACATGTTTTATTCACCGACAATTGAAGGCTATTTCAGAAAGGGCATCCCGGCCAGTTTGCAGATTCAATGGGCGGCATCGCACAAGATAGGCATATCGGGCACATTCCGATTTGATGAATATGGTTTGCTCGATGGAGATTGTAAAGGCTGCACATGCGACTTGATTTCAAAGCCTTTTAAGCTGAAATATTGCCATGGAACATTAGTGCATTCCGAAGAGTATGATGACTCAACTGGAAAAACCAGCGTTATGGACAATCCTATGAAAATAGATTCGTCACCAAAGAAGGAGTTGAAATTGGAGGATGGGTCCGTGTTTTATCTGGATGATGAAAATAATATTTATGAGGCTGAGAAAAAGTCTTTCAGTGCTGTTAGGGATAATTTTAACTATTATGTGTTGGATGCTTTGGCGGCAATTGGTTTTGAATCAAAGGACATTAAAGGACAAGAATATATAGATTATGTCCCGGCGGAAAAACATTATGAGGCGGCAAAAGTAAGGATTGAGCGAAAGAAGAAAGAAATTGAAGAAGAGAAGTTGGCTGTTGAAAGAGAAGCCTTTGAGCTGTTGCGGGACTCGATCTATGTAGACATTGAAAATGCTAATAATAGGATAGATGAACTCTATCAAGTGAAAGACGTCAATAAGGACTATGCTAAACTGTTGAATTATAGTCTAAATTGCTTCTTTGAAGAGAGTGGCGCCAATGCGTCAATAGGGAAGATGTCTCTATTATATTTAGGCGCCATACAAACGGGGACGCATGATGAAATTGTTGCTTCTCGGGCTGAGCTTAAAGAAATAGAAATAATAAAGGACGAGCTTGAAAAAGAACTTGATATGATTGCAGCCGTCAAGTCTGTCATGACTAATTCCAAACTCAGCGGAAAGGATAAGAAAAGGTTGGCTCACTTGGTTAAAAATGAGGACTCGTCTGGAGTGTGTGAGTTTTGGAGGAATATTGCTGACAGGAATATTGAATAGTAATTAAATCACAATAATTTATGAAAACAAAACTTTACCGATTTGTTCTTTTGCTTTGTTCCTGTATCGCTCTTGTTGCATGTGAGAGCGAGGATGATCGACGGGCTGTGAAAAATGGTGCTACTAAAGTAATCGAGGGATATAAGGTACCATTGAAGGTCGAAGACCGTTTTTGGACGATGTCCGTTTATTTCTCAGAGAAAACTGATGATGAACTTTCTACTTATTGGAATGAACACCAGGCAAAGTTAAGAGTCCAAGAGTCAAATGCTTTTAATTATCAGAGCAGGTTCTGGTTCTTGATGTCAAAGGATAGTGCGAAAAAAGACTATGAGAAAACTAGTGCTGCTTATAGTAAAAGATCTGAGACTGTGCTTTCAAACTTGCGTACTAACATGAAGAAGATAATAGCTAATCCGGATAGCCTTATGAAAGTCAGTTGGAATATGGAATATATTGACAGCTATTACTTTGAAAAATTGGTCGGAACGCCGAGTCGAATCTCGCAACTGTCCGGGAAAACTCAAGGAAAAATGGCGGAAGAGCTTGTCGCTTGTATTCGTGATTGCAATTGGGTGGATGTGAAGGAAATAAAATACGATTGTTTCCATAAGCTGTGGACAATGGATTGTGGCTCGGACGGTATTTGGTATGCCAAGAAGGTTAAAGGGGAGTTCCTGTATGGGAATAAGCTTGGCGATGACAAAAAGCCGGTTTATGACTCTAAAACATATTCTCAGCAATTAACGTTGAACTTCCTGACCGGGAGCGGAATGTTCTAAGATTCATAGGACACATAAGATTCTCCTGGTAGCTTCACTCAATCGCCAGAGAGTCCCGAGAAACTCAGCGAAAATGACCAAAATTCGATGAATTTCGCTGAGTTTCTCGGAAAAGTTCCTACCTTTGTCGAAGATAGAAAGTATTGATAATCACTATGGCGCAGATAGACCATGTTGTTCTGGTGACCTCATTCGGACTCTCCGTCGGTTCTCATGCTGACATGGTGAATCATTCTGTGACTTTGGAGCAGTTGTTCAGATGACATCACGGATAAATTCTTGTTTTGCATTCATATATTCGTTATTCTCAGTGAGTTACCAGCGATTGCTAAAATAAGGGATTTTTTTATGCTTATTGTGCATCGCTCTCGGGAAGAAGAATTTGATTTACCTTATCCTCGAAAAGATATCTTGATACCCAATAGGCATACAGCGCTGATGGAATAAAGATGAGCATGTTTCCGTCAATCATTGCACTGCCGCGCTTTGATTTCGTGGTGACTATGATTTTGCGTATTCCGTCATTTGCCTCAAGGAACTTCCTCAGCGATTTGAGCTGACTCGGGTCTTCATAGAACTTGTCAGTCCATTTGATTTCGGCGAGAGAAAAAACCTTCTGTGTAGCGGCTTCCACCCAAACAATGTCGACCTCTCCTTTATCTCTTCCTTTGCTCCAATTGGCATAATAGAAATTAGTCTTGTCTCCAAGTATCCACTGATCATAGATAGCTGTCTCAACCATCTCTCCGCAGGCGTCGTCACTCTCGGTGATTGGCGTGTAAAGGGCGCAACGCAGTGTAGGATTGGTAAGGTATATCTTCATCGATGTGACACGCTGCATCTTCTTGGCATTCTGGTCGATGCGGTTCACAACCCTTATCAGGAACGCGGCTTCCAGGTACTCAAGATACTTCCGGATTGTATCCTTTTTTATTCCAGCCTCGTTTGAGAGGGTCTCATACGAGAACTCATTGCCGCTGCGGAAAGCAATGTGGAGAAAGAGCTTGTTAAGCTCCTGAATATCGGAAATACCATAGAGGCTTGGAAGGTCTCGAAGCAAGACTTTTTCAACAATGTCGTTCTTGATGTATTGTCCGGGATTCTCCTTGATTTTCTCCGAAAAAACGACTTCCGGATAACCGCCATAGTTTATATACTCAAAGAAATGTTTATTCAGTATATCAATGTCAAGCGTGTCGTATGGACATATTGAATGGTCTTTAACTTCAACGACATTGCCATCCATCTGCTGGAGCTTCAGAAATTCGAAGAATGTCAATGGCGGGAGCATGAAATCAGTGAACCTGCCGGCGCCGCTCTCGTTGCTCTTCATCTTTAATGCGGCCGCGGCTGAACCGGATGCCACAAACTTGGTCTTGCGATAAGTATCGACCATCGATTTAAGATGAACCTCCCAATCCTTCAAGTATTGAATCTCATCATAGAAGACGAAGAACCCGTCCACATCGTCATTGTGGAGAGATGTGCGTGCGTATGAGAACAGTTCATCGAGCGAAACATTACTGTAAATCGGCGTGTCGATTGACATATATATGATTTTCTGCGGATCAACTCCATTATTGATCAACCGCTTGATGGTGTGATAAATCATTACTGTCTTTCCGACACGTCTCGGCCCCATGAGAATGGCGGCCCGGCGCAGGGAAAGGTCGGCTACTATTGGATAAAAAAGGTCGATGTAAGGCCGACGCGGCATAGCATCATAGTCGTCTGCTATCTTTCCCGTAGTCCACCATGGATTGTCAAAGACAAGCCTTTTTATAATCTGTTCTTTCTGTTGCTGTTCGTATTTGCTCATACCCATGCATATTAACGATGCAAAAATAGCAAATATCTCTTAAAACAACACAATGACTCATAATAAGGTTGTTAAAATTTCTTATTTGTGTATATTTGCGCCGTGCTGATGCTGTTAGTCATTCGGCTCACTTATCTAAAGGTTCTTTTGGGTCTATATGTATAAATCCTAATTCCAGATTTTTTATCATTATGCGGAAGTGACTATATCGGGAAACTCAGCGAAAATGACCAAAATTTGATGAATTTCGCTGAGTTTCTCATTTCTTTATCAAGGTAGAGAAATATGGAGAGGCTCCGTTTCTCGCCGCAGCCAGATTGAGAAGAACCGGTCATATACGATGATTTTACCGTTGAAATCGTGTACGAAGTCTCGTTTTTGCAGTGCCTTGAGCGCAATGCTCACGCTGCTGGCCGCCGGCAGGCTATACTTGCGGATAAACTCATGCGACAGCACTGACGAGACTCCTTTTTCCTTGGCGATGGCCGTGAGGAGGGCTGCCTGATTGTCAGTGAGAGACTTGCAGTAGTTGATGAAAGCATCTTCCTGTTCGTCGATGATGTTCTCAACGGCACTGACTATTGCCTGTTTGTCAATGAACTCCCCATTTTCGTAGAGCCGGTTCAGGATGCACTGGACATACCAGGTCTGGCCATCGACCATATCGTAGAGATACCTGAAGTCGCCGTCGCTGATTTCAATTCCCTCCTGTTTCAGCCATTTGTTCGCGAAGGCCTCATATTCACCGACCTCTATGAGGGGGAGGCTCATTATCTGGGAACTTTGGTAAAACGGACGCTTTGCGGACAGAAACATTTCGGACATGAGGTGCTGACTGCTGCCGGCGAATATGAAATAGACATTAGGGAGGAACTGAATGTAGGAGCGAAGCAGTGCCTCCGCGCCCTTTTCCGGATATTCAGCAATCTGCTGAAACTCGTCGATTGCAATATAAATCCGCTTTCCGGACTGTTTCAGGTATTCAAATACATGTTTCAGGGACTCTTCCTGCCTGTCGGGAGCGACTGCTATGGAGAAGGTCGGGATTCCGGTCAGTTCATCGAATGAAACGGTGGGTCTGTAGTTGGAAAAGAATGACGTGATTTTTCTTAATGCCGTCTGGGAAAATGTATCGACTTGCCCAACTACGGTCTTTGCCAGGAGCTGGATGAACTGACTCATGTTCCTTGTAGCGTTTATGTCCATGTAGAAGCATCTCGTGCCCGGCTCGTTTGTTCCAATCTGTTCAAAAACATGATGGATGAGCCCTGTCTTTCCGACACGCCGGGGCGATATGAGCACGACATTGCGTTCGTTTGCCAATGCTTTCATGAGCGTTTCAGTCTCTTTTTTCCTGTCACAGAAATATTCCGCTCCCTTGTATCCGTAGATTACGAATGGATTCTTCAACTTCTCCATAATTTGTGTTACATATATTGTGTTACATACTTTATGTAATGGCTGCAAAGTTAGACATAAATGTTGAAAAATCAATCCGGGAAAATCCGGTTTTGGCATACAATGATTGTCTGACCATACCGAGAAACTCAGCGAAATCCATCAAATTTCTGTCATTTTCGCTGAGTTTCTCGGAAAAGTTCCTACCTTTGCCGAAGATAGAAAGTATTGATAATCATTATGGCGCAGACGGCAATCATTGGGAGGGACGCGGAAATGGCGACATTGGATCGCCTGTATAAATCGCGCAAGTCGGAATTCGTTGCGATATATGGGAGGCGACGTGTAGGCAAGTCGTATCTTGTAAATGAGTTCTTCAGAAATAAAATCGCATTCACGGCGGTTGGAACATACGTCAAGGATGGAGATAAGGACTATGAATCCTATCGTCAGCTTCAGCTGTCTCACTTTTATGATGCCCTGATATTTTCAGGGTTGGATCGGAAGAACTCGGCTCCGGTCTCATGGAGGGAGGCTTTTCTGCTGCTTCGCATATTGCTCTCGGGCATGAGGAACAGGAGGAAGGTAGTTTTCATTGATGAGTTGCCATGGCTTGCCGGACCGCAGTCTTATGAAATGATTTCTGAATTGGGCTATTTCTGGAACTCGTGGGCAGATAGCCAGAGAAACATTGTCCTTGTGGTCTGTGGCTCGGCGACAAGCTGGATGCTTGACAATGTCATACGTGATTATGGCGGACTGCATGGGCGACTTACCGAAAAAATAAAACTTCGGCCCTTTACATTGGCGGAATGCGAGAAGTTCTACAAAAAAGGGGGCTTCCACCTCTCCAGATATGAAACGGCATTGAGCTATATGGCTTTCGGCGGCATACCATTCTATATGGGCAAGCTCCGTAATGATCAGAGTCTGACGGACAACATTGACCGCCTTTTCTTCGCCGATGAAGGCATTCATCAGGAATTCCGGGATGTATATGCCGGACTTTATTCCAGCAAGGAGAAATATGTTAATATAGTCAAGGCTCTGGGTTCCAGGTTTTACGGCATGACACAGGCCGAGATAATCGCCGCGACGGGAATGAACAGCGGCGGCACGTTCTCCACTCTGCTGGACAATCTTTATGAGTCGGGAGTAATCCGCAAATATCCGAGATATGGCAAAGAACGGGTGGAAACGGTCTATCAGCTGACCGACTTTTTCTCGCTTTTCTATCTGCGCTTCGTTTCCGGGGTGCAGGGCAGGACTGGCATGTGGCATACAATCAATCGGACCGGAAAGTTCTATTCTTGGGCAGGCGAGACGTTTGAACTGTTGTGCATTGCCCATTTGCCGCAGTTGCAGGATGCACTCCACATCTATTCTGTTGACAAGAACTGCTGCTGGCACGGTAAGACTGAAGATGGCAGCGGGGCGCAGATAGACCTGATACTCGAATGCGATGCCGCGCGCACGGACTATCTGTGCGAAATGAAATTTTCCGAGGGTACCTATTCCGTATCCGACGATTATAACAGGAACTTAAGGAACAAACTTCAGGCATACTCCTCAGCAAAACAGCACAACAAAACACATTCAATCCATGTCGTTCTGGTAACCTCATTTGGACTCTCCATCGGTTCTCATGCTGACGTGGTGAATCATTCTGTGACTTTGGAACAGTTGTTCAGATGACTTAACGGATAAATTCTTATTTTACACTCATATGTCAAAACTGTCCCCCCCCCCTCGCTCAAATGAACCGAAAATGAACTTGATTAAAATCTGCTGATTGCGTTTCTTTGCAAAATATATGGGTGTAACTTTAATATTCTGAGTGATTATGGGTGAACTGCAAAAAAGCAATGGCGGTCTTTTGGAACAAGGCATTGATATGATGAAGGATCCAAAGACGACTAAAGCCGGGAAAATAGGTGCCGTTGCGATAATTACAATTGGTGCGATTGCTGCTGTGGGAAAGACGGCGATAGAGGCAATGAGCAAATAGCATAGAAGTATTCATTCAAAAGTATATAACTAAGGATGAGAATTATTGCATCTGCTCCGCATTTTGAGAAAATTGGTGTCATGCCATTTATAATCAGTTCCCGGGTGAATTGCGGTAACTATGATGGTGATGATGACGAGAATTGCGAAGACTACGATCCGGATGAGGACTTGAAGATGATGTATGACGATGAAGACTATGATGAGATGCACGAGTCATAGCGTTTATATCGGAAACTTGACAATGGTATGCGGATTATGTTTATTTGTGAACAAGTTGTTTTGACGAAGCGCTAATCTTGCGAGCGAAATTTTCGCAGGTGCGGAGTAACTTTGCAGGCATAAAACATAAAGAACTATGAACATACTTAAAGAGGCCAAGGCGAAACTCGCCGAATGGTTCGGAGACATAGATGAACGTGAAATCATCATTGAAAAGTAAGACAGCCCCATGCTTCGTGGAATAGTTTCGTGCAGGTGCGCCTATTGCGGCGCAGAGTTCAGGGCTCCTGACATAGAGTGGAACGCTACGGTAAAGTCCGCTCCTGTGCGCTGCCCGAATTGCGGTATGTACAACGACGTTGGGCGGTCCGGAATGTCCGGTGGCTTCGGAATGAATATTCTTGGCCGGCTGCTCCGGAAAATCAAGGGGAACTGATGCTGAACTGATGAGGACGGTTCCGGATTTTTGCAAAACTCCGTCAAATTGCGTATTTTCGCGGTTTGGAAGCCTGAAAAGAATAAACTGACTCAGACTTGTCTCTTATTGTTGAGTACAGGTTTCTTTTTTAAGGTTTCATAAATAGGCGAACAGATGAAAATACGTAAAATCTTTGCGGGGGGCGGCGTTTGCGGCGCTTGCCTGCGGGTGGCTGCCTTGCGGCTGCAGCGTGAAGGCCGGAAACGGGGATGCCGGGAACGGTTCCGGGAATGAGATACCGATACGTGTCGCGACGGTCGTGACGAGGGTCGCTGACGAAAGGTTCGAGGGCGGGGACGTGCTCGGGCTTTTTGTCGTGAATGAGCCTGAGGCTCTGGCGGCTTCGGGGAACCAGTATGACAACGAGACGCTGACCTTCGATGGCGGCGTTCTGAAATCCCGTGAGCTTTACTACCGGGACGACCGGACCGTGACTGATTTCTACTGCTATTTCCCTTACGCTGAGACTGTCGCTGACGTGGAGGCCGTGCCTTTCCGCGTGAATGCCGACCAGAGCACTCCGGAGCTCTACAACGGCTCGGACTTTCTTTGGGGACGGACGATCGGCGTGATGCCGTCGGAAAGGCTTGTGAATATTCCGATGAGTCATCTGACCTCATGTCTGAGGGTCGTGCTGAAGCCCGGCGCGGGATGGACTGCCGATGAACTGGCCGGGGCAACGGTTCGGGTCTGCGGACTGAAGACGGAAGGATTTGCCAGTCTGAAGGACGGCGGCGTTGAGGTGGGGGAAGCGGCGGAGGATATTGTCGCGAAAAATGACGGCGGCGGGGTGTTCTCCGCCCTTGTCGTGCCGCAGTCAGTCGTCAATGCGGAACTTGTGAAGATTAAGGTGGGGACGAATGAATATGCGCTCAGGACAAGCGTCAGTCTGCAGTCCGGACGGGCGCATGCCTGCACAGTCACAGTGAACAAGACGGGCGGAAGCATAAATGTCGGAATCGTCGGGTGGGAGACCGACGAAAAGGACTATGGCGGTTCCGTGGAGTAGCGACGATAGTTCGTTTCAAATGCAGCGTGAAATTATGGCCGGATTGAGTAAAACTTTGGGAATCACGAGTGCCTTAAAGGGAATGCGGCTCGGAATGAACTTCTTTCATTTCAGGAGTCTTGTCTTCTTCGCCGCCTTGGTGTCCGTGCTTCTGACCTCCTGCGTATCGGAGATTACGGATGCTCCCGCCGGACCGTCTTCGGAGCGAATCCCGATTTCGCTTTCCGGAGAAATCTCGCAGGTCTATCAGACAAGGGTGAGCGACGGCGGGTTCGCTGACGGGGACAGAATCGGGGTGTATGTCGTCGACTTCGAGAATGAAAGCCCGGGAATGCTGAAGAACGCGGGGAACAGGGCTGACAATGTGTGGCACCGGTACTCTTCGGCGGAGCGCCGGTGGGTTGCAGGCCGGGACATCTATTGGAAGGACAGGAACACCCATGCCGACATATATGCCTACTACCCATATACATACATCGAGAATCCCGCTTCCCTTGCCCTGACAGTAAGCCGGAACCAGAGGGTCACTTCCGACGGGACGATGTCCGGTTATGAGGCGTCGGATTTCCTGTGGGGCAAGTCGGCGGATGTCGCGCCTACGGGGAGGACCGTGACTGTTGAGATGACGCATCGCATGGCATCGGTTGTCGTGAGCCTTGAGGAGGGCGGAGGATTCGGCTCGGGGGAGTGGGACGCCGCTGTGAAGGAGGTGCTGCTGACCGGGCTCAGGACAGGGGCGGTCGTGAATCTTGCGGACGGCGTGGTGTCGGTTTCGGCTGAATCGCAGGAAGCCGGCGGCATAATCCCCTATGAAAACGGCGGCGTGTGGCGGGCTGTGGCCGTTCCGCAGAAAGTCGCGTCGGGCACAGCGCTCATCAGCATCACGGTCAGCGGCAGGACCTTGAAGTTCAGCGTGAAGGAGGATGTGGAGCTTGCCGCTTCGCGTCAGCATAACTTCACCATCGTCGTGAACAGGAAGGAGGACGGGGACTTCGACCTTGTTCTCGGAAACTTCGCGGTGTCGGCCTGGGAGAATGACTCGGCGTCGCACGAATGGACGGCGGCGGAATATATAATCGTGAATGTCGCGCAGGCGGGAACCCTGGAGGAAACGCTTGCCGCGACAACGGAGATTGACAGGGTGCGCAATCTCAAGATTACGGGGCAAATCAACGGACGCGATTTCGCCGTGATGAGGTATCGTCTCACAAACCTTTCCGCACTGAACCTCAAGGAGGTGAGGATAGTTTCCGGTGACGGGGGCAGCCTCGGTGACGGGGAGGATTTCTACGGGAACGATGATGATGTGATTCCTGCCTATGCCCTGAACTCCAAGAAGACTCTGACTTCAATCATATTTCCCGACCGTCTGAAGGGAATCAACGAGTCCGCGTTCACAGACTGCAACGCGCTTGCGGGTTCGCTGACTTTTCCGGAGGGACTTGAGTTCATCGACAAGGCCGCGTTCAGGAGCTGCTCCTGTCTCAGCGGCAGCCTGAACCTGCCGAGCACGCTCAAGAGAATCGGCAACTATGACGGCTACCTCGGCTATTGGGACGGAGCCTTTGCCGGCTGCAATTTCGCCTGCGAGCTCCAGTTGCCGGACGCTCTTGAGGAAATCGGCAAGGGGACGTTTCTCAGCTGCCCATGCATTTACGGAGAACTTCATCTGCCGGAGAACCTGAAATACATAGGCGAGGACTCCTTCGCGAACTGCGGCAACCTTCGCGGAACTCTTGTCATTCCTAAGGGAGTCAAGGTTCTGCCTGTGAGGTGTTTCTCCAACGCCGGCTTTGACGGGAACCTTGTTCTTAATGACGGGCTCTCATCGATTGAAGGCCGCGCATTTGAAAACGTCAAGTTCAGAGGGGAACTTGTGCTGCCGGAAAGCCTGACTTCTCTCGGCGAGCATTGTTTCAACGGCTGTGACTTTTCCGGAAAGCTTGTTCTTCCGGCGGCGTTGCGAGCCGTCGGGAACTGGATTTTCGCCCACAACACCCGCCTGTCCGGAGTCCTCGAAATCCCCGAAAATGTCATCAGCATCGGTGTGGGGGCATTCTCCGGCTGCCGTGGCCTTGAGGGACTTGTCCTTCCGTCCGGTATGGAATCCATACTTGCTGACAGAAACGACTCCGAGGGAGGCGCCTTCCAGAACTGCTTCGGACTTAACAGCATAGTCTGCAAGTGCGACATCCCGCCGACAGTGCAGCAGCAGGCGTTTGAAGGCGTGCCTAAGGACAATTTCACGGTGGAGGTTCCGGAATCGGCCGTCATACAGTACCGCGTGGCGACCGGCTGGAAGGACTTCAAGCGCGTGTCGGCCTACCGCAGGCTTTCTATCCGCCCTTCCGCAGCATCCGCGCTCAACACTTCCGTCACGAGGAAAATCACTCTCGACGCCGACGAGGACTGGGTCGTTGCCGAGAAGCCGGACTGGGTGGCTCTTGACAGGACATCCGGGGACGGCAAGGCCGAGCTGGGGCTCACGTTCCAGCAGATGCCTTCGGGAGAGACCCGCGAGGGGAAGGTGGTCTTCAAGCTTGCCGGAAAGGACTACAGCGTATCCGTTGATGTCAGGCAGTATGATTCTGAATATGCGGAAGATGAGGTCATTACCATTCAGAGCTCCACGGAGGGAAGCGGCGTGAACGTCGTCTTTCTCGGCGACGGCTACAGCGCGGAGGACATAAGCAAGGGGCTTCTGATGAAGGACATCGGTGAGGCCGTGGAACATTTCTTCGGCATAGAGCCTTTCCGCACCTACCGCAGCCGCTTTAATGTCTATACGGCGGCCGCTGTTTCTCCGGAGTCCGGTGTCGGCAGTGTCAACACGATAATATACAACCGCTTCAACACATCCGCAAAGGGCGGGGCCACTCTCGGAGGGCGTTTCGGAGACAGCGACTATGCTGAAATTTTCAGCTATGCCTGCCGGATGCCGACGGTGAGCGAAGAGAACCTTCCGCAGACCCTCGTCGTCATGATTCCGAACACGACGGAATACGGCGGGACGACCTACCTCTACGACGACGGCTCCGCGATTGCCTACTGCCCGAAGAGCGACTACGGCTACCCGCAGGACTTCCGGGGCATTGTCCAGCACGAGGCCTGCGGGCACGGCTTCGGAAAGCTCGGCGACGAGTACATCTACCACAATGCCTTCGTCGATGCCTGCAAGTGTACCTGCTGCGGCCATGTCGGGGAATTCAACGCCGCAAAGTCGAAGGGGTGGTTCGCGAACCTGTCCCTGAGCGGGAAGCCGGAGGACGTGCCGTGGAGTCATCTGATTTACCACGAGAAATACCGCAGTTTCGTTGATATATATGAGGGCGGATTCATGCACAGCAGGGGAGTCTGGCGTTCGGAATACAACAGCTGCATGAACAACGACATCCCGTATTTCAGCACCATAAGCCGGGAGGAAATTGTCCGCAGGATTATGGAGTATTCCGGCGGGACGTTCAGCTTTGAGGATTTTGTAGCCAAGGACAATCTGGACAGCGCATCACGGTCGCAGGCTTCCCGGAGGATGAAGTCCCGTTCCGGTGTGGGTGAAACGGCAAATTCCCGCGGGCCGCATAATAATCCCGTATTCTGCTGTGGAAAACGCCCGGAAGTCAGGGATGGAGAATGATTTACCTTAAAATGTAATGATTCATGAAATGTAATTCGTTGATATATATAGCATTGCTCTGTCTTCCTTTCGCATTCGGATGTTCCGGAGGATATGATTCGGCGGACGGAGAACTCGTACGGGTACGCTTCAGCCTCGAATATCCGGGGATGACGAAAGTTTCTTCCAATGGGTTTGAGAAGGGCGATGTCGTCGGGTTGTATATGACTGAATATGAGGACGGTAAGGTTTCTTCTCTGCATCTGTCGGGAAATGCGGTGAACAACGAAGCCCTGACTTTTGACGGTGGCTCGTGGACTCCGGCGAGGAAAGTCTATTGGAACATAGGTACTTTGTACGATGCGTATGGATATTATCCAGCCGGCGTGCCTTCCTCTGTGGATGAATATCCTTTCAGTGTCGCGGAGGATCAGTCGGTGGAGGGCGCATACGAAAGTTCCGATTTTCTGTGGGCAAAGGCGTCAGGGGTGCGCTATCCGCAGACTGTGGCCCTGAAGTTCTCGCACAGGATGAGCCGTGTCGTGATAAGGCTTCTGAAGGGAGAGGGCTTCGAGGGCGATTTCCCTGACAATCTGTCGGTCAGGATTCATGGGGTCGTGGCTGCCGCCCTTGTCAATCTGGGCACCGGTTCCGTAATGAGTGACGGACGGGCATCCAAAGTAACCGTTACGGCCAGGCGAGAGTCGGTTGACACTTATGCCGCCATTCTCGTCCCTCAGTCACTCACAAGCAGACAGCCGCTGGTGGAGATTCAGTATGACGGCGTTTCCTATCTTGTCGAGGGCAGGATGATTTTCCGTTCCGGGACCCGGCATCAGCTGAACATCACTTTGAACAGCAACCCAGACAAGGTCCGCATCGATGTCGGCGGTGAAGTTCGGGACTGGGACTGAAGTCGCGGATTTGCAGTTCTGCGGGCCGCCGGCTTTGCCGTGAGTTATTTCAGGATGACCTCGGTGCCCTCATCCTTGATTACCCGAGCCGTGCTTCCGGACGGGAGAATCAGCCGCTCAAGGGCGCTGTTCCCCTTGCAGTTGACCTGTATCAGAGCGCCGCAGCCTGACAGGTCAAGCTCGCCGGACAGTCTGTTTGACTGACAGTCGAGCGTCCTGAGCGCCGGCATTCGTCCTATGTCAAGCCCCGTGAGCCTGCTTCCGAAAAGGAACAGTTCCTCAAGGGTGGTGCAGCCGGTGAGATTGATGCTTTCAAGTTCCGTGTTCTGGCAATACAGCCTTTTCAGTTTCCGACACTCGCTGATATTCAGACTCTTCAGCGGATTGTTGTCGCACACTACTTCCGTAAGTTCCGGGTTTTCCGACAGGTCGAGAGCCGCAATGTTCTGCCCGCTTACGGAAAGTTTCCTGAGCGAAGTGAACATCTCAACCCCGTGCAGAGATGATATTCCAGAGTATCTGTTCCTATCAATCTTCATCTCTTCAATATCCGCAGCCTCCATCGCCGACACAATCCCGTCATAGTCAGCGTCGAAGTTGTCGCAGAGAAAGTTATTGAATGCAGTGTCTTTAATCTTTGCCGTATAGAGCACCTGAGTGCCGTCAGGGATGAACCTGCCCTTGTCCATATTCCTGTTGATTCCGTCAATCTCCTGTCCTTCAAGAAGATTGAGCGTTTGCAACGTGGCGCAGTCCCGGCAGTCGAGGGCTTTTATTGCTGTGTTGCAGAACAGGTCAAGCCGGGTGATGCCGCAGTTCCTGAGGGTGAGGCTGGCGAGCGCGATGTTATATTTGGTGTTGATGACGCTTAACGCGCTGCCGGAGGCATCGAGACTTTCAAGGCCGGTCAGCAGGTAGAGCTTTGCGCCGTCTTTCAACATTCCCTGAGCCGACAGCCTCCGGAGTCCTTTTGCCTGTTCAAAGACTTCATTCATGTCCAGGATGCCGCTGTTGCCGCACGAAAGCTCTTCGAGCGCGGAAGGCTGCGGAAGGGGTATCCGCGTTACCGGATTCCCGGATATGTCGAGTCTTCGCAGTGCCGTGCAGTGCTCGATTCCTCCGAGCGAGGCCACTCCGGCGTCCGGAAGTGCAATCTCGTCAATCTCCGCCGCTTCCTCAAGGCTTATGTACCCGTCCCCGTCAGTGTCGTATCTTGAAACGAGATACTCCTCAAACGCCTTGCTTTCAAAGGTCACGGGCGTGCGGAACGTGCGTTCCTGACTGTAGAATATGCCCCTCCTCCCTTCCGCGAATGCCCTGACACGGTAGGCCTGTCCGAGTTCGAGCCCGGTGATTTCAACGCGGTGCAGACCGCTTCCCGGAGTGTCGGAAACAACGGTTTCAAGGCCCGGTTCCGGCTCCGGAGACGTGCCCCAGCACAGTCCACAGGCTTCAATCGCATCCGTCCCCGGCCATTCGACCTCATATTCAAACACCGCCGTCGTAGAGCTCAGCTCCGCCGGTGCATACAGCCTCACCTCCGGCCGACGGAACACTCCCGGCTCCGGGTCGGACAGGCAGGAATGCGCGAACAGCGCCGCAGCCAGCAATATGACGGTTCTTTTCATCGGCGATTCAGAAAATATATTCTTCCGGTGCAAGTCTGACATCGTGTTCAAAGAACATAACAAAGTATATCGGGACGTAGGTGACGCCGTTCTTTTCAAAGACTTTTGCCTCATTTGACAGGACGTATGCCTGACTTGTCGCATAGTCCTTGTTCGCGATGAACTTGTCCAGGGCGCTGTGAATCATGTAGTCCTTGCCGGATTTCACCTCAAACGGGATGGAAGACATATATTCCGTCGGCGAGGACAGCAGTTCTTTGGTGAGGCCGCGGACGAGGACGTCGATTTTGTGGCGTTCGTGGAGGCGGGAGATGTGCGGGGCGCAGAGCCACAGGATTATAACGATGGCAAGAGCCGCTGCCGAGAGGACGATGGGGAGCTGCCTGCGGAAGCGCTCTTTCTTGAGAATCAGTTGTTTGAGCGCGGAGGCGTCACTGACCCTGCTGCCGATTTCGGGCACGGAGCACTTTGCGGCGACGCCTTTCCAAAAACGGCTGCTGCGCCGGGCCGCGAGGCTTCCGTGCAGCGTCTCGGCCATGTCTTCGATGACCTTGCCGAGGGCGTAGATGTCGCTGCGCTCGTCGAGAACTGCTCCCCTCACCTGCTCCGGAGCCGCGTAGGATTCCGTTCCGGCTGCCATCTTCAGTCCCGCGTGGGTGTCAGTGTCGGCGAGTCCGAAGTCTATTATCTTGATATTCCGCCCGTTGCGCGTCAGCATGATGTTTCCCGGCTTGATGTCCCGGTGGACTATCTGGCGGTGGTGGAGGGCATCGAGCGCGTCGCAGAGTTCGAGTATGACCTTCCGTGCAAGAGCCGGGGTCATCTCTCTGTCCTTCAGCAGTCTCTCAAGCGTCTCTCCCTCAATCCATTCCATCACGATGCAGTTGCCGAGCGCTCCCATCGGACGGAAATCCAATGTCGCGCAGATGTTCGGATGCACGAGGGCGGAGCCGATTTCATATTCCTTCTCCAGCAGTCCCTCATAGACCGGATTTCCTATATACTCCTCCTTCAACGCCTTGACACACACCACTTTCCCGTCGATGACCGCCCGCCCGAGCCTCGAATGCCCATCCTCGGAGCAATACACAAACTCCACCTCCGGGGAATCGACGTCCCCGAATCCCTCCTCCACGGAACCGAATATGACCGAACTCATTTCCATTGCGATTGCAAAGTAACGGCTTTTTTCTTAAATTTGAATCCTTTTCGCGGAATGTTGCATTGGGATATGCTTTTCCGGAACTTGAATTTTGAGATTATGCGGATTCTGAAATGTGTGCTTGCGTCTTCTGTGCTTCCGGTGATGCTTTGCGGTTGTCGGAATCGGTCTGTTGATGATGGCGGCCGGGCGAGCGATGATGCGACAGAATGTCTTGACACAACTAATTGCCTGAACGGGTATTATATCGTCAGCGGCGGTTCGGGGGAGGGAGTGGTCGATGCGGCGGGCGGTGTCGTCGTGCCGGTTTCTTGCGAGAGTCTTTATTTCATTGAGGATGACGTGATTGCCGGTTTCTCGGGAGGGAATTGGCGGTTTTTCAGCACTGCCGGTGATGTGATTGCCGAGATGTCCGGAGCGGCAGATGAGGCTCCGGAGATGTTGTTTGATAAATATGTGGCTGCACGGAGGGAGCAGGAGCGTGTCTGGGAGGGGATTGTTTGCGGATATGAGCGATTTTGCGAAAGATGTGCCGTGGAGGGTTCTGCTTTCGGGGATATGAAGACGGTCGCCGACAGCCTTCGGGCGGGAATGCAGGTTGCCGACGGGCAGATGAGCGAAGGACAGAGGCGTCGGGTTGAACAGGCATACGGGAAATATCGGGAGGGGAGAGCGTTATGAACGGCGAGAGGTCTATGCTGGGTATAAGTTCATGTTCATATAAGGTGGGAACTTTTTTGAAATCGGTTTCACCTGTAGTCGGAAGTCGTGTGATGTGTCATCGTCCGGTGTGCCGTTTGGTGGCGGTCTTGTTCGTTGCCGGGCTTTTGCTGTTCCCGCTGAGCCTTTCGGCGCAGAAAATCTCTGACATCAAACGAGACGCATCGATGGTTTGGGGCGAGGGCAGCGCCGCTGACACGAGGGCTGCGGACAGCCTTGCCACGGAGGCGCTTGTCGGAAAGATTGCCGGGGCCGTGGAACTGCCTTATAGCGGGGCGGTGAAGGCCGCGCTGATGGAGACCTACAGGGGCGACGTCGCCGGGACTTCCGAGGTCGCCGTGTCGGGAGGCAGGAAGGAGACAACGGTGCTGCGCTACATCCGCCGTGATGCGGTCGGGAATGTGTTTGAGAACCGGCGCAGGCGCATTGCGGAGATGAAGGACATTGCCGGGACTGCGGAGAAGAAATTGCAGATGGACGTCGCTTTGCGCTACCTGTCATGGGCCGCGGTGCTGCTTCAGTCGGTGCCGGGCTTCAAGGCGGAGGAGGTCGCTGAACTGCGTTCGAGGCGGGTGCGTATTCTGGAGGGCATGAACGTGCGTTTCGCCCGCCAGAGCGTCGCGGACAAGGAAATCGTGGAGCTGAGCTTCACCTACAAGGGCCAGCCTGTCAGGAACATAGACTACCGCTTCTTCAACGGCCGCGAGTGGAGCGGCGTCATGTCCGCAAAGGACGGCAAGGGCTTCATCGAGGTCTCTCTCGGCTCGAGGATTGACGACTACCGCATACTCTACGAGTCCGACCCCTCCCATCTGAGGCATATCTACCGGGAGGTTCAGTCCGTTGAGCGGGCTTTCGGAGCCGCGTCCGGGACAGGCGCTGGTTCCGGGGCCTCTGCGAGTGGCGGCGGTTCTGCGCTGGCGAAGAGTTCAGGCCGTGGCACGAAATCACATTCCGGGAGTTTCGGCTCGGGCGTCCCGGACAATCGAGGCTTGGAGCATGATGGTCCGGGAAAGGAAAATGGTGCGGAATGCGCCGGCTCGGACGCCCCTGGCAACTACGCTCCTGCGGATGCCGTGGCGGTCAGCAGAATAGATTTCTCCGCCGTCAGGAGCAAGGTGATGGACGTGATGTCCCGGGAAAAGTTCAGCGCGTCCCCGGACTCGACCAAGGCTGTGAGCCTTACCCCGGTTCTCTTCACTTCGGAATACGAGGCTGCGGTTTCGAGGATATGCGATGCTCTGAAAAACCGTGAATATGAGAGTGTCCGTCCGCTTTTTACGGAAACAGGCTACGACATATTCCTCCGTCTCGTGGCCTACGGCAATGCTCGCGTTCTCTCCCACGATGACCTTAATTTCTACGCCCTCGGCGACGAGGTCTGGTGCCGCAGCATCCCGATGGCCTTCTCGTTCAGCGGCAACCCCCGGCGCTTTGTCGAGGATGTCGTCCTGACCTTCAACCGGGACGGCCTCGTGTCGAACCTCACTTTCTCGCTCGGCGCCGCCGCAACGTCCGACATCTGCTCACACGAGGGCTGGACGGAGGAGGCGCGGCTGATACTCGTCGATTTTCTCGAAAACTACAAGACCGCCTATTCCCTCAGGAGGCTCGACTACATAAGCTCGATTTTTGACGACGACGCGCTCATAATCACCGGGCGTGTCCTGCGCAGCGCGGGGCTGCGCAACGAATACGGCTCGAACCGCTATGTCAGCTTTACCCGTCAGAACAAGGCGACGTACATCCGCAACCTTTCGCGGGTCTTCGCGAGCCAGGAATACATCAACATCCAGTTCTCGGACAGCGAGGTCGTGAAGCTCGGGAAAGGGGAGCAGCTTTTCGGGATAAAAATCCGGCAGGAGTATTTCTCCACGACCTATTCCGACGTCGGCTACCTCTTCATTCTCGTGGATTTGTCCGACTGGCAGCGGCCTGTGATTCACGTGCGTACATGGCAGGAGTCGCCGGACAAGGATTTCGGGGTCATCGGGCCGTATCATTTCTAATCGGGGATACAGTATGTCATCAGAGCAGTTCGTATTTCATACGCCACTTTTCTACGTCCGGCATAATCAAAGTTCACTTTGCTTCTGCTCTCACTTATCGAAGAGGGCCATACGGGCAAAAAAGCGCTTGGGACACCGGAGCACAGGGCGGCCGGCCGGGCTCGCCGTGCTGTCAGAAACCTCGGCGCTCCGCTGCATTGCCTTTGTGACCGCGATTTTTCTTGCCACATTTTCCCTGTCTGCTCAGACCGCCGGCGACGGGGATTTCTCCGTGCAGTCGTTCCGGCGGCTGGAATGGGACCTGGATGCCCGCAGTAACCACCCTCTCCGAGACCAGAACGGCAGGAAAGCGGCTCTGATTAAGGTGATTACATCCGCTGAAGGCCTTGACTTCGACGTCGGCGTTATGGGCATAGTCGCCGTGAGGCAGGAGGTCGGGGAAGTCTGGGTCTATGTCCCGGAGAAAGTCATGAAGATTACCGTGAGGCACAAGGACTTCGGAGTCATCAGGGATTATGTCTTCCCTGAGTCGATAGAGTCCGCTGCAACTTATGAAATGGTGTTGAAGACTCCTGCTCCGCCAATCGTTGAGAAGGAGATAATTGTAAGGGATTCAATTGTTTATCTTCCGTCTCCTGCGGATTCAACAGTCCTCCCTGTCCGTCGCCGCGAACCTGTCGGACTTTCTGTTTCCGGCGTCTTTGCTTTCCCCGACTGTTCCGGCGGACTTATGCTCGGCTGGGAGAAGTACCGCTGGGGCTGCTACGTCAAGGTCGTGTCGAATTTCCGCAGTTCCGCCTCGGCGTACGACTGCCTTTCCGACGGCACGACCTCCGAGGGCTACATCTGGACCTCCGGCCGTTCCCGCGCCTCGTGTCTTTCCGTCACAACTGGCCTTGTCTTTCGCCCCTGCGACTGGCTCAGCCTCTACACCGGGACCGGCTACGGCAGCCGCACCCTCCTTTGGGAGGACTCCTCCGGATACTGGTCCCGCGTCTCCGACCGCAGTCCAAGGGGCGTTGCCGCCGACCTCGGCCTTCAGTTCCGCCTCCGTCGCATTCGTCTCACCCTCGGTGTCTCAACAATAGCCTTCCGCCGCCTTGACGGCGAAATCGCCGTCGGTTTCTGCTTCTGAAGTATGGCAGGCGTGGAGGATTGTTCTCCGCCCTGTTTTTTCACAGGGCTTTTATCGTGTCAATGCCGAGTCCTATGCAGTTTGCAATTATTTCCGGAGAAACACCGGCTTTCAGCAAGTTTCTGGCATGCTCAATGCCTGCCTTCTCCATTCCTTTCTCCATTCCTTTCTCCATTCCCTTCTTCATGCCGTCTTTCAAGCCTTTCTCCAGACCTTCGGCATATCCGGTTTCCTGCGCATATTCGCGCTGCGCAATTATGTCACGTTCCAGCATCATACTCCGTTCGTAGTTTAGTTTCTTATCTTCTGAAAAGGCAGCGATTCGGCAGGCTTCCAACAGCTTATTGAAGAATGGTCTGCTGCGTATTCCTGCCGGTATCTCCATCAAAGAAGAACTGTGGCGGAACACATAAAGCAGCCAGTCCAATTCACTTTTGCAAGATTTCTCGCTCTTTGTAAACCTTTCTAATTCCACAAAGGTAACAGAAATTGTTGACGGAGCAATCTCTCCGGTTCTTTTTTCGGAAAAAATGTAGTGTGAGATGAGGTTGTCCGTATCCCATAATTCATCTTTTTCGTGTGACAGTCTGTAGTTAAGGAATCCTACGGAATAGACAGGTCGAAGCGCAGTGTATTTTTCAGATTCTTTGAGACTTATGTGATATGCTCCGGAAGCATAATAGACACAGCGCTGGAAAAATGCGGCCTCGTAGCTCCTTTGAACCTCAACGAGGAATCTTTCCCCGGAAATGCCCTCGCAAATAATGTCAAGTTGTGTTCGTTTTCCTGTTTGCGTGTCTTTCCCCTGCTCTCTGTCAAGATATCTCTTAATGTCTTTGACTCTTGCCTCGGTCGGCAACACGCAGTTCAGAAGTCTGATCAGTAGGTGCCTGTTGGCCTCGTCTGCAAAGACGGCCTTGAATCCGGCGTCATAGGTAAGGTCGACGAAAACGCCTTTCTCGGAAATGTTGTTCGATGATTCGCTCATAATGTAAAAAATTAGAATGAGCCGCGAACATATATGAAAAAATCCTGACTGAACCTCGAAAAAAGAAAAACAAAATATAAAAAAAGAAAAATGTGGCTAAAATTGGCGGCCTGAATGTGAAACAATGTATTATAGACCGAAAAGGATGAAAAAGATGATGCGGGTTATTTTTCTTTGAATGTTTTCTGGTTGAGGAGGAATAAAACAGAGAAGGCTCGCAGGTGGAAAACTACCACCGCGAGCCTGTCTGATTTACCGCTTGAGGAGAATTTGTTTGTCTTGCTTTTCGTTACACAAGTTTCGGGGCATTCTGGTCCGGAGCCTTGAAGAGAACCATGAAGAGGAGAGCGACCACGAGGGCGTAGGCTGCGAAGATGTACCAGCAGGCGCTCCAGCCGTCAAGGCCGCAGCTCAGCTTGTTGCCCATCGTGAAGACGCGTTCCGCGCCGTCTATGACGATTGTCTCGGTGTGTGTGAACCGGTTAACGATTGCCTGTGCGCTGAGGGTGCCCACCGTCGCTCCGATTCCGTTGGTCATCAGCATGAAAAGACCCTGGGCGCTGTTCTGAACCTTGCCGGAAGTGCGCTGATTGACATAGAGCGAACCGGAGATGTTGAAGAAGTCGAAGGCGACTCCATAGACTATGCAGGAGAGGATGAGCATCCAGACGCCGCTGCCTGTGTCACCGAGGCCGAACAGTCCGAAGCGCAGAACCCATGCGAACATGGCGATGAGCATCACGTTCTTGATGCCGAACTTCTTCATCGCGAACGGTATCAGGAGGATTCCGAGAGTCTCGGCAATCTGTGACACTGAATATATCGCGGTGGCGTTCTTCGCTCCCCATGAGTCGGCGAAGCCTTCAAGACCCTGGAAATGGGAGATGAAAGGCGTCGCGTAGCCGTTTGTAATCTGGAGCGCTACGCCGAGCAGCATCGAGAAAATGAAGAAGAATGCCATCTGCTTGTCTTTGAACAACTTGAATGCGCTGAGGCCGAGCGCATCGAACAGTGACTGCTTTCCTTCTGTCTCGGCTTTCTTAATCTTCGGCAGCGTGAAGCAGTAGGCCACGAGGACCAGACCGATTGCTCCGGAGATGATGAACTGATGGTAGGTGTTCTGGAAAGAGATGCCGGCCCCTGTCTTGCAGAAGTTCATGATCCACATGCTTGCGATGAAACCGACAGTACCGAACACGCGGATTGGCGGGAAGTCCTTCACGGTGTCGTAGCCGTTCTGCTCGAGTATGCCGTATGCCGTCGAGTTGGAGAGGGCGATTGTCGGCATATAGAACGCCACGCTGAGCGTATAGAGCGCGATGAATATAGGGAAGCTGAACGTTCCGGAAATGAGTGCGGTGAGTTCCGAGCCTGTCGCTCCGGTCGCTATTGCCGCCGATTCCACGCCTGAGGCATAGAGTCCCGCTCCGAGCATCGCCGCTCCTGCGATGAATTGGCAGAGTGCCAGCGACTTGGCTGCTCCGAGCCATTTGTCGGCCACGATTCCCATGAGCGCCGGCATGAATATGGAGACGATTCCCTGCATCGCGTAGAACAGTCCGATTTTGCTGCCGAGTCCCACCTGCACGAGATAGTTGCCCATCGAGGTCAGATACGCTCCCCAGATTGCCCATTGGAGGATGTTCATCACAATGAGCCTGATTTTGATGTTTTTAGCCATTTGTAGTCTTTTTTATTGTCTTTTAATGTGTTATGGATTATTGTGCGTTAGTATAACCTTTCGTACGCCCACGCAATAGGGCAAAGGTACAAAAAGTTTTACTATCTTTGACGGCGATTTGCCCGACAATTTTCAGGTTTTGCGTGGATTCGGAGACTTTGTGATATGCCCGGGCATATAACCATAAGGTCATATATAATATATAGGAATACATGACATTCAGACTTACAGCGAAAGACCCCGGTTCATCGGCGAGGTGCGGCACAATCACGACCGACCACGGCACGATTGAGACTCCGATATTCATGCCCGTGGGGACGGTAGGTTCCGTCAAGGGCATCTATCACAGGGACCTGGTGGAAGACATCAGGGCTGAGATCATACTCGGCAACACCTACCATCTCTACCTGCGCCCGGGTCTTGAGATTCTCCGCAAGGCCGGCGGTCTCCACAAGTTCGAGCACTGGGACAGGCCGATTCTCACCGACAGCGGCGGATTTCAGGTGTTCTCGCTCACTCAGATGCGCAAACTTACTCCGGAGGGCTGCACTTTCCGCTCGCACATCGACGGGTCGAAGCATACTTTCACTCCGGAAAACAATGTTGACACTCAGCGCATTATCGGCGCCGACATAATGATGGCCCTCGACGAGTGCTGTCCGGGCGACGCGCCTTATGAGTACGCGAAGAAATCGCTGAAGCTCACCCAGAGCTGGCTGGAGCGCTATCTGAAGCACTTTGACGAGACGGAGCCGCTCTACGGGTACTCGCAGACGGTCTTTCCGATAATCCAGGGCTGCGTCTATCCGGACCTGCGCCGGGCCGCCGTAGAGCACGCCGCGAAGTTTGACCGCGAGGGCTATGCCATCGGTGGGCTTGCGGTGGGGGAGCCTACCGAGAAGATGTACGAGAT
Source organism: uncultured Bacteroidales bacterium (assembly GCA_934725015.1). Classification (GTDB taxonomy): domain Bacteria; phylum Bacteroidota; class Bacteroidia; order Bacteroidales; family UBA932; genus Cryptobacteroides. Next base: position 75,346 of record CAKVAS010000009.1, read on the forward strand.
GCTTGAGCTCGTGTGCCCGATTCTTCCGCAGGACCGCCCGCGCTACCTGATGGGCGTGGGAACTCCGGCGAACCTGCTCGAAGGCATCGCGAGGGGAGTGGATATGTTCGACTGCGTGATGCCGACCAGAAACGGACGCAACGGAATGCTGTTCACATGGAACGGAATCATGAATATGCGCAACCTCAAGTGGGCCGACGACTTCTCCGAACTCGACCCGAGCGGAAGCTCGTTCGTCGACCACTACTACACGAAGGCATATCTCCGCCACCTCTTCATCGCGGGAGAGATTTTCGCCGCGCAGATTGCCTCCGAGCACAATCTCGCGTTCTATCTCGACCTCGTCCGCGAGGCCCGAAGACACATCGCGGCGGGTGATTTCGCGACATGGAAGGATGTGACCGTCAAGAAGATAATGACGAGACTCTGATGATTCGGACATTGTCCGCAAAGCATATATCACAAGGAATAAACTCTCGACGATGGAATTTTCTCTCAGACCAAAGAAACTGGACGTATATATATTCAAGAAGTTCATCCTGACCTTCTTCGTCGCGCTGGTGCTCATCATCGGCATCGTCATCATATTCGACATAAGCGAGAAAATCGACAACTTCGTCGCGAAGGAGGCTCCGCTCAAGGCCATAATCTTCGACTATTACATGAATTTCATCCCCTATTTCATGAATATGTTCTCACCTCTGTTCGTGTTCATAACGGTGATTTTCTTCACGTCGAAGATGGCGGCGAACTCGGAGATTGTGGCGATTCTCAGCTGCGGAATCAGCTTTCACAGGATGATGGTCCCGTATATGGCGGCGGCCACCCTCATCTGTGCGCTGTCGCTCTGCCTCAATCTTTTCATCATCCCGGACGCGAACAAGACGAGGGTGGAATTTGAGGGCAAATACATAAAATCCGGATATATCGCCAACACGAAGAATGTCCACTACCAGATTTCTCCGGGCGAGTTCGTCTTCGTCGAGTCGTTCAGCTCCTGGAACAACACGGCCTACCGCTTCACCCTCGAGCGCTTTGACGGGAACCGTCTCGAATCCAAGCTTTCCGCTGAAACGGCAGTGTGGGACAGCACTTTCGGAGGATGGAAGCTCAAGAATTATTTTATCCGGGACTACTACGAGGACATGACCGACCGCATCCGGAGCGGAAAGCAGCTCGACACCGTGATTGCCCTCAAGATTGATGACTTCTATGTGCGCAAGAAGACCGTCGAGACCCTGAACTACGGGGAACTCGACCGCTACATCGCGAGGCAGCAGATGAGGGGCGACGCCAACGTCAAGTATTCCCTCATCGAGAAGCACAAGCGCTTCACCCTGCCGTTCTCGGCGTTCATCCTCACGATTATGGGCGTGTCGCTCTCGTCCAAGAAGCGGCGCGGCGGCATCGGCTGGAACATCGGAATAGGCATCGCCCTGAGCTTCTCCTACATTCTCTTCATGAAGTTCAGCGAGATGTTTGTCTATACCGACACCCTTCCGCCCGGATGGGCCCTGTGGCTGCCGAACATCATCTTCGCCATCATCGCGGCCGTGCTCTACCGCATCGCTCCTAAATAGCGGCGGAGACAGATAAAAGGCGACCTGCTGCGTTGCTCAATTTGTCAAAATCCTCACAACCATCAGGTTGCTGCGGTATTTGACCGCATTGAGCGCCTTGCATCTCATCCTTTTATCTGCCTCCGCTAGTACTGTGCTTTATATCAACATTTCGAATAACTTGTTGTTCTGATTGATGTACTCGTAGGACACCCCGTGCGCCTCCATGCGGCGGATCAGCGCGTCATAGTCTTCTTTGGCCGCCACCTCGATGCCGATGAGCGCAGGCCCCTCCTCCTTGTTGGTCTTCTTGATGTACTGGATATAGACCAGATTGTCGGAAGGCCCGATGATGTCCCTGATGAAGGTCAGGAGCGCCCCGGCCTTCTGCGGGAAGTTCACGATGAAATAGTGCTTCAGCCCCTCATAGACAAGGCTCTGCTCGCGTATTTCCTCCATGCGGGTGATGTCGTTGTTGCTTCCGGATATGATGCAGGCGACCTTCTTCCCCCTGATTTCGTCCGGGCAGAACCTCAGGGCCGCCACAGAGAGCGCCCCGGCAGGCTCCACGACTGTGGCGTTCTTGTTGTACATCTCGATGATGGTCGAACAGACCGCGCCCTCCGGAACGGGAATGATGTCGTCAAGCACCTGACTGCAGATTTCGTAGGTCAGCTTCCCCGGCTTCTTCACCGCCGCGCCGTCAACGAACTTGTTGATGTGCTCCAGATCCACCACATGACCGGCGTCAATCGAGGCCTTCATGCTCGCCGCTCCGGCAGGCTCCACCCCGATAATCTTGCACTCCGGCCACTTCTGGTGCAGGTATGCGCCCACCCCGGAAGCCAGTCCGCCTCCTCCGATAGGGATGAAGATGTAGTCCAGCGGCTCGTCCATCTGCTGTGTGATCTCATATCCGATCGTTCCCTGACCCTCGATGATTTTCTCGTCGTCGAACGGAGGAATGAAGGTCTTTCCGCTGCGCTGCGCGTACTTTATAGCCGCCTCGTTCGCCTCGTCGAAGGTGTCTCCCGTCAGGACTATATCCACATATTCCTTCCCGAACATGCTCACTGCCTCTATCTTCTGCCTCGGCGTGGTCACGGGCATATAGATGGAACCCATGATTTTCAGCTTGTTGCAGGAAAATGCCACACCCTGCGCGTGGTTGCCCGCCGAAGCGCAGACGATGCCGTACTTGAGCACCTCAGGCTGAATCGAGCGAATCTTGTTGTAGGCTCCGCGAATCTTGTAGGAGCGCACCATCTGCAGGTCCTCCCTCTTGAGATAGACGTCACAGCCGTACTTGTTTGAGAAATGAGCGTTCAGCTGGAGCGGGGTAGGCGTGAGAATCTCCTTCAGCCTCTCCGAAGCCTTCTCGGTGTCCTGAGTTTTGGGAAAATAAGCGTTTTTTTCCATAATTGTGTGATTATTAAATACTGTATTTATGGAGTTGTGTTAGTCTTTGTCGAAAATGTCGTGTATATATGTTTCCGTGTATATGAATCCGTATGTATATGTGTCCGTGTCAGTTGAGGATTATCAGTTGAGTATTATGAGAACCGGAGCGGGATGGCTGAACTTCAGCGCGACCCTGTCCTCAGTGGCACGGTTGCGTATTCCCTTCCACCAGTTGTCGAAGCACACCCCGTCGAGCGGCCACGCGAGCCCCTTCGAGGCTATCCGCAGCGTAGGGTCGGGGGAGAACACGGAAACTGTGCGCCCGGCTCCGCAGTCGAAGGTCTCGCTGTCGTGGAGCGGGAACGCCGTCGTGTGGTCTGAAATCATGTCGAACGAGATGTCGGGATGGCTCCTGCAGAACTCCATAAGAAGACCTAGGTTCCCTATGGTGAAGTCCTCCGCTCCTCCCGAGGCTCCGAGCACGTGAATCCTCTCAACTTCCGGATAGGCTGTCAATGAATACCTTACGGCCTTGGCGAGGTCATCGTAGTCCTGCTCGTCGTACTTCACGACAATGTCGGCAAACAGCGTCCGCATTTCCTCCGACAGTGTGTCCATGTCGCCCACGACCGCCGCCGGAGCCTTGCCGCCGCTGAACTCAAGGTACTTCACGAGCGCCCCGTCACAGCAGATCACCGCCTCGGCCGCACCGAGCAGCCAGAGAGGGTATTCCGCAGTGGGGAAATCCCCGTCGGCAAGTATCACGATTTCTTTCATCTATGCAGCATTTCAGACACTGTGTCTCGGATAAGTCAGGCTTCTTCCGGCTCGGACGGAGTCACCGCGTGGTACTCTTCCGGATTCCGGAATCCGAGGAGAAAACTCATCGCGTCCATCCTCTTCTTTCCAGCCAGCTGCAGGTCGGTGAGGGAGAGCGCCCCGTCCGCCGTGGCAATGGCGATGTAGGTCTTGCCGTCGCTCAGAATCTGACCCGGGACCGCTCTTGAAGGGCAAATCCTCTTGAACTCCTCGCCGGTAATCTTTTCCCCGAAGAAAACCTTGAGCATAACCGGTGCCTCGTCCCCGCGATGAATCTCCGTGTATGCGGTAGGGTAGGGACTGAGTCCGCGCACGAGATTATAAATCTCCGCCGTTCCCTTGTTCCAGTCGATGCGGCACATTTCCTTGGTAATCTTCGGAGCCGGTTTCAGAACTTCCGCTCCCTGGATGAAGCTGCGCTGGATGCGGAACTCCACGCTGCCTTCAATGATGGACTCGACCGTCTGCTCCACGAGGTCGGCTCCTAGCGCCATCAGTTTGTCGTGCACGTCCCCCGCCGTGTCGGTCGGGAGTATAGGGCACTGCTCGCGGTACATGATTTTTCCGGTGTCCATTCCAGCGTCAATCATGAAGGTCGTCACTCCGGTCATGTTCTCGCCGTTGATGACCGCCCAGTTGATAGGGGCGGCGCCGCGGTACTGCGGAAGAAGAGCCGCGTGCAGGTTGAACGTCCCGAGTTTAGGAATGCTCCAGACGCACTCCGGAAGCAGCCTGAACGCCACGACCACGAAAAGGTCCGGCTTCCACGCCTTGAGCGCCTCAAGGAAAGCCTCATCCTTGAGCGACACCGGCTGCAGCACCGGAATCCCGTGCGCGACTGCGTATTGCTTCACTGCGCTCTCGTTCATCTTGAGACCGCGTCCCGAAGGCTTGTCTGCGACGGTCACCACGCCCACGACGTCATATCCCTTCTTTATCAGTCTGTCAAGCGGGGCCACCGAGAACTCCGGCGTACCCATATAGACTATCCTTGTCTTTTTGAATATTCCCATAAACTTTGCCTTTATTTTTCTGAATCTGCTCTTGAGGTTGTCGATGTTGAACAGGGTCGAGTCGTTCACCGCCTTCCACGTCAGGAACGCGCCCGTCGGGAAGAGGATGTAGCTCGAAATGAAGACACCGAGTTCCGGGGATATGGCGCCGTCGCGGGCTAGTTTCTTCCCGGATATGTCTATGACCCAGTAGGCCACGAAAAAGAGCACCGAGATGATTGCCGGCGTGCCGAGACCTCCCTTGCGTATGAGGGCACCGAGCGGCGCTCCGATGAGGAAGAATATGAAGCAGGCCAGCGAGAGGGCGAACTTGCTCAGAATCTCGATGTCGATGTTCCTCAGAATCCTCGTGTGGTAGCCGGTGTCGCTCGCGTACATCGAAAGGGTGCTCTGCAGGTCCTCTGCCTTCTGAATCGCGTTTTCGACGGCTCTTATTTCCTGGTCTATGTCGTCGAACTTCCCGATGTTCTCGGCCTTGAACGGAGTCGTTATCCTTGCTCTCGACGAGGAGTCCAGCTGACTGTAGTACTTCAGCCCCGAACGGTAGCCGTTCACCGACTTCACGTTCTCGGCCCTCGCGGCCTCATTGAGCCCGCCTATGGAATCCTTGCCGTGGTTCAGCTCCCTAAGACTCATCGACTTGACCTGGTCGCCGTACCTCGCCGAGTCGGACTTGTGGAAGGCGTAGTTTTCAAGCGGGATGATTATCTGCTGCCGCTCGAACTCGATTTTCTGAAGCTGGAGCGTGGTGTCGCGGTACTTTTTCGTGTTGCTTTCCTCGAAGTTGGAGCCGCTGTAGAGCGAGAAGATGAGGTAGCTCTTGTCCTTGGACATGGTCATCTTCGCCGAATCCGCCACAGTCACGCTGGTGTTTCCCTTGTGCCCCGTGTGGTTATAGACCATCACGTTGTGCATCACGCCAGTCTTGTCGTCGCGGTCCTCCACCCGCAGGATATACCCTTCGATGCCGTCGTAGAAAGTGCCCGTCGGAATCTTGATTTCCTCCTTCGTCTTTCCGATGTCCTCGCGGAGGGTATAAATCTGGTTATATGCCACCGGGATGAGGTCGTCCGCGATGAAGAACGCGCCGACGCTGATGACGAAGCACACGACGCCTATCGGGAGGAGAATCCTTGAAAGGGATATGCCGGCCGCCTTCATCGCCAGCAGCTCGTTGCTCTCGGCGAAGTTGCCGAGCGTCATCATGGACGAGAGCAGGGTGGCGAGCGGAAGGGAGAGCGGAAGCAGCGTGCAGGCTCCCCACATCATGAACTCCAGTATGACCTTCATGCTCAGGCCCTTGCCCACCAGCTCATCGATGTAGAGCCAGAGGAACTGCATCATGAGGATGAATATCACAATCAGGAGAATTGCGATAAACGGCAGTACGAAGGACTTGAGTATGAACTTGTCTAACTTCTTCATCTTTGGGCGGGATTTGCAAAAGAGCGAATAACTTCGTTGCGGTCGTCGTCGAAATCCTCACAACCGTGAGGTTGCTGCGGTTTCAACTCCTCGCGCGCCTTGTTCTTCATCTCTTTATCAAATCCCTTTCTCTTAATTGTTTGGCACAGGAACTTTTCAGAAATAAATCTGAGGAGACTTATTTCTGAAAGAACCATGATGATTACTTTATATTGCCGAGGAGGATTTCGATCGCTTCGTCGAGGCCTGCGGCGTTCTTGCCGCCGGCGGTGGCGAGGCCCGGCTGTCCGCCGCCGCCTCCGAGTATGGCCTTTGCAGCGGCGCGGACGTCATTGCCGGCGTTGTGGCCCTTGGCGACGAGGTCGGCGGAGTACATCACGAGAAGCTGAGGCTTGCCCTCGAACTCGTATGCCGCGAGGACAGCGAGGTTCTCGGACTCCTTCTGGAGCATGAAGGCCGCGTTCTTGAGCATGGCAGGGTCACCGCTTTTGCGCAGAACCACCGTGCGTATGCCGTTGATGTCCTTGGCCTCGTCGAGAAGCACCTGCTTGAACGCGGCCGCCTTCTCCTTGGCCACATTCTCGATTTCCTTCTTGAACCCCTCGTTCTCGTCAATCAGTTTCTTTATCGCAAGCGCGAGATCAGGCGCGTTGTTGAACAGAGCCTTCGCGCTGCGCAGGGTGTTCTCCATCATATCGACTATGTTCTCCGCGGCGAGTCCTGTCCTTGCCTCGATTCTCCTGATGCCGGCCGCGATTGCGCTCTCGGAGACAATCTTGAAGAAGCCTATGTTTCCGGTCGCGGAAGTGTGGCATCCGCCGCAGAGCTCCACGGAGTCGCCGAAGCGCACGATACGGACGCGGTCGCCGTATTTTTCTCCGAACAGCGCCATGGCTCCCATCGCCTTGGCGTCCTCCATTGTCCCGTCTCTCTTCTCTATGAGAGGGAAGTTGCAGCGAATCAGCTCATTGACCCTCTTCTCGACCTTGTCGATCTGCTCGTCGCTCATCTTCTCGAAATGCGAGAAGTCGAAGCGGAAATAGTCCGGAGTCACAAACGAGCCTTTCTGCTCGACGTGCGTTCCGAGAATCTCGCGGAGCGCCTGGTGGAGAAGGTGGGTGCAGCTGTGGTTGTTCTCGATGCAGCGCCTGCGTGCGGCATCGACCACGAGGCGGAAGCTGCCGGTGCAGTCCGTCGGAAGCTTCTCGGCGATGTGAATCGTGAGGTTGTTCTCCTTCACGGTGTCGAGAATCTTCACTCTCTCGCCGCTTTCCGACTCGATATATCCGGTGTCGCCGACCTGTCCGCCCATCTCGCCATAGAACGGCGTGCGGTCGAACACGAGCTGAATCATCTCCCTGTTCTTCTGCTTCACGGTCCTGTGCCGCGTGAGGCGCGCTCCGTCAATCTCCGTGAAGTCGTAGCCGAGGAACTCGACGTTGTCGCAGTGATGGAACTCGACCCAGTCGCCGAACTCGTTGGCCGTGGCGTTGCGGGCCCTGTCCTTCTGCTTCTTCAGTTCGACCTCAAATCCTTCGAGGTCAATGGTATATCCCTTTTCGGAGGCTATGAGTTCGCTCAGGTCAATCGGGAATCCGAATGTGTCGTAGAGCGTGAACGCGTCCTCGCCCTTGATTACCTTGGTGTCGGCGCATTTCTCCATAATGCTGTCAATCAGCCTGATGCCCCTGTCGAGGGTGCGGAGGAACGCAAGCTCCTCTTCCTTGATGACCTTCTCGATGAGAGTCTGCTGGAGCGCGATTTCAGGGTAGAACTCGCCCATGTCCTTCACAAGCTGTCCGACGAGGCGGCAGAGGAACGGCTCGCTGAAGCCGAGGAAGGTGTAGCCGTAGCGGACGGCGCGGCGAAGGATGCGCCTGATGACATATCCCGCCTTCACGTTGGAAGGGAGCTGGCCGTCGGCAATTGAGAATGAGATTGCGCGGATGTGATCCGCGATGACTCTCATCGCCACGTCGATGTTCTCGTCTTCGCCGTATTTCTTCCCGGAGAGTTCCTCAATCCTGTGTATCATCCCCGTGAACACGTCCGTGTCGTAGTTGCTCTGCTTTCCCTGAAGCGTCATGCAGAGGCGCTCGAAGCCCATTCCCGTATCGACGTTCCTGTGCGGCAGGAGTTCGAGCGAGCCGTCGGCCTTGCGGTTGTACTGCATGAACACGAGGTTCCAGATTTCAATCACGAGATGATGCCCCTTGTTCACGAGCCCGGCTCCCGGAACCGCCCTGCGCTCCTCGTCGCTCCTCAAGTCAACATGAATCTCCGAGCATGGGCCGCATGGGCCGGTGTCGCCCATTTCCCAGAAGTTGTCATGCTTGTTCCCGAGCAGCACCCTGTCTGCGGGAAGGTGCGTGAGCCAGCGGTCACGCGCCTCGGTGTCGAGCGACGTCCCGTCTTCCGCCGAGCCCTCGAATACCGTCGCGTAAAGCCTCTCCTTGTCAATCTTATAGACCTCCGTCAGGAGTTCCCAGGCCCAGTCTATCGCCTCGTTCTTGAAATAGTCCCCGAAGCTCCAGTTTCCGAGCATCTCGAACATCGTGTGGTGGTAGGTGTCGTGCCCCACCTCTTCAAGGTCGTTGTGCTTTCCGCTGACTCTCAGACACTTCTGGCTGTCGGTGGCGCGTGGGAACGGCGCCGGGCTGTTGCCGAGGAGCCAGTCCTTGAACTGGTTCATTCCGGCGTTCGTGAACATTAGCGTAGGGTCGTTCTTCACGACCATCGGCGCGGACGGCACGATTGTGTGCCCCTTTGAAGCGAAGAAGTCGAGATAGGCCTTCCTGATCTCTTTTGATGTCATCATATATTTATCCGTTTATATTCGTCCTGTTTCAAATCAAAAAAATTGATGTATAAGTCGAACCGGCAAAATTACGACTTTTTTCTTAAAAATGCTTATATTTGCACGATGTCGAGGTTCAAAAAATATGTTTTCAACACGGAGACGCTCTCCTACGAAGTAGATAAAGGCTACGCGGGGAGGAGGGCTCTGCGCGTCGTTTCCATGATTGTGCTGAGCAGCCTCACGGCTTTCTTCAACCTCTGGCTTCTGACATGGGTTCTGGAAATCGAACTTCCTAAGACCACCCTGCTGAAAAAAAAGAACGCGGCGCTGCTCTCGCAGGTCGAGGTGTTGGGAACGGGAATACGGGAATATGACGAAAGGCTCACCGCCCTCCAGATGCGGGACAACGACATCTACCGCACCGTGCTGGGAATGGGTCGCATAGCCCCCGAGGTGAGAAACGCCGGCTTTTCCGGAGCGAACCGCTACCTCTGGCTTGACGATTCCGACTACAACGCGGGCTTCCGCACGGCGGTCGTGCGTACGGACGTGCTCCTGAAGAAGGCCTACATCCAGTCCAAGTCCTACGACGAGGTGGAGCGTCTGGCAAAGCAGGCCGGGAACATGGCCTCGTGCGTCCCGATAATCCCGCCGATTAACCCGGACAAGAGGAAATATCACCTGTCGAGCCGCTTCGGCGGGCGAATCGACCCGAAATATCACCGCCCGGCCTTCCACCACGGGCTTGACTTTGCCGCAAGCGTGGGCTATCCTGTCTATGCCACCGGCGACGGGGTCGTGGAGTCGGTCAGCCTCAGCGTGCACGGCTACGGCAACCAGATAGTCATCGACCACGGCTTCGGCTACAGGACGCGCTATGCCCACCTCAGCTTCGTGAACGTCGCCGAGGGAATGAGGGTCAAGAGGGGAGAGAACATAGGCAACGTCGGCAACTCCGGCAAATCGACGGGCGCCCATCTTCATTACGAGGTGATATACAAGGGCCGTCCGACCAACCCGATGAACTATATGGACCTTGACATGACGACGGAGGAATACGCCACCATGGCCCAGGTCACCGAGTCCGCCTCACAGCGTGTCGTAATTCATCCCACACATAGAAACAGGAGGTAGAATATGGAGGATAAAAGGCGCTTGAGCGCCGTGCGAAGAACAACGAAGCTAGGGCTTTGTGCGATAGTGTGCACGGAGCACCACTTCTCCCTTGAGGGAGACGGGAGAGGGTGATATATAATTACGGGAGGGGTAAGAAATGAAAAAGAGGTACGAATTTGACAAGGACAGCCTCAGCATGAGGAAGGAACGCCTGACTTTCAAGAAGTTCGGCGGGAGGTTTCTGTCGTTTGTCCTGCTCTCTCTCTCGCTGACGGTGGCGTTCTATCTGGTGTTCTCGCTCTGCTTCAACACAAAGACCGAGGCCGCCCTGAAGGAACAGAACCGGGCCTATGAGTCGCAGCTTCCTGCCCTTCAGGAGAAGGCTTCAATGCTTTCCGCTGAAATACAGCGTCTCTCAAGGCGCGACAACCGGATTTATCGTGAGATTTTCCTGACTGATTCCCCGGAGCTGGACCTCAGCTCGTCGCTTGCCTTTCTGAGCGGTCTCGACACCGTCCCCGACACGGACATCGAGAAATACGCCGCTGCCAAGACGGACACCCTCTGCGCCAAGGCCGTGCGCATCGAGGAGAACATGAGGCGTGCGCTTGCGGCCGTCTCCGGGGAAGGCGCGGTGATTCCTCCGATGCACGCGCCGATAGAGCCTCTGTCCTACGCGCAGACGGGTGCCTCCGTCGGCACCAAGATAAACCCCTACTACAAGGTGGAGACCCCGCATACGGGGCTTGACATCATCTCCGAGGCGGATGTTCCGGTTCTTGCCGCGGCCGACGGGACCGTCACCGAGGTCGTGCGCTCGATGAAGGGGCAGGGCAATATGGTGGAAATCACCCATGATGGAGGCTACACGACAAGATATGCCCACCTCGCGGCAATCAATGTCCGCAAGGGCGCGAGGGTTCGCAGGGCTGCCGTCATCGGCCGCGTCGGAATCTCCGGCAACGCGTACGCCCCTCATCTCCACTACGAGGTCCGGCGCGACACCGTGGTCCTCAATCCGGTGAACCATTTTTTCGCGTCCGTCAGCCCGGAGGAATATTTCAACATGATGATAGTTTCCACAAATACCAAACAGTCAATGGATTAACCTGTCATTTCTGATATAACATCTCATTTGATATAAACCTGTCATTTCGAGCGAAGCGAGAAATCTTTTAACAATAAGAAAAAATCTTTTAGATGATGGAAAAAATATGCTACACGATAGGCGAGGTCGCCAAGGAACTCGGGGAGAACACCTCCACCGTCAGGTTCTGGAGCGACTCTTTTCCCAAGTTCCTGCGTCCAACGCGCAATGCCAAGGGCAACAGGATTTATAAGCCGGAGGACATCGAGACCCTGCGTCTGATTCAGTTCCTCCTCAAGACCGAGCGGCTGACCATCGAGGGAGCTACGAAGCGCATGATTGAGGACAAGAAGGGCGCGGAGAGAAAGTTCCGTGTCGTGGAGTCGCTCCTGTCCATAAGGGAGCAGCTGGTGGAGATTGCAAAGGGAATGTGACCTGCCTTGGCTGGAAACGGCGCATTTTATGGGATATTCCGACAGTGTCTATAATGTAATACAGTGTCTATAAATATAATAAGGTATATGGCGACAGTGAATGACAACGAAAGGCCGGCCCGCGTCCGCGACGTGATTGACGTGATTCGCGGCTTCGCGCCCGAAAGCGTGCAGGAGAGCTGGGACAACAGCGGGCTCAGCGTCGGGGACGAGAACGCCGTGGTGACGGGCGTGCTTGTGGGCTTTGACTGCACTCCGGAACTGGTCGATGAGGCGGCGGGCTGCGGCGCGAACCTCATAGTGACGCACCACCCGCTGATATTCGGCGGACTGAAGAGGATAACTCCGGAGGATGCGGTCGGAGTCGCGGTGATGAAGGCAATCCGAGGGGGAATCTCGATTTATTCCGCCCATACGAGCGCCGACAAGGTCGTCGGGGGAGTCAGCTGGGCTATGGCCCGCAGGCTGTCCCTTGAGGATGTCGCGATCCTCGACCCCGACAGGGCGGTCTCCGTTCCGGGGAGGGAATACGGACTCGGGGCGGTGGGCAATCTTCCTGAGCCGATGCCGGTTGAGGAGGCTGTGAAGGTCGTGAAGGAGGCGTTCCGCATTCCGGTGGTGAAGTCTTCGAGGCTGTGGCCGGGACTCGTGGTGAGCCGTGTGGCGGTCTGCGGCGGTTCAGGCTCGTCGCTGATTGCGAAGGCCCGCTCGGCGGGCGCGCAGCTGTATCTCTGCGGCGACATATCATATCACCATTTCTTCACTCCCGAAGGCTTCGTCGTCATGGATGTGGGTCATTATGAGAGTGAAGTCGATATTGTTGATATTTTATTTTCCTTGATTAGGAAAAATTTTCATACCTTTGCAGTTCGCATTACGCGACTTGATTACACCAACCCGATATATTATTTCTAAGCGATATGGCTACAACAAAGAAAACTAAGAAAATCGAGACTCCGATTGACCGTCACGAGACTTTCGTGTCAATCCAGAAGAACTTCGCGGACTCGGACATCAGCGTCGAGGAGAAGCTGAAGGCGCTCTATGACCTCCAGCAGACTGACTGCGCCATTGACAGGATTGTCCAGCTCCGGGGCGAGCTTCCTATGGAGGTCGAGAGGCTTGAAAACGAGATTGCGGAACTCAAGGCCAAGTCCGCCCACATCTCGGCGATGATTGAGGAGTTCACGAGGGGCATTGCGGAGAACAAGCACAATATCGTGGAGTGCGATATGCAGATTGAGAAGTACCGTTCGCAGCTCGACAACATTTCCAACAGCCGCGAGTACGACTCCATCAACAAGGAGATAGAGAATCAGGACCTGCTCCGCCAGATTGCCGAGAAGAACATCGGCGAGGCGAAGGAGAGGATTGCCGACAAGAAGGCCGACCTCGAGGTCATCAAGGAGAGGATTTCCGTCCGCAACGACGACCTCGCGGCGAAGAAGGAGGAGCTTGCGTCCATCGTGGAATCCACCGCCAAGGACGAGGCCGCTCTTCAGGCGAAGAGGGAGGCCTGCGCTGCCAAGATTGACGCGAGGACGATGAGCGCATACGAGCGCATCCGCGAGAGCAGCCACAACCACCTCGCCGTGGTGGGGATTTACAACGGCAACTCATGCGGCGGCTGCTTCAACACCATAGCTCCGCAGAAGCTGATTGACATAGCCTCCAATAAGAAGCTCATCATCTGCGAGTATTGCGGAAGGATTCTGGTGAACCCGGACTTTGAACAGTAGTATTTTACAGTTAAGACCTGCATAACATGGCTGAAGAGCGGAAACCGAGAACTGGCAGACGCAAGGCTTCAGACATCAATCTTGACAATTTAGGGCTTGAGATGGGAAACAAACCGCCTCAAGCTCTTGATGTCGAGGAGGCTGTCCTCGGAGCGCTGCTGATTGAACCGAACTGTGTCGATGAGGCTATGGGGGAGCTGACCCCCGAGTGCTTCTATTCCAAGAAGAACAGGATGATTTTTGAGGCGATGACCGCTCTTGTGAACGAGCACGTCACGATTGACGTGATTTCGGTCTCGCAGAAACTCAAGTTTCAGGAGAACTTCGACGCTGTCGGCGGCGCTCCGGCGCTGGTCCAGCTTTCCATGCGCGTAGCCTCTGCGGCCAACATCGAGTACAACATCAAGGTACTCAAGGAAAAGAACATCCAGCGCGAGCTGATTACGGCCGCCTACAAGGTGCTCCAGACTGCCTACAAGGAGTCTGTCAATGTCGAGGACCTGATGGACATGGCCCAGACCGAGGTGTTCAAGGCCATCCAGAACAATGTCAAGAAGGAGGCGCAGCTCATCGGCAGCGCCATCAACGAGGCCATGGAGGCTCTCCAGAATGCCCAGGACCATCCGGGACTCAGCGGGGTGCCTTCCGGATTCGCCTCTCTGGACAAGGTTACGCAGGGCTGGCAGCCTTCGGACCTCATCATCCTTGCGGCGCGTCCTTCCGTCGGTAAGACCGCGTTCGTGCTGAACGTGGCGCGCAACGCTTCGGTGCAGTTTCATGTGCCGGTGGCGATTTTCTCACTTGAGATGCCTACAATCCAGCTTGCAAAGCGTCTTATGACCTCCGAGTCGCGCATCGACGCGGCGAAGATCAAGGGCGGCGTGCGGCTCGAACCCTACGAGTGGACTCAGCTTGAGACCCAGCTCGCCGAGCTTGCAAAGGCTCCGCTCTACATAGACGACACTCCTTCTCTGCCGGTCAACGAGTTCCGTTCCAAGGTGAAGCGGCTCGTGAACCAGAAGGGCGTGAAGCTTGTCATCGTCGATTACCTCCAGCTGATGCAGGGACCGGCCGAGCTGCGCGGAATGCGCGAGCAGGAGGTCGCCGCAATCTCGCGTACCCTCAAGGCCACGGCCAAGGAGATGCAGATTCCTATCATCGCCCTTTCGCAGCTTTCCCGTCAGTCCGAGATGAGGGACGGAAGCCGGCGAAGGCCTCAGCTGAGCGACCTGCGTGAGTCCGGCTCCATCGAGCAGGATGCGGACATGGTGCTCTTCATCCACCGTCTTGACTATCAGGGCATGGCGGCTTCGGCCGAGGAGGTCGGCGCGACGCAGCTCATCATCGCCAAGCACCGTAACGGTGAAATCTGCGACATTCCTCTGCGCTTCCACCACGAGGAGGTTCGCTTCGTCGATGAGAGCGACAGCACCTACAACCTTGCGGACAGCGTCGGCTCCGCGATGAACAGCGAGGCGGCTCCGGCCGGCTTCCCGCCGCAGACCACTCCTGACGGCTATGCTCCGCAGGGCGGATTCCCGGGCCCGGGGATGTCGGGCGGCTTTGACGGCGGAAGCGAGTTCGCCGACACCGGATTCTGAACTTGATTCCGCACACTTGCTGGTTTTGAAATTTGAGGGCGGCACTTCATATCTTAGGACTTCTTCTCCTCGCGTCGGCGGCATTTCTGCCCCTGCGGGGTTCCGTGTCTTCCGCCCCCTGTGCGGCCTCAGGGATGACGGCGGCTGCGGGCGCGTCTGACACGGCACTGACAAATGCTCCCGACAGTTCCGCCTCGGCCTTGACAAATGTTCCCGACAGTTCCGCCTCGGCGGGCCGCACGGGCTGTATTCCGGTCGGAAGCCTCGCGCAGGACAGCCTCGCCTTCAGGGCGGGGGAGACGATGTCCTTTGTGCTGCACTATAATTGGGGTATAATAAACTCCGACGTCGGCACCGCGACGGTGAAACTGGAAGCTGTTGATTTCAACGGCATTCCGGCATTTCACTGCGACGTTTCCGGCCGCACGACCCGGCTATACGACCTCGTTTTCCGTGTCCGCGAGCAGTTCGACTCATGGTTCACCTGCGACGGCCTCCGCCCCCTCAAGTTCACCCGTGACACCCACGAGGGCAAGTACGACGCGCTCAACACCTACGTCTATGACTGGGACCGCTCCGTAATCGTCGCCGACGTCTATTCGACTTCCAGCGGGCAGCGCAACCTTGAACTGCCTCTCGACCGCTGCACCTACGACCTCCCGTCCCTGTTCTTCCTCGCGAGGAACATGAACATGAGCGCCGTCACTCCTGAGGTTCGCTATCCGATGACCTTCGCTATCGATGACGACGTGTATAATGTCCACTTCATACTCCACGGACGCGAGACCATCGACGTCAAGGGACTCGGGCGCATAAACACGATAAAGTTCAGCGCAAGGCTTCTCGCGGGCGGGGTTTTCAGGAGCGACACCGACATGACGATATACATCTCCGACGACGCGAACAGGCTTCCGGTCTATTTCGAGGCTCCGCTCCTTGTCGGAAAGGCGACCGGCCGGATGACCTCCTGCTCTAATCTGGCGCATCCGTTCTCGTCGATGGTCAGAAGGGCACGGTGAACCGGAAATGAAAAAGACGGCCTGCGTATGCATGAGATGATGTTTTGAATACTGAATATATGGACAAAAAAAAGGAAATATACCATGACGGTCGCATAGTGGAGATAACTCCGGACTTCACTTCCGTCGAGATAATCAGCTCATCGGCGTGCTCACAATGCCATGCGAAGGGACTCTGCGGATTCTCGGAGGAGGAGAGCAAGGTCGTGATGCTTCCGACCGACCCCTACACTGAGAGGAAGGTCGGCGACAGGGTCAACATCGCCCTCAAGCAGACGATGGGGTTGAAAGCCGTGTGGATATCTTATGTGATTCCCTTGATAATCTTAATGATTTTAGTGTTATCTTTGTCCTCCGTTATCGGTAACGAGTTATGGACCGGGCTCGCCGCAATAGGGGGCGTGGCTCTCTATTACTTGGTTATCTGGCTGTTACGGGATAAGCTGAGGAATGAATTTGTCTTTTACATAAAGGACTGATTCGTTTCCCTAAGTGATGAATGCCTGATTGGAACTTGCATAAAGTTTAAAGTTATATATCTTAGTATATGACAAATTTTAGAAAACAGTAGTTTATAATATTGATTATCAAATAATTATATTGCAAAAGACCT
>CAKVAS010000010.1 GCA_934725015.1 uncultured Bacteroidales bacterium
CTCACGGTTGTGAGGATTCAAATTATCGCAGTGCAACGCCGCAGATCGCCTATTATTTGGATTTTGAAGCGATGGTGTAGGTAAAACCGAAGGAGATTGACTCAGCGAACTGAAGCCCGCGCTTCTTCATTATGGCGTTACCGTCGGCGTCCTTGCCGGCCTCCTTCAGGACATTGTTGTCATAAATCATGTTCGTCGTGACGGTGAGGGCGAAATACTTCGCGAGCTTCCAGTCGAACTTGTTGTCCCAGTTGAAGCGGACCGACATCTTGTTCAGATAGTCGGAGAAGAGGACTACCTGCGAGGTATATTTGAAGTTGTCGTTCACGTTCACCTTGAAGTCAATCTTGACCTGGGTACCGAGCTGGAAGAGCGAAGACTTATACGCGGAGCCGCTTTCAAGAGCCTTGCCGAAACGGACATACTCGTCATAGGCAGCCTTGTCGTCACCGGTGAGTGCGCCTATCTGCTCCTCGGTCATGTCCTTGAAGCGTGCCTTTGAGGCATCGTAATCGTCCATCCCGTCAGAGTAGGCCTTGTCGAGCTTCATGCCGTAAGCCTTGCGGAACTGCTCGTCCGCCACGACCGTGAAGCCGCCGGTGAGAGGCGCGAAGCTGACCGACACCCAATTGGTCGGATTCCAGTCAAGACCAAGCGCCAGAGTTGTGTAGGCCGGGGAGAGGAACCCGGACTTGGGATTGCGGGCATGCCTCCATGCCTTGGTCAGGTCCTTTCCGGAAAGTTCCTCAAGCTTCTTTCCCGGGAACAGTTCCTCCACCTGAGCCGCCGACGGGGTCGGATAGTCGTAACCGTTGGCAAACTGGCTCTTGAAGTCGAAGTTGGCCGAAGCGTAGAGCTGCTCGTGAATCCGGTGCCCCCACTTGCTCTCAAGATAGATTCGGTCGTTGCTCTTCTGGAAAAGCGGTTTTGAAGAGGCGTAGAGCAGACCGTACTCCAGCTGGAGGCGGTTGTTCCAGAACATCTTGTCCTTCTTCCAGTTAGCGTTTCCGTCGGCGTAGCCCTTGAGCGTGAAGGTGTTGTCTCCGCCGGCAGCCCAGTTAGTGAGGCTCGTCTGGCCCACATTTATCTGGGTCGTGAGCGAATTTGTCCAATAGTTCGGCTTTTTCGCCTTGGCTTTCTGAACCGGAGCGGACGCGAACGCCTCGGCTGCTTCCTGAGCGGCCTTCTGCACGTCATCCTGAGCCGAAGCGGCGAACGATGCGCACGCCATCATCACGATGGCAACAAAAATTTTCTTCATAATTTTATCAACACACTATATTTATCAACACAAGTTGTTATTCAGATTTCTCCGCTCCACTCCGTTCCGGTCGAAATGACAGGAGCGACATCCCGTCGAAATGACAGGAGCGACATCCGGTCGAAATGACAGGAACTACATCCGGTCGAAATGCAGGGGTTCCTAATAGGATATGGAGAAAATCACCCTGCGGTGCGAAGGCTTGCCGGTGTAGATGCACCTGCCCTCCTCCTCGCAGACGTAGCTGTCAATAGGGATGCAGCGGATGGTCGCCTTGGTCTCCTCCTTGATGCGCTCCTCGGTCTCGGTAGTGCCGTCCCAGTGGCAGAGCAGGAAGCCGCCCTTCTTGATTTCCTCCTTGAACTCATCCCAGGAGTCAACCTCGCGAACGTTCGCGTCACGGAACGCGAGAGCCTTTTTGTACATATTCTCCTGAATGTCCTTCAGCAGCTGCTCGATGTGCTCCGCAACTCCCTCCTGAGAAACCGAAGCCTTCTCCAGAGTGTCCCTGCGGGCAATCTCAAGCGTGTCGGCGGCAAGGTCGCGCGGTCCCATAGCAATGCGGACCGGAACGCCCTTGAGCTCCCACTCCGCGAACTTGAAGCCCGGACGGAGCGTGTCGCGGTCGTCAATCTTCACGCTGACGCCGCCCTTCTCCAGATCAGCCTTAATCTGAGACATCCTCTCGACAATCGCGGAATGCTCCTCGTCGGTCTTGTAAATCGGCACCATGACCACCTGAATAGGGGCGAGCGCCGGAGGAAGTACAAGGCCGTTGTCATCGCCGTGAGCCATGATGAGCGCGCCCATAAGACGGGTCGAAACGCCCCATGAAGTGGCCCAGACATACTCCTGTTTGCCCTCCTTGTTGGTGAACTGCACGTTAAACGCCTTTGCGAAGTTCTGGCCGAGGAAGTGCGAGGTTCCCGCCTGAAGCGCCTTGCCGTCCTGCATCATGGCCTCAATGGTGAGGGTGTCGAGCGCGCCGGCAAACCTCTCGTTCGGGGACTTGTGTCCCACCACGACCGGAAGCGCCATGGTGTTGCGGGCGAAATCGGCATACACGCCCACCATCTTCTGAGCCTCCTGCTCGGCCTCCTCGCGGGTCGCGTGCGCGGTGTGCCCCTCCTGCCAGAGGAACTCAGCCGTGCGCAGGAAAAGCCTCGTCCTCATCTCCCAGCGCACGACGTTCGCCCACTGGTTGCAGAGGATAGGAAGGTCCCTCCATGAGGTAATCCAGCCCTTATAGGTGTTCCAGATGATAGTCTCGGAAGTCGGACGCACGATGAGCTCCTCCTCCAGCTTCGCCGACGGATCGACAACCACGCCGTTTCCGTTCGGGTCCTTCATCAGACGGTGATGCGTCACCACGGCGCACTCCTTCGCGAATCCCTCCACATGCTCGGCTTCCCTGCTGAGGAAAGACTTAGGGATGAAAAGCGGGAAATATGCGTTCTGATGCCCCGTGTCCTTGAACATCTTGTCCAAAGTATGCTGCATCTTTTCCCAGATTGCATAGCCGTAAGGCTTTATGACCATGCATCCCCTGACAGCGGAGCGCTCCGCAAGGTCAGCCTTCACCACGAGGTCGTCATACCACTGCGAGTAATTCTCCGACCTTTTTGTAACTTCCTTTGCCATATCTATATATCAATTTTGTTTCCTATATTTGCAGTGTCCGTTGCATTCGTTTGCGACGTTTTTGTATAAACCCGCATCTTTCAGTGGATATGAAACAGGTATATTCTTTGCAATTCACACCTGATTACCGTGTTCTTCGACAACGGAATGCGGCGCGAAGTTAAGAAAAATATATGAATTTATGACAAAACGGCTTTATATATCAGGAGTGTCGGGAATCGTGGCGCTGGCGATATGCGGCGTCATGATGTCTTCCTGTGGAACTGCGGCACAGACTGCAAGTCAGTATGACGGAATATATTACACGCGGCCGGAAAAAACGCCGTCAGCAGCGGACCTCGCGAAGAGCAAGGAGGAGACGGATGCGCTCGCGGAACTGACGAAAGCCGCGATGCTTGATGCCCGAGACAGCACGGCGGCCGTTCAGACAACGGTAGCCCAGACACCTAAGACGCTGACGCTGAACCTCGAAAACGCGAACGTCACGACGGTTTATGTGGATCCGTTCATGGGATTCGCGCCATACTACAGCTACGCATGGGCTCCGTACCGCTACGGCTGGGGGATTTACAGTCCGGCCTACTACGCCGGATATGACCCGTGGTTCTATGGAGGCTGGTACGGACGCTGGTACGACCCTTGGTTCTACGACTCATGGTTCTACGGACCGTCATGGTACGGCGGCTATTACGGAAGCCTCTACTGGAGCGGATGGTACGACCCTTGGTACAGCCCTTGGCACTACGACCATTATTGGCACTACCATCATCACCACCACCCCGATCACTGGCATGACGGGCCGGCGTTCGGTCACGGCGGGGCTCCGGTGCACTACGGCTCAAGGGGCATCGGCGGCGGACTTGCCTCCAGCTCCCGAACATCAGTCTCCGGCGCGAGGGGTTCGTCCGCAGTGCGGAGTTCTTCAGTCACAAGGTCATCATCAGCCGGCACGGCCGTCAGAAGGACGGCGGGAGTCCGAGGCTCGGCAACTGCCGGCAGGACAACCGGGACACCGACGCGAAGCACCGCCGCAGGCCCGGCAAGGAGAACGGCCTCGGCTTCCGGCAGCAACGGAATCACGAGGGTGGCGAGACCGGCGACCACGGTGCGCAACAACGGCGGCTCCTCCTCCACGGCAAGCGCGTCGCGCCCGGGCAGGAACAGCGTAACCGCCGCCCCGTCAAGAAGTTCCGGCAGCGCTTCAAGACCGGCCGCCAGCGTGCGCAACTCTTCAGGCAGCACCTCCGCAGGTTCAAGGAGTTACGGAAGCTACAGCAGGCCGTCATCCGCAAGCCGGAGCAGCTCGTCTTCAAGCAGCTACGGCAGAAGCACATCCGGAACTTCAAGAAGCACGACCTACAGCAGACCGTCTTCTTCGAGCCGGAGCAGCTCATCCTCAGGCAGTTACCGCAGCTCGTCTTCAAGCAGTTCGCGCAGTTCAAGTTCCTACAGCGGCTCTTCAAGCCGCAGCGGCTCAAGTTCGTCGTACAGCAGGAGTTCCTCAAGCTCATCGTACAGGAGCAGCGGCTCGTCCCACAGCAGCCATTCTTCGGGAGCGGGCAGGAGCAGTTCCGGCGGAGGTTCGAGGAGAAGATAGCGTTCAGGAGCGGAAAACAGGACAAAGAAGAATCAGCCGGGGATTCCCCGGCTAATCAGAAACAGGCAACCAGATGAAAATGAAAAGAATAATTTTGACGGCGGCGGTCTTCGCCGCAGGATTCTCGGCGGCGGCGCAGGACTTTACTGACGCGCTGAGATACAGCGAGAACGAATACGAGGGAACGGCAAGGACAATGGCCATGGGAAACGCCTTCACGGCGCTCGGCGGAGACATGGGCTCTCTGGGCATCAACCCGGCAGGCTCGGCGGTGGCGAGGCATTCCCAGTTCACGGTCAGCCTCGGTCCCAACATCACAATAGGGACAGCCCGGGGCACCGAACTGCCTGACGGCGAGACGGCGTTCGGGAAAGAACTGCGCAGAACCGGGGCGAAGTTCAGTCTCCCAAACCTCGGAGGCATGGTCAATTTCAGCACCGGCAGGAGCAGGGGGCTCAAGAACTGGAGCATGGGGTTCGTCGTGAACAACACAAGAAGCTATAATGAGGACTTCACAGCAAGGGGAACCAACTACAGGACTTCCGCGTTCGCGGCGCTGGCCTCCCGCGCCGACGGTCTCGGCTACACGGCTGACGAACTCGGCGCAAGCGGCATCTATGACAAGATTTATGTTTCGGACTGGGATGTCGCCACCGCATATCAGAGCGGCGCGATATGGAACGTCGATGACAAGAGCTTTGCGGGAATAACGGAATATACGGATGCGGAAGGCTATCTCACCCTCGGGGCGAGCGGACTCGACCAGCGTTACGGAAGGACGCGCAGCGGAACCAAGTCGGACTTCGTCTATAACCTCGGATTCAACATTTCCGACGTGTTCTACTTCGGAGCCAACATAGGAATCACGAGCGCAGGCTACACCCACAGCGAGTTCATGAGGGAGGACGCGGTTTCTCCGGACGACTTCGACGTGACGTTTACCAACGCGGACGGCGTATCGACAACGACGCATTTCACATCGGCAAAGAGCACTTATGTCTATGACGCCGACGTGACCGGAGTCTATGGAAAGTTCGGATTCATCCTCACACCGTGGAAGGGTCTGAGGTTCGGAGCCGCCATACAGACTCCGACCGGAATGACAGTCAAGGAAAAGATAACATACAGGACAGAAGGCAACTACGAAAACTCCTACTACAGCGGCAACGCGCAATGCGAGGGAGAGTTCAAGTACAATCTGAAGGCTCCTCTCCGTGCAAACTTCGGCGCGGCCTATACGTTCGGCAGATACGGGCTCCTCAGCATCGACTACGAACTGGCGAACTACCGCAAGATGCGGTTCAGCGACCCGGACACATCCGATGACAGCGGGTTCGCCGGCAACAGCCAGATTTACGACCTCTGCGGCGTGCAGCACTATCTCCGTCTCGGAGCCGAGGTGAAGCCGACGGACGTCTTCTCAGTGCGTCTTGGCTACACCGTCAAGACAAACGGACAGACCTACGAATACGATGATGAAGGCAAGAGTCTCGTGAAGGCTCCCCATGCCAACGTGCACACAGCCTCGTTCGGTCTCGGATTCTCCTCCGGAGCGTTCTTCGCGGACTTCGCCGCCGTAGGCTATTTCTACCCGGCCGAATACATCCGCCCCTACGGCGACTACAACATCGAAAAAGGAGTCTGGTCTCCGGAAATCCGCTACAAGCGCAATTTAGTCAAAGTGGTTGCCACTCTCGGAGTCCGCTTCTAAGGGGAGTCCCCTATCAGATGCCAGAGAGCCGTAGGCAGTCAAACTGAGCGGAGGAAGAGGTGACGCGGCAAATACGGATGTCGTTGTCACCTTTTTTCAGGCGCACCTCAACCGGTATGTCAATGAACGCTCCCGCGGTAGGCGGCACAGACATCGGATGCGGCTCACCATTGACAACAATCTCAAATTCCACGGCCTCCGGAGCCGAAAGTCTGAGATTGACGGCGTAACGACCGCCGCGCCTGCTGTAGATATGCTCCCATTCCAGAAAGTTGCTGTCAGAGCCGCCGAGGTTCGTCGCAACGGCGCGGCCGGAAGCTCCCTCGACCTGGAGATATTTCATTCCCGTGCCGGCGATATCCGTGAAGTCGGGACAATATCCCCATTCGGCCTCATAGAGGACCGGTTCCGCACGGCGTCCCCCAAGCTTGAGAATCTTCGCGGAGTGAGGAGGGAGAGTCATCCTGAGCGTGTCACAGGAGGGCATATCCGCCCGCCGGTTCAAATCGCGGACCTTCATCACGCCTTCAAATTCCAATGCCGGCGCCGGTACAGAGAAGGCGGTCTCACGCTCCGACGGATTATAGAGAGCCACCGCCCGTGTTTTCCCGTGACGAGAAAGAATATCCTTCGCGAAGACATAGGTTTCACCTTCATGCTGCACGACATGAGCCTGAAGTCCGAGAGGATCCTGGTTCACGGCTATGAGTTCAGGATTGGTGACGAGACGCAGAGTATGCTCCGGGATGTTATCAAGGTCACATCCGAGCAGAAGCGGTGAGCTCATTATGCACCACATCCCGAAATGCGCCTCTTCCTCCGCCGGGGTGAGCGCGTAACCGAGGCCTTCCGCGAAGAACGGTGAGCCGGTGTTTCCGTAGCCCACGACAAGCATGTCCATGTCGTTATAGCGCCCGTCCCGCGCATAAGCCGAAAGATACATATTCCTTCGCACTCCCCTGCAGACTGAAGGCCAGTTCGGCGTGAGATCGAACGAGACACGCCATGATTCGCCGACACAGCCCGCCCATGTTCCGGGATAGGCCCAGCGGCAGATGTTCATGTCTATGTGCCGTCCCGCCACGCTGTCAATCACATGACGGATTTCAGAATAGCGCTCCTCCTCGTCAAGCCCCATCGACTGGGCTCCGCAATAGTCAATCTTTATGAAATCGAATCCCCATTCGTTGAAGTAGCGCTCCGCATCCCGGGCGTCATGACTCCAAAGTCCGGCTCCCCGCCCGTTCCTGTCGCCTCCCCAGATCAGGCCGCAGGTGTTTGCCCCCGCATCGGAGTATATCCCTGCGCGGAGTCCGAGCGAATGGATGTGCTCCACGACGGCTCTCATGCCCTCAGACCCGCCAGGGAAACGCTGCGGATGAGGAATCATATAGCCGAGAGAGTCGCGGGCTCCGAAGAATCCGTCGTCGATGTTGATTGTCCTGTAGCCCGCGTCCCTGAGCCCGAGTTCCACGAACCTGTCCGCCTGCCGCACGACAAGCGTATCCGAGATGTTGAGTTTGAACGCGTTCCATGTGCTCCATCCCATAAGAGGCGGGCGCACCGCTTCCTGCTTCGAGCAGGCGAACAATGCCAGCAGAGCCAATGCCGCCGCGAGATATGCTGTCTTTTTCATACTAAACGAGCTGCTATTCTATTATCATCACTTATTCATCTTTAAACTCGGGAAAAACAAAGCCCCGGAGGCTTCGATGCTCTACCGGGACTTTGCGTCATCAATGCCGTTGTCTGTCGTTGAGGTTATTCCTTCACGCAACGGACGCTGTAGCCGGCGGCAGGATGTACTGTGGCACTAACATTACATTCCGGAGTATAGTTTGTCGCAGAATAATTGCGCGGAGCCCAGAATTTGCATGCGTGCCCCCAATCAGAGAGATGAGGACAACTGTCGGAACACCAGAAATTGGACTCTGTCGTATTTCCGGTTGATGCGACAAAGTCGACCCTTCCATGCTGGCTGTCCCGTCCGCGACCTGCAAGCGGGAAATAATACCCAGCATATATGTATCCATGAAGATTAGATGCCATCTGTGCGGACTCAACAAAGCTATTCAAGAAATCAGTAGCCTCCGCAGATGACCAAACGCGCCAACCGGCAGGACACGGATCATACAGAGTCTTTTCTGCCCCCCACAATGATTCCCAAGACTTGTCTTTTGTGCTCAGCCAAGCATAAGAGCCTTCACTTGAAACAGGCGTACCCTTTATGATTTTATAAGGATTCCTCGTCGCATACCCCACATAAACCTCATTTTTGACAGTTTCAGCAGAAATGTCTGACTTCAAAGGCATATTCTCCGCGTTGTTCAAATCCAATGAGCCGTCATCATTATGCTTGTAGCCGAACATCTGGGCATTGAGGCCTTGTTTTCCCTGCCCGTTCAGACCAAGAGCCTTGACCGGAGTCCATGTCGGAAGCGCGAATAAAGAATTACTGTAGTTTGAGCACGGATAACTTGCATTGCCATAATCAGGGAAATTAGGGAACGGATCCTTGCGCCCCCACTGATAGACATTCCCGAGCGCGGCGGCCGGCTCATACTCGCCAGTTGTTCCTATTCCGGAGATAGGCGCCCCAAGATTACGATCCATTAGTTTTTTACCATCCGCAATAAGAGGGCTCGCTTCCGGGTCATAGCCTTCCGCCGCCCAGATGTTCCAGCTCCAAAGCAATGTCGCATTGGTGATATTGTAGTCAGAATCCACTTCAATGTTGTCGTATGTCACACCCTCTTCGGCGAACGCCGCAATTACGACATTGCCGGAGATGAACTTGGCCGGAGTCGAGAAGCATATGTAGCCGTCCTTCAGCGAGACAGAAGACACATTTACCGGAGTAAGTTCCTTCCATTCATTATTGTCCTGCACCGTGTTGTACCAAAGGATAAGGGCAGACTGCGGAGTAATGGCTTCATTCCCAACAACAGCACTTAATTCAGACGGAATGGAGCCATTCCCCTTAACTGTTGCCTTAAATTTATAATTCCCGGTGCTGGATATGATATAGCAGTTAGATGAGCCGCCGGCGCTCAAGTCCACATACTCGCCTCCAACTGCTTCCTTGACCTCAAATGCAGGTAGTTGCGCCATAACTCCTACCGGAATTCCACCAGCAGGAATCTTTACCGAACCAACTTTGGTTTCCACACCTTTTACCGAAGCATAGACAGACAAGATTCTTCCTGCATGCCCCGGTGTAATCTGAATATAAAAATGAGAAGATACCTCCGTAAGGGGAGCCTCATTTCTGAGCGACAATGCAATGTCCGATGCTCCAGCCTTAATGTCAAGGGAACCGTCACGCGGGTCGAGATAACCTTCAGAAACAGAGAGCATATCATTTTCATCGTCAAGGGCGACTCTAACATCCGAAACTTTCAATGCCGAACCAGACGTTAGGCTTATATCCAAAGCAGAAAGGGCACGCTTAAAAGAAAATCTTATGGCATCATTCACATTGCCTTTCTGAATTGTAGACTCGGCATACAAAAGATCGGTTAAGGCAAGATGGGCAGAGCTGTTCGCTTTTTCCTGAACCTGAATTTCAGGGACAGCAAAACATATGGCCAACGAATCTGCCTGATTGTTGTCGGACGAGAAAGGGTAATAGGTATAGAATGTATGTGGTTTTCCTTGCTCCCATAGCCAGAAGTAGTTCGAGCCACTAACATAAGAGAATGTGGCTGTCCGTCCTGAGTCATCCGCCGTAAAGCAGGAATTGACAGTAGGAGCTTCAGAACTTG
Source organism: uncultured Bacteroidales bacterium (assembly GCA_934725015.1). Lineage (GTDB taxonomy): Bacteria > Bacteroidota > Bacteroidia > Bacteroidales > UBA932 > Cryptobacteroides. Next base: position 9,975 of record CAKVAS010000010.1, read on the forward strand.
TTCCCTGCTCTACCAAGTGCCCGAATACACCTATTTTATCTCCGGCAACCCAAGTTGTCTTGAGGACGTCACCGTCATCGGAAAGAACAGTCTTGGTACCGGTATCAATTACTGTCGCGACGATCTTTATGTCAGATGTCTGCTGTGCAGAGGGCTCAGCAAGTTCGTTTTTCTGGCAGGCGACGAGCGCAAGCGACAATGTCGCCGCAATGTAAAAAATCTTTTTCATGGTCATTTCCTCCCTATTCACCGTCTGAAACGGATTCCCACTGGTTCCACTTCGACATATCCTGAATGCCGTTCACATTGCTCTGGGCGAAGCCGGATTCGACTTGCAGCGCATGAGCTTTCAGCTCCGGGGTCTCATAGGCCCGCGGCGAGGTCTGAGCCTCCTCCGATAAGTTTTTTTTCATAATCTGCGTTTTAATAATTATATGGTTTATAATTTATTGTTCTCTGACACACCGGATGCTGTAGCCGGCTGCAGGGTGCCCGGTATCGGCAACATATTTCGGAGTCTTGTCCTCGACATTGACATAGTTGGCCGGAGCCTCGAAACGCAGTTTCTTTCCCCAGACCCCTATGTACGGGCAGCTGTCGGTGCACCAGAAATTTGCCTCTGTCGAGTACCCGGTTGCGGCGACATAGTTGACCCTTCCGTTCCGGCTGTCACGTCCGCGCCCTGCGAACGGGAAATAGCAGCCCTTATAGTCATAGCCGTACTGGTTCGCGTCAAGCTGCGCACCGCCGGCCGCAAACGCGGTCAGAAAGGCCTCGGCCTCAGCCATGGTCCACACTCGCCAGCCCGCAGGACAAGGGTCATAGGCCGTCTTGTCGCTTCCCCAGAGGCCGTTCCAGGAATTGTCCTTCTTCGTGTTGAACCATGTGTAGTCTCCGCTGTAGTCAGTACCGGCAACCGGCTCGCCGCTTATGAACTTGTGCGGATGAGTCTTGGCGTAACCGAAGAAGACATCGTTTCCTGCGGAGGCTTCGGAAGTTATCTCCGACCTCTTGACCATTGTGTAGGCATTGTCCGTGTCCATGGCCCCGTCGGCCTTGTGCCTGTAGCCGAATATGAGGCCGTCAACCTCCTGTGTTCCCTGACGCTTCAGGCCGAGGGCCTTGATCGGAGTCCACGACGGAAGAGCGAAAAGATAATCGAAATAGACGCACGGGAAACTTGCGTTGGTGTAGCCCGGGAAATTAGGGAACGGGTCCTTGCGCCCCCACTGATAGACATTACCGAGCGCGGCGGCCGGCTCATACACGCCTGTGGTTCCGAGCCCCGAAAGCACGGCCCCGAGATTGCGGTCCATAATCTTCTTTCCGCCTGCGGTAAGAGGAGTCGCCTCCGGGTCATAGTCTTCCGCCGCCCAGATGTTCCAGCTCCAGAGCAGCGTCGCGTTGGTGATGTTGTAGTTTTCGTCCGCCTCAATGTTCTCGTAGGTCACGCCCTCTTCTGCGAATGCCGCGATGAGGACATTTCCCGGAACGAACTTCTTAGGGGTGTCGAAATAGATATAACCGTCAAGCAGGTTCACGGACGAGATGACCACCGGACTCGCGTTCACCCAGGAGTTGGAGGTCTGGACGGTGTTGTACCAATATACAAGCACGGATTTCGGGGCAATGGTCTCACCTCCCTCGACTGCCGAAGCCTGCGCAGGGATGCTGCCGTTGCCCTTGACGGTCGCCTTGAACTTGTAGAAGTCGCGGGCTTTGGTCACGATGTAGGTGTTGGCGGTACCGAGTTCGCTGAGATCCCTGATAACGATGGCAGCGTCATCCGGAGTCGTGAAGTCGGTCCTCAGATTGACCAGCTTTCCCACAGGGAGCCCTTCCGCAGGGAGTTTTTTCTCGACGAGCACATATTCCTTACCGCCGATAGTCGCTATGACCCTGAGCGTCTCGCCGCCGAGCCGGGGATTGAACACCATGTAGAAGTGTGACGCGGCCGGGCTTGAGGTGGCGAAACCGCAGGTAAGAGTGATTTCTGAAAGAGGAGTGGCCGAGCTCATGTCAACCTCACCCGTCGCAAGGTCGATTGAGGCGTTTTCAAAGGCCAGCGGCGCGTCCGGATTCGACACGCAGCGCAGGATGAGGGACTCGACAAGCATTCTCTTGTCATTTGTCAGCTCAAAGTCAAGCACTGAGAAGGCATGGCGGAACCGGAACTCGACCCTCGAATCAAGCGCCGACTTGGTGAGGTCTTCCGCCGACGCCCACATGAAATCCAGACCGTTTATATTGTCCGGGACATTGTTGCTTTCCTGTGTCTGCAATGCAGGAACGGAAACCCTCACGGAATGGGGATCATCTCCCGAATCTTCCGAATATGGCCAGCAGGCATAAAACGACTGCTTTTCCGTTTCGGACGCCCAGCGTATCCTTTCCGAACGCGCCGAATAGGTGAATGAAGTCACGGCATCAGCCATGTCCGCAGTATATTTGCTGTTCGAGCGGAGCACGCCTTCAGGATTCTCCGACCAGATTCCGATGCCGTCGCCTTTGTCCCAGGCGAGCTTGAGCGCGTTGCCGTTATCAGTGTAGCTCACCCTCGTGGCGCCGTCGCCCGCGAAACCGGCCGAAATCCGCATGGCGTCATCGCATTCCGGTTCCGGAACGGACGAATTGACCGAGCATCCGGAGAGAAGCGCGAGGACAACAATGGCAAATGATATGATGTTTCTTTTTTTCATAACTTTCCGTATCATAGAGTTTATTTCCATTCCCATCTGTCAAGGTCATCAAGACCGCTCCCGCCCGGAGCGGCTTCGTCCGGGTCGTAGAGGAGAGCGTCGATGAGGGGCTTGAGTATGCCTTCCATGACAATGAAGGCATCGTAGTTAGGGTGAACCGAATCCGTGCCCGCCCACATATACTTCTGGGCAAGCCCGTTCTGCTCATCCTTGAGGGCGGTGTGGTAGTCGGCATACTTGAACCCGTGAGACTCCGCGTATGCCTTTATGAGCCTGTTCGCCGCGACAATCTTGTCCGCAATCCAGTCGCCGTCATACTTCGCCTTCCATGCGTCGTCCTTCCACCACATGCTGCGGGAAGGGGCAACCGCGCCGAGGACGACTTCCGCGCCCTCGTCCTGCGCCATGCGGGCCATCAGGGCGATGTTCCAGAGAAGGTCCTCGATGCTGACATAGAAGCCGTCATTCTCGGCAAAGTCATTGGTTCCGCAGGCAATCACCGCGAGAGACGGGTCATCGGCCAGAACCTGGGAGGCAAACCTGCCTATCATGTTGGAGCTCGTCGTTCCGTCGATGCCGAAATTGGCGTAGTTATTCTCCGTAAAGAACAGCTTCCTGCCCCTGTCGCGCCATGTCCTGGTGATGGAATCGCCCATGAGGGCAGCCCTGTGGCCATTCTGACGACCGTAGGAAGGCGAGCCGGCAGCGACATCCTCGCGCACGCAGCGCAGCTGGAGCCCGGCCCCGATGTAGCTGTTTCCGTTTGTGACGCCGAACCTTCCGCCCGCGACGGCCGTGGCTCTGAACGGATAGAGACAGCCGGAGACGCTCGCGGAAGCTATCATTATCTCCTCATTCCCAACGATTACAGAGCCGCCGAACCCGGCCTTGCGCTGTCCGGCATAAGGGAAATAGAGGTCATACTTGGAATTATACACTCCGTGCTGCCCGGCGGCGAGGTTCATCGCTCCGCCCAGTGACGCGTACGCGTCGGCGGTAGGGACCTTCCATCCCGGAGGACACGGGTCGTAGATGGTCTTCACGGAAGAGACATTGTCGAGGCTGCCCCAAAGGTAGCGCCAGTCGTCCCTGTCCTTCAGTTCCTTATTGACATATCCCTGCCCGTCGTTAAACCAGCCGTACTGAGGCCATTCCGCATCGCTTGTCCCGCCGAAAATCCATTTGTGCGGATACTTTGCGCTTTCGCCGATTGCCTGTTCCATGCTGTAGCCCGAACCGAGCTCCGGCACGAGCATGCGCCCGTTCTTGGCCCGGTCGTCAGAAAAGATGCGGTTGCCGGTGAGCCTGAATGACTCAATCCCGGTGTAGGCCTCGTTGCCCCAGCTGTCCTTAATCCCGGAAGTCGCGTCGGAATATTCCGGTGCGGCCGGGAACGGGTCCTTGCGCCCCCACTGGTAGTAGTTGCCGATTGCGCCGGCCGCCTCTATCTTGTCGGAAATGTCCTTCGCCTCCGGCCCGAGAACGGCCCCGAGGTTGCGGTCCATCATGAGGTAGCGTCCGACCCGTCTCGCGGCAGCGTCGGCGTCATAGTCCCTGAGCGCCCAGATGTTCCAGCTCCAGAGGATTTCCCCGGCCTCGTCAAAAGCCGCGATGACGGCATTTCCGTCTTCGAAGTCGGCGGGAACATTAAAGTAGATGCGTCCGTCACTGTAATAGACGCTGTCCGGATCCACCGGACTCTTCCCGGAGAAACCGTCCTTTGTCTTAGGAGTGCTGTGCCAGAGAAGGGCGGCGGAGTGCGGATGGATGTTCACGTCGTATGACCTTGAAAACGCCTCGCCCTCGAAACTCAGATCGAAGCCGCGTGCAATTCCGTTGCCCTTGACGTCCGCAGTGAACGAATGCAGGCCCGGCCGGCTGACGATGTAGGTGTTCGCCGAGCCGTTCTGGCTGAGGTCCCTCGAACTGTCCGTCAAGGAAATCTCGCAGGTGAGGCAACGGCCTGCCGTCAGACCGCCCTCAGGAATGTCAACGGCCACCCCGTCCATGTCCTCGCCGTCAATGCTGCAGACGATTGTGAGCTTCGTGCCGGAATAGGACGGATTGACCTTTGCCCAGAACTCGGAAGGAGTTCCGCCGAGCGAAACCGGCGTTTCGGGACGTACGGTCACTGAAGACGAGGTCTCCTCCCCTGTCGAAAGCTTACCGGAGAAAAGGTCATAGCTTCCCTTCTCGAAGGAAAGCGCGCTGCCGCCCTCGCCGGATATTGTCACTCCGGAGCATACGGACGGCACCTTTGAAGCGACTCTCACCCTCACGAACGCCACCACCGGAGAAAGTTCAGGCTCGAGCTGACCGCTCTCGGTCCGGCTGACTGAGGCAAGGCTTCCCGCGAAGAGCACACTCTGCTTGATGTCTTCGAGAAGCGTGGGAGAGGCCGGGTCCATAACCTGCTCGGCGGCGGCGCTGACAGGAACAGCCTCAGGCTGCGCCACGCTCTTGCGCCACGGGTAGTAAAGCGCGATGTCATACGACTTGCCGTCCTCCCACTTCATTCTGAAACTGTCCTTCAGCGGAGTGAAGAGCGAGCGTCCCGTTGACGAGTACGCGTCATAATAGGCATTGTCGTTCAGAAATTCGTCAGAACCGCTCTCACGGGCGAAAACGCCGATGCGGTCCGACACCGCCGTCCACTTGAACTCGGCGTCGGAGGCCGGCGGGACGGCCGTCACCCTGAAAGATATTTCCGAAGAGGAGGTGCCGGGTTCCTCGGTCACATCCGCCTTCCTGCACGACGGAAGCAGCGCCGCCAGTGCCAGAAACATATATAATGTCCTTTTCATACTCTATGGTTGTTATTGCAGTGTTATCTGATAGAACGAGTCCGTTCCGGAATAATAGTCCAATGACGGGAAGACGCCGGAAGTCCACCTGAATTCGCCGACCGTGCGTCCGTCAAGCCCCTCGACGCTGTTGCCCCGGAAAGCGTACGGTTCGTAGAGCCGCATGACCCCGTCAGGGAGATTGATCGAGCAGAGGCTGCCCCGCACGATGTCGTCGCCGTCGTTGTAGCGGAGCACCCAGACTTTGCTCCCGTAATATTTCCTGAAATTGTCCAGTTCCGGATTTGCCTCCCTCGTCGCTGTGCCGATGACCTTCCCGTTGATGCAGAGGTCATATTGCGTCTTGGCAGGACGAAGCACGGATTCGTGGACCTGTCCGATGTACTGCTCAGGGGTGAGCCCTTCCGGAAGCGGATAGAGACGAATGCGGTTGTGGGACTTCAGCCCGCGCAGGACAATCTCGTCACGCTCTTCGGAGATTGACATGAACGTGAACTCGTGGTCGCCGCCCCATCCCTGATAACCTCCTCCGTTCGGTCCGCCGGGGAAAGAGAAGAAATGGAGGTAGTCGTTGTTCGTGACGAAGCGGAGCATGGGCCCGGTGCCCAGGTCCACGGCATATTCGGATTCGGTAACCGGATTTTCCTGAGGGATGAAACCCGCCCCCTCGAACCATGCCTTCACGATGTTGTCCGTACGGAATTCGAGGACATATATCCACCCTCCGTAGCGAAGCTGCTCGTCGGGGAAATATTCCATGACCCAGGTTCCCCTGTCAGTGAGGGCGGTGCGGTAGAGGTCGAGCTTCTCCTGCGTGCGCTCCGCCGCCGAAACGTCATATATCCTGTCATTCTTGCCGCATGACGCGCAGATGACGGAGAGCAGAAGCGCCGCGATGTATGTGAGTCTTTTCATTTTCATAATCATTTAGTCGTCAAGTGATTCCCAGTCAAGGTCATTGAGGCGAGAGATGCGGCGGTGGTAGATTTCACACCATCTGTCCGTGTCCACGCCGTATGAGTCCTTCAGCCATTTCTTGAGAAGGTCATGCTTCCGGCGGAGCTTTGAGCCTCCGTCGGTGCCGGCAGCGGCGAACATTTCCTCCCATTCCGCTTCGGTGAGAGTGATGAGCCGCCCTGTCGTCTCGGCGATGTCCTCGGCATAGTGAGAGCGGGCATAGTTGCTGACAAATCCCTTCTGGAGAGGGTCCTCGGTGAGGGAGGTGTAGCGGTTGCCGACATAGTCGCTCGTGGTGATGTCCTTGAACTCGGCCGGCGCGGCATAGATTCCGTCGAGGATGTGGGTGAACTCGTGGAGCATGGTGCCGGCGATTCTCTCCGCGTCGTTCTCCCACTTGAAGAAGTTGACCCCGAGGATGTTAATCTGAAGCCCGTTTTCCGCAGAGGCGAGGTTTGTCGTGCCGCCGCCGCTGATTTCGAAGCTCCCGACGAGAAAGAGCACCTTAGGGAAATAGGACTTCACGAAAAGGGCCGGGTCGGTGTTCTCGTCCCCGTCGGACATCATCTCCACCATGGCCTCAAGGGTCGTGTAGCGGATGAGCTTCGCTATCATGATGGACTCGCGGATGTTCGGAGGCGACACCCAGTAGCTGAAATTGGTCTCACGGTCGGGCATCCTGTACTCGAAGCGGATGTTGTACGGCTCGACATAGTTCCGCAGCAGCCATTCGTCGAACTCCGTGTTCGTCCTCGTGTCCTCCGTGAATATGCTTTCGGGGTTCAGCCTGTCACGGTTGCAGGACACAAGCGAAAGCGCCGCGAGGACAAGCAATAATGCGATATTTCTTTTCATCTCAATTTCCTCCATCTCAATAGTTTACGAAAGGATGTGACGGGGCTGCGGCATTGTCGCGCGGGTTCTCCTCAAGTCCTGTCTTTATGACCTCCTGCGGTATCTGGAACGCCCTGCGGAGGTCGTTGTACGGGAGGGAAGCCGCGGCGCGGTAGCCGGTGGTGGTGACGTCGTCATAGTCGGTGTCGTCGAAGCGGTCCACTGTGATTCCATATCTCTTGATGTCCATCCAGCGCATTCCCTCCCCGAGAGTATCGATGCGGCGGCAGTAGAGCAGGCACTGGGTGAAGTATTCCTGAGTGCCGGGGGCGACGGTGAATCCGTGCGGATGAAGAGGCTTGCGCGAGGTTGGCAGCTCGCGGGTATATTCGCCGATGTAGAGGGAAGAGGACTCGTCGCCATAGACTTCCTCAATGAGCTCCTTTGTCAGGTGGCGGATGCCGGCGCTGCCTACTCTGAACACGGAGCAGCTCCATGTGTCGAGGTCGGCGGCGGCCTTGTCATATTCCTTCAGCCGGATGTAGGCCTCGGCCCTGTTGAGCAGCACCTCGTTGCCCGAGAACGCGACAAAGGTGCTGCGGGAGTAGCCTGTTCCGGTCACAGGGTCGGCGACTTCCCACTGGCTCGGCCATTTCGGGAAATAGACCTTGTTCGTGAGCTGGTCGCACCAATAGAACGGAACCATCCGGTAAAGCACCTGATAGCTGTCGTTCTTGCCGGTGTCGTACGGACCGCACATAGGACGCTTTGCGCGGAGGGTCTCCTGCTTCGCTATCCTGTTGGTGTGGCTGTACCTCGAACCCGCGCCGTTCCATGCGTGGAAGAGCGAGCCGTTTCCGGAATAGACCGGCATCAGGAGGAGGTTGCATTTATGTGAAGCGTCAACATAGTCGAGCGTCCTCGCGCCGTAGTCCCAGGCGAGCCTGGCCGTCGCCGCCCAGTCGCGGAGCATTCCCGCAGGATCCGAGCCGAGCACGACGTCCGCCGCGTCTATGGCCTTCTGCCACTGGTTGCTGTAGATGTAGAAGCGCGTGGCAAGGGCGTAGGCCGCCTTTTTGTTGAAATGATATTTCGGAACGGTGTAAGCCTCGTCGTCGATGAGAGGAAGAGCCTCCTCGATGTCTTTCTGGATTTTTTCATAATCCTCCTGAAGAGTCCCGCGACGGCGGACCGGATTGAGGGTAGTCTCGGGAGCGGACATATAGGTGACGCCGAGATACTCGGAAGCGTGTTCCGGGTGGTACGGGAGGCAGTACATCATCGTCAGGCACAGATGCGCATACGCCCGGCAGAGCAGCGCCTCGCCCTTGTAGGGAAGCACCTCCTCCGGAGAGCCCATCTCCTCGATGGCCTGAAGGGCCGCATTGGCCGTCGCTATCATCCCGTAGTAGCCCTGCCAGATGTTCACGTTGCTCTCGTTGTCGGCCTCGGTCATCGGCTCCCAGGCATAGTTCTGCTCAATGAGCACCGATGTTGACTTGTTGTTCTCCGTGTAGAGCTCCACGTTGTCGGAGGCATATTCAAAGTGCCGTGCAAAAGTCCGCGAGGCATAGGCGGTCACCATAAGCTTGCGAACCTTCTCGACCGTGTTTATCTCGGTCCTGTTGTCCGGCAGACGGTCCAGGAACTTGTCGCATGAAGACAGGCTCCCGAGCAGCGCGGCTGCGGCAATTATAGGAAGTATCGTTCTTTTCATCATCATATTCTGTTAAAAGCCAATCTTGCATGTAAGCGTGAACTGCTTCGGCATAGGGACAGCCACGCCGCCGGAATTGAGGAACTCCGGATCCTGTCCTTCGAGTCTCTTGTCCGAATAGAGCAGGCAGAGATTCGTCCCCTGAAGCTTGAACGCGAGGCTCTTGAGGCAGAGCTTCTCGACGGCCTTCTTCGGCAGCTCATAGCCGAGCGACACCTCCTTCAGACGGATGAAGTCGCCCTTCGCGACCCTCTGGTCGCAGTAGTTGTAGGCGTTGTAGGCGATGTAGAGATTGTTGATCTGCGAAACCTGACGCTTGCTGGCGATTGTCGGGACGTTCGTGGTCTTCTCGTCTCCCGGGCTGATGAAGCGGTCCATGAACTCGCGCGGCATTGCCGTGAGGTCAGAATAGGAGCTTGAGAATATAGGGTCGAGACGCACGACGTTTCCGAACGAGTATGTCATGAAGACATTGAGGGTAAGGCCCTTGAACTTGAAGATATTTCCGAAGCTCCCGGTCATGGTCGGGTCGGTCGGGCCCTCATACTTGAGGTTGCTGAAGTTGTTGAGCTCCTGAAAGGCAATGTCGGTGGATGTGATTTCCCCGTCCTTGTTGAGGAAAGTCGGGATTCCCATCTCGTCAAGTCCCGTGAACCGGAGCGAGAACATCGAGCCGCGAGGCATTCCCTCCATCGAATAGCCGGAGCCGGTGAGGTAGCTGATGACGGTCTGATGGGTCTTGAGGTTCGTCACGATGTTGCTCATGTGCGAAAAGATGAAGCTCGTCGTCCATGAGAAGTTCCTCGTGTCGATGTTTTTCGTCGAAAGCGAGAGCTCGACTCCCTTCGACTTCATCGAGGCGACGTTTCCGTATTTGTTGACCACGCCGCCGAGGCCCTGTGTCACGACATTGCCGATGAGGTCGTAGTTGTTTCGGGTGTATGCGTCGAAGGATACGAGAATCCTGTCGCCCGCGAGGCCGAAGTCGGTTCCGATGTTAAGTTCGTGCTTCTTCTCGTAGGTGAGCTCGGAATTCTCGATTGACGCCTGATAGAGGGCGGACTCTCTGTTTTCCGTCACTCCCCGCCAAGGATTCGACGGGTAGAAGAGCGCAGTCGAGTTGTTGACCCAGGCCGGTCCCCTGTCCGCCGTGAGCGAGTAGGAGGCGCGGATGGACATGCTTGAAAGCACCGGTTCAAGATGCCGGAACCACTTTTCCCTGTCAACGGTCCATTTTCCGGCGACGTTCCATGTAGGGAGCCAGCGTGAAGTGCGGGAGCGTCCGAGACGGTTGGAGCCCTCGTAGCGGAAGGTTCCGTTGATGGTATAGCGGTAGTCGTATGAATATGAGGCAGTCGTCGCGAACGCGGCGTTGCGCTCATGGGTATTCCCTATGCTGTAGTAGTAGGTGTTCTGTTCAAGCTGCTTCTTGAAGAGGTCGAGGATGTAGAACGGAGTCTCCCCCGATTCGTACTGGAGGCCCCAGCCCTGGAACGAAGTGGAATGGCGGTCAAGGGAGTTTATCTCCACGGCCGCGAAAGCGTTGATGACGTGCCTGTCGGCAATCACGGTGTTGTAGGTGCCGGAGGCGCGGAAGTCAAGGCTGAGCGCGGAGAAGCTGTTCTTGCGGAGAATGCCGCCCTCGGGGAGAACCGAATACTTGTCTCCGGTAGGGTCATCCGGGTTGCTGTAGAGGTATGGATTGCCGTTCTGAATCATCTTAGTGTATGCGGCGCGGTAGGCCTCCGCCTGGTTGGAGTTGTCACGGATGTTGTGCTCCGTCTCCGAAAGCTGGTAGCGGACGGAACCGAGGGCAGCGAGCTCAAGGCCGCTTACCGGCTTTGCGCGAAGCTCGGCCTGGAACTTCGTGTCGAGGACGGAGATGTCCATATAGTTGTTCTCAAGCTCATGCTTTATGTTGAACGGAGCGTAGTTCCTCGTGTAGAACTCGTTCGCGTCAAGTGTCCTCGAAGTCCGGAGGGCGTATGAATACGGGTTTATGTCGAAGTCGCGCTTCACCTGTCCCGTGGCGGCGTCAATGTCCGAGGAAAGCGTTCCGGGGGCGCGCTGCTGACGGTAGGATGCGTTACCTATGATGTTGAGCGTCAGGTAGTCCCTGAAGAGGTTCTGCGAAGTGTTGAAGAGCGCCGTGTAACGGTTCACCTTGCTCTGCACGGTCCATCCCGGATCCACGAGAGCGCCGAGAGAGGCGTAGTAGCTGCCCTTCTCGCTGCCCGAGGTGATGCTGACGGAGTGGCTGTGCTGGACGCTCGGACGGAAGAGTTCGGAGAACCAGTCGGTGTTGCGCATCTCGGCCTGGCGGAGGTATGCCTTTCTTCCGGCCTCGGTGTTCTCGACCATATATTTCCCGGTCGCGGGGTCATAGGTGTTCATCAGCTGCGAAAGCTTCGTATAGACGCCTCCGGTGGAACTATAGACGCTGTTAGTGAAGTTGAGCCACCCCTTCTGGTACATCTCCTCATAGACGGACATCTGCTCCTGAGAGTTCATGATGTTGAATTCGGAATATGTCGGGACCAGCCGGACGGAGTATTCGCCGTTATAGTTCACGCGCGTCATTCCCGGGGTTCCCTTTTTCGTCGTCACGACAATCACGCCGGCCATCGCGCGGGCTCCGTAGATTGACGTCGCGGAACCGTCCTTAAGAATCTGGAAGCTCTCTATGTCATCGGAGTTGAGTCCGGCAATCGCCGAGCTGATGAGCGTCGTCGCGTCTCCGGAAGAAAGGGAACTCGCGTCAACATCGACGACATCCTCCATAATGACCCCGTCAACGACCCAGAGAGGCTTCGAGTCCCCGAAGATGGACGTCGCGCCGCGTACCCTGATTTTAGGGGCCGTTCCGAATGTTCCGGAAACGTTCTGCACGGAGACTCCGGCGGCCTTGCCTTCGAGAGAGCGGCTGATTTCACCGATGCCGCTTATGTTGACGTCAACTGCTGTGAGCCGGTCGGTAGCGCCGGTAAAGAGACGCTTGTCGGTGCTTGTCATTCCGGTCACGACGGCCTCGGAGATGAGTTCCGTGCTCTCCGTCATGACGAAGTCCGTCCTGGAGGCCGCAGTCGCGGTCACGTTGTTGTAGCCGAGACAGGAAGCTTCAAGCTTTGCCCCGGAAGGAACCTTGGACAACGTGTAGTTTCCGTCTATGTCGGTGACCGTGGCATTGTTCGTGCCGACGACGGCCACCACCACTCCGGCGAGAGGCTCGCCCGAAGCATCCCTGACAGTTCCGCTGACGTCCGGCGTCTGAGCCCGGGCCGCCAAGGAGAACAGCAGGGAGAACAGCAATGCTGCAATATACTTTTTCATTATGCCTTGTGGTATTTGCGGTTGGTTATCAGTCTGTGTAGTTCCTCGTCAGGACAAGATTATTGGCCTGCACGAGCGGCGTTCCGCTGCCGAAGTTGAAGAACGAGTCCTTACAGCGCCACAGGTTGAACTGGGCAGGTTTGGCCGTGGAGTTTGTCTTGGCGTCGGAGAATGTCAGGGTGACGGTGTGCGCGTCGTCGTCAAAGACAGGCGCCGCGCCCCAGGAAACGCTTTCGTCAATCCAGATGTACCATCCGGACGGATTGTTTACCGAGCCCCCGTTATAGTGTATCGAATAGAAACTGTCCCCGTCCTGCGCGAATCCCTGAGCCGCGATGAGAACCTTGCCGTCCTCCGACAGCGGAGCCTTGATTTTGTACGCCGACAGTTCTTCCGTGTTGATTGTGAGAAAGAAGGACTTGAGATGCACGTCTTCAGACAGGGTCACGGACTTGAGGGAGGAACCACCGCTTACCGTCCATTCCCCGAGAAGGTAGAACCAGTCCTCCTTCCTGTCCTGAAAGAGCGAGACCTCAGACGGGGCAATGGTGTTGTCAGTCGGAGTAATCACTGCCTTCCCCTCAAGGACATGGCGCCCCTGCGGCCTTCCGGTCGTAAACGTCACGCCGGTCTCCCCCTTCACGAAAGAGAAGGCATTGTCCGGATTCTCGGTGATGGTGACGTCATAGTCCGAGTCGCATCTCACCAAAACGGTAAGACTCTTCTCCGCGTCCGAGAAGGAGAGCGCACTGTGGCTCACGACAAGCCCCCTGTACGCGGCCTGCCTGACGGTGAAGGAAATCTCATTGCCGCCCTCCGCCGACACGGTGATTTCAGCGGAGCGCTCCCCGCCCATGTTGCAGAAGACATTGAAGCTGATTTCAGACTGCCCCGCCTCGACGCGGAGCCAGTCAGGTTCAGAAGAGGCGGCGGTTAACCCTGTACCCCCCCCCATTATTTCGGCGGTTCCGAGCCCGCCAGCGGCGTCGAAGTTCATGGACGATATGTTCCCGAAGCTGATTTCAGACGCCGTGACGACGGCCTTCGCACAGGAAATCCCCATAAGGAATGCCCCTGCAAGCAATAATGTTGAAACTGTCCTTTTCATGTCCGGAAGAGTTTTATCGTACATATTCTATATTGACCTGAGAGTCGCCGAGCTTCCTGGTCCCGTCAAGCAGGATATGGAGATAGATGAACTGGAAAGTCTCACCCTTCTTCAGCTCCACAGGAAACTCAACGACGGGGTTCTCGCGGCTGATTTCGATTCCGATGTCGTCTTTCTTGAAGCGCACCCAGCCGGCGGCGTTAATCTGCACAAGCTTCAGGGTGACGGGATCCTCTCCGTTACGCCATCTGAAACGGATAGCCTTCAGCGTCGGGTAGTCCTCAGGCGTAATCATACGGATGATTCTCGTGGTGCCGTCCTGCATTTCAAACGATGTCCAGCCCGGAAGCTTATCCGGATTCCCGGCTATGTCGGCGGCGTCCCTCACGAGTTTTTCCGCCTCGGCGACAAGGTCGGAGCAGCGTTCAGGCTCGGATACGCCGCGGCCCTCTTCCGCATATTTGTATTCCCATGCAGTGAAGTCGAAAGGCTTGCCGTCCTTCTTCGAGTCAAAGAAATGCCGCCACCTCGGAATGTAGTAGTCCCTTATAAGGCCGGACCACATCCTGCACGAATAGTCGTCAAGTCCATCCGGCCGACGGCCCCTGCCCCATGTCGTGACAAGCCGCCTCGCGTTTGTCTCATACTTGTCGCTCTCTTCCGGAGTGCTTCCCCAGTCGCGGGCAAAGCCTATCCATCTGTCAAGCCTTGTCACCGGGTTAATGTCAAAGAACTTGTCGGCACGGCGCATCATGTCAAAGAAGCGCCCTTCAAGCGCGGCGGCCGTTTCACTGTCGCCGGCAAGGTAGGCTTCGTTTATCTGCTCCGCGAGCAGATCCGCCTTTCCGAAGGCATACACGCCCGCCCACAGGGCGAGGTCTGTGAGATATTCCCTGTTTCCGCCGAGCTCACCGGAAGCCTCTATGAAAGCCTCTATAGCCCTGAAATGAGCCGGTGAAGTGGAATAGCGTCCGCCCAGGCCGTCAAAAGGCATCTTCTGCACCCTGTACTGGGCACGGCTCGTGCACATTCCGTAGTCGCTCTCAAGCATCCCGTCCCAGAAGCGGACAAGGGACTCGGGACATTTGCCGTAGCGGGCTATGGTGTAGTCCTTCAGCCACTCGCGGATGTCCTTGTGGGAGGTGCTCCATGCGGAGGCCGCAATGATTTCATAGACGACCTCGTTGTTCTCGACCCCTTCCGGAGCCGTTCCAAGACCGATTAGCCTGCCCTTGTTCTCCGAAGTCAGAGCATTGAGATGCCCGTTCAGATAGAAGTCAAGGTCTCCTGCGGGGCAGGTTCTTCCGCCGAAGTTAGGCACGGTGCTGTATATCCATTTCTTGCCATAGAGCCCCTTGGCATAGTTCCACGTGTATTCGTTTTCCCAGATTCCGTAGTTGAAATCGACGCTCAAATCCAGCAGAATCATCCTGTCGTCCGGAACCTGCGAGAAGAGCGCACGTATGCTCTCCGGATCCCAGATGTGCCTCTGGTAGCCGAACATCCAGCCCTGAAGAACCCAGACGGCATCCGGATTGGCGGATGAGATGGAATTGTAGAGAGCCTTTCCATAGGAGGCAATCTGGTCGAAGCGCTCCTGCGTGCCGCGCTCGGCAAAGGGAACCTTCATCTCGTTGAAGCTGTCGGCAAGATAAAACTTTCCCTTTCCGAATTCCTTTTCCCACTCCTGAATGTACTCCTTGGCTATGCGCTGATAGAGTTCGGTCTCCGGGAAGATGAAGCTTGAGAAATAGTCCGGGCCGTCACCCCAGCCGGTCTCAACGAGTTCCGCCTCCGGAAACACTCTCTTTATTCCTTTCGGGACGAATCCGGCGAACGCGTTATATATAGGTGACATCCCGAGCTCGTTCATCCTGTCAACTATGCGATGCTCAAGCTCTATCGTCTTGTCATACCACTGCTGTGAAGGGTGCCCGTCTATGCATGAAAGGTTTCCCATGCGAAACCACGGAAGATGCGCGGCACCGACCATGAACTCCCCTATTTCTTCCTCGGTGAGCCCGAGCCTGCGCCACACGCGGGCGAAGATGGCCTCGCTGCCAATGGGTGAAAGCGGCATATCGACGCCGTGAAGCGCCATCCGGTCAAGCTCCGCCTCCCACTGCTCCCAGCCCCAATAGGGCATGGTGTAGCCGAAGGTGCAGACATTCATATACTGTCTGTGCTCGAACGGGGTGGTGACAATCTTCAGCGGCTGCTCCGGAAGGCTCGAGGGAAGAACGATGTTGTTGACCGTCCATGTGGACATTCCATAGTGATTTGACGTGACATAGTCATAGAATCCCCGGCAGGCGGCGGTGACCGAGCTGCCCTTCACGAACAGCCGTCCGTTCCTGACCTGAGTCGAGAAATATTCGCCTTCCTCCACGGGGCCGGTCACTTCGAGCACGAGATTCTTGGGATAGTGTCCGAGCGTCCTTTCGATGACTCCGCGCGCGGCCTTGGAGTCGCGCTTCAGCGAAACGTCTCCCGCCGCGGAAAATTGAAATGCCGAAATTGAGAAGAGTAACGCCGATGCGGCAAGAATCCTCAGTAATGAGTTCATAAACGATGTGTGGTTTGCGGTTATTAAATTTTCGGCAATTTAGACCTATAAAAGCGCAAAAACAACATCAAGTAACGAAAATATAAAGCCTAAATAAACGCATCACTCTGATTGACAAAAAGATGATGCGCGGAATATGCCCTTAAAATACAAATTAAATATCAGTCCAAAAAGCCTTAAATGGAGGAAATTCTCATTATGTCATCCTCAAAGGAGGCCGGGGAGACGGCCTTGAGACGGGTGCGGGAACGATAGGCGTAGATGGTGGATTTGGAGTAGCGCAGCAGTTCCGAAATGCGGTCGGTGGAATTCAGGCCGAGACGAATCAGCGCATATATCCTGAGTTCAGGAGACAGGACTCCGGGAGAGGGCTGGCGCACTGCATTTTCCGGCAGCAGAAGGGCATTGAAATCAGAGACGAATGTCGGGAATATGGAAAGGAAGGTCTTGTCGAACACGCTGTAGAACGAGGCCCATTCACGCTCCACCACGGCATTGGACTTAAGCTCTTTCTGCAAGGCATGGATTTCGCCGGCAATCGCCTTGCGGTTCAGCGACTTCCGGTATTCCTCAAGACGGCCTATCCTTGCTATGCACTCAAGCATAAGCATGGTCACATAAGTATTCTTTATATTGCTGGCCTCCCGAACGTTCCGCGCCGCCTCCTCCTGTCTGGCGCCGGCCTCCGCGAGTCTTGCCTTCTGACGCTTCAGGACAAGCACGAGCAAGAACAGCGCAGCCATAAGAAGGACAGCCAAGGCAAGGCAGCACCCCACCGCCACAAGACTGCGCCTCTGAGCCTTAAGATAGGCCTCATTGACGATTGAAATCATCGGTGCAATGGCATCGACCTTGAGACGCGCCTTGCAGAACACGGCATCGTCAAGCGAACGTGTCAGATACTTATGAGCCCGTCTGATGTCACCGTCCTCATAGAGCATCACGGCCAGCGTGCGCAAGGCTACATACTCTTTCTTCGCATTGACAAGGTCGGACATCGCGGACATTATCAGGTAGGACTTTGCATTTTCACGCAATCCGAGCGACTCGTAGAGTTCGGCTGCGGCAAGCGCTGCGGGTCCCATACGGGTGTCCGCAGGTTCAAGGCTGTCGCAGAGCGGAAGAATGACCTCCATCGCCGCCCCTACGTTTCCCGACGCGAGAAGCCGGCCGCACTTGAATACGGCATAGTCCGGCCGCCACAGCAGGATTGAGTCCCGCGCCGTCAGAGCCTTCGAGTCATAGTGCGCGGCAAGGGCGGCATCCGGGCACAGGCTGGAGAGGGAACCGTAGGTGAAATAGTAGAGATAGTACATATCCACGAGACAGTCCTCAGACGCGGTTTTCCGGTCAACGCTGTCCAGAAGTTCCAAAGTTTCCGAATACAGGCCGGAAGTCGCATATTCCTTTGCCAATGCCGTAAGCGACAGGTTTACAAGCTCCTGCCTCCCGATATCTCGGGCAAGGGCAAGGGACTTTTCGGCATACGATGTCGCGGAATCCGTCTGGAATTTGTCGTACAGCCCGCGCATCCCGTTCAGTAGTTCATAGCGTCTTTCATCGGGGAGCATACCGCCGAGCAGACAGCGGCAGGAATCTATCTCGTGCTGCCTCCGTCCGTCATACAGCTTCGCATCCCGCACCACCCTGTCCAGTTCCGCCAAAGAAGGGAAACTCCTGTCCGCCGTCCCGGCCGAAACCTGCAGCGGGGCAACAAGCAGGAGCAATGATGGTATTAGACTCTTAATCCACATCGGAATAACGGTCTCAAGTAAAAAGTTTGGAGTAAAAGTCACGGAAACGGGGCGGATGCAAGGCGGAAGTTGGATTTTACCCGCAGCAACCTGATGGTTGTGAGGACTAAAATCCGATTTCCAACGCCGCAGACGTGCCGCTTCCGCGGCTTTTACCTTTTACAAGGTTCTCTTGACTTCGACGACCTGATAGGCCTCGACAATGTCTCCGACCTTGATATCGTTGTAGTTCAAGATGTTCAGACCGCAATCCTGACCGGAAACGACCTCCTTGACGTCATCCTTGAACCTCTTGAGGGAGCCGAGCTCGCCCGTATAGACCACGATGCCGTCACGGATGACGCGAATCTTGGAAGTGCGCTGGAGCTTGCCCTCGCGGACAATCGCGCCGGCGATGGTTCCGACCTTGGAAATCTTGAACGTCTCAAGCACTTCGGCCGTAGCGGAAATCTCCTCCTTCTCCTCCGGAGCAAGCATACCCTCGATACCGTCCTTGACCTCGTTGATGGCGTCGTAGATGACCGAGTAGAGGCGGATTTCGATTTCCTCCTTCTCGGCAAGCTTGCGGGCGCCCGTCGAAGGACGGACCTGGAAGCCGATGATGACGGCGTCGGAAGCCGCAGCAAGGAGCACGTCGGACTCGGAAATGGCTCCGACAGCCTTGTGAATCACGTTCACGCGCACCTCGTCGGTGGAGAGCTTGATGAGTGAATCGGAAAGGGCCTCAACGGAACCATCGACGTCACCCTTGACGATGACGTTGAGTTCCTTGAAATTGCCGATTGCGATTCGGCGGCCAATTTCCTCAAGGGTCATGTGCTTCTGTGTCTTTATGCCCTGAATACGAATGAGCTGCTCGCGCTTGTTGGCGATTTCCTTGGCCTCGCGCTCGTCGGCCATGATGTTGAAGGTCTCACCGGCAGTCGGGGCTCCGTTGAGTCCGAGAACCGAAACAGGAGTGGAAGGGCCGGCCTCGTCAACTTTCTGGCCGCGCTCGTTGAACATTGCCTTCACGCGGCCGGTGTAGCAGCCCGAAAGCATCACGTCGCCGACGTGCATCGTTCCGTTCTGGACGAGGACGGTGGCAAGATAGCCGCGGCCCTTGTCGAGGGAAGACTCTATGACGGCGCCGGTGGCCCTGCGGTTCGGATTGGCCTTCAGGTCAAGCATATCGGCCTCAAGAAGCACCTTGTCGAGCAGCAGGTCCACATTGGTTCCCTTCTTCGCCGAGATTTCCTGGCACTGGTACTTTCCGCCCCAGTCCTCCACGAGGATGTTCATGTTCGAGAGTTGCTCGCGGATTTTGTCCGGATTGGCCCCCGGCTTGTCTATCTTGTTGATTGCGAACACCATAGGTACTCCTGCCGCCTGCGCGTGGCTGATTGCCTCGACGGTCTGCGGCATTATCGCGTCGTCCGCCGCGATGATGATAATCGCAAGGTCGGTCATCTTCGCACCACGGGCACGCATCGCCGTGAAGGCCTCGTGTCCCGGCGTGTCGAGGAAGGTAATCCTCCGGCCGTTCGGAAGCTCCACGTTGTATGCGCCGATGTGCTGGGTGATTCCTCCGGCCTCGCCGGCAATCACGTTCGCCTTTCTGATGTAGTCGAGCAGGGATGTCTTACCGTGGTCGACGTGCCCCATGACCGTAATCACAGGCGGTCTCGGAACGAGGTCCTCCGGCTTGTCGGCCTCCTCCTCGGAGTTGATTTCCTCCGTGAGGTTGGCGGTCACGAACTCAACCTCATAGCCGAACTCCTCCGCGACGAGCACGAGGGTCTCGGCATCAAGGCGCTGGTTGATTGACACCATGAGCCCGAGGCTCATGCAGGCGGCTATGACCTTTGTCACCGGAGTGTTGTTCATGAGGGTCGCGAGGTCGTTCACTGTCACGAACTCCGTGACCTTCAGAACCTTCTTGTCGAGTTCCTGCTGCTGCATCTCCTCCTGGAGCCTGTCAGCGGCGGCCTCCCTCTTCTCCTTCCTGTGCTTCGCGCCGAAGTTGTTCTTGCCCTTGCCCTCGTTCATGCGGGCGTAGGTCTCCTTAATCTGCTTCTGGATTTCCTTCTGCATCTCCTCGGTCTCTGCCTCGGTCATGGCAGGCTTGAACCTGTCCTTGCCACGGTTGCGACCCTTTCCTCCGCCGGACTCGTTCCTGCCCTTGCCGAAGTCACGCCCGTTCTTCCCGTTACCGCCGTTCTTCCCGCCGGAGTTCTTTCCTCCGCCGTTCCCGGACGCATCGACCTTGGTGACGTCCACCTTCTGGCTCTGTCCCGGCTTTATTCTCTCTCTCTTGCCCTTCTTCTTAGGAGTCTCGAACTTGCTCAAATCGACCTTGCCCATGACCTTCGGGCCGGCCAGCCTCTCGACGGCAATTACGGCCTCGCGGGGCTCCTTCCGAACCTCCGCTACGGCCTTCTGCGGCTCGGCTGCCGGGGATTCAGCAACCGCCTCCTTCTTCTCCGGCTCGGCGACGACAGGCTCCGCAGGCTTCTCAACATCCTCAACCGCCGGCTTTTTCTTTCCGATGCCGTCAAGGTCAATCTTGTCTATAATCTTCGGCCCGAAGCTCTCCCTTTCCGGCTTCACCGGATCCTCAACAGGCTCAGCGGGCTTTGCCGCAGCCTCTGCCGCCGGACGAGGCTCCTCAACAGACGCCGTCCCGGGTGCCTCGGCAGGAGTCTCCTCCCGCGTCTCCTCATGCACCTCCGGCGCCGGCTTTTCCTCGGCAGGACGCACCTCCTCCGCAGCGGCCGCCGCGGCAACCGGAGTCTCGACGACAGGAGCCGGAGCAGGCTTCTCGGGAGCTGGCTCCGCGATGGAGGTAGTCTTTATAATCACCTCCCTGTCAGCATCCTCGTCCTCGGCCGCAGGCTTCTTCTTGGAAACGTCAATCATCGCCTTGAGCTTCGTGGCCACCTTCTCAGAGTCCTTCTTGGCCGCGAGGTCGCCGCCGAACTTGGCCTCGACCGCAGGCATGAACTCATCCGAAATCTTGGCGTTAGGGTCGCTCGTGGTGATGTTGGCACCCTTGCCGTTAAGGAAATCGACGAGCGTGCCGACCCCGATGTTGAACTGTCTTGCAATTTTGCTTAATCTGATTTCTGCCATATATATCCCCTTATAGTCTTTCCAATTATACTTTGCGAATCCCGCGTCGTCCCATCGGTCGCCGGGCTGCCGGAACGCGGAAACTCCCGGCACGCGGCCTACTCGAACTCGGCGCTGAGAATGCGGCGCACGTCAGCCACGGTCTCGTCCTCAAGGTCAGCCCTCTTGGCGAGGTCTTCAGGGTCGATTGCAAGCACGCTCTTCGCCGTGTCGCAGCCGATTGACTTGAGCTTGTCGATAATCCACTGGTCAATCTCGTCGTCGAACTCCTCAAGCAGGATGTCGTAGTCCTCCTCATCCTGCGACTCAACCTTCGGAGTCTCTCTCCACACCTCAATCTCCTTGTCAACGAGCATACCTGCAAGGCGTATGTTCACGCCGCCGCGGCCGATGCCCTTGGTGACCTCCTCCGGAAGCATATAGACCTTGATTTTCCCGTCCTCGCCGTTGACGATGGATGAAATCTTGGCCGGAGCGAGCGCACGGGTGATGAGAAGCTGGGTGTTGGAAGTCCACTGAATGACGTCGATGTTCTCGTTGCGGAGCTCGCGGACGATTCCGATGATGCGGGAACCCTTGACTCCGATGCAGGCTCCGATAGGGTCAATCCTGTCGTCATACGACTCGACGGCGACCTTGGCCCTCTGCCCCGGGACACGCACTACCTTCTTGATGGTGATGAGGCCGTCGTAAATCTCGGGAACCTCGGCCTCGAAGAGCTTAGCGAGGAAATCGTCGGAAACGCGGGAGAGCGTGATTATCGGAGTGGTGTTCCTCATCTCCACGGACTTGATTATTGCCTTCACGGAGTCGCCCTTCTTGAAGTGCTCGCCCGGAATCTGCTCCATTTTGGGAAGCTTGAGCTCATTGCCCTCGTCGTCAAGGAGAATGACCTCCTTGGCCCATGTCTGGTGAACCTCACCGGAGAAGAGCTGGCCGACCATATCCTTATATTTATTATAGAGGTTCGCCTTCTCAAGGTCCATGATGCGTCCCTGAAGATTCTGCCTGATGTTGAGAATGCCCCTGCGGCCGAAGTCCTTCATCTCGATTTTCTTAGCGAAGGTCTCGCCTATCTCGTAGTCGTCGCCGTCGGCGTTCACCTCCTCAAGCGAAATCTGCTTGTTCGGGTCCTCCACCTTCTCGACGACCTCCCTGTTCCAGTAAATCTCGCAGTCGCCCTTGTCGATGTTGATGATGACGTCGAAATTGTCCGCGTCGCCATAGACCTTGGCAATCTGGGTTCTGAAAACATCCTCAAGCACACCCATCATCGTCGGGCGGTCAATGTTCTTCTGATTCTTAAATTCCGCAAACGCGTCCTTCAGTTCAATCTTTTCCATATTATATATTCATTTATTTTTATTTGAAATCAATGTGCGGACGAACATAATTGACGTCGTCATATCCGAACCTGTCGCAATGTTCCACGAGTTCCTTTTTCTTCTTCCCCTCGACGGCTTCACGCAGGCTGTATCTCAGCGTCACCGAGCTTTCGTCGGCATCGACAAGTTCCGCGACTACCTTCCGTCCTCCCCTCAGAGCCGCCTCCACCTGCGTCCCGACGGCTTTCCTGTACTGCTTCAGCACCTTGAACGGCTGGTCAAGCCCCGCCGAGGTCACGGTCAGCGAATAGTCCTCGACCGCCCTGTCGAAGCATTCCTCGAAGCGGCGGCTGATTTCCACGCAGTCGTCCAGAACCACATTGGAGTCCTCGGACTCGATGACAATCTCCACGTCATTGTCCCCCGAAACATTTATTTCGACAATAAAGCATTTTCGTGCAACGACGGCGGGACCCACTGCATCTATAATCTCTGAAATTTTCATTTCAACAAAATTTGGAGTGAACCTTTCACTTTTGAGCATGAAAAAAGGGAACTCTGCGTCCCCTTTCTCTCTCACGGCGACAAAGGTAGGAAAAATGTATTACCTTTGCAAATATTTTTAATATAAGGAGAAAAAACAAAAGGCTGCTTATGGAATTGACGGCAGGACAGATAGCGGAAATACTGAACGGGGAGGTCGATGGCGACAAGAACGCCGCAGTGACGACCTTCGCAAGAATCGAAAGCGGAAAGCCGGGGGCGATATCATTCTACGCCAACCCGAAATACGAGGAATATGTCTATGAAAGCAAGGCGTCGGTAATCATCGCGAACAGAACCTTCGTGCCTAAGAAAGAGGTCGGGGCGACGCTCGTGAGGGTGGATGACGCATATTCGGCGGTCGCGGCGCTTCTCGAATACGTCACGGCGCAGAAGAAGAAATATTTCCGCCACCGGGGAGCGCGCTGTCATGTCGCATTTTCGTCGAAGATAGGCAGGAAGGTCTATGTCGGCGATTTCGCATATATCGGAAAGAAAGCGAAGGTCGGCGATTACACGAAGATTTACGAACAGGTCTATGTGGGCGACGGGGCGACTGTCGGAAAGAACTGCATACTCTATCCGGGGGTGAAGATTTATCCGGGGATGGTGATCGGCGACAACGTGATTATCCACGCGAACGCGGTCATCGGAGCTGACGGATTCGGATTCGCGCCGCTTCCTGACGGAACATACAGGAAAATCGAGCATACGGGGAACGTCATCATCGAGGACAATGTGGAAATCGGGGCGAACACCTGCGTCGATAAGTCCCAGATGGGTTCCACGATTATCCATAAGGGAGTGAAGATTGACAACCTCTGCCAGATTGCGCACAATGTGGAGGTGGGAGAGAACACTGTGATGAGCGCGATGGTGGGCATAGCCGGTTCCACGAAGGTCGGCGAGCACTGCATCTTCGCGGGGCAGGCCGGCATCGCGAACGGGCTGAAAGTTCCCTCACACACCACTCTCGGAGCACAGACTGGCCTCATAGGCAACCTCAAGAAGGAGGGCGAGGTGCTTTTCGGAACGCCGGCGCTCCCTCACAGGGACTTCCTGCGGGCCTACGCGGTCTTCAGAAAGAACGGGAAGGGGGACAGATAGCGGCGCTGGTCAGGCATTTGGAGCAAGCGCCTGCCCCGCATGGGGACGAATAAAAAAAAATTGCTTACCTTTGCGCCCCCGAATTATTAAAATAGAATCTATTCAATGTCTCAGGTCTATTGATTTCATGGTGGAGAGTCACCGAAATCTACCCTCCGGGATTTTGAATAAGATTTTTGAGGATAGATTTGTTTTTGAGGAGGGAGCATACCGGGCGTATGTGACCGATGAGAAAACAAATATAGACCAAAAAGATATTCAAAAGATGAAAAGACAGAATACGCTCAGGAAGGAATATACTTTCCATGGCAAGGGGCTGCACAGCGGAAAGCCGGTGACGATGACGCTCAAGCCTGCTCCTGCCGACACGGGAATCCGTTTTGTAAGGACTGACATAGGACCGGACGCCACGGTTGACGCGCTCGCGGAGAACGTCTCATCGACGGCGCGCAGCACCACAATCTCATCGGGAGAGGCTACAGTCGGGACAATCGAGCACCTTCTTTCGGCGCTCACCGGGCTCGGGGTTGACAACGTTCTGATTGAGATTGACAGCGCCGAGGTTCCGATTCTGGACGGAAGCGCGAAGCCTTATGCGGACGCAATCGCGCCGGACGGGCTCGCGGGGCAGGACGCTCCGAGGCATTATATCACCTTGAAGGAGAAGGTGGAGTACAGGAATCCCGAGACCGGAGCATTCCTCACCATCGAGCCTGCCGAAACGTTCAGCTACGACATCACGATTGACTTCAACTCGAAGGTTCTCGGGGTACAGAGCGCGAGGTTCGACGCCGGGACGGACTACATCCGCGAAATCAGCGCCTGCCGCACTTTCTGCTTCTTCCACGAGGTCGAGTACCTGCTCGCCAACAACCTCATCAAGGGGGGCGACGTCGATAACGCGCTGGTGATTGTCGAGCACCCCATCACGGTGGAGCAGCTCAAGAACGTGTGCAGCCACATCGGCAAGCCGGAGCTTCAGGTCAAGAACGGCTACCTCAACGAGTCGCTGCATTTCGACAACGAGTGCGCCCGCCACAAGCTGCTGGACCTCATCGGCGACCTGCGCCTGACCGGAGGCTTCCTGCAGGCCAAGGTGACGGCCTATAAGTCCGGCCATACAATAAATACTACCGTTGCAAAAATGGTCAGAGAAAAAATAAAATAGAAAAATATGAGCACTACAATCCATCCGCTTGCGTGCGTTCACCCGAACGCGAAAATCGGCGAGAACGTTGAAATCGGCCCGTACGCATATATCGACGAATTTGTGGAAATCGGCGACGGCTGCAGGATTCTTCCACACGCCACGATTTTCAACTATGTGAAGATGGGAAAGAACTGCAGCGTGTTCCCGGGAGCCGTCGTGGGAGCCATCCCGCAGGACCTGAAGTTTGACGGCGAGGTGACCTACGTCGAACTCGGCGACAACGTGACCGTCCGGGAGTGCGCGACCATCAACCGCGGCACCAAGGCCAGCGGAAAGGGCGTGACCAAGGTCGGCAGCAACACCCTGCTGATGTCCTACACGCACGTTGCCCATGACTGCACGGTCGGCGAGCACTGCATCCTCGTAAGCTATGTGGGCATCGCCGGAGAGACCGACGTCGATGACTGGGCAATCCTCGGCGGAAGCACCGTGGCTCACCAGTTCTCGAAAATCGGCAAGCACGCGATGGTAGGCGGAGGCTCGAAAATCAACAAGGACATCCCGCCTTATGTCCTCTGCGGACGCGACCCGCTGACATACGCCGGCGTCAACCTCGTGGGACTCCGCAGACGCGGGTTCACCTCCGAGCAGATTCGCAACATCAAGGATATGTACGACGTGATCTACAACTCCGGAATGAACGTGAGCGACGCGCTTGACAAGATTGAAATCGGATTCCCGGACAGCGAGGAGAAGACTACGATACTCACATTTATCCGCAACTCTTCACGCGGAATCATCAAGGGGCCGAACAACTCGTCCAAGACCGGCGAAATGGACTGAGGGGGGCGCATAAAAGGCGGTCTGCGGCGTTGGATGGCTTGATAAAATCCTCACAACCATAAGGTTGCTGCGGTTTTATCTTCGCCATCCGCCTTGCATCCCATCCTTTTATGCATCCCCCTCATCTCGGGTTTTGTGCAGGGCGACATCTCTGCGGCCTTGGATGGCTATTAGAATAATTGCTGATGGTATTGTTGACTACGGCGTATTTCCCGCCGATCGGGTATGTGGCGGCGATAGCGAACGAATGCAGGTTTAATCCCGGACGGACCGAGGTTGAACCTGCGGTCGTCTATATAGAGGCGTGCGGGCACTACGCCAAGCAGTCATGGAGGAACCGCTGCCGATTCTATGCCGCAGACGGGGCGCAGACATTGAACTACCCTGTGTGCCACGAGGACTTCGGCAAGCCCATATCACAGGTACACATCGACTGGAAGACCGACTGGCTCACCCGGCACAAGCGGGCGATCGTCTCCGCCTACCGGACTTCCCCCTACTTCGAATACTATCAGGACGAGCTCTTCACCATCCTCGACGCCCGCCCCGAACTCATGCTCGACTTCAACACCGACATCCTCAGGTTCTTCCTCCGCAAGGCCGGCATCCCCGCCGAACTCCGCTTCACCAAAGAGTGGATTGCCCCACAAATTGGCGACCTGCGCGAAGTCATCCACCCCAAGCGCCCCGACACCATCCTCCAAGACCTCGGCCTCGCCCGCCCCTACTGGCAGGTGTTTTCCCAAAAACACGGCTTCATCCCCAACCTCTCCATCATGGACCTCCTCTTCAACGAAGGCCCGGACAGCATCAGCTACCTGAAAAAATTTTAAAGATTTCCCCGACGGGTTGCTCCCCGAGGAAATTTCATTATCTTTGTGCGCTTCGCTTCCTCCAGCCACTCAAAAAGCGACATGAGCGATAAGAACTATGTACTATAAACTGATTGAGAAGAAAAGAAATGAATGGTTCTCGTCCGGAGAATGCCCGGTCAGAGAGCTTGTCCGCTATATGCAGGAACGAGGGAAGATGCGCGACGCCCAGATTGAAGCCATCAAGACCTATCTGTTCCTTCTGATAAGATGCGGAAACAAGCCGCTGTGGAAGCTTTTCTCATCAGGAGTCTTCAACACTCTCGACCTTCAGGAGACAGAACTGAGGCAGCACACAAGGGAATATATGCTTGCACATCCTGCGACTCAGGCACTCTACGAATACTCTGTCCTGCAGGACAGAAACGGCAAGCAGATAGCGCCGGAGCTTGAGAAACAGCTGCGCCTTTCACCGGAAAGCATTGACTGCGAAGAAGTCTTCCACAAGGTTTTCTACAATGTCAGCTACACGGACTATCTTTTCAGCCTCCCGATGGGAGCGGGAAAGACATTCCTGATGGCCGCGTTCATCTATATAAATCTCTATTACGCCGCTCTCAAGCCGGCCGACCCGACATTCGCACACAACTTCATAGTCCTCGCGCCGTCCGGGCTGAAATCATCAATCATCCCGAGCCTCAAGCACATAGCGGAATTCGACCCGGCCTGGGTCATACCTGAGCCGGCGGCAGGGCAGCTGCGGAAGATGATATGCTTCGAAGTCCTCGACGAGTCCAAGAGCGGGCAGAAGAGCAATATGACCAGGAATCCCAACGCGAGGAAGATCAGTTCGCACCAGCCGTTCGAGGATCTGCTGGGACTGATTGCCGTGACAAACGCGGAGAAAGTCATACTCGACAAAATAGACGATGCCAATGAAGCTTTTGTATTCAACAGCAGGGAGCTGGCGGAAATCAATCAGGCAAATGAACTACGGGCAATAATAGGGCGGATTCCCAATCTTGCCGTCATCATCGATGAAGTCCATCATGCCACGGACAGTGAAATAAAGCTGAGGCAAGTTGTCACAGAATGGGGAAAATCCAACAACTTTCACTCAATTCTCGGTTTCTCTGGAACGCCGTACCTTGACAAGGCGGAAAATGTCGAGCTTGCAAGCGGACTGTCAATGAGAAACACGGATCTGGCAAACGTCGTCTATCACTACCCTCTTGTCGATGGTGTCGGAAATTTTCTGAAGCGTCCGACAATCAATTACACGGACAACACTCAGGAGGAAATCATCCGGAGCGGAGTCGGTGAATTTTTGGAGAAATACGGGGACACGGTCTATTCCGACGGAACCTGCGCGAAACTTGCCATATACTGCGGAAAAATCGAGAACCTCGAAGAAATCGTCTATCCCCTTGTTTCACAGATTCTTTCAGCCAGAGGGATGAATCCGGGAGAAAGCATTCTGAAATATCATGGAGGCAACAGGGAATATGCCGCGCCGGAGGGTGCCGAGACTGAGTTCACTCTGCTTGACAGCCCTTCGTCGAAAATACGGATAATATTGCTTGTACAGATTGGAAAGGAAGGATGGGACTGCCGGAGCCTTACCGGCGTTATACTTCCTCAGAAAGGAGTATGCCCCACAATCATGGTGCTCCAGACAAGCTGCCGATGCCTTCGGGAAGTCACCCACGGAAACGACGAGACTGCAATCATCTGGCTGAATAAGTTCAACGCTGACATTCTCAACAAGCAGCTCAAGCAGCAGCAGAACATTTCGCTGGAGGAGTTCAGAAAGGCGGCCGCCACTAATATGCGGACAATCAGGAGGTTTTCCAGAATGGAGACGCTGAAAGTTCCGCCGGTCGAGTTCTATCAGCTGAAAATAAGATACAGCAGCGTTCCGACCGAGGAGAACTTTGACATTCATGCGAACCTCGCGCCCGACAGAATTATCGTCATGAGGGACGGAAACCTCATTCACAGTCAGGACATCCGGGGACGGAAGCTCGGGACATATGTGGCCGACACAGCAAGAGTTGAACTGACGACGTTCAATGACTGGATATTCCGAATCCACAAGGAAAGTTTCGGACTTTTGCCCATTGACGAGCTTTACGGACAGCGGGACCGGCTAAAGGCAATCTATGACAGGATTACCGCAAATTCGGAGAAGAACGGCTGTCAGGTGCTGCTCCCGCAGTTCGACCAGGAAGAAATCCGTTCAAGAATACGCCGTGCGTTCACTCCGTCACGCAAACTGAGGATAAACGAAGAGATAATTCCGGAGAAGGCGAGCCTTTTGAGAATAGAACGGCTGACCAGTACCGTGCAGGCTACAGAAACGGAATTGTATTTCCCTGACGCGCAGACGGTTGCAGAAATTATCGAAGACGATTCCAAACCGGAAGCGCCGGAGATGTCCGAGGAAGAAAAGGCTGCAATGGAATTGCTGAGGAAACGCGGCCTCGGCTTTATTGACACGAACGACCGCCATCCGGAACGCAGACAGACCTACCACTACCTGCCGTACCGTTTTGACAGCCGGCTCGAACGATCCGTGTTCAGCGAAGAAATGATTCCGCTGCTCAGAGACAAGAAGATAGAGGTCTATTTCAACGGCGACGACACATTGACGGGGTTCTCCATCGGCTGCTACGCGAAACATGGCGGAAAGACATGGGAATATCTCGGGAAATATATCCCGGACTTCATCATGTTCAACAGAGATTCCAACGGGCAGATTGACCGCATTGCAATCATTGAGACCAAGGGCGAAGGCTTCGGCGCAAAATTCACCGAACGGAGAAAATTCATGGATGATGTTTTCATTCCTCAGAATAACAGGATGTTCGGATATGACAAATTCCGGTTCCTCTACATCGAAGACACGCTGCCGGCGGCCGCAAGGGAGCGCGTGCTGAGCAGGACAATCACGGAATTCTTTGAAAATCAGAAATAAAGGACAGAGCTATGGCTGTAGAATATATACCGTATTTTCCGGAACCTATTGAGGGGCAGGCAATTCTCGACAATTTTGCAAGGACGCGCCGGGCATTGAAATATCGTGGGGCAAACGAGGTCGTCACACACATAAAAAGAGGGATGCCGCTCTATGAGACCCAAGTGACGGAGACTGTGGGAGCGAATCCGGACGGCAATCTCATCATCCGGGGCGAATGCCTTTCGGCCTGCGCTTATCTGAAAAGTCAGGGAAAGACCGTCGATCTTGTCTATATCGACCCTCCGTTCGCCTCGGGTGCGGACTATGCGAAGAAGATTTATATCCGCAGGAATCCGAAGGTCGCCGAAGCCATCAAGGAGGCGGAAAGCGAGCTTGACAACAGTGAGCTGAAGACCTTCGAGGAGACGGTGTACGGAGACATCTGGGACAAGGAACGCTATCTGAACTGGATGTACGAGAACCTATGCGCCATAAAGGCCGTGATGAGCGACAATGCCAGCATCTATGTGCATCTGGACTGGCATATAGGGCATTATGTGAAGATTCTGATGGACGAGATTTTCGGAGAGGAGAATTTCCGGAATGAGATTATTTGGAAACGCTCGACTGCCCATAGCGACAGCTCTTTTTTCGGGAACAATTTTGACAGTATTTTCTTTTATACCAAGGGAGCCGCCCCGACTTTTAACCCCGTATTCCAAGAATACGACGAAAATTATCTGAAACGATTCAAGAATCAGGATCCTGACGGAAGGAAATGGGATAGCGGAAACCTGACTGCAAAAGGTCTGAGCGGAGGAGGGTATTCCTATACATACAAGGGATTCGCATCACTTTGGAGATGCCCGGAATCAACCATGAGACAAATGGATGAGGAAGGACGGTTGCATATTACCAAAAACGGAGGTATCCGTTCAAAGGTCTATCTCGATGAACTGAAAGGAATGCCTTGTCAATCATTATGGACCGACATCTTTGCCGTCAATTCACAGGCCGACGAAAGGGTCGACTACGCGACGCAGAAGCCGGAGGCGCTGCTGGAAAGAATCATCAGGGCGAGCAGCGATGAGGGAATGACCGTGGCGGACTTCTTCGGAGGGAGCGGAGTGACCGCGGCCGTGGCAAACAGGCTCGGAAGAAAGTTTATCCACTGCGACATCAACATAAACAGCATCCAGACGGCACGCGACCGTCTCAAGAGCGCCGGAGCGGAATTTGAGATGCGGGAGGTGAAGGACGGAGTGTCGCTCTACCGCAACCCTGCGCAGACTATGGCGAAACTGATGTCTCTCATCCCGGGGCTCGGAAAGGACAGCAATCTGTCATCCGCCTGGGCTGGCAGCATAACCGACCCGCAAATCGGGCACATACCGGTATATCTTCCCAATCTGCTTGACAGTTCATCGAGGGTGCTGTCACTTCCGGATGTCGCGGCCATAGTCAGAGAGGAACTGCCGGACTTGCCGGACGACACGAAAAAAGTCATCCTGTTCTATATTGACATTGACGGCATTGAGGAAATAAAAAAGTTTATCCGGGAAGCCAACAACACGCTCATAGAGATTGAACTTCGTGACATAAAGCCTGTCCTTGCCGAGGTTGTCGCGGACGATTCCGCGCAATGGGAAGTGGCACGGGACACGGACGGACTGCTGAATGTCTGGAAGGTCACAATCGGGTCATTCCACAGCGACCGCATCTGGAGAAAGATTGACGAACTCAACGAAAAGGCAAGACAGCAGCATATAATCCAGCTTTCAAAGGGAAAGACGACGGAATTTATTCCTCTTGTACTGAGCGATGACGGGCTTGAAGCCATCGAGATGCTGAGCCTCGACTGCATTTCCGCCGAAAAGGGCGACATCTGGCACAGCAGCGAAGAACTCAAAATAGACAAATCTGGCCATGTCATACTCAACGGCAAAAAGACAGACAAGTTCTGGGACGGCACAATCAGCAGTGAAGAAAAACCGCTTCGCCTGAAAATCCGCAACATCTGCGGCGACGAATCCGTCTTTGTACTTTAAACAACTGTTTTACTTATTTTTAGCATCATGGCAACAGAAGAAAACACGATCGGATTTGAGGTCGAAAAGAGTGTAATCGATGATTTTGTATCAGGTAAACAAAATACATTTTCAGTCGACATCAACGAAGACACATACAGAGAGTTATTGGAAAACATTGATGGAAATCTGCTTGTTAGTGTAGAGTTCATGCCTGAAACATTTCATGGCTGCTATTTCTACAATGGAGGAAAATTCCCTTATTTAAAGAAAAAGAGTCTTGAGAATATAATTCTCACCGATAGACAGCACAGCATTGCGGGAAAAATTGTAAGCTGTACATACAAGCCGAGAGTTCGCTTCTTCTTCGGAGACAAGCCCGGTGAGCCAAGTCGGGAAGACCCGAATGGTGACAGCTGTATCTGGCAGGTCACGTTCAAACTCACTCCGATAAAACAGAAAGTATAAATTACAAAGTATCAAGGAGTTCTGTGCCTTTAGCCGTCAAAAGATATTTTTGACGGGGATGACGGGGCGAGGCCGGGTATTTCATCCTTACAAGACCGGCACTTACAGCCGGGGAGAGAGAGTATTCAATGAAATTTTTCCTGTCTTTCAGTCCTGTGGCCTCAATCATCTCTTTCAGGCTTTTTTCTTCATGGCCAATAGCGACAAGCAGCTTTCTTACATTATCTGACAATGGCGATATGAGTTCACCCTTACTTGTGGGGGTACTTGCGGGGGTACTTGTGGGGGTATCTCCTTCTATCGTTGTACCTATTAACATATAGCGGTTCTTCAACTCATTCTTTTCTCCTAACATCAAGTTGCGGAAGAACCTGATGAGGAATGATTTGTCCGGTTCTATGCCATTGTTTGGATTTCTGTAGTTGGCGCGAACCAATGCATTTCGGAAATACCACGAATTGTCCGCGAACAAATCGTTGTCAACATGAAAGCCAATGGTTCGTAAATATTTTATGATGAACACTGCCGTTGTCCTGGTGTTGCCCTCACGGAACGGATGGTTCTGCCAAAGAAGAGTGACAAAATCAACGATATGCTCAACCGTTTCATCCTCTGTCAGCCCCTTATAGCTGAAGTCCTTTTCCTGTTGAATGTCATATTTCAACGTCATCATTATGTCAGCGGCACGCCCATATATCACAGTATCTCCCCGCAACACCCACTCCTTCTTGCTGATGTCAAACGGACGAATCTCACCGGCATGCTTGAACACGCCGTCAAACAGATGTCTGTGGATGTTAAGGAACTCCAAGGCAGTGAACGAGAAAGATTTCTCGCTCAGCAGCTTTGTGATGTTTGCGGCAACACGGTCAGCCTCCTCCGTCTCCAAGTCATCCTTGTCATGAGAGGTCTTGCTGATATAGTATGACTTCAACTGCTCACGCACATCGTCAATTGTAATGTCTCCTTCAATATGCCTTACAGCTGTCTCTTTCAGATAGTCCGACACCTTCAGCCCATCCACATCCTGCAGTCCTATGGCCGCACGCCAAGCCGAGGCTCTCTCCCGCTTATGCGGTTCCGGCACACGCTCGTAAACCTCAAAGTCGATATATAACTGCTTATTCTCCATCGTTCGCATCAAGTCTAAATTCAACATTTTCTGACAGCAGTCGGTTCATCTCCACCTTGACGGAGTCGAACTGCGGGCGGAAGTCGGGGCGGAGGGGTTCGGCCGGAGGGGACTGCATCTTGAGCGGGTTGACGGGCGAGCCGTTCTTCCAGACGCGGAAGTCGAGGTGGGGACCGGTGGAGCGGCCGGTGGAGCCGACATAGCCGATGACCTGGCCCTGACGGACACGGGCGCCGGCGCGGATGCCCTTGCCGTAGCCGCTGAGGTGGAGATAGGCGGTGGTATAGACGCTGTTGTGGCGGATGCGGACGGTGTTGCCGCCTGCCCCTTCATACTTGACTGACAGCACGGTGCCGTCGCCGATTGACATCACGGGAGTCCCCTTCGGAGCGGCGTAATCGACCCCCGTGTGCGGCTGGACACGGCGCGTGACAGGATGCCTGCGGGCGTAGGAGAAGCCCGAGCTTACCCTCGTGAAATGCAGCGGGGCCTTGAGAAAGGCCTTGCGCATGCTCTCACCCTTCTCGTTCCAGTAGATGTTGCCGCCGTCGCCCTGATTGAACATATAGCAGGCGAGGGTGTCGTTGTCGCGGATGAACTGGGCGACGCGGATGGTGTCGATGTCAAGCACCTCGTTTTCAACGGACTTCTCGTCATAGACGACCCTGAACCTGTCCCCTTTCTGAAGTCCGAAGAAGTCCACGGTCCACGCATACACGTCCGAAAGGGCGAGAATCAGCAGCGGCGACGCTCCGGCATTCTTCATATCAATCCAAAGGGACGAATTGATCGTGACGTCGGCATATCTCCTCTCCCTCGTCACCTCCTTCTCCACGTTCCATGCCCCGTAAGGCGGGAAACACCTGAAAACCACGGAATTGACCCTGTCTTTCTCATATACGAGATAGCGAAGTCCGAGGGTGTCGGCTGTGTAGGCGAAGC
Organism: uncultured Bacteroidales bacterium; assembly: GCA_934725015.1. Classification (GTDB taxonomy): domain Bacteria; phylum Bacteroidota; class Bacteroidia; order Bacteroidales; family UBA932; genus Cryptobacteroides. The sequence continues at coordinate 44,163 of CAKVAS010000010.1, forward strand.
AGTCGCGTCCGCTGCGCAGCGCCCGCGCGGGAAAGACCGAATCCGATGCCTGGACAAGCTCGTAGGCAGCGCGATCCGAAAGCCCGAGCCCGGTGAAGAGCTTCGAGAGGGTCTGTCCGTCATGGACCCTGAGCGTGTCGGCCTGCAGCGTGTCCGTCGCGAAGCCGAGAGGCCACACGATTTCGGGCTCCCCAGTCTCAGCCGAAGCCGGCGCGTTCTCCCCTCTCCGCTGCCCGCAGGACAGAATCATTGCCACGGCGACAACAGATGTCAATATATATCCTAATTTTCTCATATCCATGTTTTTTCATTCTTTTCGGTCTATATTCGATTCCATCTATCCTCGAAAATAAAAGAAAAATCTTAAACAGTTTATTTTTCCTATTTTCATAAACCCGCCTCAGAAAGACCCGTATGCATAGGAGTTCCAAATATAGAAAGTTTTTGTGGAATATTTTGGAAGAAAGTGGAAGAAAATGGAAAACATTTCATATCTTTGCGGAACGTAGCGTAAAATTTAGGAAAAAACAATATGGTATCTTTCATCGGACAATATGAAGCCAAGGTTGACGACAAGGGACGTCTCGTGTTCCCTGCCGGCTTCAAGGCACTTCTGCCGTCCGACGAGAGCCAGAGGTTCGTCATCAAAAAGAACATCTTTGAGGATTGTCTTGAGATGTACACCAGTCAGGAATGGGGGCGTCAGTCCGAGGAATTGAAGGGAAAGGTCAATTTCCTCAAGAAGGAGCACGCTGCGTTCTGGAGAAAGTATATGCGCGACTGCGCCCAGGTGGAACTGGACGGCAAGGTCGGGCGCTTTACTGTTCCCAAGAGCCTTCTTGAAAGAATAGGTGTCACAAAGGAAGTTGTGTTCTCAGGCAACGACTACAAGATTGAAATCTGGGCCAAGGAGAAGTTCGCCGGCTCGGAGATTTCGGACGAGGAGTATCTTTCTATAGCCGAGGCACTGTCCGACTTAGGATAGGAGGCCGAGGGAAATGTCCGAATATCATAACCCTGTGATGCTCAGGGAATGCATCGAAGCATTGGTTACCGACAAGTCCGGAGTTTATGCCGACGCCACGTTCGGAGGCGGCGGGCACTCCCGAGGCATCCTGTCCGCGCTCGGCCCCGAGGGGAGGCTCATAGCCTTCGACCGCGACGCCGACGCCCTGGCCAACGCGCCTGATGACAGCAGGTTCACGCTCATCAGAAACAATTTCAGATTCATCCGCAATTTTGTCCTCTTCGAGGGCTACAGGGATGGAATCGACGGCATAATGGCAGACCTCGGGGTCTCCTCACATCAGTTTGACACAGCGGAGCGCGGTTTTTCCTTTCGCTACGACGCGCCCCTGGACATGAGGATGAACACCGAGGCTGCCGTGACCGCCGCCGACCTCCTGAACTCACGCGATGAGGGGGAGATTGAAAGGATTCTGCGGGTCTATGGGGAAGTCGGCCAGAGCAGGAAGATGGCCTCCCTGATTGTCCGCGCAAGGAAGGCGGCGGCGATAGAGACCACGGTGCAGCTGAACGAGGCAATCGCCCCGTGCCTGCCCAAGTTCGCGGAGCACAAGGAGCTCGCGAGGGTCTATCAGGCCCTGCGCATCGAGGTGAACCAGGAGATGAAGTCGCTGGAGAAGTTCCTCTCGGGGGCTGCAGGGTCGCTCAGAAAGGGAGGACGGCTGGTCGTGATTACCTACCACTCGCTTGAGGACCGCATGGTGAAGAACTTCATCAAGGCCGGGAACATAGACGGGGAGCTGCACCGTGACGTCTATGGGCGCACGGAGGTTCCGCTCGCGGCGGTGAACAGGAAGCCGACGCTTCCGCAGGAGGAAGAGATTGCGGGGAACACGCGCGCCCGCAGCGCGAAGCTGCGCGTGGCTGAGAAAATCTGAACGAAGGGAGGATGAAGTGATGAAGAAGATTTTCGGGTGGATAATGGGCGTGTTCTTCACGATTACCAAGGGGAACATACTGACCAAGATTGGTGTGCACAAGTGCATTCCTCACATCGTGTTCGCCTTCGGGGTCTGCCTGCTCAGCATCATACTCAGCTACTATGCCGACAGGACGGCAAGGACCAGGGAGACGACGAGGCGCAGGCTCGAGGACGCGAGAATAATGTACTCTTCGAAATATATGGAAATGGTGTCGCTACACCGCTACACGACGGTGGAGGACATGCTCGAAGAAAAGGGCTCGGAACTCAAGCCGCTCCGCAGTCCGGTGACAGAACTCAAATAGCATCCGGACGGACATGGAAAAGGAGACGAAACATAACAGATACACATCGACGGACATACTCATGCTCCTCGTCACGGTCATCTTTGTCGGGGTGGCCTTCTATGCCGTAGGGCGCATAGTCTGGTTCGAGACGGTATGGCAGCCGGACGCGAGGTGTCTGAAGATGAAGGATTTCAAGACCCAGTCCAAGGAAAGAATCATCCAGCAGCAGCGCGGGAACATACTCGACTGCGACGGCAGGCTGCTTGCGATTACCATTCCGACCTATATGGTGGAACTCGACTGCGCGGTGCACAAGGAATACTACAAGACGCTCACCGGAAAGTCAAAGGAGCACAAGGGGATGACAAATGGAGAGGTCGCGGAACGTGAATGGCGGGAGAAAGCCCGGGGGTTTGCCAAGGGGCTGCCGGAGGTGCTCGGAAACGGCAGGAGCGCGGAATGGTATGAGAGGGAGATTTTCAGCCGCCGCGACGGTTCCGGCGGCAACAAGAACCTCAGGATTGCGGACGACGTCGACTTTGCCACGCTGAAGGAGCTTCAGAAACTGCCGCTTGCCGACATGGGGCAGAATGCCGGAGGCGTGATTGTCAAGACTAAGTACGGACGCGAATATCCTTACGGGAAACTGGCCCGCAGGGTCATCGGCTATGTGCGGAATAACGACGAGGGCAGCAGGGCCAAGGGCATCGAGGGCAGTCTGAACTATGTGCTGCACGGGGAGCCGGGAGTAGAGTGGACGAAAGTGATTGACGGGAGGGCACGCGTGATGGCGACGGACAGCGTCGCGGTGCCGGTGAAGGACGGAGACGATGTGAGGCTGACGCTTGACATTGACATTCAGGACATTGCGGACAGGGCGGTCAGAAAGCACATCGAGGACGACGACAACATCACGGATGCCTGCATGATCATCATGGATGTCAGGAGCGGTGCAATCAAGGCGATGGTCAATCTTCACAAGGGCAGGAACGGCAAGTTCGACGAGACGCTGAACATCGCGCTGACCCAGGCCACTTTCCCGGGTTCGGTGTTCAAGACGGTCGGGCTCATGACCGAACTTGAGGACAAGAAGGTGACGCTCGGAACGAGGCTCAGCATCAATAAGCTCCAGAGTCTGCCCGAACCGTTCGACAAGACCGACCCATATCTCGTGAAATATAAGAAAGAAACGGGCAACAGCACTATCTCGGTTCTGGAGGGACTTGAGATTTCATCCAACAACGTCTTCATATCCCTCGCCCTCGACAACTACAAGTCCTGCCCGAGGGAATTCATCACCCGCTACTACAACTACGGATTCGGCACCGACTGGAAGTTTGACATAACGGGAATGGCGCGGACGGTGCTTCCCGACCCTGACAGCAAGAGCTGGACATACTCCGACCTCGGGGCGCTCGCCTACGGCTATTCAGTGCAGGTCACGCCGCTGCACACGCTGGCGTTCTACAACGCGATTGCGAACGGCGGCAAGCTCATGAAGCCGTACATCGTGGATGCGGTGCTCGACTGCGACGGGAAGGTTGTGAGCAAGGCGAAGCCGGTGGCGATGCACGAGACAATCTGCAGCAAAGCGACGGCGGACACGCTGAAGCGGGCGCTCAGGAGCGTTGTCACAAACGGAACGGGGTCGGCGCTGAAGAGGGCCAGATGCAGCGTGGCCGGCAAGACAGGAACGGCATGGATGATTCTTCCCAAGGAAATCTGCCAGCCGGGGAAGCAGTTTGTCACCAAGGACGGCTACAGGCGCTACCAGGGCTCGTTCGCCGGTTTCTTCCCGGCCGAGGATCCGGTCTATTCGGCGATTGTTGTCGTGTATTCCGGAATGACAAAGACTCCGTACTACGGAGGCTCCAGACCGGCCAAGGCGCTGAACGAGGTGATAAACGAGCTTTATGCGATGGATCCGAGATGGCGGCGGACCGTGAGCGCGAGCGAACCCATGCCGGAGGCTCCGAAAAAGGTGCTCGTGGCAGAGAGGCAGGCTCCGGAAATCGCGCCGAACGTCGTCGGGATGGGGCTGAACGAGGCTCTTTACATGATTGAGAACAGCGGTTTCCGCTGCAAGTTCAGCGGGACGGGTCATGTCGTCGGCCAGACTCCGGCTGCGGGGAAGGCGCTGAAGAAGGGCGAGACTATCACGATTGTGCTGAAATGACGGAAATTGAAAAAGCCTTGCAGGAAAAAAGCTTTGCAGAGAGGTGAAAAAGTTAGAAAGATGAAAAAGTTAAGGGATATATTGACGGACGAATGCGGGGTCACGGCCATCGGCTTCGCGGGGGCCGGCTTCGGTACCGGAAGCGGCGAGGGCGCACCGTCGAATCTGGCCGGAAGCCGGGAAAAGGCGCTTGACGCGGAGGTGACCGGAATCTGCAGCGACTCTCGCAGGGTCACTCCGGGATGCGTGTTCATAGCTGTCCGTGGGGCAGCCTGTGACGGGCACGGCTTTATAGGGAAGGCGGCCGCCTCCGGCGCGAGGGTCATCGTGTTCGACGACAGGGCGGCGGCGGAAAGGTCGCTTGAGGAGGCCGGATTCGGCTGCGGAACCGCCTTTCAGGTACGGGAAAACGCCGCCGTACAGCCCTCAGGAAACGACACGGGAAACGACACGGGAAACGACACGGGGAACAACGCCCGGAACAGCACGGGAAGCGGCATCGTCCTCGTGCAGGTCAGGTCCGCAAGGCACGCCCTCGGGTTCATCGCCTCGTCGTGGTTCGACAACCCGTCGCGCCGCCTCAGGCTCGTGGGAATCACCGGAACCAACGGCAAGACCACGACAGTGACTCTGCTCTACCGTATGTTCACCGCCATCGGCTACAGCTGCGGACTGCTCTCGACCATAGCCAACTATGTCGCCGGGAAGCGCAGCGAGACAGCCAACACGACCTCCGACCCGATCACCATCAACTCCCTTCTGAGCGAGATGTGCGAATGCGGATGCGAGTTCTGCTTCATGGAGGTCAGCTCCATAGGACTTGAGCAGGAGAGGGTCGCCGGACTGAACTTCCGCGTCGGAATCTTCTCCAACCTCACCCACGACCACCTCGACTACCACAAGACCTTCGCCGAGTATCTCCGCTGCAAGAAGCTCTTCTTCGACGGACTGCCGAAGGACGCATACGCAGTCATAAACATCGACGACAGGAACGCCGAGGTGATGGTGCAGAACTGCAGGGCTCAGATTGTACGCTACTCCTGCCGCTCCCTCGCCGACCACAGCTGCCGGATTCTCGAGGAGAGCTTCGACGGGATGCTGCTCAAGATTGACGGGGCCGAATGCTGGACTCCTCTCATCGGACAGCACAACGCCTACAACCTTCTCGCGATTTACACCACCGCCGTCGTTCTCGGGACAAGACCCGAGGAGGCTCTCGTGGCGCTCAGCACTCTGGAATCGGCTCCGGGAAGGCTCGAAACCCTGCACGGTCCGAAGGACATCACCGTCATAATCGACTATGCGCACACTCCGGACGCGCTGGAGAACGTGCTCAAGACACTCAGGGACATCAGCTGCGGAGGCAGGCTCGTATGCCTTTTCGGATGCGGCGGGGACAGGGACAGGACCAAGCGTCCGGAGATGGCGGCTGTGGCGCAGAAATACGCCGACAGGATTTACGTCACCTCAGACAACAGCCGCACGGAACGGACCGCAGACATCATCGCTGAAATCAAGGCCGGGTTCGACCTCGCGGGACGCGCCAAGTCCATTTTCATCGAGAACCGCGAGCAGGCGATACGCACGGCCGTCATGACAGCAGAGCCGGGAGACGTCATTCTCCTCGCCGGCAAGGGCCACGAGACCTGCCAGATTATAGGGACGGAGAAGCGGCATTTCGACGAGAAGGAGATAGTGAACGGGATTTTCAGAGAAATGACGGCATAGCGGGCACGGAGTCTCCAAAGACAGTTTATTGAAGAAAGCGACATTACACAAGAGGACAAGATTATGATTTACCATATTTTTGAAGCGCTCAAGGACATCAACATACCGGGTCAGGGACTGATGAACTACATCTCGTTCCGTGCCCTCATGGCCTGCTTCACTTCCCTGCTCGTGGGAATCATCGCCGGCAGGCACATCATAGGCTGGCTTCAGAAGAAACAGATCGGCGAGACCATCCGCGACCTCGGGCTTGAGGGTCAGATGGCGAAGAAGGGGACCCCGACGATGGGAGGAATCATAATTCTCCTCGCTCTGTTCTCCGGAGTCCTGCTCTGGTGCAACCTCACCAACACCTTCATCCTGATTCTCGGCGCGAGCGCCATCTGGTGTGCCGGAATCGGGTTCTGCGACGACTATCTCAAGATTCACAAGCACAACAAGGAGGGTCTGAGCGAGAAGAAGAAGCTGATTTTCCAGACGATTCTCGGACTTGGAGTCGCGCTTGCGGTGTGGATGACCGGGAGCGAGCTCGGAACGACCACGACGATTCCGTTCGTCAAGGACAACGAGTTCGACTATGCGTGGCTCACCCCATTCACCGGGGAGTGGGAGTGGTATTCAAAGTGGGGAATATATGTGGTCATGATTACCCTCGTGGTCGTCGCCTGCTCCAACGGGACCAACCTCTCCGACGGGATTGACGGTCTCGCGGGAGGCTCGTCGGCCATCGTGGGCGTGGTGCTCGGACTCATGGCATATCTCGGCGGAAACATCAACAACGCCTCCTACCTCAACATCATGTATATCCCTGAAAGCGGGGAGATTGCTGTGTTCATGTCGGCGTTTGTCGGTGCGCTCATAGCGTTCCTCTGGTACAATTCCTACCCGGCGCAGGTGTTCATGGGCGACACGGGCAGCCTGATGCTGGGCGGCGTCATCGGAGTCTGCGCGGTGCTCATCCGAAAGGAACTGCTGCTCCCGGTGCTCTGCGGAATCTTCTTCGTCGAGAGCCTTTCGGTGCTGATGCAGAGGGGTTATTTCAAATACACCAAGAAACGCTACGGCGAGGGGCGGCGAATCTTCAAGATGACCCCGCTCCACCACCACTTTCAGAAGGAGGGCATCCCGGCGCTGATTCAGTCGCCGAAGAAGTCCCTGCCGGAGGCGAAGATTACGATGCGGTTCTGGATTGTGGGGATTATGCTGGCGGTCATCACAATAGCGATATTGAAAGTCAGATGATGCACGCTAAAGGGCGAATTGCTGCGTTACGCGTCTCGTCAAAATCCTCACAGCCACAAGGCTGCTCCGGGTTGGACTTCGCCGCAAGCCTTGCACTTCATCCCTTTATCGCACATCATCGCCGAGCGGTTATATAAGAAAAAACTGAAGTAAAAAAACTGAGGTAGAAAAAACTGATAATAGAAAATTTTGATAATATGTCACGGATTGTAGTTTTGGGCGGTGGCGAGAGCGGAGTGGGTTCCGCAGTGCTCGCGAAGGTCAAGGGATTCGATGTTTTCCTTTCTGACAAGGGAAACATCGCGGACAAATATGTCGAAATCCTCAGGAAATGGGACATTCCGTTTGAAAGCGGGCAGCATACGGAGGAAAGGATTCTCAACGCGGACGAGGTCATCAAGAGCCCCGGGATTCCGAACACTGCACCTATGATTCAGAAGCTTGCGGCGCAGGGGACGCATATAATCTCGGAAATCGAGTTTGCCGGACGCTACGACAAGGCACGCAAAATCTGTATCACCGGAAGCAACGGCAAGACGACGACGACTTCGCTGATTTACTATCTTCTGAAGCAGGCGGGGCTGAACGTCGGGCTCGGCGGCAACATAGGCAAGAGCTACGCCTACCAGGTGGCGACGGAGAACTTCGACATCTATGTCCTGGAGCTCAGCTGCTTCCAGCTGGACAACGTGTATGACTTCAAGGCGGACATCGCCATCATCACGAACATAACCCCGGACCATCTTGACCGCTACGACCACAAGATGGAGAACTACGTGAAGGCGAAGTTCCGCATCACCCGCAACATGAACCCGGAGGACTGCTTCATCTTCTGCTCGGACGACGAGATTACGGTGAACCACCTCAACAAGATTGTAGTGAAGGCCAAGCAGCTGCCGTTCACGCAGAAGACGGAGGTCGCCCAGGGCGCGTTCGTCAAGGACGACAGGATTGTCATACGCTATGAGGACAGCGAGTGCGACATGTACATCCGCGAACTGGCGCTCGGAGGAAAGCACAATGTGTATAACTCCATGGCGGCGGCAATTGCGGCGAAGGTGATGGACATCGACAACGAGACCATCCGCGAGGCGCTCTCCTCGTTCAAGCCGGTGGAGCACAGGCTTGAGAAGGTGCTGAGCGTGGGCGGTGTGCTCTACATCAACGACTCGAAGGCGACAAACGTGGATTCGGCGTGGTATGCGCTCGAGTGCCAGACCCGGCCGGTCGTGTGGATTGTGGGCGGAACTGACAAGGGGAACGACTATTCGAGCCTTGTGCCGCTCGCCCGCGAGAAGGTGAAGGCGATGATCTGCATGGGACTGGACAACGCGAAGTTCCACTCGTCGTTCGAGGGCGTGGTGCCGGAAATCTATGACGTGACCTCGGCCCACGACGCGGTGCAGACGGCAAGCCGGCTCGCGAAGAACGGGGACGTGGTGCTGCTCTCGCCGTGCTGCGCAAGCTTCGACCTGTTCAGGAACTATGAGGACCGGGGAGAACAGTTTAAAGCAGAAGTAAGGAAACTGTAAATATTTGAGTGTCTTTTGGGCCATATTTTCCCGTTTTGTTCGTCATTTGACGCCACCTAACTCCTCACAAAACAGAAAAATCTGACTCAAAAATACACCTCAAATACACACTGCTTGTATAACTGGTGTTGCAAAGAAGAGCATAAAAATTTGAAAAGACCTTTGAAAAATGGAAGAAATGAGTAACAATCCGGCTGCACGGGAAACCGGCGAAACGGCCGGCGGGAAAGGCGGCGGCTGGCAGTTTTTCGACAGGGTGAAGGGCGACAAGGTCGTCTGGATTGTCGTGCTGCTGCTCATAATGATTTCATTGACGACCATCTCCGGCTCCACCTCGATGCTCGCCCTGCAGAGCGGGACGACCCGCGTGAGCCTCTTCACCAAGCACCTGCTCGTCTGCGCCGGAGGGCTCGCGCTCATATTCTTCTGCTATTTCTGCGTGAGCATGAAATGGTTCGAGAGGCTGTCGAAATACGGATTCATAGTCTCGTTCCTGCTCGTCGGGCTGCTGCTGCTCAGGGAGCATTTCAACATCGCCGGCATCATCAAGGCGGAAAACCTCAACGGGGCGTGGAGAACAATCCGGGTGTGGAAGATTCAGATTCATGTGTTCGAGGTCGTCAAGGTCGCGATGGTGATGTACCTTGCCTGGGCCTGCAAGACCTTTCGGAACGACGGCTTCAAACTGTCGAAGAAACTCGCCGCGATGAGGTTCGGCAAGGAGCGTGACAAGACTCCGTTTTCGTTCATGAACAAGAGACTCGCGCAGTTCTGCTTCTATATTCTGATTCCGGTCGCATCCATTGCCATGATGATTCTGCCGGGCGGAAACTCCAGCGCGATTTTCATCGGGCTCGTCATGGGGGCGACCATGGTCTTCGGAAGAGTCGATTTCAAGTACATAGTCATGACGGCGGTCGTCGGCGTCGCCCTGCTCGGCGCGGCCTACGGCATCTACAATCTCACCGGCGGCGAGTGGTTCGAGAGAATCGGAACCGCCCTGTCGCGAAGCGAAGAGGATCCCACGCCGGACGACCTGTTCAGGATAAAGGCTGAAAAAGGTGAACTGTCTAAAGAATACAAGAGGACGCTCCAGAAGCTCCAGCAGCCGTACTCGGCAAAGATTGCCATTCACGAGGGCGGTCTGCTCGGAAAGGGAATAGGCGGAAGCACCCAGAAATATGTGGTGCCGCAGATGTACGGCGACTTCATGTTCAGCTTCATACTTGAGGAGACGGGACTGCTTGGAGGCGTCGTGATCATCATTCTCTACCTCAGCCTTCTGGCGAGAGGATCCAGAATAGTGGTCAACAGCGACGATGACTTCGCCAAGACGGCGGCCGGAGGGCTGGCGCTGATGATTGCGGGGCAGGCCTTCATGCATATACTGATTAACCTCGACGCTGGGCCGCTCACGGGTCAGACGCTTCCGATGATAAGCCACGGCAGCAGCTCCTTCCTCTGCTTCAGCCTCGCCTTCGGAATCCTCCTCGCGATGAGCAAGACGGCCAAGACAAAGACAGCGGCCGAGGAAAGGAAGATAGACCTCGAACGCGGGCGGCCTGTCGAGGAGGAAATTTCCTCCGACACGGGAGACTTTTAACAATAGACCAAAAAGACAAATAAAGATATGGAATATAAGAAGATACGGGTTATAATAAGCGGCGGCGGCACGGGAGGACACATATTCCCGGCTCTGTCCATCGCCAATGAACTCAGGGCGCTCAACCCCGGGACGGAGATTCTGTTCGTGGGCGCGGAAGGCAGGATGGAGATGACGAAGGTTCCGGAGGCAGGCTATAAGATTGTGGCACTGCCGATTGCCGGGCTCCGGAGAAAGCTGAGCATCGAGAATCTCAAGCTGCCGTACAAGGTCGTGAAGAGCGTTCATGAGGCTAAAAGGCTCATAAGGGAGTTCAGGCCGGACATCGCCGTAGGCGTCGGGGGCTATGCCAGCGCTCCCCTGCTCTGGGCGGCTCAGAGGATGGGCATTCCGACTCTGATTCAGGAGCAGAACGGATTTGCGGGGCTCACCAACAAGATTCTCGGGAAGAAGGCGCGCTGCATCTGCGTGGCATACGACGGGATGGAGAGGTTCTTCCCCGCCGACAGGATTGTCAAGACAGGCAACCCCATCCGAGGCACGATGCGTCCGGCGACTCCGCAGATGAAGGAGGAGGGACTGCGGTTCTACAGGCTCAGCCCGGAGCGCAGCCATCTGCTGATAATCGGAGGCAGCCTCGGAAGCGGGACGCTGAACCGCTCGGTGATGGAGTGGATTTCGGAGGGATGTCCGGGAGGAGAGAATCTCGAAGTGCTCTGGCAGTGCGGCAAGTACTACAGGAAGAGCGTGGAGGAGTTCATGAAGAAGGCCGCGGCGGAAGGGCTCGGAGGGAGCGCTCTCGCCGGAGTGCGGCCGATGGACTTCATCGGGAGGATGGACCTTGCCTACGCGGTGGCGGACGCGGTGGTGTCGCGCTCGGGGGCAAGTTCGGTCTCTGAGCTGTGCGCCTGCGGGAAGGCCGCCATATTCGTGCCTTCGCCCAATGTGGCGGAAGACCACCAGACGCACAACGCGATGGCGCTGGTGAGCAAGGGAGCAGGACTGCTCGTCAGGGACAGCGAGGCGCCTCGAAAGCTCATGGCCGCGGCCTGCGCCCTGCTCGGGGACCGGCAGAAGATTGAGCTGATGGAGGCCAACGCGCTGAAGCTCGCGCAGCCGGATGCGGCACGGGCGATTGCGGACGAGATATATAAGATTGTCATTCCGAGCGGAACGAAGTGAAGCCGAGGAATCTTTGGACAAACAAAAAAAATTGTATGAACAGTTACAAAAACATATATCTTATCGGAATCGGCGGCATAGGGATGTCGGCGATTGCGAGATACTGCAAATTCAAGGGCTGCAATGTCAGCGGCTACGACAGGACGGAGTCCGAACTGACGGACGAACTTGCGGCGGAGGGCATCGGGGTGCACTACGAGGACAACACGGACTTCATCCCTAAGGACGTCGAGAACACGCTCGTCGTCTATACGCCGGCCATTCCGCACGACCTCGGAGAACTCGTCTATGTGCAGGAGCACGGCTACACGCTGCTCAAGCGCTCAAGGACGCTCGGGGAAATCGCCAGAGGGCAGCGCTGCCTCGCAGTTGCCGGAACTCACGGGAAGACCACGACAAGCACCCTGCTCGCCCACATACTCACGGAGAGCGGCGAGGGCTGCTCGGCTTTCCTCGGAGGAATCTCCAAGAACTACGACACGAACCTGCTCGTCAGCGGCAACCCCACTATCGTCGCGGAGGCGGACGAGTTTGACCGCTCGTTCCTCCAGCTGTTCCCGGAAATCGCGGTCATCACGGCGATGGACGCGGATCATCTGGACATCTACGGCGACATCGGTCATGTCCGCGAGGCCTTTCAGGAATTTGCCGGACAGGTCAGCGGGACTGTGATAACGAAGCTCGGGCTTGACATCACCCCGAGGCACACCAAGGCGAGAATCATGAGATACGCCTACAACGACCCCCGGGCGGACTTCTACGCCGACAACCTGCGCAAGGACTGCTGCGGCTACTTCACCTTCGACCTGCACTGCCCGGACGGCGTAGTCAAGGACTGCCGCGTGGGCGTCCCCGGCAGGGTGAACGTCGAGAACGCCGTCGCGGCGTCCGCCGTCGCGCTCGTCTATGGCATCGCCCCGGAGGCGCTCAGGCACGCGCTCAGCACCTTCCTCGGCGTGAAGCGCCGCTTTGACATACACGTGAACCGCCCGGGCTGCGCATACATCGACGACTACGCGCACCATCCGAACGAGCTCAGCGCGGCAATCGCCTCCATCAGGGACATATTCCCCGGCCGACGGCTCACCGCCGTGTTCCAGCCCCACCTCTACACGAGGACAAGGGACTTCGCCGACGATTTCGCGAAGGCTCTCAGCGCGGTCGATAAGCTCATCCTGCTGGACATCTACCCGGCCCGCGAGGAACCGATTCCTGGCGTGACGTCGAGGATTATCTTCGACAAGGTGACCGCTCCGGAGAAGGTCCTGCTGAAGAAGGAGATGCTGATGGACTACCTCAGGGATGAGAAGATTGACGTTCTGGTGACCTTCGGCGCGGGAAACATCGACCGTTTCATCCCTCAGATAACAGAACTCCTCACGGTTTGAGAATCTTTTGGGGCCATATCCATTCTTTCATCGGTCATGTACCCCGGTACACTCCCTCTTCAAGAATGAATCTATCCTCCAAAATCTTTCTCAAACCGGACAAATTTATTAAACAATGAGTAAAAAAGCCACAAATATCCTCTTGTGCGTCACTGCGGCCCTTTCGGTCGCGGCGGTCTGTGCGCTCTACATAATCGGGGCACGCAGGCAGTCCTCTCTGGAGTGCAGGGGCGTGGAGGTGACGGTGAGGGACAGTTCGGTGAACAGGTTCGTCAGCGGAAATGACGTGAAGCGTATCCTCGCCTCGGGCTACGGCAGCTTCGAGGGCGTGTTCGCGGACAGCCTCGACCTCGGCGCGATGGAGCGTCTGGTAGAGGGCAAGAGCGTGATACGCAAATGCGAGGCATACGTCACGCGGGACGGGATGCTGAACGTCGAGGTCACGCAGAGGACTCCGACGGTGCGCTTTCAGGACTCGTCGAACGGATGGTACGCCGACGCGGACGGATATGTATTCCCCCTCCAGCGGAGCCACACGTCGATGGTTCCCGTGGTCGATGGAGACTTCCCTGTGACGGTGGAGCGCGGGTTCAAGGGACCGGTGGAGAATCCGGAGCAGCGGGAATGGCTCATGAGGGTCGTCGGCATGGTCGAGTACATGAACGACAACGGCTGGGGAGACCGGATTTCGCAGATTCATGTCTCGCGGGGCGGTGAGGTCAGCCTCATTCCCACGGAAGGTGACGAGCGCTTCGTCTTCGGGCAGCCGGTGAAGATTCGCGGCAAATTCGCGAAGATGGAGAAATATTACCGGATGATACGCCCTCTGAACAGGAACTACGGGGAGATTGACCTGAGGTTCGACGGACAGATTGTGTGCAGATAAGGCGTGTGTGCAGATAAGGCGAAGGGGACATAAGGATATATTCAGGATATATACATCAGGACACATAAGGATATATATAAGAATACATAAAGCTCACGATATATGGAAGACAGGTATATAGTTTCGATTGACCTCGGCACGTTCAAGATTGCGCTTGCCGTCGCCTGTGTCAGCGGGGATGACACGAGAATCGTCTATTACAAGGAGACTCCGGCAAACGGGATGCGGAGCAGCAGGATTCTCAACGAAAACAAGGTGGCCCAGCAGCTCATCAAGGCCATAGGCGACGCGGAGGACATTTTAGGGATAAAGATTACCGGTGCGGTTCTGGGAATGCCCCGCTTTTATGTCAGGACGGAGGAAAAATCCGCCACGATAGAGAGGGAGGAGGACAGCTACATCACTGCGGAGGAAATCGAGGATCTGAAGAACTTCGCGCAGGACAGCTACCCGATTGAAGACCCGGAGCACGAGACGGTCTATGGGGCAATCGCGCAGTCTTTCTCCACCGATGAGGAGTTCCAGATTATCGAGGACGACATCGTCGGGATGTCCGGGCGGAAACTGGACGGCAACTTCAAGGTGTTCATCGGCAACAAGTCGTCCCTTGACAGGATTGACAGGGTCATGAAGACGGCGGGAATCGTCGCGATGAAAAAATATTTCGTGCCCCAGCTCACCGCCGCAGCCACGCTGTTCCCGTCCGAGATGGAGAACGGGGTGGCGCTGATTGACTTCGGAGGAGGATGCACGTCCCTGTCGATATACTACAAGAACGTGCTGCGCCACTATTCTTCCATTCCGTTCGGCGGGATGAACGTGACGAAGGACATCCAGATGGAAAGCAAGGTCAAGCTCTCGCTCGCGGAGAGCATAAAGCTCGCCTACGGAGCGTGCATGCCGGAGAAGCTGCAGAACCTGAGCGAGAAGCAGCTGCTGCTCAAGAGCGAGAACGGGGAGGCGGACAAGAGGCTGACGGTGAAGTACCTGTCGGAAATCATCACCGCGCGCGAGGAGGAAATCATCCGGGCGATGCTCTACGAGATAGGCCGGAGCAACTTCGCGGACAAGCTCCAGAACGGCATAGTGATTACCGGCGGAGGGGCGCAGATGACCAACCTGGCGAATTTCATCACCGAGCTGTCCGGATATGCCGTGCGTGTCGGAAAGCCTAATTTCAGGGGCGTGTTCAACTGCTGCACGGGACTCTGCAGCCCGGCTGCCGGCACTACGGTAGGCATGATCATGGCCGCGCGCGAGCTCGGGGCAAACTGCGCGTTCAGCAAGGAGAGCGCGGCGACGGAAGAGCCGCAGGCCGGGGGAAATGTCGAGCCGACTAAGCTGGAACAGGAGACGGGAACCCTGCCGGGGATGGTGTCGGAAGAGGAGATAGCCGAAAAGAAGAGGCTTGAGGAGGAGAAAAAGAGAAAGGAGATAGAGAGGCAGGAGCAGAAAACCCGACGCAGGAGCAGGTTCAACGCATTCTGGGACAGGGCGAAGAAGGTGTCCGAAACCATCGGAGAGGGTCTGGGGAAGGAAGGAGGCAGGCTTCTCGACATGATGAACAACGGGGATGAATAGGAAAAGTGGCGATTGAAAAATTAAACATGGGAGACAGGGCTATGAACGGAAGAACAATCATTGACGAGGCAGCATTCGGAGTCGTGCCTACAAACTGGAAGAGAACGGAATCGACCATAAAGGTCATCGGAGTCGGAGGAGGCGGATGCAACGCCGTGAACTATATGGCAAAGCAGAAAATCGGCGGATGCACCTTCATCGTCTGCAACACCGACTCGCAGGCGCTGAAGAACAGCGACGTCGCGTGCAAGATTCAGCTCGGCGAGGGTCTCGGCGCAGGCACGGATCCGGTGGCGGGAAGGAACGCGGCGATAGAGTCCGAAAAGGAGATTGAGGAAATCGTGTTCTCCGACCTCCCGGTAAAGCAGGGCATGCTCTTCATAACCGCCGGGATGGGAGGCGGAACCGGCACCGGAGCGGCCCCCGTCATCGCGGCGATGTCCAAGAAGCGGGGCATACTCACCGTCGGCGTCGTGACAATCCCGTTCCGGAACGAGGGCAACGAGTCCATGACCAAGGCGCTCGACGGCATCATGGAAATGGAGAAGAACGTCGATAGCCTGCTCATCATCGACAACGAGAAGCTCTACGAGAACTACCCGAAGATGCTGGCTCACGAGGCCTTCCCGAAGGCCGACGAAGTGCTCTGCACGGCCGTGAAGGGCATCATCGAAATCATAACCGCCGCCGGACACATCAATGTCGATTTCCGCGACGTCAAGAGAATGATGACCAACAGCGGCATGGCTCTGATGGGCATGGGGGTAGGAACCGGAGAGAATCGCCTGCGCGATGCAGTGAGCGGGGCGTTCGAGTCTCCACTGCTGAACAACCACGACCTCAAGACGGCGAAGAACGTGCTGCTGAACATCACCATCGGGCACAACGAGCACGGGGTGAGCATGGAGGAGCTGAGCCAAATCGACAACATAATCACGGAGTACATCGGCGAGGCCAACCGTTTCAAGAAGGGAATCGTCTGGGACTATTCGGAGGAGTTCGGCGACCGCGTGGAAATCACGGCCATAGCGACAGGCTTCCGCATGGACTGGGAAGGCCTTTCCGGAGACAACGGCAACCTGATTGTCATTCCGCCGGACTTCGAATACATCCCGATGACCTCCGAAGAATCAGAGACTTCAGTCCCGGACGAGCCGCGCAGCTTCAAAATCGGCTTCACGACAAGCGAGGCCAAGCGTCCCGAGGACTTCTGCAAGGGTCCAAGACCAGCCCTGCTCGTGGATGACGTCCAGGACCGCAGCGACCTTGAGAACACCGCCTCAATCCGCCGCCTCTCCAAGAGCGACCGATAGGCTATCTGTTTATTGCAGGGATTTTCGCAACCTTGACAGATAAGGGGTCTGTGGCTCAAACAATGAAAGCTGCACCGCCTGTTCTGTAGGGTATGGCTTAGGTCCGGCGACTTTTTCGGTTCCGGCATCCGACTGGAAAAGAACATACTCGTTGATTACCTCGCCCACAAATCTGGCAAGGTTTACAGGCACGGCATTCCCAATCATCTGTTCCTGTTCCGTTTTGTTTCCGTAGAACTTGAATGATTTAGGAAAAGTCTGAATGCGGCTTCTTTCTTCAGTTGTCAAGGCTCTGATGCCTTCAAGAGAATTGACCGGGTCTCCCGGATGAAGATGATACCCCTGTGGCATAGGTCTGTTCACACCGCGTATTGTCGGGCTTGGTTCATTGACACTGAATATGCCGCGACGCACATAACTCCTCGGATGCCGATAGTAGTACTTTATGTCCAGTTCGCTCCCGAAATAATCGGACACAGACATTTGCTTCGGAGAAAGACTGCCTTCTATGAACGGCAATATGAAATCGTCCTTTTCACCTCGTTTCCCTATGAGAAAAAATCGCTTTCGTGCCTGCGGAACACCGCATCGGCTTGCATCCAAAACATATTGCGTCAAGCCGTACCCAGCATCCTTGAATATGCGTCTGGCCTCAATCAGTTTGTTTGTTGCTGTTATTCTTGCAACATTTTCCATCACGAACCATTCCGGCGACACTTTTGCGACTATCTCAGAAAAACATACGGTCAAGTCGCCTCGCCCGTTATCTTCGTTACGCTTTCCCGCCGACGAGAAATCCTGACATGGTGGTCCTCCGACAATCATGTCAGGATGGTACATATTCACGACCTCCGAGGCAGCATCGACATCCTTAAGGTCTATCTTATGTACAGGGTGTGAGAAATTGTCGCCATAAACCTTTATCGCCTTGTCCCAATTGTCCAGGCCGGCGAGCACATTATTGCCGGCCAGTTCAAATCCAAGGCTCATTCCTCCGCATCCGCAAAACAAATCAACTGCATTCATACTCATGTTCAATCAAACAGATAGGGACTATTAACAATTACCGCATCGAAACGCCGTTCCGGACTGAGCAGATTCTGCCCGCCGCCAAGAATTATATTCTTGATTTCAGACTTTCCGATTCTCGGATGAGTTAGTTCAGGGCAGTGGAGCAACGGCCACGAGGATTTCCCCGGCAAAGAAAACGCCTTGTCATTCGCATTCTGATATGAGTGGTCTTTTATGATTCTCGTGTAGTCGAATATGTCATAATCGACGTAGTCCTTTAGCATCAGATATATCCAAATTATGGTTCTCTGAAATCTGTTTATCTCCACTTTCTTTTGCTGTCCGCCCGTGTAGCACATCTGAAGTACAGCAAGATTAGACCAGACGAAGGCATCCAGGCAGTCCTCGGCAAGCATACCATTCTTCATCTTCCATACCGGCTGAAGAATCAGCGGGGTCTGTTTGTCGTATATTTTCCCCGCCACTGATTTTATGGCATTCTCGATTTTTTCATAGTGAACAAACACATCGCTCACCTCCGCCCAATGATTTATCTTCGGTACGGTGTTCAGAATCTTTCTTAATGAGTTCCTGTCTTTCTCAGACCTGAAAATCTCACAGATGCTGCACGCCAGAAAGCATATTGTCGGCGGTCGTACAACAATCTCGCAACTGAACTTATCCTCTGTTTCTTTCTTGGTTGTGTTGTCCGGTAGTGCCGTCAATTTTACCTCAAGGCCTATCAGACTTTCATTGGTGCTGCGGTTCATCATGACCAAATCAATCTTCTCACGCTCGCCTGTATAGAATTTCTCAAAAGATGTGAATCCCGCCTCGAAGTTGTAATATGCGTCGTCAGAAATCGGATTCACTCTGTACAGTTCTTCCCCGGAAATGTACTCATGCCTCAGTTCATTATTCTTGTCAACACAAAGATATACCGGACGAATACCTTTTGTGTTCATGTACGCAATCAGCGATGCCGGGAATGAACTGTTAAAGATGTTCTTGCCCCAGTTTTCCGCTTTCGTGTAGTCTCTGCTTGAATATTTTTGGCCATATAGACCAGGCTTTGTGGCGTCCATACAGAATAGTCCATTATCTTATTTGTCACTTTCCGGAGAGTCAGAGGAAGACGGCCTCATGTCCAGCATCCGGGCGGAGAGGGCTTCGCGGAGCTGGGTGTCGTAGCGGAGACGGAGCTGAACGCCGGCTTTCTGGTAGTGATAGCGGACGACAAGCTCCTCCTCGATGAACGGGACAATCTCGTCTTTCTTGAGGCGGATGAACTGCTCCTTGTCCATTTCGAGAGCCTTGTCTATGGCAGCGAGCTGCTCCGTGACACCGTCAGAGAGACCGTCCTTCTCAAGTTCCTTCTTCATCTGGTCGAACAGTGTCTTGGCGCTGCTGCGGTAGTCGAAGGTCTGCGTCTTGGCGAAATTCACAAAATCGTCGAACTCGGTGTCGCTCAGGTGGAAATCCTCGGCTGAGGGGAGGCTGTCGTGAGTCTTGACGTATTCAAGCGCATAGCGGTCAATCACGCCGTAGAGCACGAGCGAATAGACCAGACGGCTGTAGCTCGGGGAGTCAAGCTCGATGTCCGGGGTGATTCCGCCGCCGTCGCGCACAATCCTTCCGCCGGCCGTCCTGAACTCATGCGTCAGGGAATCCGGAATCTGCCCCACGCTGCCGTCCTCATTGCGGTGGCTGTAGTCGATTGCCTGCACGCAGCGTCCGGAAGGGGTGTAGTACTTTGCGGTAGTGACCTTGAGCTGGCCGTTGTACGCCACCGGACGGATGGATTGGACGAGTCCCTTGCCGAAGCTCCGGCGGCCCATCACCGTCGCGCGGTCGAGGTCCTGGAGGGCACCCGTGACAATCTCCGAAGAAGACGCGGAATTGGAGTCTATCAGGACTATAATCGGAATCTCCGTGTCAATCGGCTCCGTGGTCGTCCTGTACTCCTTCGTGTCCTCGGCCTTGCCCTTTGAACTCACTACCAGCGAGCCCTTGGGGACGAACAGGCTCACGATATTGATTGCCTCGGACATGAGTCCGCCGCCGTTTCCGCGCAGGTCGAGCACCAGCCGCCGCATTCCCTGCTCCTTAAGTTTGTAATAGGCGGCGCGGATTTCGGACGAGACATTCTCGGTGAAGCCGCTCTGGAGGATGTAGCCGTCCCTGTCATTGAGCATTCCGTAGTATTCAACATCCGGCAGATGGATTCTCTCCCGCACGATTTCCATATCCTTGACCTCACCGCTGCGGATCTTCCTCACCTTGAACTTCACTGTCGTCCCGGGCTTCCCCTTCATCTTCTCCGATGCCTCGGCGCTTTCGAGCGGACGCGTGTCCTCCCCGTTGATTTCCATAATCTCGTCACCGCACTGAAGGCCGTACTTCACCGCCGGCGAATCCTCGTAAGGCTCGTTGATGACGACATATTCCCCCTTCTTCTTGTGGATTATGGCACCGATTCCGCCATAAGTCTTGGAAATCATCATCTGGAAGTCCTCGTTCTCCTCCTCCGGCACATAGACGGTGTAGGGGTCGAGCTCGGCAAGCATCGCGTCAATGCCTGCCTTCATTATGCGGTCCACGTCGAGCGTATCGACATAGGCCAGGCTCAGCTGCCTTACCACGGAATTGTGAATTTCCGTCCACTGCCCCAGCTTGAACCCCCGGCTCTGCGCCCCCGATTCGACTCCTGTACCCAAAAGAAACGCCGCCGCAGTGAGGGCGACAATGATTTTTCCTGTGATATGTTTCATAGTTTCGTATTCTTCGTGCGATTCGTTTTGCTCATGTTTCCAATCAGTCACATTTCTCAATAACCGTTCCACGCAAAGTTACGAAATTTAGTAACTTTGTACTCATTTTTTGACGGTTTCCGGACTAATTTGAATTAGATTTTTGAGGATAGACATACGATTATTATGAGTAAAATAGTTTTTGCTACACAAAATAGAGGAAAGCTGCGTGAGGCGGCGGAAATATTGGGCGACGGGGTTGAATTGCTGACGCCGGAGGACTGCGGAGTCGATGGGGAAGCCGAAGAGACGGGAAGCTCGTTTGCAGAAAATTCGTTTCTCAAGGCAAAATATGTGAGCGACAGGATTTTCGGAGCCATGAATCCGTCGGCGGGGGCAGCGACGGACGAGAAATCTGCGGATATGGCCGAAAACGCGGCGGATGAGGTCATCGCAGTCTTTGCCGACGACTCCGGACTTGAGACCGACGCGCTCGGAGGGGAGCCGGGGATATACACTGCCCGGTATGCAGGGAACGACAAGAACTTCGCCGACAACATGGACAAGCTCCTTTCAAAGCTCAGGGATGCCGGCGCGGAAACCCCGGGGGAGCGTTCAGCACGCTTCCGCTGCACGGTGACGCTGATTCTTCGGGGCGGCGGGACCTCGCAGTATGACGGCCGCCTCGAGGGACACATCGCCCCGGCAAAGGCGGGATGCGGCGGATTCGGCTATGACCCGGTGTTCATCCCGTCCGACGACGAACTTGACGCGCTCGCATCGGCGGGGCTTTCGGAGCCCGAAATCGCCGTCCTCAGGGGAAAGACTCTCGCCGAGATTCCGGAACATCTGAAAAACCTCATCTCGCACCGGTTCAAGGCGCTTCTTCCAGTCAGCGAGGCACTGCGTGGACGGCTCGCTCAATAGAGAGCCATCTTCCGGAACAACAAGGAAAACACGATTATGACACGGGGCAGCAGGCAGCCGATTGAGTTCATTCTTCTCCATTCGACGAAATATGGGGACAACGCCCTCGTGCTGCACACCCTGAGCCGGGAATACGGCCGCAGGAGCCTGTTCCTGCGCTCCGTCTCGTCGGCGTCGTCCGTCGCGGGAGGAGCCGGACGCACCTCACGCAAAGGCGGGGCACGGGCGGCGGTGACTGGGCTTGTGAGTCCGCTGAACATAATCGAGGCGGAGGTTGCGGCCGGTCCTTCCTCAGGCACCGCGATGATGACGGTCAGCTCTCTCGCCGCGTCATACCCGCTCAGCGGGCTCAGGGGCAATCTCTACAAGGCAAGCATCTCCATGTTCATGGCCGAGGTGCTGTTCCGCACCCTGCGCGAAGGCGCGAACGAGGAGGGACTCTACGACTGGTGCGTCAGGAAAATCCTCCTGTTGGATGCCATGGACGGCAACTTCAGCAACTTCCACCTGCTCTTCCTCCTCGAACTGACCTCCGCCCTCGGCTTTCGCCCGGAGTTTCAGGACATCGCGCCGTTCGTCAGCGCCGACAACGCCGCCGTCGCCGGGAGCCTGATGCGCCTGCCGTTCGAGGAGGCGATGCTCGTCCCAATGACCGGCGCCGTCCGCTCATCACTCATCGAGTCCTTCCTCTCCTACATCGAGACCCACCTCGAATACCCCCTTCACATCCGTTCCGCCTCCGTTCTGAAGGACCTGTTCTGAAAGCATCAAAACACCGAAGCGAGAAAACTTCGGCAGAATCTAACCTGCACAAAGATTTCTCGCTTCGCTCGAAATGACAGTGGAACCTAAATCTTCATCATCAGAAGCTCGGTGTAGGTCTTGCCGCCGAGGTCATGCTCGGAGTAGCTTGAGCCGTCGAAGAGCATGAACTTGTAGCCGTTGACAGGCATCTCGGAGCCTTCCATCGCGCGCCAATAGACATAGCCGTCGTCACCGAAACCGAACTCCAGCGCCGATGTCTGTCCCCAGATGGCAGTGTAGAGATTCGACACAAAGCCGAACACTACAGTCATGTAGCTGAACGCGCCCAGATTCTGCGAATGCAGGCGGATGCAGTGCTCCTCCGGAATGTATGTTCCGGTGATGGACGGAGAATAGGACTTATAGTTGCTCAGTCCCTTGATTGAGACGGTGTTCTCCCCTGTCTTTATAATATCAACCCTGAAAGCCTCGGTCGTCGAGCTTGAACTGCTGCTCTCGCCGTCATCCACCGTGGCCGTGAGCAGGTAGGCTCCGACAAAGTCGTCGATGCCCTTGGAGGCGAACTCGTCCGCGTGAGACTTGAGCCGGACATCGACGGTCAGGGTGTCCCTGTCACCGTATTCATTATAGACCTCAAGGGCCATGCTGTATGTCTCGCCCTCCGTAACACCGGAATAATAGAGATGCATTCCCTCCTCGCTGCCGGCCTTTGCAAGATTGTCGGAGTCCAGTTCCTGAGCGAGACGGCTGCTGAA
This sequence comes from uncultured Bacteroidales bacterium, assembly GCA_934725015.1. Lineage (GTDB taxonomy): Bacteria > Bacteroidota > Bacteroidia > Bacteroidales > UBA932 > Cryptobacteroides. The sequence goes on from CAKVAS010000010.1 coordinate 67,237, forward strand.
GAGATAGTCCCATCCGTAGTAGTCCTTGTAGCCCACGAATGCGTCCTTTGCCATCATGAGGTATTTCAGCTTCTTGACATTCTTCGTCTTGAGAACCCATGAAATCGTAGTGTAAGGGTCATCGGCCGACGGCTCAAGTTTGATTTCCGCAATCTGCGGGGCAAGGCTGCCGTCCTTGTCGTAGGTAAACCGGAGAACCACAGACTCCCCCGGCTTGCCCTGCGCGTCGAACGGCACGGCAATCAGAGTGTTGGACGGAGTCTCCGGAGTCCAGGTCTGTGTGGTCTCGGTGAAAGTCCTGACATCCTCGGCCGTCCCGAGACATATACTCTTGTATATTTCCTGAACCTTCGCGTCATCTCCGGTTATATCGCCCTCGACGACCACGGCCTTGCAGGAATTGACATATTCGTTGAAGGCAAACTCGAAGACCCCTGCACCCTTGTACTCCACTTCAGCGGCCGGATCCTCGTCGTGATCGTCAGCGAAGACTATCTTCTCCGTGCCTATGCCGTAATAGCCCGTAGAGCCGTAGTAAATCAGGTTGAGAGTAAATGTCTTGTCCCCGTCCCATGTGCACGGATAAGAATTATATGCGCTGTCGTTGCCGAGATACTGAGCGATGTCGGCGACATAGATATATTCGCCGGCAGATTCAAGATAATAGCCGGTTGACTGACCGGGAACAACCACAGTCTTCTTCGCCCAATCCACCTTGAACATGAAATATGCCCCGGACGACCAGTCCTTGAGACGGAATATGTTGTCCGTTTCCTTCGCGACCTCCACCTGTATGTCCGGCTGCACTCCCTCATACAAAATGCCGTCGTAGTGGTATGTGGCCGTCTGCTGCACTTCCTCTCCGGATTCGGTCTTTCTCATATATGGCTCCCATTCGAGAGAGAAGGACGCGCTGACCTGAAGGAAGTCGCTGTACTGGCCGATGTAGGCCGGGTCATCCCCAAGTTCAGCATCACGTCCCACGATTGCAAGGGAAACGTCAACCGTGGAGCCGAGCACGACGCTCTCCATATCCACACGAACCGGAATATCGACGCTGTAGTGCCCGTCAGGAATTACCACCGTGTCCTTCAGAGTGAACAGCGCGGCATCCTTGCCGGTCTTCTGAAGCACCACCTTATAGGTTCCCTTGTTTCCATGGCGGGCAAGGGTAACGGCAATCACGCCCTCCCTGGTCCCGCGCGGAAACTCCTTCGTGACGCTGCTCTGGATGAAGTGAATCTCCCTGTTGTCATCCGTATTCGACGTCGCGACCACTCCGAGCTGCTCCTGCGAGCAGGAAGAGAGCGCGAGAAGAGCGAAAGCTGAAAATAATATGACTTTGATATATCGTTTCATCGGAATATACTCCTAATTTATGTTACAAAGGATTCTGATCCTCCTCGTTGATGTTCGGATTATTGTTGATTTCGTCCTGCGGGATGGTGAGCACCCAGTCGTAGGTCTCGGGATTCTTGAGATTCACGCCGCTCATCGTCGTCAGGCACTCGTCGGCGAACCCGTCCTCCGCAGTCCTGTCAATGCCCTGCCCCAGACGACGGACATCCACAACACGGCCGAACTCACCCCAGAGCTCGATTCTCTTCTGGATGAGAATCTCCTCCAGCAGGGATTCCGTCCATGAGTTCGTCGTCGAGCCGAGAAGCGTGCCGCTCTTGTACGAGACGTCATACCCAGGGCAGCGGACGGACATCACGTCAGTAAGATAACCGCGCGCCTTTTTCTCGTCCCCGAGCCTGAGGGCGGCCTCGGCGGCGTCGAAGTACACTTCCTCAACCCTCATGTAGATGTAGTCGCCGAGCCATGCGGAGACATTCGAAAAGTGGAACTTGTCCGAGATGTACGGGGATTCCTTGTCTTCCGGTTTCCACCACGCACGGCGGATGTCACCGTCCTTCATTTTGTTGTAGAGGGACTTGCTTATGAGCTTCGGTGCCATCTGCGCATACGCGCCCTCCTCGTTGTCCATATGCGTGAAGAATCCCGCATAGGCCCCGGACTGCTCCGTGCTCTCGATTCCGGCGCCCCACATGACATTGGACGCGGAAATGTCGTTCATGCCTCCGAACAGCTCGGACTCGCCGCCGATCTTGAACTCCTTGGACTCGATGATGTCCTCGGCATTGTCCAGCGCAGTCTGCCAGTCACCCGTCGCGAGCGCGACACGGACCTTGATGGCACGCGCCACATTGAGCTTTATGTGGGACTTGTTGCCGGCCAGAGCCGACTTCTCGCCTCTGCCGAGGAAGACAATCGCGGAGTCGAGGTCGTCGTTTATCTGCTTGAACACCACGTCGAGCTTCTCCCGCTTCTTCCCGACGAAGTTCTTGTCGGTAGGCTCGGTGTAAATCGGAACGCCGGGATCCTGCCAGCGGTACTTGTCCTGCAAGGCGCTGTACGGAGGGCGCGCGAACCAGTTGGCGAGGTTGAAATAGGACAGCCCCCTGATTGCATAGGCGCTTCCGAGCACATAATCCCTGTCAACCGAAGAGCCGCTCATGTAGTCCTTGGCTGAAAGGACGGTGTTGACGTTGGAAATCCAGGTGTAGTTCGCATACCACACATCATAAGGGCGGAAAGAGTCCGAGGTGTAGAACGACTTCACATTGTAGCAGTGGTCAAACCAGAACCATCCGCTTCCCTGGCTCTGCATGATGAAATCATCTCCCATGCTTTCAAGGGCGATGTTGTAGGCGGATATTCCGAAGCACTGGTGCGTGTTGTCCCCCGTTGACCATCCGGCCGTCCACATCATGCGATAGACTCCGTCGATTATGGAAACCGCGCTTGAGGCGTCCTTGATGAGCTCGTCGCCCGAGCCGGAGTCGGTCGGGACAAATTCAAGGTCGCATGACGCGGCACACAGGGCGGCGGCCAGCATTATAATTAACTTATTCTTCATCTTCATTGTCTCCTAAAAGTTTATGTCAAGCCCGAGGGCAAGCACCCTTGATGGTGAATATGAGTACGAAACCGTTCCGGCAAAGTTGTACTGCGGATCCATTCCGTCGAGGTGACTGAACAGCGCGATGTTGTCCGCCGTAAAGAACACCCTGAACGATTTGATTTTAGCCTTTGACATGACCTTGGACGGAATCGTATATCCGAAAGTTATGTTCTTTATCGCGAAATACGAAGCGTCAATCAGCGACTCGCCCACAGAGGCGTAGCTTCCGCCTATCTCGACCATAGGGACGTCGGTTATGTCCCCGCTCTTCCTCCAGCGGCGCAGCTTGTTCTTGTGCCAGTTGTTTCCGGCGTAGGTAACGTTCATCGCGCCGTTGTAAAGCCCGTCGAGAACCTTGCCTCCGACGGAATAGGTCGTGAGGAAGGAGAGGTCGAAATTCTTGAATATGATGAAGTTCGACGCGAAGCTTCCGGAGAAGAGAGCCTGACGGCTGCCGTAGTAGTACTTGCTGAGTGACGCAAGTCCCACGTTGTCAGTGACATATTCAGGACAGCGCTCGGTAATCATCGCGCCGCTCTCATCCACGGCATAGCGGTAGTAGGCGTAGTAGAGCTGCTTCCCGGTTTCCGGGGACACTCCGGCCGACTTGGACATATAGAAGGTATATATCGGCTTGCCTACCTCAATCACCATGCTTCCGTAGTTTATCACATCCTGTGAAGAGGTGATTGCCTTCACCTTGTTCCTGTTGAGCGACACCATCGCCGTCGCATCCCAATGGAAATTCTCCCGTTCAAATATGACCCCGCGGAACGAAGCCTCGAAACCCTGGTTCATCATCGCGCCGACATTGTCGTCGAACCCGGTGAATCCGGATGAAATCGCGAGCGGATTGTTCAGGAGCATATCGCGGGTGTAGCGGTTGTAGTACTCGATGGTCGTCGTGAGCCTTCCGCCGAACAGGGTCGCCTCGATGCCGGTGTTCAGGTTGCCGTTCTTCTCCCACGTCACGAGACGGTTCTCAAGCGAGGTCGCCGCCGCACCGGGACGGGTGCCGTTGGACCAGCCGTAGTCGAACAGTCCCTGCCATGCGTAGTAGGAGCCGAGGTTGTCGTTGCCCTGCACGCCGTAGGAAATCTTTGCGGTGAGGTTGTTGAGCCAGGATGAGGTTCCGGCCATGAAATCCTCGTTGGTGATTCGCCACGACGCGCCCACAGACCAGAAATTGCCCCAGCGGTTGTCCTTGTAGAAGCGCGAGGAGCCGTCGGTACGCCAGGAGGCGTCAAAGTAGTATTTGTCAGCGTAGCCGTAGTTTGCCCTTGCAAGAATAGACTCTATCGCGTAATTGTGGGAATATGAGGTGTTGCCCATAGTCGTCACCGCGGCTCCGAGCTCGTCGATGCCGGCGACGATTCCGCTCTTGGACGCTCCCGCATAGTTGTAGTTGTAGCGGTAGTACTCATGACCGGCAAGAAGGTTTATGGAATGGTCGCCGAAATCCCTTTGCCAAGTGACAAGTTCGTTCAGGGTGTAGCTCAGCGTCCTCGTGTTGGTCTTGGCCACCGTTCCGCCCTGGCTCGCCGCGTTTCCGTGATACTTGTCGCTGACTCCGGTCGCCCCGTAGTCGGTGAAATCCACGCCGAAGTTCACCGTGAAGTCAAGCCCGTAGAGCGGAGAGTCCTTGTGCGTGGTCCCGAACTTGGCGAAAGACCTTGCGGACACCGAGTTGCGCTTATAGTACGCCTTGTTGTTGTAGAGCTCCGCCTTGGAGTTGAATCCCTGCGCGGTTATACGGTTGGCATAGCCGTTGTCATCGACCGTACCGTACTCGTACTGGAGATTGCCGTTCTCGTCGAGGACGTTGTTTCCGTCCATGTCCTTGAGATAGACTGGATAGACCGGAGCCATGAACTGGGCGGTGTACCACACGTTGGAGACCTCGGAGCCGCTGGCGTTCTGGAAGTTGGAAACCGAATGCGCGAGGTTCGCGCTCATCCCGAGCTTGAACCAGTCCGTCGCCTGCACGTCACCGCTGATTCTGCCGGTGAAACGGTCGAAGTCAGTGTTCTGAAGAGTACCGTTCTCCTTGTAGTAGCCCATTGAATAGAGATAGCTCGTCTTCTCCGTTCCGCCGCTCACCGAAAGGATGTGCTCCGTGCGGAACGCCTTGTTGTTGCTGATTTCGTCCATCCAGTTCTCGTCCCATGCCGCCTTCGCGTCGGACTTTATCTTTCCGGTCGTCTGGTCGATGAGCGTGTCCCATGTATAGTTCTTGTATGGATTGTAGTACTCCGGATTCTTGAGGCCTCCGATGGACTCGCCGAGATGCGAAGCCGCGTACGCCGCCGCGCCCTCATCGTCCATGGCGTTCTTCTCAGCATAACGCACGGAGTTGAAGAGAGCCTCGTAGGTCAGCTCAACATAGTCCGACATCCCGACGAGGTCGTAGCGCGGAAGCGCGCGGGAAGCGATGCCGAAGTTGCCCTTGTAGTTTATGTTCACCTTGTCGGCGCTGCCCTTCTTGGTCGTGATGACGATGACTCCGTTCGCTCCCCTCGCTCCGTAGAGCGCACCTGCGGACGCATCCTTGAGCACGGTCATCGTCTCGATGTCGGCTGGGTTGATGGAACTTATCGCTCCGTCATAAGGCACGCCATCGACCACATACAGCGGAGACGACGAGGCATTGACCGAACCGACTCCGCGCACCATTATTGACGCGCCCTCGCCCGGCTGTCCGCCTCCGGAAGTGACCTGCACACCGGCAACCGTTCCCTCGAATGACTTGGTGAGGTTGCCGACCGGACGCTTGCCCAGCTCTTCACCCTTGACGACGCTCGCCGAACCGGTGAACGATTCCTTCTTGGCGGTTCCGTAGGCGACGACAATCACGTCGTCGAGCACCACAGACTCGTCCTGAAGCACAAAATCCACGACGCTCTTGCCATCGACCCGGCGCTCGCTCTCCGCGTAGCCGAGGTTGGTGGCTGTGAGCACCGCATCTACAGGAACCTGATTCAGGACATAGTTTCCTTCAAAGTCCGTGACCGTGCCGTTGGTCGTGCCTTTGACGAACACGCCCGCGCTGATGACCGGAGCGCCGTCCTTGTCAACGACCCGTCCGGTGACGGTAATCGCCTGCTGCGCAAACGCGGAGACGGATGCCAAAAGGAAACACAAAACAGTTATATATGATAATTTAATCTTCATAAGCATTCTCTCCCCTCCTTAAAATTCGTCTCCGACAACCGGAGAATATGTGTCAATCAGAACCGGAGCATTGAACTCAATGCGGGCCTTAGGAGCGCCGCAGGCAGCCCTTGTCGTAGCTTCCCCGGACGCGGCCCCGGTGGTCGCCGTGGCAAATCGTGTTGCCGTGTCCCCGCTGCGCTCGGTGAAGGTCGCGAGCAGGATGTAGTCGGTCTCGGGTTCAAGCGCCGCGCCCTCAGTTCCGAAGGACAGGGAGAACTTGCCCGTGAGGTTCATGATGTCGATGTTCGACTGCGGAAGGTCAGTCCCTCGGGAGGCGACGATTTCAGCTGCGTGGTCGGTGGAGATTCCGCTCAGTTCAGAGACCTTGCAGAAACAGTATCTGACACCCTTTATCTGAAGGTTCAGGTCACCGGACTCGTCGTCATAGGCGAACTGGAACACGCCGGTGAGGGCGGACGTGCCCGACTCGGACGCGCCGAGGGTAACCTGTGCCCAGTCGTAATAGCTGGCGGAAGCCTTCGTCGGAAGCGAGTTCACGACAAAGGTCGTGTCATTCGCGGAATTTATGGCCATTGCGCCGAGGGTGTATGAGGTTGCGGAACTTATATTTCCTGAAAATCTCGTTCCGAATCCGGAAGCAGAGTTAACCGCGTCAATCGTCTCACTCTCCACGACCTTTGTACCCCTCGCCTTTACATATTGCCGGAAGAGTGATGGGTCGCTGTTAAAGTAGAGCCTGTATGAACGGGTGGATGTCATGAGTTCATAAAACTCCACGACATCGGTTCCTTTCCATGTGACCCAAAGACTGTTCGACGCATTGTATGCGCCATAAATCCGGTGAAACAGTCTCTGACTGAACCAGTCTGCGCCGCTGACATCAGGAATCGGAGACACCTCGTCCGCAAGAGTCTTTGTCTCAAACTTGTAGAGCGGAGTGGTTGCCTGACCGTCCGTGTTAACGCCGAAGGCCACAATGCAGTAGCTCATCTGCGGATAGAGCGGTGTCTCGACGAAACTTGCGGTACCGGTATATGAATACTGCTGAATGCCGGAGGAAATGCTGTAACCCGCATCCTCAAGCGCCGCAATAAATCCCTTGAGATAATTGTCACGAATCTGAGTATCCGTGTATTTCGCGAAATATGAGGCCGGCACTCCGAAATAAAGATAGCGCGTGTCAGCCACCGCATAGACATTGAACTGGCAATAGTCAGAACCCGTCTCGACATGAGCCATAATAATCTGAGGGATGTCCTCAGACTCCGGCCGGGTCGTGAATTTCAGCTGTGCGGCAGGCGACTCCGTGACATACTCGTCGTCCGAAAGCGCCTTTATCTCAAAGACATATTCAGTCGCGCCATCAAGTCCGCCGATTTCCACGGAACAGGTTTCCGTCTTTCCGCTGAACGGCCCCACGGAATACTCATACTCCGAAGCGCCATAGACCGAGTTCCACTGTATGATGGTCTTTGACATATATGCCGCGACCAAGGTCGGCTCCGGAGCGGAGAGAGAACTGTAGTTCTCAGTCGTGACACGCAGATTAACAAACTTGGACGCGGTGTAGCTGCCGTTAGAACCGGCATTGGCACGCACCGCGAAAGTATAGGACTGATTCGGCGAGAGTTCGCTGAATACGAGGCTGTTGTCCCGCGTCTCGGTTTCCTCGCCGCCGTTAAACATATAGGTGTATGACCCCGCATCCGTAACATACTTCCACGAAACCTTGAAGGAGGTGCAGGTGATGTCGCTCACCACAACCTCCGGCTCGGGGAGCGGGCCCGACGCCGCTTCGACGGCATCCTTCACGCAGCCCGCCGCGGCAGACGCCGCAGCAAGCGCAAAAAACAATCTTTCTATAACCGGCTTTCTCATTTGCTTACCGTAATTTCAAATTCCTTGTAAAGCGCGTTCCCGTCGGAAAGCGTGACCGTGGCCGTTCCGGCGGCCTTTCCCGTGAGCACGAGGTCTTCGCCGTCAAGCGCCGCCCCGACAACGGACTCGTCGGAGACGGAGTAGGAAACCACCTGCAATGACGGGAAATATTCAGCAAGAGCCACCGTGACAGACTCCCCTACCTTCATTGAAAGGTCGGGAACGTCCCCGAGGAAGTTCATGTATCTCAGGAAGTTCCATGTGTCGAGCATCCCCGCGCCCATCTTTCCGGCATATGCGCTGCTGAGGGACGAGCCGAACGGCCGTGCGGAACTGAGCAGAGCGGCGCGGAGCCTGTCCGGAGTGAGTCCCATGCGCTTGTCCTTGCCGTAGTAGTAGGAAACCGCAAGGGCGCAGGCGCCGCTCACATGAGGGCAGGCCATGGACGTGCCCTGAGAGAAACCGTAGGAGGACTCCCCGTTCTCGCCGACAAGGGTGCTGTAAATTCCGCCGTTGCTGCTGTCAACGTATGTGTCCCCGCCCGGAGCGGAGATGTCAATCCATGTTCCGTAGTTCGTGTATATCGCCGCGTCGCCGAGATAGGAGTACGACGCCACGCTCACCACGCTCTTGTCAGCGGCAGGGTAGGAGTCGTAGCTGACGGCCTCGTTGCCCGCGGCGAAGATGATGATTCCGCCCTTCATCGGGCCGGTCTGGTTGCCGTTCTCATCCACTCCGGCGTATTTGATGAAATAGTCCATCGCCCGCCTCAGCGCACCGTATGAACTTCTCGTCCACTTGTTCCAGCTCAGCTTAGTGTCGTAGCCCCAACTGTTCTGGCAGATTACAGCGCCGTTGTCTGCGGCATACTTCATCGCGCGCACCGTCCCGGCAAGTCCCGCGCCAGACTCACCGCTGTCGCTGCTGCCGAGACACTGAAGAGTCATGATTCTCACGCCGTCCCCGTTTCCGGAGCCGCCCGCGATGCCGTTCACGCCGATGCCGTTGTTGTTAACCGCCGCTATCGTACCGGCGACATGAGTGCCGTGCGAGAGGGAGGCGGAGGTTGTAATAGTCCCGTTGCCGTTGTTGTAGTTGTAGCCATAGACGTCATCGATATAGCCGTTTCCGTCGTCGTCTATCCCGTTGCCCGGAATCTCGCCCCCGTTCACCCACATATTCGCGGCAAGGTCCTCATGGTCCGGCTTCACGCCCTGGTCAATCACGGCCACAATCACGTCCGGATTACCGGTCTCAAGGGTCCATGCAGCCCAGACATTGGCATCCGCACCCGTGAGGCTCTGCCGTCCGAAGACCGAGCCCGGGTTATTGTAGTGCCACTGCTTCTGCTGCACGTCTGAGCTCTCGTTGAACGGGAAGGTGTTCTTCCTCGTCACCTGAGCCTTTGCAGATGCAAGTTTCTCGGGAACGGCGGAAAACGGAGCAAAGCGGTCCTCATCGGCCATAGTAATCTGCATCGGATATTCGATGCACTCGACCGAGCCGCAGCGCCTGAGCTGACGGACCATGGCAGATGTCTCCACCGACTTGTCGAAACTTGCCACATACCAGCGGTCAAGCCCCTCCGCCCTTGTCCGGGCCTCGAACTTGCCGCATTCCGGGAACAGCCGCTCAAGGCGGAAGCGTCCCGTTGCGCCGAGAACCTCCGCAATCTCGTCGGTTCCGGCCATAGCGTCCTGTATGTTACCGCCCGCCTTTGTCGAAGCTGCGGGCCTTACCTGAATCAGGAGTTCTCCCTTCACGACCTCGCCTATGCCCTCGTTGATGACAATAGCGCCGCCGGTCTCGGGTTCATCCTGCACCGTCTCCTGTTTCGAGCAGGCCGCCGTCACGGCAAGCACCGCAAGAAAGAGAGGATAAAGATTTCTGAATCTTAATTCCATAAATATCAATAAGTAAACTCAATAAATTTCACTTCGGTCGTAAGACCGCCGTCGGTGGCGCTGTTGCGGTATCCCACCGCGTATGCCACATATTTCTCTCCCTTGACCATGTCCTTATCCAGCGACAAATCGACGACATTCGTCGCCGTGAAGGACTCGAAATATCCAAGCTTCTGTGCATAGAGGACATACTGATGCGCGGCATAGTCCGGGCTGTCAAGTTCGTCCCAAGACTCCTTGGTCATGTAATCGCAGATGTACGAGTCTCCGTTTCCGACATTAGACGGACGGAAAGTGAGGAGAGAACCGTTCTGAAGAATCGCAATGTCCATGGCAGAAGGCGTAGCCGAAGCCGAGGTGAACTCGACGACATCTATGTCTCCGCTGTAGCTGAACTCGTTCTTTTTCTCGTCATAACTGAGGTCGAAGGCCGTCAGGCAGTAAGCCGTACGGTCATAAAGAGACGGACGGTACTCGTCAGAAAGATTGTCCGTATCGACCACGCCCTTGCTCAGGTAGGCAGAGGGCGACTGCGTGTTTATCGCGGCCAAATCCTTTATCTGGTCTATTCTGGCCTCAATGTAGGACTTCGCCGTTTCCTTCTCATACTCCGCCTTCCTCACGACGGCATAGAGATAGGTCTTGCCCGCATCGACAGGCTTCACCTGAATGCGGCAGGTAGATGTCGTGATGCCGCTGACCTTTATTTCAAAGTTCTTGAAAACAACGGATTCCGAATTTGAGGCCGACTGAATCAGAGTTATGCGGGCAGGCTTGACCCCGCCGGCGGAAAGCAGAATCTCCCCGCGACGGTCACTGCCGGTGTCGTTTTTCACGACGGTATATCGGAACTCCGTCGAATAGACATTCTTCACGACAATCCAGTCACATCCGGACTCGACCGTGGCCACCTGTCCCTCCTTGGAACCGCTTATGCTGTAGGACATCCAATAGTCGCCCCCGTCCTTGTCCGCCTTCAGAACCCTCGTTCCCACAACGAAGGATGAATCAACGACTTCTTCTGTTCCCGCGTTTTTGTCGCAGGAGACAAAACCGGCGGCCGTCAAGACGATGGCTGCCATAACCGCCAGTTTATGCGAACTGATAATCCGATTCAGTTTCATATTGCTCTCCAATTATGGTTCCACATATCGGAACTCAAGCCACGCTATCTCCGACACTTTTGAATTGTTGTAGAGAAAGGCGAACGCGACATAATCGACGCCGTCCTCAATGTCGCTGTAAGAATACAGAGGAAGACCGCGATATCCGCCGGCGACGCTATATGCAGAAACATAAGAACTGTTCTCCACATAGTTCGCCACCATCGCACTCGGCGCCTTCAGTTCCTTCCAGACTTCCAAAGGAGTAAGACCTATAGCAAACCAGCCTGAAGCGAGCACGGTCGGCTCTACTCCCAAAATGCCTTTCTGCTGGTCATAGGTTATTTTGAAAGCGGAGGAAGACGGAGGAACGGTCTGTGTCCTGAACCTGCTGGAAGCCACATTTCCGCTGTATTTCCATCCGAGCGTCAGGTCGAAGGCGACGAGGCAATAGTCCGTCGCCGGGTCAAGATTGCTCTGGGTTGTGGAACGATACCCCTTGAAAAGGTAGCTTTTGAGGTCGAACTTCTTGCCTGTCTCCGTCTCGTACTTGTCCGCATAGGCCTTCATGTCGGCAACCGTGCTCTTCACGAACTCCGCAGGGTCTGAGAAAGCGTCAAAATCTTTGGCCGGAAAGAATCCGTAATAGTAATATGTCTCGCTCTCGTTCGGCGCGACAGTGAAGAACACCGAGGTCTCGGTGGCATCCTGCGTGTCGAGCGTAAAGGAAATCTGACTGTTCACCACATAGTCCGGATTGGCTTTCTGAATCACCGACACGCTCACCGGCTTCGCCCCCTTTACGTGAAGGCTCACCTTTCCGGCACGGGAAGATTCGGTGTCATTCTCCGTAAAAGAGACTACAACGGTTCCCTCCGCCACAGGCGTTTCAACGGACTTTGCCGTCGGGGCTGTCGGTTCTTTCGGTTCTGCCGGATCTTCCGCTTCAGCCAGCCAGTCACAGTCCGGCAAAAGCTCGACAGTCCTCGCGGCCGCCGCACCGGTAACCGAGTAACTGATTTCAAAAGTTCCCGCCTCAGAATCAACGGAAACGACTTTGCTGCCGACAATGCTTATGGAAGAGTCTATGACCTCCTCTTCCCCACCGTTTGCCGGAGCCTTGTCACAAGCGGAAATTGTGGCTGCGGTCAATGCCGTAGCCACAATCGCCTTGAAGTATTTTTCTATTATCGTTATATTGTTCATCTATCACCAATTAGTCAACCACGAAAGTCACCTCAAAACTCTTTATTGTCAAAGTGCCGTCTGGAGTCTTGATGTTAAACCATGTTTTGGTGTCATCCTCATTAAGAAGCGTGTTGGTATAATACCCGTCCTCACCTTGCACATAAGTACAGCTTGGTTTTGGATCCGCCCAATTTGTGCCGTCAGAAGAAAGTTGCATTCTGCATTTTGCATATAAATTCTCCCTGTTATAGCTGTCTGCAATAACCACAAACTTCGAGATTACACCAACTGACGATGTGCATTTAATCTCACTGGCAGTCGAATAGTTCACATATTTAACAATAAAGCTGTCATCCGTAGCCTTAGCATAGTTAATATTGGTAAACGTAAGCGGAACTTCAAGAATCTTTCCATCGGCAGACTTTGCATTGAATGATGCAGTAAGCGAGGTGTATGAATCGGTTGCTTCTCCGCCGGCAAGAGCTGCGACAATAGCGGAATGCACATCAGCAGCCGTAACTTTTAAAGTATATTCAACTTCAGTCGCACTCTTCTGAACGACAGGCAATGTCACGGTCGTCTCACCCACACCGGCCACCTTGACAGTAACTACACCAGTTCTTTTAGCACCGGTATTCTCGGTCACAGACAAGTCAATATAGCCATTTTTATAAACGGCGGTAAGCCATGACTGGGCATCGGCACTGACTTCAATCGCAGGATCGTTTTCCGTTCCATAAACGGTGCAGGAAACGTTTGTAACACCTGCAGACTTCTCAAGTTTCAGAGATGTCATATCAAGGACTATTCCCGGAGCCGCATTCACTTCAAGAGTTCCAAGATACGGACGGCAAGACAACGGATCATTTGCCGGATTCTCAGCAGTTCCTCGGAAATTGTCAACAACTATCTGAAGCTCTCCTTTTCCGTCACACCCCTCAGGAACATCGAACCATACATCCTGTCCTGCCACTGATTTAGAGTTTCCGGTAAGAGCAATAACTCCAAGTTTGGTCGTTGAAGTCTCACCTACAAGATTTACAGTAAAGTCTGCAACAACCCCATCAGTATAAATACCGAAATTAGCCTTAACATTCTTTACTCCGATAAAAGAATTAAGAGAAGAAAGAACAATTTTGCCTCCCGTGAGATTGCTGTTAGCCAACATCTGGACATCATCCATATTACTGCCGTAATTACTGTTTTTCTCATCAGGATAGCTCAAAGTAAATTTCATCTTCTTGGAACCATCACCCCATTCCCGGACCTTGTAGGATGAACTTATCGATGTATAGTAACTGAAACTCTTCTGCGCCCAGTTTTCCCCATCGACCAGTTCAAGGTCATGAGGTGTCACAACATCAGCCTCCTTAAAATTGACAGTAGGCGCCGCTATCTCGCTGCGAACAATCTCAAGTCCCTGACGCTCAAACACAAGTGCCGCCTTAGCAGTCTCGACAGTAATCTTCACGTCATAGGCGCCAGGATTAGCGACAAACCAGGCCACATAGTCCTTGACAGCGGTCTTGTTGTCGCCGGCAAGTTCGACATAATTGTAAACACGGGCACTGCTTTCCGGAGTCGGCACAATCTCTTCGATATCCTTTGTCATATCGATGTAAAAAGAGCCGGTCATGTTCTGATTCTCACCCGTGGCCTCAATCTTGACAGACTCAACAACAAGATCCGCATATTTCGCAGGGACCCCGGCAAAGTTAATTTTACCAAAGCCGAAGACATGAGCGAACTTTACCTTCTCGTTCTGGGTGGTAGTATATTCCTTGTATTTGTCGTCAAACGAATTATCAGAAGTCGATATCACGACAGGCTTCAGCACCATCACATCCGACTTGGATTCCCATGCGGTCTGTGTGGACGTCTGCTTGGAACCAAGCGAGACATACCATTTCGTAAGATTGTCCTCATCCTCTATATTGACAGCAGAAATTGCACTCGTCGGAAACAATCCATAAAGAATGTACTCATCCGCAAAATCATCCTCTACGATGCTATACAGATTTCCTTTAAAGACGGGCGAGGTTGCAGACGGATCCTCGATAGTAAACTTAGAGTAATAAACGGAAGCAAGTCCGCCCTTTTGTTTCGCGACCTTTATGCCCTTGGTCGGAGTTTCTTTTTTCGCGACAGCGGCATAGAAAGCGTCAGATTCTTCAAATTTCACCAGTCCCGTTCCATCATAGACTGCCTTTGTAGCATCCTCATCGACAGACAAAGACACGGCAATATTGTTTCCGCCTTCATTCTGCGGAATAACTTCATTTTTTGCGCAGCCGGCAAACACTGCAAGTGCGGCTGAAAAATATATAATCTTTTTCATCTTTGTCCGAATTACCAGTTGATATACTTGTTGTCATTGGTCACAATCACACTGCCGAAAGCGCCATAGGCGGCCTTATCGACAACGATGTACTGAGCGGAATACTGGGAGTCAGTATTTCTGACAGCCTTGATCATTATGTAGCCCTTCTCTATTACAGCCGGAGCCGTCACAGTTATGGTCTTCGCGGCCTCATCAAGCTTTACGTCAAAATTCACGGCTTCTACAATAACATGAGTATTCTCATCCGCCCCTGAAATAGTGTAGGAGAAAGTGTAGGTTGCACCCGGCTCAATCTCGACATCATACTCCTCGACCTTGATTACCAGATTCTTGAGGATAGTGATTGTCTGTTCTCCAAGAGTGAACACATAGGCGGCGTCAGTCTCAGTCATCACAAGCGTAGGAGCCACGGTGCCGGTAACAGGAACATCAGCCCAGACTTCGCCGTCAAAGGAAACTTTCCATGCGCCGTCCTCAATCTTGAACTGCGGAGTCTTGCCGTCAACACCGTCCTTGCCGGTCACAGGAACATTTGCATCGCCGTTCTTGATGAACTCCCCATTGACAGTCCAGTAGAACACTCCGTCAACTTCCTTGAAGCCGATTACCGGAGCGACAGCATCCTTGCCGTCCTTTCCATCGATTCCGTTTGCGATGGTGGCCTTCGTGCCGTCGCTGAAATATATAGTGTAACCATTGTCAGTCGTTTCAACTTTCGTGACGGTTACAGCCTCTTTGGAAGCCTTAACGAGCTGCTCGATTGAGTTTACATTTGTGTTGACCGTCTTTTCAAGAGCCTCCACTTTCTTTTCAAGGTTCCCTACTCTGTCTTCGAGATCCTTGGTGCATGAACAGCAGAGCATAGCCGCTGCCGCAGCAATCATGAATAATGCTTTTTTCATACTACAATGAATTTGATATTGTCTTTTAGAATGCCAGAACCGGATGGAAAATCATACTGTCTCCATATATCCAGCCCCTCTGGAAACTGAAACCATTGTCGCTGGTCATTTCGAAAATACAGCAGGCCTCACCTTTTTCATATACAGTGGAAGAAGACAACTGACACCGCGTGTTAAGGTAACAGTAGAATAAGTCATCGCGCACATTTTTAGGAACAAGCGCCCACGCCTCATTCAATTTATCCAAAAGGTTATAAGATAACTTCACTTCGTCCAAGCTCGTGATGTCAAAGGTCTCTTGCGTTCCCTCGTAACCATCAGCATCGAATTCAGAGCCATAGTCTCGCAATGACTTCAAATAAGTCGCCAGTTCGCCGCCTCCAAGATTTGCCAGATAGTCCCACAGCTCGCCGCTGCTAGGAACATACCAGCCGGAGGTTGTCGTCGGAGCCGGAAGCGGATAATCCGTAGTGGCGTAATCGAAAGCGGGGCACTTGGCAATTTCCGCTCCCGGATAATATTTGCACACTCTTTCTGTCCAATATTTCCCCGCAAGATCATTATACCAACGGTACCCGGTATAACGCTGTCCACCGATGCATCCGAACTCATCGTCCAAAGAATAAGGTGCGGTATGCGGATAACTCGGATCGGATTTTTTCGCAGGATTATACAACGCTCCGACACCAATCACAAGACCATGGGTATAACCGGACTCCTTCAGAGAAGAGTATATACGCTCGGAATTTGTCTGGAAGACAATGCCTATGACGGTCTTTCCCTCCACCGGAGCAGGTTTCGTCGCCGCCCACACCGGATTCGTGCCGTCCGGATTTATCGAAATCAGACCGCCGTCGCTCCATGTTCCGTCAGAGTAGAAGTAATCACCTATCTTTACCGGTTCCACAGGCTGAGACTTGGCGCTGACATTAACCGCGAACGAACTGCTCACACCGTCTATAGTCGCAGTCACGACCGCCTCGCCCGGAGTCTGTCCGACGATGTAGGCGGAAACGAGATTATCATCGGACGACGCATCAAAACTCTTGCAGGACACGACACCTTCCGGGGTCGCGCTCCATGACACATTCACATACGTCACGTCTTCAGGAAGAATGGTCGCATTGACAAGAATCTGCTCCTCCTCGACAATCTCTACGGTTTTGGACAAATCGGCAGTTTCGCAGGCAAGAACGATTGAAGTTGCGACGGTCGCGGTAACTTTCACTGAGCACTGCGCTTCATGACCGTTGCAGGTGGCTGTAATTGTTGCGGTGCCTTCCTTTACTCCGGTCACCTTGCCCCCTTCGACGACAGCGACATCCTCATTGTCGGATTTCCATGTTATGACAGGGCTGGTCGCGTCATCCGGCGTTATCGCAGGACTCAATGTCGCGCTTTCATGAACCTTAAGTTCCAAAGAGGTTTTGTCCAAGGTAATACCCTCTACGGCTATAGGAGTGATGGTAACCTTGCACTCCGGCGTGCCCTCAAGGTCTTCGTGAACGGCATAGATTGTGGTCGAGCCCAGGCGGGAATTTGACGCGAGCGAAAGCCTGATGCCCGTCTCGGTCGTCTCTTTGTCCGAAAGCGTGACGACCTCGTCGTCAGCCACGACAATCTCCACCTCGCCGGCGCGCTCTATCGGAGTGACCGTGAGTTCGAGGGTCGATGTCCCCTTTACAGGAATGGATATTTCATTCTGTGAAAATTCAACCTTGACTTTTTCCGGCTCTTCTTTGCCGCCTTTGCCATTGTCTTCCTTCAGCGCGTCATCGCAGCCCGAAAGAAACAGAAGAGCAGCACAGGCTGCCCCCCCCAAGAGGAATTTACTAAGCTTCATACACTAACCACTAATATTTTCGGAATTTCAAAGGTAGTTTTTTCAAACGACAAATGCAAGACTTTTTTCATTTTTCCTGCACTTTTTCTTTCGCCGAACCTCCGTGCCATCAACGCCTTACAACAACAGATTCAAAGCAGATTCCGCCCAGCCACCGTCATATTTCAAGCAATCGGCCGCCACCAACTTTCAAATCCGAACCGCCATCCCCATATGAGCGCGAAACAGTAAGTCCCGCGTCCAGCCACGTCACATGTCCTCAAGAAACAATCTCAAAGTTTATGGCGGTAAACTTTATGGCCATAAACTTTCGCAAAAACATGAGGCGGCAGTTTATTTCGTCTCGTCGGTCACGACGAAAAGGTCATCGAGGACGATTTCATCATCGACTATGCCGGAATGCTTGTTTTTGAGGACTCCGTATGTCGTGACCATGGTGACGCGGGGGCTGAGGCGGGTGCCTGTCGCGGTACGGAATATCGCCATTCTCTCGCGGAGCTTTTTCTCATACTCCCGGTCAATGACATACAATTCCTTTGAAAACTTCATTTCACAGAGGTTGATGTTTCTGTCCGCCCGCTCAATCACAAGGTCAATCTGGGTGTTGTCGTCCGGATTTTTGCTTCGCCACGCACTCGCATCATTGAGAATGCGGTCGATGCCAAGGGCACGCTTCATCTCGTCGAGATGGACAAGGCACAGAAGTTCAAAGCTGAATCCCTGCCATGAAGAAACCTGCGGACTTGAGACAAGGTGAGTCCAGCGGTTCGGATCCTTCGTGTCCACACCGTCCACATATTTGTAGAAAAACAGCGTGTAGAAATCCTTAATCCTATAAATCGTGTTGTTCTTCGCATTGCCGTACTGCGAATACGGAAGTATGAAGTCGCACTGTTCCAAGTCCGAAAGCGTCTTGGTCAAGGCTGCGCCGCCGAGTTTCGTCCTCGCCGAAATCTCCTTGCGTGTGAACCCTTCCTTTCTCGTTGAGAGCATCCTTATCACAGAGACATAATTCTCCGGCCGTTTGAACAGGGTTGAGTACAACTCGCTATACTCAGTCCGCAGCATGGCGTGAGCATCAGAAAAGAAGAGCTCGTCAATATTCGAGAGCAGCGAAAGACGAGAATTGAGAAGCGTGAGATAAAAAGGAACCCCGCCCAATATCATATAGCACTGGGCAATCTGATAGCGGTCCCAATTGAAGTTATGTGCCTCCAGATATTGTTCAACCTCACGAAGGCGGAACGGACGCAGATAGATTTTCTGCGTCACACGGTTGAAAAGTCCGCCCTGATTGTGCAGAATCTTTTCTACAATCCACGACGTAGCAGAGCCGCAGGCTATGAGAAGGATGTCGTCCCGCATTGCCGCCCAGCCGTTCCAGAAGTTTTCAAGCGCGGTAACAAAATTTGACTTTGGGGTGTCCATCCATGGCATCTCGTCCAGAAAGACCGTTTTTTTCCGACCTTTATCTATCGCCTCCAAGTGTTTTCTCAGGCAATCAAAGGCTTCATCCCAGTTTTTCAGTTCTGGAGCAAAGGCAGACTGAGAATACCGCTGCAGAGCCTTGGCAAATTCCTCCAGCTGCTGCGCTTTGGAGACATCATGTTTACCGACATACGAGAAATCATAATGATCCTTGAAAAAACGGCGAATCAGAAAGGTCTTCCCGATGCGCCTGCGACCATACACGACAACGAACTCCGACCTGCCGGATTCCATACAAGATTGTATCTTAGCCTGTTCCTTGTGCCTACCAATCAGACTATCCATAACCGAACCTAAAAAAATAACTTGCCAAAAGTACAAAAAAAAACGAGTTTTGGCAAGTTATTGTATTCGATAACTTGCCAAAACTATGCATTTCCGCCCAGTTTTGGCAAGTTATTTCATACGAGAATCTATTTCATACGGTTCAGGAAGCACTCCACGGTGTTTTCCATGAGGGAGCAGATTGTCATCGGCCCGACTCCGCCGGGTACGGGTGTGATGACGGAGGCCTTGGGGGCAACGGAGTCAAAATCGACGTCGCCTATGAGCTTGCCGGTTTCTGGATTGCGGCTGATGCCTACATCGATTACCACCACTCCGTCGGAGACCATGTCGGCGTTGACCAGGTGCGGGTGGCCGGTCGCCACCACAAGGATTTCGGCCTCACGGGTCACTGAAGGAAGATCAACGGTGTGGCTGTGGGCGATAGTGACGGTGGCGTTCTCGTTCATCAGGAGACGCGCGACCGGCATCCCGACAATGTTGCTCCGCCCGACCACGACGGCCCTCTTGCCCTCAATCTCCACGCCGGCGGCCTTAAGCATCCGGATGATGCCCTTGGGGGTGCATGGAAGCGTGCATGGGCGGTTCTGGTAGAGGGCGGCAAGGTTGAGCGGATGGAAGCCGTCCACATCCTTTTCCTGCGCGATGGCCGCCACGACCTTACTTTCGCTGATGTGCTCCGGCAGGGGAAGCTGGACAAGTATGCCATCGACGCCGTTGTCGGCATTGAGTCCGGCGATGAGGTCGAGGAGTTCCTGCTCGGTAATCGTCACCGGACGGCGGATGGTGGTGTTGCGGATGCCGACAAGCGCCGAAGCCTTGGCCTTGCCGGCGACATAGGACTCGCTCGCCGGGTCATTGCCGACGAGAACCACAACAAGATGCGGAACACGTCCGTATTTTTCCGGGAATCCCTTGACCTGCTCCGCGAGCTGCGCCTTTATACTTGCTGACAAATCCTTTCCTGACAATACCATGCTCTTTCCTCCTGTAATTTTTAATCGTTGGAAATTTCCCCAAAGGGGCACAAAGTTACACAAAATAAGAGTATAAAAAAACTAATTTGTCATTCCGAGCAAGGCGAGGAATCTTTGTGCGGGAAAGTTTCGCGGCGCAAAGATTTCTCACTGCGTTCGAAATGACAGGACAAAGGGCGTTCGAATGAGTCAGACAAAAAAAAGAACCCCGACTACATTGCTGTAATCGGGGTTCTCGAAGCGTGTCGACGACCTACTCTCCCCCTCCTTAAAATCCCCCTCCCGTCCCCCTTTCGTGGGGGAAGCCGTGCTCCATGCGCACCATCACACAGGCCGGCGCTCCGCTGTTCTCCGCACGGCGCTGATGCGCCCTCACGACGTCGCGAAATAAAAAAAGAACCCCGACTACATTGCTGTAATCGGGGTTCTCGAAGCGTGGCGACGACCTACTCTCCCACATGGTGGTGCAGTACCATCGGCGCGGCCGGGCTTAACTTCTCAGTTCGGGATGGGATGAGGTGGTGCCCCGGCGCTTTAACCGCCACAGTATGTTTCTGAGAGAAATCGCGAGGCAAATAACCATTCTTCTAAAGGTTTCGGGCAATTAGTACAGGTCAGCTTTGACATCGCTGTCTTTACACTTCCTGCCTATCGACGTGGTAGTC
>CAKVAS010000011.1 GCA_934725015.1 uncultured Bacteroidales bacterium
AATACATCGCACAGTGCCTTCTGAACCACACAAACCGTTATCGAATTGATATTTTCAAATTTTTGTCATATACTTAGCCGATCATTACAAAAACGGTGTTGCAGTAAGAGAAATAGCCAGACTGCTCAAGATAAGTAGGAGTACACTTGATAGAGCAATTATTCGCTGGGGAATATGGGAGCCAAGACTGAAGGGAATAGGTCCCCAGACTTTGGAAGAAGCCAAGGCCGGGCTGGCAAGGTGGCAGGAATCTGAGAGCATTAGAATTAGCAAGAGGAACCGTGCGGGACGGAATTGTGGCGACATCGATGTCAACAAGTTGCGGACTTACATTGCCGCCGATATGACCATACCGGAAATCGCGGAAAAATTTCCCGCAAACACTTACGATGAAGTCTATAACGCAATTGACTGCAATCGAGAGTTGAACCTCCTTTACAGAAGTCATGCGCAAAAGAAATTGCTGAAGAAAAGATGGTGACAGGTTATAAACTTGCCGAAAAGAACGAGGCGAGCCGCGAGTTCGGCCGGCTGTTCCGATTACCGCTCGGAGATTTCTACGACCCGCTGATTTCAATCTGGACATCGAGGGTGTGCATCGATATAGTCAAATTCGATGAGCGGATGCACTTGGAATGGGGCGATTATGAAGGAAAGGGGCAGTCCCTGTTTGATTGCATACTGGAACATTACGGGGAGGATGCCGCAGTTTTAATTGGAAAATTACTCTGAAACAACATACACAATGATACGCAAGGAACAGATTTTTGAGGCGACGGAGGGCGGAAAGGCAGTCATCGCCGGATACTATCCTCAGAGCGCGTCGTGCTTTTCGGGGCGCGGGCGCAACTTCAGGATTCGGGAGGACGACAAGAGCCCATCCTGCACGGTGTTCCGGAAAGACGGGGTGTGGTTCATCCAGGACAAGGGCGGAAGCGACACCAAGGCCTACACGGCCATTCAGCTCGTGATGAAGGAAGAGGGGCTGGACTATCCGGCGGCGATAAGCTGGATTGCGCGGAAATACGCGCCGCATCTTCTTGAGGGAGACGCGGCCGCCTCCGAGGTGAAGCCGATGCCGGAAATGAAGAAGGTCAGAGGGCAGGAGAAGATGTCCGTGAACCTCAGGAAGAGCGGCAAGTTCACCGACAGGGAGCTTTATCTCCTCGGATATAAGATTACGCCCGAAATCTGTGACGACCTCTGCCTGAAGCCTGTGGATTCCTACGTCACCGCAAAGAACTCCAAGGGCGAGAGCTGGCAAATCACGGCCACGGACAACTATCCGATTTACTACTACGACTACGGTTCCTGGGGCAAGCTCTACCAGCCGCTCGGGGACATCCGCTTCATGTATGTGGGCGAGAAGCCGGAAAACTTCTTCTTCGGGGAGCGCGACTTCATAAAGGCATACGCCGACGCTCAGAAAGGGGTCTATCCGGGAATGGTGGAGATGGAGCCGATTGACGGCGAGGAGGCGGGGCCTGCGGTCGATATGACATGGAAGGAACTCATCATCTGTTCCGGTCCCTCGGATGCGCTGAACGTCCATTCGGCGGGCTATCACGTGTGCTGGCTGAACTCGGAGACGGCGGAGCTTACGGAATATGAATTCTCGCTTCTCCAGAAGCTCGCGAAGAAGATATACATCCTCTACGACATCGACGACACGGGAATCGCCAATATGTACCGCATCGCGCTCCGTTACCTCGACATCAACATCATCCGCCTTCCTGAGGAACTCAAGCGGTTCAAGGACCGCAAGGGCAAGCCCTGCAAGGACGCGAAGGACTTTTTCGTGCATTTCCGCCGTCCGGAGAACCAGAATCCGGTGTCGCTGTTCAAGGAACTCGTGAAGCTTTCCGGAGGGCTGAAGTTCTGGCAGGAGAAGAGGACAAAGACCGGCGGATTCGGCGGCTACGACATCAACAACGAGCAGCTGTACTCGTTCCTCCAGGCGTCGGGATATTTCCGCATCGCCACGAATCCGGACTGCACCGACTTCGCCTTCTGTCAGGTGAAGGACAACGTGGTGACGCTCATCGGCGACGACAGCATATCGGCGCACTGTTCGGCGTATCTTCTGGAGTATCTCCGCACCCACGCCAACTACTATAACCAGACGCTGGCCAACACCATCCACCGCTCCCCTCAGATCAGCCGGAGCTCGCTGGAGAAGCTTTCGGTCATCGTGCCGGACTTCAACGCATTTGACGAGCGCTCTGACACGTTCTTCTTCAACAACGGCCCGGTGAAGGTCTCTGCCACGGGCGCGAAGCAGCTGAAGCCGTCCGACTGCCCGTACAATGTCTATCGGAGCAAGATTATCGAGCACGACTTCCGTCCGGAGCCGCCTTTCTTCGACATCGAGTATTCCGAGGAATATGCCACGCTCCTGAACCGGCTTTCCGTCCTTTCCCCCGACACCCCCGACTACGTCTCAATAAGGAAACAAATTGACGCTATGGATGAGCTCAGGCGCTATCGCCTCAAGATTTTCCGCAACGACTGCACCTTCATGCGCTTTGTCTATAACACCGGGCGCAACTACTGGAGAAAGGAGGAGCTCGGCATGGCTCTGACTCCGGAGGAACAGGCGGAGACGAACCTGCACTTCATCTCCAAGGTGATGGCTCTGGGCTACATCATGAGCAAGCACAAGGTCGCCGGGCAGCCCTACGCGATTTACGCGATGGAGACCGAGCAGTCGGAGGAGGGCACGCACCTCGGAGGAACGGGAAAGTCGCTGTTCATGACGAGCACGGAGCAGCTCCGCAGGCAGCTTTTCATCAACGGCCAGGAAATCAACCCGTCAAAGACGGACTTCATGCTTGCGGGCGTGCGTCCGGGCATCACGGACACCGTCTATTTCGACGACCTGAACGACTCTATTGACCTGCACCGCTTCATGCCTATGATTACGGGCAAGATGGTGGTGAACCCCAAGAACAAGGACGCGTTCATCCTTGAGTTCAGGGACAGTCCCAAGGTGGCGTTCACCTCCAACCACGCGATAAAGAAGTTCGACGCGTCGCTCCGCCGACGGACATGGTTCACCGCCTTCACCGACTACTACCATTCGGACGACCCGATGCGCGGTCTGAAGGAGCGTTCCCCTTACACGGAGTTTCACAAGAACCTCATCCAGGACTACACTCCGGATGAGATGAACGCATTCTACAATTTCATGTTCAACTGCATCGCCATGTGGCACAAGCTCCGCATCCGGATTCAGCCGCCGATGAGACAGATCGAGCAGCGCAACCTCCAGCGGGCAATCACCGACGAGTTCATCTGGTGGGCCGAGGACTGGTTCACCGAGAGCCGCCTGAACACAATCGTCAATAAGGCCGACGCGTTCGACGCCTACAAATCTACTCTGAACAGGAAGATTCAGGACAGCATCAAGATGAAGACCTTCAAGAACAAGCTCATCATGTACTGCGCCTACAAAGGCTGGGTGTTCAACCCGCCTGAGCTTCTTCTTTCGGAGTCGGAACGGCAGCGCAACGACATCCGCCGCAAAATCGGCAACGAGGACAACTATTTCTTCTACATCGACACGCGCCGCGACCACGAGGAGGAGCTTGACGCCGCGTCAATCATCGGCACTCCTCCTGAGGCCGAGGAGTCGGGGTGCGGGGAGTTGGGACCAGGTGCCATAGGGACATCGGCCGCGCCGGATGCCATGGCCGTCGAGCGGCCGCCGTTCCTGTAGCAGTCATGTCGTCTTTCCGGACAGAACCGGCTTTCGGACGGCATCTCAAAGGAAGCTTTGAATGAGGGTTCGCCTTTCGCGGACCCTTCTTTTTGGAGGAGTTGAATTTTTCGCGTCAGTTCTAAGTCTATTTTTCTTTGACCTTTTGACGCGGAGAGAAAGAAAAGGAGTATAAGCAAATGAAAATGAAAGAGTTACAGCGCGTCAAATCTGCGCGTCAAATCGCGTCATTTTGGTTTTGCACTGACGCGCCATTTTGCCCATTCTGCACCCTTTCGCGTTTCTATGGAAATAGTTTTGACGCGCTTGTAAATCAATTAGTTAGACCATATTTCCCCTAAATCGCGTCAAATTGATGGAGAAATAATCTGACGCGCAAACACCTATTGATTATCAGAGAGTTACAAGGATTTTTCGGCTACGCGTCAAATGGTCAGAAAATTTCACACTCAGAAACTCCTGAAAAAATTTTTGTTGAAAAATCACCTCAAAATCGACACCGTCATGACAGAACAGGACACCATTTCAACCGCCAAATCCGCACCGGATTCCGTAACTGCGGAAACAGCCGGGACCGCCGCTCCGGAACGGCTCGAATTCAACGCCGACGTCTATGGACGCTCCATGCCGCTATGGCATTACAGGGCGCTGCCGTCCGGGATGCGCCGTGCGGAGACAAAGGACCTCTATCGCGGGCGGTGTGTCCTCTACCGTGTGGAGCTTGGACCGGACACGGGCGATTGGTACAGCGACTATGTCCGTGACAGCAACTATCTGATTCTTTGCATGATGATTCGTGAGGGAAAGGGTGTGTGGATTAAGTGATTTTCCGCAAAAAACGGCCGGAGATGCTGTTGAAAATGCGGATAAATTTTCGTAACTTTGTGAATAGTAGCCATTTGAAAGAACCGAAGCGATGCTGATAAAACTCAAGTTCGACACTAAACTGAGACTGGACTACCTCGGTTTCCTCTTCCCGAGGATTCCGGGCGAGGATGCCTATAAGGTCAGCACCCGCGAGCCTATGGGCGAACTCCTGTGCGCAAGGGTACGCGAGTCGTGGCGGCCGGTCGATGAGCCGGAGGGGGAGCTTGTGGCGACGCTCGACCTTCCTCTGAACCCGGCGACCCGGAACGTGGCCAACAAGTTCATCTATTACTCGCAGGCGGACACGGCGGCTCTGATGATGGCTCTGTCGGCGACGTTCGACCTCGACTTCGCGGGATACTACCGCAAGGGCGAGAGCCTCGGATTCGGGCGCAAGGAGATTGTCGAGGCGTTCATCATCTCGCGCAACCTCGTTGAAATCGACTGCACGGACACCCTCTACAAGCGTGCCTACCGCACGAGCCAGCGCCAGATGAAGGCTCTGACACAGCGGCTGCTCCGGCGCTGCTACTACCTCGATGAAAGCATTAACCTCAAAGGACTGAAAGATGATAAGGATAATCAAGGAAATTTTCGTGAGCCCGGCGACGGACGGGTTCGACCCTCTCAAGGCATCAAGGCTGCCGATGATTCCGGCGTCCGGAACGATGGAAGGCAAGGAGACGAACGACGAGAACGGACGCTGTTTGACGATTAAGCTCGCCCTGCGCTGCCGTCCTCTTTCTCCGGCGGCAAGAGGGACGCTCCGTGACGGCTGCATCGCTCGCGTCGTGTTCGGCGACTGCGCCTGCGCCGTCCGTGACGCTATCCTCGGCTCCGAGGACATTCCCCTCCGCTTCGAGCTCGAAGACAACCTCGACGTCCTCCGCCTCTCCGCCACCCACAAGACCCTCTCGCGACTGTAGCCCCACACCATCATGCGCGAGGCTACACATGACGACCGTCCGTAACCGACTGACGGCAAAGTTTTTGCGCAGGCAGAAATTTATTTATTTGTTTGTTTATTTATTACTATCTTTGCGCAGAACAAGTACAAAGGAGGTAAACTTATGTGGGATATAATAAAAACGATACTGACATCACCGGCGGGTTCTTTCGCATTCGTGTTTAGCATACTTGCCTTATGTTTCTGGGCTGTTCATAAGCTGACAAAATATGTCACTAAGTGGGAATGCAAACTCGAAAAGGTGAATGATTTGGAGGCCACCATTAAGGAGACCAGTTCTGCAATACTGCAAATAAATGCCCGGCTTTCGGTTATGGAGTCACAGCGTGGTTCGCTGACGCAAAGTCATAGCCCTGTAGGGTTGTCTAAACTGGGCGAAGAAGTTGCTGCGAAGATAAAGGCTCAGGACATGGTTTCAAGGAATTGGGACAAAATCCAGAATCTGATAGAGCGGCAGCAATTGACTAATCCTTACGACATCCAACAGTTCTGCATCGAAAAAGCGACAATTGCTCAGGATGAATTGTTTGCAAAGGAAGATGTTGATTTCATAAAGAAATTCGCTTTCAACGAGGGATTGCCGACTGCATACTATGGAGGAATGTTCGGAGTGCTCATCAGAAACCAGTATTTCAAAGTGAAGAACATTGACATCAATGATGTTGACAAACACGATCCAAACCAGAACAAATAGCAAAATCCGCCGCTGAGGGGCGTGAGGGGCGCTGTCCTTTTTCGGGACGGCGCTTTTGTTTTCCTTTGTACCGTAAAATTGGACAACTTCATACAGACACAATGGGAAAACAGAGAAATACATCACATCTGGCGGCGGAGATAATCCGGGGGAAGTGGCTCCTTGCTGATGCGGAGTCATATCTTCCTGCGGTGTTTGCCCTGCTTTCGCGCACGCCGCTTGCCGACGTCGAGGAGACGGCGCGTCCGTCGTTCATGCTTTCGGACGGCTCCGAGGTCGGCGACGGCGCACAGGCGACGGTCGAGAGGAAGGTGGCGCTTCTGCCGCTTCATGGCACGATGACGAAATACGAGACCTGCAGCTCCGACGGGGCCGTGGCGCTCGCCTCGTTCATAAGGAACTGCGCCGACCGTCAGGACATCGTTGCGCTCGTGCTCGACATTGACAGCGGTGGCGGCGCGGCGAATGCGGTTCCGCCGCTCGTCGAGGCAATACAGTATGCCAAGGCGGCGCACAAGCCCGTCATCGCCCACTGTGACCTCTGTTGCTCGGCCGCTCTCTGGGTGGCATCGCAGTGTGACCTCATCTATCTCGACAACCCTATGTCAGAAATAGGTTCCGTCGGGGTGCTGTGCACGCTGTCGCTGCCTCCGGAGAAAGACCCGCAGACCGGGGTGAGGATTGTTCCGGTCTATGCGCGTGAATCTTCGGATAAAAATCTTGACTACAGGAAGGCACTCGAAGGCGACTACAGCCTCATTCAGGACAGCATGTCCCCGATTGTTTCACAGTTTCAGGAAGCCGTGCGGAAAGGCCGTCCGGCGCTCGACACGGAAAGGGACGGCGTGCTGACCGGGGCGACCTTCCTCTGCGACGAGGCTCTGAAACTCGGATTCGCCGACGCCCGCAAGACCCTCAAGGAAAGCGTCGAGGCCGCGTTCGCGCTCGCTGAAATCTGACGAAAACACTTATAAACCTCTTATACCAAGTACAATGAATAAAAAAGCACTCTCAAACTCAAAGATGGGCAAAATCGTTGCCCGTCTTCTCGGAAGGCCGGAGCTCGCTGTCAAGGACGGAAAGGTTGAACTTTCCGCCGATGAGCGCGCGAAGGTTCTTGAGAACTACGGACAGGCTTTCCTCGAAAAGCTGGAGTCCGTCACCCTCGAAGACGACGATGCGTTCGACCTCTTCGACGCCGCCGTGGCCGCAAAGACAGCCGAGGCGACAGCAGCCCTCACGGCTCAGGTGCAGCAGCTTCAGGACGATGTCCTGGAACTTTCCCGCGAGCCTGAACCCCAGCCTCAGGCGCAGGCTCCGTCAAGGCCGCTTTCAGCAGGCGAGGCCACAAGGCAGTTCGTCCTGAACATGAACGCGGCTCACAACCGCATCGTCGCACAGGCGCTCGCATCCACAAACCCGATGGCCTTCGTTGCCCTCGACAACGGCACGCTCGACGTCGCCGACCTGAACACGGAGTTCAAGATTGTGATGCCTCCTAAGGCAAAGCTCGACCTTCTCGCAAAGAGGCTCTACATGGGCTTCAACGACTCCCAGCACATGACGCGCATCCAGTCCGACCGCGACTTCATCGCGTCCGCAGCCATCTTCACCGAGGTTTCTCAGCAGTTCACCCCTAAGTGGACTCCTAAGGGCACGGCGAAGTTCACTCCGATTCGCATCCCTTACCGCCGTCACAAGATCAACGTCCTGATTCGTCCGACGGACATCATCAAGTCATGGCTGCTCAACCTCTACGAGCAGGGCAAGACTCAGGCGGAGATGCCTATCACCAAGTACATCATCGAGGAGCACATCCTTCCCAAGACCCTCGACGACATCACCCTCTCTATGATCGGAAAGGGAAAGTTCAAGGAAGTATCCCTCGCGGGGCTCACAGACGGCACTGCCGGTTCGGCGGCTAAGGACTCCATGGACGGCTATGAGACCATCCTCGTCGAGGGGCTCACTGACGAGAAATGCAAGATCAACTACCTCCGCAACGCGAAGGACTACAAGACGCTCACGGACCAGCAGCTTCTTGACTATGTTGACAGCTTCGTTGACAACATCTCCGGGCTCTTCGCCAAGACCGCGACCGTCTTCTGTTCGGAGCAGTTCCTCACCCGCTACAAGAGGGCGGACTTTGCCGTGAACGGCAAATACACCGGCATCGAGACCGGAGGCACAATCCGCTTCACCAACTTCCATCTCGTTGCCCTCGAGTCCATGTACAACTCCCCGATTCTCTTCGCCACTCCGAAGGAAAACTTCGTCGAGCTTGTAGATTACTCCAAGGCGGAGAACTGCATCAACCGCATCGAGGAAAGCAACTACGATGTGAAGGTGTTCGGAGAGTACTCCCTGTCAGTGGGCTTCAAGATTGCCGAGGCCGTGTTCGCCGCCGTTCCGACGGGCTACACTCCTTCAGAGAGCATCCTTTCCGAGGGCATAGACCTCTCCGAGGACGGTCCGTGGATGAACGGAACGAAGCCGACGACTCCGACAGATCCTGCGGGCGGCCAGAGTTCCGAGGATAAGGGCACCGGCGACGAAACCGGGCAGGAAGGCGCGTAATCACTGAAAAACAAGCAAGACTATGGCTTATACTAAAGTAAGTATTCCAAAGAACGGAGACGGCGCGGGATGCCCGTCTCCGAAATCCTCCGACATCATAATCATGGATGTCGAGGACATCGAAACCGAACCGACGAGAACTCTCGGCAATGTGGCCGTAACCGGCAACTACACTCTCAAGGAGGGCGCGAAGGCCGTGTGCGTCTATGGAACGCCTAAGACCATCGCGGCGTCCGAGGAGTATTCCGGAGACGCCGACGCCCGCGGCGTGAAGCAGGGCGTGGAGTTCGAGCACCCGGGCAACGAGAAGGACATCAAGAACTTCGTCGAGGCCTTCATGAACAAGGGCGTCGTCATCCTCGTGAAGGAATGCGACGGCTCCGCCGCAGGTCGCGTCCAGGCGTTCGGAAACAAGTGCAACCCTCTGTTCCTCACGGTGGAGAGAACCGACAGCAGCGAGGCCAACAAGCGCAAGCTTACCTGGAAGCAGGACATCGCCGGCAAGTTCCTCCCTGCCGACTACGAGGGCGAGCTACCTGCGCTTGCAGACGCGGCCACCGCAGTCAGCGAGGGCGCATAGACGCGGCTGCCATGAGCAGAAAGCAGTCAAAGCAGACGGAAACTGAGCCTCGGAAGACAGCCGGGGCTCAGGCTTCCGCCGTTGAAACCGCGGTGCAGGAAGCGCCGGCCGAGAAAAAGTACGATGTGGTCGTGTATGCCTATCCCGGAACCGAGGCTCTGATGACGCGCCTGTGGGACAGATACCACGAGGGACGGCATCTCATTCTTACGGACACCGGGGCGCAGCTGCCTGAAGTTCTGGCGGAATGCATTGCCGACAACAGGATTGCCGACAGGTTCACGTTCATTCCTCCTAACGTCATCCCGTGCACTAAAATCACAGACGAACTCCTGAAAGGGGACTATGTCTATGTGACGCGCGGCGGTGAAAGACAGGCGGTCAGCCGTGTGCCGATGACTTTCGACAAGGAAAGGCTCGTGGTCTGGCTTGCGGCCGATGATTCCGCGACCGATACAGCAGAGGAGTTTCTGAAGCGGTACAATGCCGGCAGGCGCCTGATGGAGGTGTCGTTCTCGTTCGGTAACTTCATCACCCCGGTGCTCAGAGCCAACCCCTGCGAGAATGTGGTCATAGAGGCCTTCCTTCGGAAGTTCTTCGTGGCCGCGTCGCCGGAGGGCTTCGCCGCAATCGCCGCGCTCGCTGAAAAATGCCTTCTCAAGGAATAATGAACGAGGAATGTTGAATGAGATAGACAGATGGATTGATTCAGGAGCCGAGGTTCAGGAAGGACTTCGGCTTTTGAGTATATATGCCCCGAACCGCCACCTCGACGCGCTCGTGCGCCGCGCTCCGAAACGGTTCTCCCGTCTGTTGAAGGCGGCGCTTCTGCCGTTCTCGACAAGACCGCGTGCCGTGGCCGTGCCTGCACCGGCGACTCCGAAAGTGAGGTTTCGCGAAAGCTGGCCGTTCCTCTCGGAGCCGGACTGCCCGGCGGAGCTGAAGATTCTGGCCGCCGACAAAATCACGGCATGGGAGGAGTCGATGAAAGCACATGAGGAACTCTTCCAGTGCACAACTCCGGAGCAATGCTACGAAACCGCGAAAAAGGTGCTGGAAAATTATTCCAACAATCGGAAAATCTTCTCCGAATTTACTCATTATAAGGAACATCGCTCCGTGCTCGGCGAGCATCCCATTTTCAGAGAGTCAAGACAGGCGGCGGAGCTTCGGGCGATGCCGATTATGGAACTCGTCCGGAAGAAGGAGAACCTTGAGGAGGCAATCTGGAGAGCCGGCAACGAAATCAAAAAAGGAGACAAACCGCACCTGCGTCCGGAACGGGAAGAGCGCATCGCGGCGAAGCGCCGGATGCTCGCGCAGGTGGAACGAATGATTGACGACTATGAACAGCGAAGAGAAAGACGAACTCCTTGACAGGATTGCCAGCCTTGCCGCCCTCGGCTGGCCGGACAGCGAGATATTCATCAGTGAGGGCATAGACGAGAAGGATGTTCCGGAAGAGGTGCGTGAGGCCATCGAGCACGGACGGCTGAAAAAACGCGCCGACATAGAGATTGCCGTGGCGCGTGCAGCGGCCACCGGGGCTCCCGAAGCCGTGAAGCAGTTCAACGAGGTCGTGCGCGACAAAAGCTTCAGCATCTCGAAGCTCGACCTTTTCGGAGGTCCGGAAGACCAGGGCGCGTTCGAGCGGATTCAGGACTACATCGCGGGCGGAAGCAGGGGCGAGCTCTCGCAGAAGGAGCAGGTGTATATCGACCTTCTGACGATGATATATTCCCTCGACGGCCAGTGGGGAAAGCGGCGCACCGTCAAGTTCCTCACTTCAAAGCCGTTTTCCTTCTCCTACGAGCAGGCGTCCAACATGTACGCCGAGGCAATCGAGATGTTCTTCGCCAACCGCAAAGTGTCAAAAGAGGCGATGCGTGCGAAGATGGCGGACCAGTACGACACTCTCTACGCCCTCGCGATGCAGAACGCCAGGACCACCAAGGACTTCGAGATTGCGGCCGGCATCCTCTCCAGCAAGGCAAAGGTTCTGCGGCTCGACCAGGACGACCCGCAGCAGCTTCCGGCCGAGAACTACGGCAAGCAGTTCCGCGTGCTCTCGCTTTCTCCGGAGGTCATAGGGCTTCCGAGGGCGAACAGGGACGAGCTGGCAAGGCAGATTGACGGCATCGTGGCTCCGGAGGCCGTGAAGAAGCGCCTCAGGGTGGATGCCGGCATTGATGATCTTGACATCGTAAAATTCATGGACAATGTCGTACAGGAAGAAAGTTAACGTCGAGCGGACCGAAAGCGCGTCCGTTCAGTACCAGAACAAGTTCGCACAGCTCGTCGCCCTTGTCGGCGCGCGCAAGACCTACTGCGAGCTGGGGCGCGGCTCCGCGAAGACCACCGACATTCAGGTGGAAAGGCTCATCGACATCATGTACGATATGCCCGGCGCCCCGTGCTGCTGGGTGGCCGACACCTTCAGCAACCTCACGGCGAACGTGCTGCCTTCCGTCCTGGAGGGTCTTGAGCGCAAGGGGTTCAGGGAGGGCGAGCACTATGTCATCGAGAAGCAGCCGCCGGAGTTCACCGAGGCGGAGACAAAGGATCTCCCCGACTGGCTCAAGCCACACTTCTGGAAGCCGTTCAACAGGCTCGTCTCCTACAAGCGCACCATAATCTTCTTCACTGGGCTGAACATCCGCTTCGGCTCGCTCGACCGCCCATCGACTCTCGCTGGCGCGTCCTATGTCTTCGTGTTCGGGGACGAGGCCAAGTATTTCCGTGAGGACAAAATAGCCAACCTCCTCAAGGCCGTGCGCGGCTACAGGCAGGAATACGGCAACAGCGTGTTCTACCGGGGCGTGTGCTTCACCTCCGACATGGCCGACGTCTCCCACATCGGGGAATATGACTGGATGCACAAGGAGGCGGACAATGTGGATAAGACAGCGATACTCACGGTGATAAAGGCGGGACTTGTGTATAACGAGGCACTTCATGAATATGTGGCAGCCAAGGACAAATGGCTCGGGACAAAGTCGCCCTCTGACCTTACGGACTGCCGGAACCGCCTACGCACGGCCGAACTCTGGAAGGCGCGGTGGACGGAACTTCGCAGCCGTCCGGAGGCATCGACCTTCTACATACGCGCGTCGAGTTATGTGAACGCGGACATACTCACGGAGGAGTGGTTCTCCGATGCCATTGCGGCGAAGCTTCCTGACCTAAACACCGCGATACTCTCCCTCAAGCCGCGCCTCGAAAGCGGCGACCGGTTCTACACCGCGCTCTCCGCACGGCACTTCTACTACGACGGCATAGACGAGGACGCATACGACCGCCTCGATATGCGTGACGTCGAGGACTGCCGCGTGCTCCGTCATCTGAACCGCGCCAAGCCGTTGCAGGCGGGCGTGGACTTCGGCAATATGTGCTCGATGACAGTCGGGCAGGAGGGAACGGAACAGGGGCATGAGATTCTCAGAGTGCTCAAGTTCCTCTATACCCTTGCCCCGGAATACACCGAGGACCTCGGCGTGAAGTTCCGAACCTACTTCGCGGCCATGCAGAACCGCGTGCTCTATCTCTACTACGACCGCTCCGGCAACGCCTACAAGTCCGTGGGCGAGGACCAGGTCTCAAAGTTCAAGCGTGCCGTGGAGTGGGACGGCAGCAGCAGGACGGGGTGGACGGTGCATCTGATGTCCATACGTCAGGGCAACATCGGCCAGCCGGAGGAGTATGCCTTCATGCAGGAGCTGATGTCGGAGCGCAACCCGCGCCTGCCGTGGCTGCGCATCGACGCATACGCCGCCAAGAACCTGAAGATGTCGCTTGAGCTTGCGCGAACCAAGGTGAAGTCAGGCGTGGTGTTCAAGGACAAATCCAGCGAGCGCCTGCCTGTGGCCGAACTGCCTACGCGCTCCACCAACCCGTCGGATTCGTTCAAGTATCTGCTTATGACAAAGGAGCGGCGCAAGCTTGCCTCGGTGCGCTCGTCCGCAGCGAAATCCAACCTCGACCCTCAATTCAAGTAGCCCGGCGCGGGGTCACAGCGTCATATATCACCTTTTTCCTCGTTTGCGACCGCAAATGAAAATGAGCGCGGCCGGGCTTTTTTGTCCGCGAAGAACGCCTTTTTGTCGGGACGGACGGGGCAAGGCATTGACGTATAAATATATCCTTGAAAAATATTACCGAAATCATGTAATTTTTCGGGTGTCCGGAATATGGAATCGTCCGTTTCGACGTCGCGTGCGGCCGTTTCGGACATTGCCGGCGGCTCCCCGTTCCGTGTCCTTTGACGGACGGACGCAAGGGAGTAGCTTTGCACCATGGATGTTTATGAAGCGATAGACGAAATGAGACGGCTCACCTCCGAGGGAAAGACCTTCAGCTTCTCGTTCATGTCCTGCAACCTTTCGGCCGGCACGAGCGAGGGCGTTGTCTATGTTCCGCACGCGCGGCTCCGCAAGAGGGAATGCAGGGAGCATCACCTTCACGCGGACATGGTCGAGGCCTACATCAATCTCGACACCATGGAGAACCGCCGTTTCTACCAGCCGCTTCTGATGACCTTCAACGGAGAAAAAGTCACATTGAGATGAAGAATACGGTTAAGAAGATTTCGGACCATTCCTTTGCGCTGCACCTTGAGGACGGGCGGTGCTTCACCCTCTCCAACAGGAGGGACAGCAGCCTCGACTCGCTCTTCTGGCAGGCGCAGGACCGCAACTGGGAGTATCTCCCGCACACGATTCAGGGCTACAGGGTCATCCCCTACGGCATCGACAACCAGCTGCCGACGCGCCTGCGGGACATCCTTGACTCGAACAACCTCGGCCCCGGCATACTCGAACGCCAGATGGGGCTCCTGTTCGGCCAGGGTCTCTATCTTTCACAGCTTTCCTTCGAGGAGGGCAAGATTGAGCGTCTGTGGAAGGAGGACAGGGAAATCATGGACTGGCTGGAGAGTTGGGACTATGTCTCCTACATCAAGGGCTGCATGACGGACTACCTGCACCTCAAGGGATTCTTCGACGCGAAGTATCTGGAGCGCGGCCACCGCATAGGGCGGAAGCCGAGGATTTCCTGCCTTGAGCACATCCCCGCGAAGAACGCCCGTCTCGAATGGACGGACAGCCGGGACATAAGGGACGTGCGCCACATCATCGTCGGGGACTTCGAGAACGCCTGCGTGAGGACGGGCGTGAGGGTATATCCTGTATATGACAGGCGGAATCCGGGAAAATACGGGGCTTCGGCTTCATATAACCACACATATTCCTTCGCCCGCGACTTCTACTCCGTGCCTCAGTACTGGGGTGCGCTCCGCTGGATAGTCCGGGGCTCGGAGATTCCGACAATCTTCAAGTATGTGACGGACAACGGGATAAACCTCGCGTACCACATCCATGCTCCGAACGAGTACTGGGACACCAAGCGCGACACCCTGAAGAACATCCATCCCGACTGGGACGACGCGAGGGTGGAGAAGGAAATCAGCAGCCTGACGTCGGAGCTCCTGACGCAGCTCACCGAGGTTCTTTCCGGCAAGGAGAACGCCGGCAAGTTCTTCTACACGGTGGATATTCCGTCGGAGAACGGCGGCGGGGCGGTGTCGTGGAAGATTGAGGCCATAGACCAGAAGATAAAGGATTTCGTGGATTCGCAGCTCAAGATTTCGGAGGCTTCGGCATCCGCGATTACCTCCGGAATGGGGCTGCATCCGTCTCTGAGCAACGTGATGGTGAACGGAAAGCTGGCATCCGGCTCGGAGTTGCTGTACGCCTTCAAGCTCTATCTTCTTTCCGACACGGAGATTGCCTCGAACTGCATCCTTGAGCCGATAAACCAGGCAATCGCCTTCAATTTCCCGGGACGCAACCTCAAGCTGGCGTTCTATCACCAGACCATTCAGGCGGAGGAGGCGGTTCCGACCGATGAACGAGTTAAAAATCAATAGATATGCTGTTTGACAAAGTACAGAACGGTTCCGAGGAACTGAACTCCCTGACGGGCCAGTGGTTCGCATCCACGCCGTACTATCTCATAAAGACGGAAATCGAGTTTGCTGCGCAGGAACTCGGCTCTGTTGTTGGGCAGGAGGTGGTTGAATCTGCCGAAAAGGCCTACATGGACGGCTCGGACGCGGATTTCGTGGATGCCGTGCGGCTTCCTGTGGCGTTCCGGGCCATTGCGCGTTATGCGCAGCTTTCGGGCGTGAGCCATGAGGGAACGGGCAGGAAGGTGAAGATGGACGACAACGAGAAGATGCCGTTCGAGTGGATGATTGACCGCGACGACAGGGCTATGCTCGACCGCTACTACAGGGCTCTCGACGCGCTCTATCGCTATCTGGAGAAGAACGAGGTCCAGAGCTGGATGTCATCTCCCGTCCGTGAGCTCTCGGCACGCTGCATCGTGAGGAGCATCGGCGAATTTGAACGCTTCTATCCGGTCGATGGCAGCCAGTACGCATGGCATATGTTCGTTCCGCTGATTGTAGATGCACAGGAGAATGTCGTTGAGCCTTTCGTGGGCGAGGAGGTCTGGGAACGCATACTCGCGGCTCCCGATTCCGGCGACGCCACGGCTCTGAGGCTCCGTTCACGCGCCGCGCTCCTTGCGGTGCTCACGGCTCTCGTGACGGCCGCACGGCGCTGGTCTCTCGACGTGCTTCCGCTTTCGGTTGCGCGGCGCTTCAGCCCGTCCTATCAGGGCAACCGTGAAAGCCGGGCGGCTGAAACGCGCGAGATTGACTGGTTTATTGAGAAGACGGCCGCTCAGATTGCCGAGGCAAAGGACGAACTGAAGAAGCTTGCCGGAGGGGCGGGCGAAGCCTGTCTGTTGCCGAAAAACGATCCTGCGAACAAATTTGCGACTGTGGTATGACGGAGATTGAGATATATGAGACCGGAGAGCGGCTTTCGTTGCCCTCGTCATGGGACGAAATGACTCCGGAACAGGTGCAGTTCGTGTTCCGCACCTACGGCGAATGCATCCTGCGCGGCGGGTCTCCGCTGGAGTTCAATGTCAGAGTGCTCTGTCACTTGCTCGGGCTGCGCTTTTCGCGTCGGACAATGCTTGCGGAGCACCTTTCCGGCGACGAGCCGACGCACCTTGACGAGAATCTTGCGATGCTCTGCGACCGGTGCCTCGGATTCCTCCTCGATGTGGAGCCTCAGACCCTGCAATGCCGTCTGACCTTCGACTCGGTGGCGAATCCTCTGCCGATGGTGCGGAGCGGGCGTTTCCGGCTCTACGGCCCCTCGGACTTGCTCCAGGACCTCACTTTCGGGGAGTTCAGGCACGCGGCCGTGGCCATGCAGGCCTTCCTGCACTCCGGAAAGGAGGCGGAACTCGACGAGTGCATGGTCTTTCTCTATAGACGACGGCGCTCGAAGCCCAACAGGGCGGGACGGCGCGTGATTGCGGTGGATTCCTCGAACATAGAGAGGGAAACGGGGCTCGTGGCGCGGCTTGAACCGTGGCAGAAGAACCTCATTCTACTGTGGTTCGCGTCCTGCCTGAAGTTTCTCCAGACACAGGACGTGGTCATCGACGGCGAAACGGTGGAGCTCGGCCGCCTCTTCTCCGGCGACGGTGACGGGCGCGGCGGCTACGGCTTCGGCTGGAACGACCTCACGGTGCAGATTGCCAAGGACCAGACCATAGGGAACATCGAGCGCGTGGATGAGGAGCCGCTTTTCTCCATTCTCGGCATCATGTGGCATAATTTCAAGGAACAGAAACGATATGAAGCGATTTCAAAGGCTCATTAGCCTCACAGAGTACATCGAGGGCTTCACGCTCCCCGAACTCGGCATCCGTCCGGTGGTGACCACCGCGCAGGCCGACGCGACTTCGAAGCTCCAGCACCTTTCCGGCGTTCAGGTTCTCGCGGCGCGTCCGGAATGCCGTCAGCAGGGCGACACGGATTCCTACAGCTCCGTGATTTCGACGGCGTTCTTCGTCGTGGCCAAGGGACTCGGCTCGGCGAACACTCCGGAGCGCGAACGGAAGCAGTTCAGCGAGCTTCTCGACATTGCCTCGCGGATTGTCGGGCGCATTGCCGACGACTCCACCTCCGGAGCCTGCGGGCTTCTTTCCGGGCTGTCGCTCGCGGCCGTCGAGATTGTCCCCGAAGCCTCCATTTTCGGCGGCTGGCTCGGCTACAGCGTTGAACTCTCGTTCGAGTAGCGGCTTATGTCGGTAAAGGCACGCTTCATACGCAATGTCTTGGAGGAAGAGGGCGAATCGATGCTCCGCCGTCAGAGTTCCGCCATTCTCTCCAAGCTTGAGACGCGCACAGGTACGCTTGAGAAGTCCCGCTCGGTCTCGGTGGCCTCCGCGTCCGACTCGTTTGACGGCAAGCTGACCTTTCAGCACGTCGCCTACGAGCGCTACCTCGACCTCCGCCGTCTCCGCTACGGCTCCAAGGTGGTTTCCCGCCGCCGTCGCATCCACAACCGCTACGTCTTCGGAGCCTACTCCCGCATCGCCGAACGCCTCATGTACGAGTTCACCGACGAGGTTGCCGCCGCCATCCGTCAACAGATTGAAAATGAATCGCTCTGACGCAAAGTGTTAATAAATATATAAATAAATCAATAAATAAATTTTTGTTGCTATCTTTGCGGGACATTTGGAAACGGAGCGGATGACTATGGAACTTGCGAATAATGTGAATATAAGCCTTCTGGCCAAGTACGTGGGGCTTACGATGCTTCAGAAGGGCATCAGCGTGAGTCCTCTGAAACTACAGAAAATACTCTATTACATACAGGCTTGGCACATGGTGTTCTTCAACAGGGAGAACACGCTTATGGCAGAGGCTCCGCACGCATGGGTGAACGGTCCCGTTTATCCTCAGATTTATCATGAATACAAGAATTGCGTTCCCGGGATGTGCGACCATCTGAAGCCGTCTCATTTTGGAGTTCGCAGCCTTGACGATGTTCCGGAGATTGCCGGCTCCATTGTCGGAAAACTTGCTCTTACTGATGACCAGATACAGCTGATAGATTCCGTCATCAACCTCTATGGAGCGAAGACTCAGAATCAGCTTATCCTTGTGACCCATTGTGAAGACCCGTGGTGCGAGAAGCGCGAGGGGCTTAAACCTTACGAGAAATCAGATGTCGAGATGTCCCTTGACACGATGTACAGGTACTATAAGGAGCGCTACGACAGAAACAGGAGCAGGAAATGATGACAATCGATCTTGAAGAGGAGGATCTTGCCGTACTCAATTCACCGCAGTCGATTTCGACCAGAATGAAAAATGTGGAGCTGGCGATGTCTCATAAATTGCCGGTTGTCATCAGTTATGCGAACCTCGACCTCTCGAAAACCGACTACCATTTTCGGCAGGAGTTCACTTTGCGCGACACGCAGGAGTATTTCTCAATGATGAAGAAAATCTCGAACTCCACAATCGACGACTGGCTGGAGAATCCTCATGAGCATCATTTTCGGAGAACTCCGATTCGTGGCAATCTCGCAAAGGCACTCAAGAAACTGTGCCCGGAGTGTCTGGAAGCCAACCCTATGATATATCATTTTGCGCTCTATACAGATAAGGACGGTGCTGACCGCAAAAGCGGGCGGCGTTCACCTCGAATCTATTTCATGCTCGGTCTGTACGGCCGGATTTACATCCTCTTTTTTGACCCATACCACGAAATTAATCCATGATTTTTCGGGAACGAAAGGAATCCAACCGTGCCACCCTCGGCTTCTACGAACTCGACGAGGCGTTGTCCTCCATTCTTCACAAAGACCTCGAACACAAGATAATTTTCTGCGAGGAGTGATTTTTGCAAGAAAGTTAAATGAATAAACAAATGTGGTTATGGACTCAATGGAACCTTTCTTTCATGGCATGGGGCTTGGTCTAATAATCCTGGCAACTGTGGCGATTCTTTTTGTTGTTTCGTTTTTCTTCTATACTTTTGACCAATTTGATTGGATTCTCTTTGCTGTTGAAGCAGTGATACTAATCCCTGTTTTTATAGTTTATGATAAATGGAAGAAAAAGAAAGAAAAGAGAGAAAACTAGTCTCGATATGAGTTCGATGGAACCTTTCTTTCATGGTATGGGGCTTGGCCTGATTATTTTGGGTGTTATTGCGATATGCTTTATTATAACATTCTGTTTGGGCGGTCTTGACAGTTTGGGTGATTGGCTCATTCTGATAATAGGAGGAGGTGGTGGACTTTTGCTTGGTATCTGGGATGTTCACCGTAAAAAGAAAAATGGTGAAAATCCTTAGGAATAGTGAAATATGATGTCCTTTTATAGCTGCCAGCAGGCAGCGTTGTTGCAGGTTAAACTTTGAAAATGATTTGAGTATGACTTTGAATGATATGTTTTTCGGGCTCTTGGGCAACGGGGGAGGCGGTGGCGGTTGTAGTCTCCGTGGATTGGGAATAATCCCCGAGATTATAATACTCGTCGTGATTTTCTGTAGCCTCGATAGTGTTGTGGATAAGATTGTTCTCGGAATAGCTTGTGTCGTGTTTGTTCTTGTTATGATTCTTATTGATATACGAAAGAAAAAGGAGAAAGAGAGAGAACAGGAACCTTGGGATCATGACCTTTAGTGTCCTTTTATAGCTGCCTATGGGCAGCTATTTTTGTATCATTAAATTGATACAAAATGAAAAGTGAAGACCTGCGGTTGAACATAATTGTGAACGGCGATGCCGGACGCAAGGAAATTCTTGACACGGAGAAGGAAATTAAACGGCTCAAAGATGAAATGGAGTCTCTGAAAAAGGCAGAAGGAGACCATTCCAAGGAAATTTCTGAAACCAACAAGAAACTCACTGAGGCAAAGTCGAAATATGCCGAACTCCAAAGGCAGATGAGTCTCGACCAGAATACTATGGCCGAACTCAAAAGTCATATAAAGGCGGTTCGTGCAGCATTGGAACAAGCGGTTCCCGGGTCGGACAACTGGGTTGCGCTCAATAATGAGCTGATGATAAGCCAACGGCGCTTCATTGAACTTGTCAGAGCGGCACGAAGCACAAAGCGAGTTCTTACGGATACCCTAAAGGATTGGGGTGGTTTGGCTGTGGCCGCTAACAATATAATGCAACTTTACAATCGTTTTCGTGGGCAAATCGATCAGGCGCGGGAGGCGTGGCTGCAATATGACGAGGCGCTTGTTGATGCGATGAAGACAACGGGGTTGAGCCGGGAAGAAATTGAGGAACTGAGCGCGGAACTAAAGAAGTTCGACACGCGAACCGCCCAGAATGAGTTGCTGTCACTTGCTCGCGTCGGCGGTAAGCTGGGAATATCCGGGAAGGAAGACTTGTTGGAATTCGTTTCGGCCGCGGACAAAATCAATGTGGCGCTGAAGGAAGACCTCGGCGGGGACGCGGAGGCTGCCATTGGTCAGATTGGAAAACTCGTCGATATATTCCAGCTGAAGGGACAGATGGGCCTTGAAAAGGCGATGCTTTCCGTAGGCTCCGCAATCAATGAACTAGGAGCGGCTTCGACGGCTAACGAGGGCTACATCGTGAACTTCACCAACCGTCTTGCCGGTATCGCTCCGAATGCAAAGATTTCGATTGACAAAATCCTCGGTCTTGCATCCACCCTCGACGCGAACGCACAGGCAGCCGAAACAGCCGCAACAGCCATCGGTCAGACCATCACTGCAATGTTCCGGAAAACCGAGACATTCGCCCAGATTGCAAAGATGCCGTTCGAGGAGTTCCGCGACCTCCTGAACAACGACGTGAACGCCGCTCTCGTCAAAGTGCTTGAGGGAATGAAGGGCGACCAGGGGCTGTTCGACATTGTGGATGCCATGGACGAGATGCATCTGAACGGTCAGAGGGCAACGACAGTACTCGGAGCGCTGGCCAACAATGTGGATATGCTCAAGACCCAGCAGCAGCTCGCGAACGAGGCCTTTCAGGAGGGAACGTCGCTGACCGACGAGTTCAACACGAAGAACGAGTCCGCCACGGCCATTCAGGAGAAACTGAAAAAGAGAATCACGGAGACGAGCGTTGAAATCGGTCAGAAGCTGATGCCGGCCGCGAATATGGTTATTGGTGGTACAAATACTTTTCTGGGAGTCATCTCAAAGCTGATTGCACTCTTTGGAAAGTATCAGGCAGCAATCGTGACCGCCACGACACTGACCGCGCTCTATATCGCAAAAAAGAAAATCGCCTACCTGTTCAGTGCCGAGTTCAGAGCCGCACTCCTGAAAGAAGTCGCCGTTCTTGAGGCATCGTCAAAGGCCAATTCATTACACACTGTGACTCTGAAACTTCTTGCAGGTGGCTACAAAACCGCAGGGGAGGCGGCAAAGGCTTTCGGTCGGGCTCTGAAGGCAAATTGGGTTGGGCTTGCCATCGCCGTCGTTGCTGCCGCAGCTCAAGTCTTTTCATATTTTTCTGCCAAATCCCGCGAAGCCACCAAGGAACTCCGCGAACTGAACAGCCGCACCATCGACACGACGTCCTCATTCGTCAAGGCGCAGGCTGAAATCGATAAGGAGCGCAAGTCCCTCGAAGAACTGAAGGAAGCCGCGACAAAGGCAGCGAAAGGCAGCGACGAGCGCAAGAGGGCAATAGAAAAAATCAATGAACTCTACGGCGACTATCTTCCGCATCTCCTTACAGAGAAGACCTCGAACGAGGAACTGGAGACAGCCTTGTCAAATGTGAACACACAGCTGGAACGGAAAATCAAACTTCAGGCGCGGGAAAATGCCGAGATGGACATTCAACAACACCGCGTGGATGCTGTCAAAGGCGCGATGGACGCAATCATTCGAAGCTATGAGAAAATAAACGGCCAAAAGATGCCGAGCGATGCCATAAGCGCAATGACGTCAAAGGTAGCAAAGGCCTACGATACCAATGATATGCCGGGGTTACGGACGGATATTGAAGAGGCTGTTGGGAAGGAGGTCCTTTGGGAGG
Organism: uncultured Bacteroidales bacterium; assembly: GCA_934725015.1. Lineage (GTDB taxonomy): Bacteria > Bacteroidota > Bacteroidia > Bacteroidales > UBA932 > Cryptobacteroides. The sequence continues at coordinate 22,322 of CAKVAS010000011.1, forward strand.
TTGCCAATCTATCGAATACAAAGGAATGGGGACTAGTTTTTCTGGATGATGAATTTCAGAAAGCAATAGATAAGGGTCAGGAACTGCGTGCTACTGTCAATGGGCTCTTCGGGGATTTGAGCAACGAGCCCTCCGGCAACACCGCACCGCTCGGAAGTCTTGTCGGTGGCGGAACGACCGGGAACTCCGGCAGCGGGGCGGGAGGCAACAGCAATTCAGGCGGTGATGACGACAAATGGCGGCTCGATAAGGACGAGGCATATCTTAGGGGAAAGATTGACCTTCAGAAGAAATATGCCGCAAAGGAGATTGCCACAAAGGATGAGCTGGACGCGCAGATTCTCCAGCTGGAGATTGACACCCTCGACCGCCGCATCAAGTCCGGGAAGGTTGGCGGAGAAGAACTCCTGAAGCTTCAGGAGCAGCTTGCCGGAAAACGGGCGCAGCAGACGGAGAAGGAGAGCCGCACGGCTGAACAGCAGGTCAAGGAGGAGGCACGCAGGAAGGAGGAACAGGCCAAGACCGCGACACAGCTTGCCATTGATGCCGAGAAGGACTTGAAGGAAAAGGCGATAAAGGAGGAAAACCGGAGGTATGAGGCCGAAAGGAAAAAGGCGGAGGGCAATGCCGAATCTCTGGAACTTGTGGAGAAAATCCATCAGAACAAGCTTGACAAAATAGAGCTGGATGCCTTCAACCGCGAGGTCAGGCGGCTGGAGGACGAGCACAAGCTCAGACGCACTCAGATGGAGAACTCGCAGGCTGCGGAACTTCTGGCGTTCAAGGGCACGGAGGAGGAAAAGGCGGCCTTGAAGCGGAAGCACACGCAGGAGCTTGCGGAGTTTGATGTCGAGTATCTTCAGAGCCTGGAGACCATGCTTCAGAAGGTGGCAGACACCAGGACGCTTGAGGGTATGTCCGTCAGTCTCGATGATGCGGACTACAATAAGATCATGCAGCAGCTTGCCGACATCATCAAGCGCAAGAACGCGGCGGCCGGCACTGCACAGGAAGCATCGCAGGAACCGTCCGGCGGTTCGAAGAAGGAAAGTCACTCTCTGGCGGAAGGCACGGGCAAAGGAAGCTTCTTCGGCGTTTCTCAGGACGACTGGGACACGTTCTTTGCCAACCTCAAGGAGGGGAAGTTCGGCGCGGAGGACTTGCAGACGGTTGTCGCCGGAATCGGCGGCGCCGCTCAGGAAGCCTTCAGCCTTGCTTCAAAGTTCATGGACCTGACCAAGAAAAAAGAGGACGCGCAGCTCAAGGAGTACAAGAAGAATCAGGACAGCCGCAAGAACTCCCTCGAAAAGCGCCTGAACGCGGGGCTCATCACGGAGTCCCAGTACAACGCGCAGGTGGAGCAGATGGATGCCGAATATGAGGCCTATCAGGAAGAGCTTGCGCTCAATCAGGCAAAGCGCGAAAAAACGATGAATCTCACGCAGGCTATAATCAACACGGCATTGGGCGTTACATCGACGCTCGCGCAGTTCGGAGCGACCCCGTGGGGAATTGCTGCGGCGGCCGTCAGCGCCGCGATGGGCGCGGCCGAAATTGCCATCATCGCTTCACAGCCGATAACCGCCGGGGCGGAAGAGGGCGGCTACATCGGTGTCAAACGCCGGCAGGACGGCAAGACCTTCAACGCCCGGATGAATCCCGATGCACGCGGCTTCGTCACTCAGCCGACCGTCATAGTTGGCGAGAACGGCTCCGAGTATGTAATCCCGCACGAGGCTCTTGAGAATCCGAGCCTTCTCCCGATTATCTCCACCATGGAGACCGCCCGCCGCAACGGCAAGCTCCGCAGCCTGAACTTCAGCGCGGTCTATCCTGTCACGGCGATGCCCGGGCGTGTCTCCGGCGGATTCATCGACGGCGGGAACTCGCAGATTATGACCGCATCCGCCGACGGCATCGACAGCCCCGCCTCCGATGCGGCTCTCACGAAGGCCATCGAGAAGCTCATGAAGAAGCTCGACGAGCCGATAACCGCCCGCGTGTCGATGCTCGGCAAGGGCGGAATCAAGGAAACCGAGGAAAAGTATAACAGGATTAAAAGAAGAGGACAGTTAGGATGATAAAGATTGTGACAAAGGACGGCATCTCGCTCGACCTCGCGCCGGACGCCGAATTCGTGATTGAGTACAACAACCCGATGATGGAAGACGACCGCATCCCGGTCCCCTTCTCCACCTCCATCGCCCTTCTCCCGTCGGCGACCAACTGCAAGGTCCTCCGGTACCTCCCCGCGCTGAAGCTGGAGCCTACCGTCAAGAAGCTGGCCGCGTCCATCGTGTTCAACGGCATCCCGTTCCTCACCGGCACCCTCATCTACGACGGCATCGAGGACGGCAACCTGAACTACACCTTCTCCGGCCGTGACTTGGAAGACGAATGGGGCAGGAAAATCTATGAGTTCAGTCTTGCACGCTTGCCGAGCCGTCCTGTAAATGATGCAAACATTTGCTGGCCTCTTATGGTAAACAAAGATGAGACAGGATATTATGTCAAAGACTGTGACAACATCGATAAGAGCGACACATATAATAATCAGCGCAAATATGTCGATTCTGATGTGAAATATCATAACAATGACTATGGAGAGAAAATAAAGAGGACACCCGCCATATATGCCAAGTTCATAACGAATGAAGCAATGCTGGAGATGGATGATGACATAAATTCCGTATATCAGTATGTTGCCGTTGTCGGGAACGCCTATGCGAATCCGACGAAAGTCGGGGTGTTTCCTGCTATTAAGTATAATTATGCCGAATGTCTTCCTGATATTACCGTCGTCGAGTTTGTCGGTGAGGTCGGGAAGATGTTCTGCGCGTCAGTATATGAAGACGGAGGAACGTTTGTCATGAAATCCTTCGCGAGCATCAGCGCGGAGAATGCCGCGTTGGACTGGACTTCCAGACTGGCGGATGAGTTCAGCTCGGATAAGGAAGAGGCGGCAGGCTATGTCTTCGGTTATGAAAATTCCGGAGAGGACACCGTCAATGTCGGGGATGGTGTCGCGAAGGGGCTTGAGCAAAGCAAGTCACCCTTGTTCACTATGGCTATGTGGATTGCCGGACAGCCGACGACCTTGGGGATAATACCATACTTGGTGGGCGCTACAGGAGACATCATTTCATCGGAAGTGTGGACCGTAAACAGCGCCGACGGAAAGAAAGTGGTAGCTGCGGCCGATGTCGCATTTCAGAATAACCTGAAAATGGAAAATGTCATAGACGATTCCGATTCAGTTGACAACTCATGCTCGTTCAACCTCGTCAAGACGGTGCCGTCGCTCCTGACAGGAAAGACATCTTCAGGAAGCATCGTACAGCGGTGTTCCATGGCGGCTATTGTCGAGCCGATAAACAAGGAGGCGGAACGGAGAGCGGATGTATATATAGGATTGATAAACAACGGACAGATGACGGACAGCGGTCATGCCATATCTTCGTCTGTGATAGATATTACGAAAGAATCCGCAGGCGAGGATGAAGACCTGTTGCTCATCCCCGAAGGCTCGACCGAACCCATATCGCTCCGTCCGGACTGGCTATATGAGCATTTCCACAAGCGTTACGCGCAGTGGCTCGCCACCGACCGGCAGGTCATCAGCTGCGACGTGAACCTCAATGAGTTCGACCTCCTGAACTTCCGGATGTACAACAAGGTCAGGCTGCACGGGCGCGATTTCTTCGTGAAGAAGCTCTCGGTGACGCTCCGTGCAGGTTCCGAGGCTCTGGAATGCAGCGCGGACTTCATCTCGGCATAGTGTCCTTTTTTGACCGGGTTCAAGTCAGTAGCTTTGCATCATGACAATCGACACATCATATCAGGATCAGTTCCCGTTCCTCTTCGCGGGGAACGCCGGAACTATCCCTGTCAGAGAGATTGAATCCGGAGCGTTTGTGAACATAAAGTTCACTTTCTTCGAGGCATTAGCCAGCTTTGCGCATGAGTTCAGTTTGCTGTGTGGCAAAGCCGGCACGGAGATTCCGCTGAAGGACATTCTCAGTGCATTGCGGGTTTCTTCTGACTTGATGCCATTTGTCCGTTCCGGTTTGGCTGTTTTTGAGATTCAGTGCGGTGAAGATACCGTCACCTGGCAGAAATGGGTGATATTGGGAGCGACTATCTCGGATGGCAGGCTTGACGCAGTATTCAGCGGACGCGGATTCATTTCGGTTCGTCCTCAGGTATATCCGATAGGCGATGCTTCAACAGAGGATTTGTGCATCGTGGGCAACGGAGCGTCAAGTCTTAGGATCGACATGATGGTCTATTCCCGCGATTTGCCACCATTTGTCATGACATTGGTATCAAAGAACGAGTCTGACGCGATTGGTTTGATTTCCAAGTCGATAAGCCTGTCATCCGTCGAGAAATTGTCATCTGATGCCGGTCATCCGGATTTGGACATTGTCGCCTTTGATGTCTATATTGTCGTAGAACTTGAGGACGGAAAGGAGGAACGTGGTGAAGCACTGAGATACATTGTCAATCGAGGAAAGTGTGATGTATTTAAGTTCTATGGAAGTTTCGGACTTCTTGAAACAATCTATGCGACCGGCTCCCGAAAATCTGAGGTCGAGACTGAAACCAGAACATTCGTGAACGACGGTGTGGAGCGCGAACTTGTCAATGACAGCCGCATCGTGCACGAGACTTTCACGGGGTGGCTCGCGGGCGCGGACGAGGTCAGGTTCTGGCAGGAGTTCTTCTCCTCGGCGGAGCGGTATGCGGTGACTGACGGCGTTTCGCGACGAATAATCATCGACGAAATCGACTCGGAGAGCACGGCGGGCGAACTCAACGCCTTCTCGTTCAAGTGGCACTATGCCGACAAATACGCGGACCCGGCGCGGACACCGGTGCGGAAAGAACTGAAACAATACAAACCAACGATATGAAATACCAGAACTACAAAAGCGACTTCACCTCCGTCCACACCTTCTACCGGCAGGACGGGGACACGAAGACCCAGATAGCCGTTCCGAACAACGTCCGGCTGACCTTCTTCACGGCCGAACGGTGCGGCTTCGTCGCCGTCCGGCGCAACGGGGCGGAGATGAGCGGATGCTCCATTTCCGCTGACGGGAAGACACTCACTGCCTGCATACCGCTGTCAAGAAAGAGCCTCGGGACGGGCGAACTCTTCTGCGAAATCGAGGAAACCACCTCCGAGACGGGGTTTCCGGAAGATGAGCGCATAGAGGTCACGCCCGTGCGGCTCGGAATCACCCTCTGGCCGGGCAAGTCGGACGACGACGGCGAGGTGCAGTCCGACCTCGTCATCGGGATAATCTCCAGGGAGGTCGCGGCCGTAATGGCGAGCTGCAAGACGGCGACGGCGGCAGCCGAGAGCGCGGCATCACAGGCAAACGCGGCGGCTGCAAGCGCAAACGCAGCGGCCGCCGCCGTGGCAGACGACATCGCGGACCTTCAGACATCCCTCGCCGCAAACGAGGCCGCAGCCGCCGCCAACCGCGCCGACATCGACCGCCTCGCCGAGCGCCAGAGCACTCCCGACGACCGCGCCCTCCCTCTCCTGTGCGGGCAGCCGCCGATACTCTTCGGCGCGGGCACCCCGAAGGAGTCGGTCGTTCCCGACAACTGGAACCAGTACGACCCCCAGACCGGCGAGGGCTACAACTGGAACGGCAGGCCGTCGGCCGTCGGGCAGCAGTACATCGACACGACCGCCCAGAGCGGCGGGCGCTACGTCGCGGCGCGTGACGGCGAATGGGACCTCAAATGGTTGAACAGCTAAAATCTGAACATATATGGCAAAGAACATATTCACTAAGAACCCCGTATGGGGAGACGCGGTGGTCGGCAACCTCGCGACCGGGAAACCGGAGTTCATAACGGCGGAATCCTTCGACCCGACGGCGCTCGCCTCCTCAGCCTACGAGACCATAGGCGCGGTCGGCGGACGCTTCGGAAGGGAGTTCCTCATTGTCTGGAAGCACAACGCCCCGAAGAAGTGGTGCGAGCGCATCGAGTACAAACTGACGGGCTACACCCTCGACGGCGCGGAGCACGCCGGCGTGCTCTCGATACGCGAAAGTTCGTCGGCGTCGGAGAACACCGACTTCACCGTGACCTACACCGCCTCCGACAAGGCGGGGCTCGTCGCGGCGCTCAACGCCTTCTTTGCGGCCACGGCGGTCCTCACGACGCAGAAGTGGTTCGCGAGAATCGATGACGCCGACGGCGAAATCTACATTGGGTGCAGCTACGAGTCCTGGCAGCAGTGGTCGTACAACGCCGGAAAGTCGGGGTTCACGCTCGCGGCGACAATCATGCCCGATGTGACCTACAGCAGCTATATGCTGCGCCGCAACGGCGCATGGAGCGGCGAGGGGAGCATCCACAGCCTCCAGGGGGCGCTCGCATATTTCAGGAACGACAACTCGTCCGCGACATACAACCCCGCGACTGATGTCACTGGCGTGAAGACGCAATATCCGGTCTGTCTTCCAGCCTATCTCGGAACCTCGCAGCATCAGAGCGACCACTGCGCATTCCTGCGCTCCGTCTATGGCGAGGGCGAGGCGGGGTGGCTGCGCTGCATGAAGGCACAGGAGGCCGTGGTTCCTACGGACTTCGGCGTGACGGGTATCCGCAACGGGAAGGAACGCACCGCCGTCCTCGCGGCCAAGAAGTTCACCCTCTCCGACGGCGCGGTTCAGGACCTCTGCCCGGCGGCGGCCTACGCGAAGACCTCCCCGGACAGCACCGTCGTCACGGACTGGTTCCTCCCGACAGTGGAGCACCTCGCGGCCATCCTCGGCCCGGTTCAGTTCGGCACATCGGGGAGCCGTGACGCCGACGCGCTGAACAGGAGCCTGCGGCTGATGGGAGGCGACGCCGTGGCGAACAGCTGGTACTTCTGGTCGTGCGTCCGGTACTACGGCACCAGCGCATGGGTCGCGAGCGGCGGCTACGGCTTCCTCGCGGCCAACGGCATGTACGGCGGCGGCCGGTCCCTCCCCGTCTCGCTCTACAGATTGCCGGAGGCAATCCTTTGAAATTAAGCATTGGCGCGGCCGTCGGCAACGCGGCCGCGCCGTCAGAACAACACACGAACCGACGAAAACGACAACACGATGCAGCGACGCGACGACAGGCAGAAAGGCTCGGGAACCGTTCACGACCTCATGAGGCTGAGACGGCTGGTCTATCAGTGCCAGTTCATGATGAACAAGGCCGACAGGGTCATCTACGGAACCCCGCTCGTGCAGACCCTGATGAAGGCGACGATGTGGTTCATACGCTCGTACGAGAGCCGTGAGCCTGCGGAGAAGCTCCGCGCCGCCGAGGAGTCCGCTATGTGGTTCTCCGTGTTCCGCGCGGACCTCACGGCCGCCGTAGAGGAGAACATCATCAAGTTCCCCAAGCGGAAACCGAAGCCGACGTTCCTTCCGGACGGGAGCATCGGCGTGCCTCCGGAGGAGACGGTAAGCTCCCGCAAGATAGAGACCGTCGAGCTCGTCGCTAAGATAGATACAGGAATGTGCAGGTGGCGGTCGTCACTCGCAAAGGGCAGGACCGCATCCGACGCGCCCCGGCAGGGGCAAGGCTGCGGCGGCTGACAGGATTTTAGAGGTGCGCGGGTGTCATTCACACCGACACGAGAAATATGCGCACGGGGGCTGGAACTTCTGGTCGTGCGTCCGGTACAACGGCAACAGCGCATGGGTCGCGAACGGCGGCAACGGCTTCCTCGCGGCCAACGACATGTACAACGGCAACCGGTCCCTCCCCGTCTCGAACTGAAACAAAAGTCAAAACAAGGAAGATGCAATGATGGAACTGCAGGACATAATCGACGCATACCTCGTCGCCCGCTCGGACAAGCGGAGGACGGCCGACCAGACGGACTTCGAGCTGCACTGGGAGGCGAACTGCGCCGCCCTGTACCGCGACGTCATCGGCAGAAGCCTGCGGCCGGCCGCCTACACATTTGTAACCATGACCCCGAGGCCGCGCGAGGTGTTCGCGTCCGACATGGCCACGAGGGTTCTCCACCACTACCTCGACATCCGCCTCCGCCCGCTGCTTGAAGGACGGCTCAGCCCGCACACCTTCAACAACCGCGTCGGCATGGGTCAGAAGGCCTGCCAGAACGCGGTAATCTCGGACATATACGAGATGAGCGAGGGCTTCACCCGGAACGACACGTGGGTGATGAAGCTCGACCTGAAGGGGTGCTTCCCGAACATCAGCCAGGACATCGCCTATGCCCAGCTCCGGGAAGTCGTGGAGAACGACTATCACGGCCGCGACAGGGACGAGCTGCTCTACATCCTTCAGGTCTGTGTCTTCAGCAACCCGACGGCGCATTGCCGCGTCCTCTCCACCCCGGAGGAACGCGCACTCATACCTCCGGAGAAGAGCCTCTTCACGAAACCCGAGGGCACGGGCGCGGCGATAGGGTTCCTCATCTGGCAGAACGCGGTAAATTACTATTTTCATGAAATCGACGAGTGGCTGTCCTCCATCGACGGCATCCGCTTCGAGCGCTTCGTGGACGACATCACCATAGTGACCAACAACAAGGAAATGATGCTCGCGCTCATCCCCGAACTGCGCCGCAGGCTCGCGTCCCTCGGCGCACGGCTGAACGAAAGCAAATTCTACTGCCAGCACTACACCAAGGGCGTGGAATGCCTCGGGGTGCACATAAGGATGGACAGGGTGTATGTCAACCGCCGCATCGTGAACCGTGGCATAAGGAAGGCAAGGGAGTTCAACCGCAACGTCGGGGAATCGAGGATTGACGCGCTGCTGTCGTCCCTGAACTCGTACATCGGGATTTGCCGTCAGGTGAACGGCTACACGCAGGCATGGCGGATATGGGAAGCCCTCTCGCCGGGGTGGCGCAGGTTCGTCCGCCTCGACACGCGGCGCGTCTGCATAGTCCCGCAGCCGGAATACACGCGCAGGAGGCGCATCGTCAGAAATCATAATCTGTTAAAACCGTATAGAAATGGAAACAAGAGAAGAAATCCGGAGACTGGAAGAAAGACAGCTTGAGCTGCTGTCAGTCATGAGAAGGAGCGACGACCACGCAGTCAAGTGCTCCAAGCTCGGACGCCCGTTCGAGCACGAATATCCTCAGGAGCACGCGGCCTACGTCGCGGCCAATGCGGAGTACAACGCCAACGAGACTCGCCTGGCAGAACTGAGCGCAATGCTCGAAAGCGAGGAGGCGGAAAGCCTCCGCACGAACGAGATGTTCAACGAATCAAACGAGTAGCATCATGGAAAGGTTAAGGTCACTTTTGCGAAAGGCGCTGTCCGCGTTCAGGGCAGCGTATTCATGGATTACGGGCTTCGGGGCTGACAAGTACATGCACTTCATTGCCGGAATCGCCGTCACTGCGGCGTTCGCCCTCATTCCTCACTGCGCCCCGTTCGCCTTCACCGCCGGGGTCCTCGCCGGAGCGGGCAAGGAGTTCATCGACCGGCTGCGCGGCGGGCGGTTCGACGAGGCTGACCTGTATGCCACGGTCGCGGGCGCAGCCTTCACTCAGGTCTGCATCTGGCTGTATCTTCTAATTTTTTGACGCCATGGACTGGACTAACATCATAATCACCCTCATCACCTCCGGGGCGTTCACGGCCATCTATCTCCTCGGCGACCGCAAGACCGCCGCCGTGCTGGAGAACGTCAGCAAGACGATAGACCAGTGGCAGGAGCTCCTCGGGGAGGTGAAGGGAGAGCTCGCCGAACAGAGGAACGAGTTCAAGGCCGCCAAGGAGGACCACGAGGCGCACCTTGCCGTCAAGGACAACAAGATAGACTCCCTCTACAAGGAAATCTCCGTCCTGCGCGACCGCAACGACAAGCTCAGCTCCAACGTGGCGAGACTTACCATCGTCCGCTGCTGGAAGGTGGGCTGCGGCGACCGCCAGCCCCCGATGGGAACCAAGGTCTCCGTCACCGAGGACGTCACCAACATTGTTGAACAGGTTAAGATTGAATAACATGGGAACAGTCAGCAAGAATTTTGATTTCAAAGAATTTGAAAGGACGGACGTCGTCGGTATGCAGGTGAGGAACACCATCACCACGACGGCGGTGCGCGACGGCATCAAGGCTCTCGTCGATGAGGTTCTTCAGCCGCTCCGCGACGCCTGGGGCGAACCGCTCGCAATCAACAGCGGCTACAGGTGTCCGGAGGTGAACAAGGCCGTCGGAGGCGTTCCGACCTCGCAGCACACCAAGGGAGAGGCCGCCGACGTGTGTCCCTTCGGGCGCAACGGCCACGGTGACGTCGAGGTCGTCAGAAGGCTGGCTGCCACAGCACGCGACCTCGGACTACCTTTCGACCAGATGATTCTCTATCCCTCATTCGTCCACTTCAGCCACAATCTCAAAGGCGAACAGAGAGGACAGATACTCTACAACAGAAGATACACCGGAAAGAAGCTGTGATTTTCACTATGAGAAAAATCCTTGCACACATCCTCCTCACCGCACTCATGGCCGCCTCGTGCAGCCCGCGCATCGTCACGGTCGCCGTCCACGACACGACGACCGTCACCCGCACCGTGACCGTCCGCGACACCGTCATCTCCGCGCCCCTTCCGGTCGAGTCCGTCGTCATCTCCACGCCCGACACGACATCCACCGTCGAGACCTCCCTTGCCACCTCGACCGCCACCCTCTCCGGCGGCCACCTCCGCCACACCATCGAGAACAAGCGCACCGCCATCTCCGTCCCCGCCAAGATTCCCGAAAGGCAGGAAATCGTCCAAGTCACCAAGGAAATCCCCGTTCCCGTCGAAATCCCCAGGCCCTACATCCCGAAATGGACATGGTACGTCCTCGCCTGGGCAGTCCTCGTCACCCTCCTCTTCGCCGCCTCCGTCTGGCTGCGGTTCAGAGTGTAATGTTTTAATTATTCCCGCCTCGAAGAAATCCGGGGCGTTTTATATTGCTGACGATTCAAAAAAAGTATCGTTTTTTAGAAACTTTTTGTATCTTTGCATCGAAATAGCGAAATGCAATGAAACTGAAGGTAGTACTAAGTGAAGAAGCGCATGAATTTGTCACGTCTCAACCACTGAAGGTTCAGGAGAAGATTGTTTATAACTATCAAAAGGTCGCGGCCGGGGTAAAGGACAACAATCTGTTCAAAAAACTGGATGGCACGGAAATCTGGGAGTTCAGAACATTGTTCAACGGGATATGCTACAGGTTATTTGCCTTCTGGGACACGGATTCTGAAACCTTGATAGTCGCAACACACGGAATCGTCAAAAAGACGCAGAAGACGCCTGCAAAAGAAATTGCAAAGGCAGAAGAAATGAGACGTTTATATTTTGAACTTAAAAACAAATGATATGGCACAGATGAATTTTACATCACTGGACACCTTGACTGATGAAGTCTTTGGAAAACGAGGAACTCCTCGTCGCGAAGAAATGGAAGCCCGTCTCAATGAGGAGGTCGAGGCGTACTATGTTGGCGAAGCCATAAAGAAAGCAAGGCAAGCACAGCATCTGACTCAGGAACAGCTCGGAGAAAGAATAGGTGTGCAGAAATCCCAGATTTCCAAATTCGAGAAAGGCAAAAGCATCACATTGGCCTCAATGAGCCGCATCTTCAAAGCCCTTGGAATCCCTAACGCCACATTGGATCTTGGCGTAATGGGACGGGTAGCATTGTGGTAAAATTTTCTAATTAGTGGATATGCGAAAGGTAAAGACAATAATCGAAAGGGCTTCAGATGGATGCTTTGGCATTTATATGGCGGATACTGAAGAACTGTCATATCTGATAACCGCTTCTGGCAGGACTTTGGAGATTGCAATGAAGGACTTTCTCGAAGGCTACGAGGGCATGAAAGCGCACTACGCCGAAGTCGGAAAGGTGTTCGAGGAGGTCGAATTTGATTTTGTGTTTGAACTGCCTGCATTCCTTCAGCATTACTCTCAGTTCCTGTCGTTGGCCGGGCTCGAACGAATTACGGGCGTGAACCAGAAACAGCTTGGCCATTACATCAGTGGTTACAGGCACGCTTCACAGAAAACTATTAAAAAGATTGAGGCTGCCGTCCGCAAATTCGGCCAGGAATTGTTGGAGGTCGAACTTGTATGACAGACATATAACCCACGCAACAGTAGAGCATATCTCTTTTGTTTTTGATTGCACCGGCCACTCGTGGGTGTGGCCACGGACGGCATCCGAGAGGGTGCCGTCTTTTTTGTCGATTTCTGCAAGAAGATTTGCATTTTCTGAAAATGTTACGCACCTTTGCTGCTGTCAAACCAGTTGTTTAACACAGGATTATGCTCGATAAGGAATATAAATATTTCACAGACAACAAGGAGCGGTTATTCGAGGAATACCCGAATAAGTTTGTCATAATAATTGGTGAAAGCGTCGTGAATGTGTTTGACACTCTTTCCGATGCCTACACTTTCGCCTCTGAGCACTATGCGGAAGGTCAGTATCTCATCGACCAGTGCACAGGTGTCATCAAGCCTCAGATATTTCATTCACGAGTGCAGTTCGCCAAGATATGAGCATTAACGCCTTGACAATACACAAGGAGACGATAGTTGATACTATAACCTCTCCTGTTACAGTCTGTAAGCCTAATAATTTGGAGAACGAGTTGGCCACAAAGGCGATTTGGGATACGGGAGCAACAAATTCGGTGATTACCGCGTCGCTGGCCGAGTCTTTGGGTTTGTCGCCGATAACGAAGACTATGGTTCGCGGTGTTCATGGATTACAGGAAGCCAATGTTTATTTCATTCATGTAACATTGAATAACAGGCAAATATCTCTTAACCTTCAAGTAACGGAATGCCAGGAACTCAGTCCTGATAATACTATAGGTATGCTGATTGGCATGGATGTAATCACTCAGGGCGATTTCTGCATCTCCAATTATGGCGGCAAAACAACTATGACTTTCCGAGTCCCGACCCTTGAAAAAATTGATTATGTCGCCGAGATAAACGAGAACAACAAAATGGTATGGAAGCACGAGGTGAACATTTCCCACCATTTGCCGGACAAATGCCCGTGCGGAAGCGGCAAGATGTACAAGAACTGTCACGGCAAAAGCATCTATAATCAGTAGAAACTTGAGAACGGCATCCGGAAGGGTGTCGTCTTTTTTTTGATAAAAATCGAAAATTTTTGTCGAAAAATTTTGTAAATAATCAAAAGATTATTAACTTTGTATTGTCATTAAAAATCAAGTAAATATGAAAAAGAAAACAAAAGAACGGAGGGAAACGGAAAGGGAACTTCTCTATTACCTCCAAATTTACAACGAGTTGAACGGTCGAAATGAAGTTGAAAGAGTTTTGGGTTGGTTGGAAGAAGAGATTGACAGACTTGTTGAAAAGTTAAAGTTCATGTAAAAATCCCCCGCTGAAAGGCGGGGTTAAAAACTCGATAGTATGATTACGAAAGAACAGATGGATGCCTTGAAAGAAAGGTTTGTAAATGCCAAAACTGAAGCTGAACATCAGGCAGTGAATGCCGAAATTCATGAAATTTGCGAAGAAGATGCCGTTGCCGTTGCCGAGATTGTGAAACTACAGCTTATGGAGACTCACAAGAAAGTTGATGAGATTCTTGTGCGGAAACAGTTGGAGGAAATGCTTCCTGCAATATCCCTGTCTTACATTGCAAAGACCTATTTCAAGAAATCCCGTGCATGGCTCTATCAGAGGATAAACGGCCTCTCTGTGAACGGCAAGCCCGCAAGGTTCACAGAGAGTGAAATGGAGACATTGAACTATGCGCTCAACGACATCGGCCATAAATTGACAAATATTCGCGTTTCTTGATTTTTAATGACATAAAAGCATTGTGACGCGATGGCGGCATCCGAGAGGGTGCCGTCTTTTTTTGTTAATTTTTCGGGAAAGGCTTGCTTTTTTCAGAAATAGTTGTCACATTTGCATCGTCCAACACATACGAAGGCTTTCTATTTTGCGGCAATTACTTTTTCCCGTAAACATAGATTGCTGAAATTTTATAGAGATTTTGCCCCTCTGTATGGTCGTCATTTGCGAAAGCGATGACAGCATCTGCCGCAAGGCTTGTATGTGTTGGACAGACCTGCAACGGAGGGGCTTTTTATTTCACATTAGCTATGTCCAACACTAATGAACAGCAGCCACGGCTCGACACTGGCAAGGAAATCAAGGCGGATGAACTCATACTGAATGCGCGCCTTCAGCTCTACAAACTTTCAGAGGAACTCATCAAATGGCAGGTCGCCCTCTATGACCGTGACCGGAGCCTGCATGAGAAGCTTGGCAAGGATTTCAACCGCGCCACCCTCGGATTCTACGAACTCGATGAGGCACTGTCCTCCATTCTTCACAAAGACCTTGAGCACAAGATAATTTTCTGTCAAGACTGAATTTTTTTCAAAATATTGCAAAATAAGTGTCTGAAAATTTGGTAAATACAAACATTCGTACTATCTTTGTAATACAAAATTCAAGGATATATGAAAAGATTGAACAACAAAGAGAAAGACCTGATTGAAGCAATCAGGAATTTCAGAAAGGCGCGAGGCTGGATTGAGAACGAAAATGAGTTCAGATGGCTAATCTACAAGACGGTTGATGAACTGATGTATGAAGAATAAAAACGGAGGCCTTCGGGCCTCCATTAAAAACAAGGATATGAAAGGGACAAAAATCAAACAGGATAACATCGAGTTGTTGCTTGACATCAATGTCGGAAGCATCGCCCGCAAGTATTTCAAAAAATCCGGCTCGTGGCTTTACCATAAGTTCGACGGGCGTGACGGTAACGGAAAGGAAACAGACTTTACTCCGGAAGAACTCCAGCAGCTGAAGGGCGCATTTTACGACCTCGCGGACAGGCTTCGTTCCGCTGCTGATAAACTCTGATAGTCTCCACCTTGAATTTTGTATCGGCCATCAGGAGGCGTGGTCACGGGCGGCATCTCGTCAGAGGTGCCGCCCTTTTTCGTGCCGTCAGGAAAATGGTCTCACTCCACAACCTTGAGAATGTCCACGCCCTTCAGCTCCGCCGTGGCCTTGGAGGAGCGCTGGCAGTAAATCGAGGTCATCGCGAGGCTGCTGTGGTCGGCCTGCTGCTGGATGAACGAGACGGGGACTCCGGCGGCCGCGAGGTTCGTGATGCCCGTGTCCTTGAGGCTGTAGAACGCCACCTCCATCGGGAAGCCGCATTCCTCCCGGACGCATTTGTTCCAGAACGTCGCAATCCGTCGCTCGGGAACGGCCGTCTTTCCGGGTCTGAAGTTGAAATGGCTGTGGTCGCCGAACAGAAAGAGCTTCGGGTCGCTAAGGTCGAGGCGGCGGACGAAAGGCATCATCGCGTCCGGGATTGTCCGGGTGGAGGTGTTGTCGTTCTTCGCGATTTCACCGCGCACGAGAACCGTCTGCGAGTCGAGGCGTATGTCCGAACACTTGAGCATCGAAATCTCCTTGGGACGCAGGAGACAACAGTAACAGAGCATGCAGAGCACGAGATATTCCGGATTTTCCCGCGCCAGATATTCCCAGAGCCTCGAAAGTTCCGCATCCGACAGAATCCTCCTCTTTTTCTTCATCAGCTTCTTCGACTTTCGGCGAATGGAGGTGAACGGGTTTTCCGAAATGTACGCACGCTCCACCATCCAGTCGAACAGGACGCGGCAGAAGAGGAGATAGTTGTTGTATGTCCGGGGCGAAATCTTAGGGTTGCTCTCGATTGACTCCATGAAGTCGATGGCCATCGTTCCGGTGAATCCGCAGGCGTAGGTGTTCTCGTCGCATCCGTGCGCCTGAAGCCACTCTCTGATGGTTCTGATGAACGAATTGTAGCTCCTCAGGGAATTTGCCTCAAGTTCGCGCCTCTTCGCGTCGAGAAAGGCGTCGAATGCCTCGAACAGCCGCTTGTATGCCTTGGGCGCGAACTTTTCGACGAGCGGGTTCCAGCCCATGGCCAGTTTCTCGGAGAGCCGTCCCATGATGGCCTTTGCCATGGCCTTGCGCTCACGGAGCGTGTCGCCCCGGTTCACCTTGATTCTCATCCGCTTGAGCTTCATCGTTCCGGGGTCCTGGACGTAATAGGTGATGTACCAGATTTTGCCCTGCGTCAGTTTAGGGGGCGTATATTCAATGTAGGGGGTCGGTTTGAAGAATGACATTTTTTTTCTTTCGCACAGCTCCGACAGAACCCTGTAGAGGTTGTCGGACGACGGCGAAAGACTCTGTCCCGTGTTTGTCCCGTTTTTCTCTGAAAATTCGGCTAAAATTCTATCAATCAGAGAATTAGGGTGATTGGGCGGAGAGAAGGAGATTTGTCTCCGCTTCAGGCAACATGGTCAATAGGCTACAGTTTTGGCTATGTCGGTTCTTTGAGCGTCGGCGCGGGAATCCTGTATGATGCACGCACGCCGCTAGTGGAAGGAGATTCGCTTATCCCGGAATATGGTGATTTCAAGGAGCATAGGCTTGATGTTCCGGTATTCCTTAACGGCAAGATATATATGACGCGAACCGGAGTACAACCGATGCTTTCAGTTTCCGGCGGAATCTATGCTATTTCACATATTCCTCTTGTCGATGTCGGCCTGGGCGTGAATTTCCGGGCAGGAAACAGATGTTCAGCCTATCTTCTTGCCGACTTCGACTTTACTCCATGGCCTTTGTTTGAAACTGGAGGAAAGGGTAAAATTCTAGTCGCCTCTGTCAGGTACATTTATGCTCCGACCGTCGGAGTGAAGGCCGGCTTCACATTCTAAGAAAAATTTCTTTTAATCATTATTCAACAACTGATTCAATAAAAACACTAATTCAAATTAATACTAAAATTATGGCAAAGAAATCTGTAATTGCCGGCGAATATGTGATAGAAATCGCCGACAACGGTCATGTGGATGTTCTGCGTGTGCCGAGAAACGGAATGGCGGTGATGCGGGAAGTTGCCGAGTCAAGGAATTTCCCTGTTGACCCGAAATGGAATAATCATCATCTGGGCGCAAAGCTCATAAAGGAATTCGGAGACGGAACTCTCGCTGAATTTGGGGACATCGTTATGATTAAACAGCCTAACGGCGCGATAGAAATCAGCCAAAGATTCAGTAAAGGTAATGTAAAGGCATCTCTTCGTGAGATTGCTTCGAAAATAGGATTCGAATATAATCCTGAATGGAATGTCCAGATGTTTGGAAGAAAGCTTGTTGACTACCTTATTGAACATAAGGAAGAGGCTGACAAGATTCTGAAGACTCCAAATTTGGAGAAGGAAACTAAATGTTCTGAGCCTGTGGCGTCTGTTGAAGCGTGCAATACCAATAACTTGGAGGAATTCGAAGAAAATGGCAAATACGGATTAAAGGATGAGAATGGCAAGGTTGTCATTCCATGTCAATATGATAGTCTTTGGCCGGGGGTAGATGGTTTTTATGAGGTGAAGATAGCCGATAAATATGGTTATATTGATTTTACGGGAAAGGTTATTGTTCCTATTGAATATGGTGATGTTACATATATATCTGATGGCAAATACTTCATCGCAAGTCAGGGTGATTGGGAAAATAAAAAGATCGGAGTCATTTCTTATGAAGGTAAGGTAATTCTTCCTTTTGAATATGATGATTATGACAATCATTGGTTAGAGGATAAGTGTGTGCTCCAGAAGGCAGGGGTCAAATATGTTTTGGGTAATGGCGGAGTAATTGAAAAAGAACTCCCGTATGATTATTGCGGAGAATTTGATGACACCACAGGTTTGTGCCTTGTCAGAAGAGATGGAAAGTGGGGGTATGTGAATAAGGAACTGGACGAGGTCGTACCATGTGAAAATCAATATTACGTTCTTCGCGTAATGTGCAATCCATATTTTTCAGAGTCAATGCCAATGGATGCCGACACACTGAAGGATGCTTTGGAGTACATGAAGGAGGAGTATAACGATATGGGATACTGTGAAGACGATTTTGAAGGTGCCAGTGGACTCATTGATGCTGATGAACTGAGTAAGGACAATATTGGATATGCATTAGCTATTTCTAAAAGACAAATGTTCAGCGATTATGGCACAGAACATCGTTGCTACATAGACGATGTCGAGGAAATTTCACTGACACCTGTTGCCGGCGAAGACTGGTGGAAAGAGTATCGCTGTCATGAACATGACGATGATGTGACATTTAGCCCGGAGGAAGTAGATGTTGAATATTCCGACCAGACAGTGCAGGAAGATTGCATTACAACCATTTATAAACGAGCTACATGTGCTTGTGGATTATTCTATAGGCTCATCATTAAGGACGTTGATGAGTTCGACCCTTCAAAACTTAAGGTATGCAACTCCGGTGAGGGTTCAGATAACTGGTATGCCCCGGATGTTTTCTATGACGATAGTCCACTACAGTTTTTGGGAGATGGGTTCGGTGATAATGAGTTTGAGTATAGTACGGCAAGACTTTTCTGGGATGGAGAGGAAATTGACCTCCCGGAGGAAAGATGTTCTGGATATGATGACGAGGACGACGAAAACTGGTAGGTAATTGATGAGTGGGTTATTTTCAATAGATAAAGAAACGCAGGGTATTTTCTCTCCTGGCAATGTCAGATATTACAATGGCACATTTAGCTTCGCGCAGCAACAAACTGCAGTCTATGCAGCAGAGAATGCTGAAATGTACCTTCCTCATATAGACTTGTTCCAGATTACGAATGAGGGAGAAGTCCTGACTTATCGTAATGACAATGTAACTGATTCTTTCAGTCAGTGGAAAGAGTCTCTGCCAGATGATTGGTTTATTCCGTCCGTAAGCCAATGGAAGTTTCTCTTGTCCGAAAGGAATGCTTCAACTGTATCAGGAGTGGAAAATGCGAGGTTCATTAAGTGTACCGTCAGAGGAACAGCATGTCTCATGCTGTTCCCTGACGATTTTACTTTTCCGGAAAATGTTGAATTGCCCCCAAAACTTAGGATAAACGACAAAGTCGCGGACTTCTCTAAATTGAAGTACGACTATGTCGCAATGAAATTTTTGGAAAAGGCTGGATGCATCCTATTGCCGGCAATCAAATGGGATTGGGAAAATGACCCTCTGGACAGACACCTTCATGGGTATGATCTTCTTAATGCAGGTAGATTGACAACAGGTAATTATTGGGCATCACCAAATAAGAAGGACGATAACAATTTCCATCATTTCATATTCTCCAGCAAGCACTGCCAGATTGGCTCCTACAGACAAGGACTGGAATATTCCGCTTTTATGAGACTTGTATCATTAAGATAAGGGAACGATATACGTTATGGCAACGGAAATCGGTAAATTCATATAATACCGGACTATAAGTGAACAATATTACAAAACACGAACACATGAAAAATATATACAGAAATATAGGTGCAGACCCTTTGTATGGGTCTATGCGGCAGGATATGTGGCGGGATACACTCCGCGATTCAATAGCCGTGTTTTCTCCTCTGTTTGAAATATACACTTGCGCCTTTTTCGGAGAGGGAAAGGAACTTCGTACCAGAAGACTTTGCGGCTTGTCCTACGCTTTGTACAATATCGCTTATTGTGCAAAAGAAGCTGAGCCAGCTCTTATCGAATTTCTCGTCCTGATTATTAGAAAACATATGTCACCAGATGGTGAATTTGATATCTGGCTTCCAGAAGAGGACTGTTTGAAGTATTTGGACTCTATAATGAATAATCCGGAAATTATGCGTGGTTTTCAGGAATTAAGTTCTAAGAAGGTTTCCCGGGAATATGATAAATGTCCAATTCAGCAGTTTAGGTCTTTGAATTATTCTTTCTCGGATTTTATTGCTCATTGTGCAGGAAATGCCCCTTGGCCTGACTACGACAATGCGGTCAGATAATAGACTTTGACAACTAATTATGGCTACATTATTCAAAAAGCTGACAGAGAGTGCCCAGAAGGTCGCGAGTACGGCTCAGAAGGATGTTGAGGCTACAGGTTCCGCCATTTCCGATGCTTCGGAGGGGCTTGGAGCAAAGGTCCGCGAGTGGAAGGACGAGCGGACGCAGCGGGAACTGGCGGTGGCTGAAAAGAAGTCCCGCGAGAAAGAAATCCGCTCCGGGTTTTATGAGGAAGACGGAAAGACGGTGCTCAGCACTCTTGACGGAATATGCGGGTGGCTTGAAGGCCTGACAGGCAAGGTCTCCGGACCTTATTCCGAGGTCGTGAAGGCTCAGACACTTATTCTGTCCGCCATAAACTCGCCGGTAATGGTCCGGGTGCCTGTCGATAGGCTCATGAACATGCTGAACCGGGCTATTGAGGCGTCGGCCGAGGACGTGCGGAAGTCGGATGTGAAGGATGCTTTCGCAGCAATGTTCCAGAACCTCTTCTCATTCCTTGGTCTTAAGATAAATTATCTGACGGACAGGAAAAATGGCGAGGCCGGTGAGCTTGTCCGGCAGGCAGGGGAGGACCTGGCCGATTGCCTAAGGGGCATCGCAGGTGTGTTCGCGGCGGACAGCGGCATGGTTGTCGAGGTCAGAAACCCTTTCGCGACGGCTCAGGCGCAGGCTGATTTTCTGAAGAAAACCTTGTCAATGGCTAAGGACAGCTCTGACATTCGCAGGAAAGCGGATGACTATAGGGATAATCTGCAGGACACGTTCAACCTCTTCGACATTTATTCCTCCGCCATCGGCCCGTCGATTCTTTTTCACGGTCTGCTGTCAAAGTACCGGAGAGTCCTCGTTGAGCTCCGCAAGGCTGAACTCATGGCTCCGATAAGGAAGAAATACAGCTCGATGGCCACAGAAAAGGCCATAAAGACCATAGGCAAGGCATTTGTGCCGGATTCAATCAAAGACCTTACAAACCCCGCAGGCTATGCCCTGAAAACGGCATTTCATGCTGCCTCTGGAATCGGGAACATGATTTCCGAGTTTCAGGAAAGCCGTGCCAGCCTCGCGGAGACAGAACGGCAGCTGAACGACCTCGACTGCGGCATCCCGGAGGTCAATGCCGTGAAGGAAGAGCTCGAGGCCTACGATAAGACCCTGCAAGCGATTGAAAATAAGTACATCGCGTAATTGTTTATAATTTCTACGGTCGTAAAATTTACGGCTGTAAAATTTGTCAGTATTCCCATTTCCGAGAAATAGTGAAAAGAAATGGGGGCTACATATCCTCCAGCGACAGGCAGCGGCTGACCTTGCGGTAGCGGTTCAGCCGTTTTCCTGCCTGTTTGTGTAATTTTTCACGGCATCAATGATGTCGAGTTTGATTTCATCCCATTCCACCCTCTCGATACATATCGGCTCAGGCCAGTTTTCAGCTTCTGAGAAGTCTGTCATCGCTGTCAATAATTGGTCTTCGTTATGTTCCCATGGATATCGTTCCTGATGAAGTTTGAACATTTCATCAAGGTCGCGGTTCTCCAAAAGCTTGTGTATGTCCCAAAAATCTTTTTTCCGTCCGCCTCTTGAGATTGTGTCGATTTTCATGGCAATAATGTCATCTATACTTGCCAGCCTTATCCCATCAATTATATCGGGTTCCCGTATGAACGGATCTGTGTACATGAGGTCGAGTTTAATGCAATCGTCTTTTGAATCCCCAATGTAATAGCTTCTGCCGAAACTAACAATTGCTGTCGTATCCGGTTTCTCGAAATATGAATATCCGTCTTTCAGAAAAGATTCGAAAGCCTCATAGTCAAGACTTCCATAGCGGGCGTCGCTGAATAGATCAATGTCAACGGAAAGCCTGTGCCCAAATCTGAGACTGAGATTCGTGCCGCCAACAAGCAGAAATGGTTGGAATAGAGTGTCTTCCATCAGCAGGTGAAGCGTGTCCCGTAAAAGAGGTGTGACGGTGCCATAATTCAATAATGCGGAATTCATCTATGAGTGTATTTTGTATTTGTTCAGGTTTCTATATTCTTCAAGTTCTGAAGGACTCATTTTGTAGAATCTTCCTATTTCATTTATTTCTTCCTTAGTTCCACGTTCAAGAACTCTCCCGATGACATATTTTTTATATGTTCCCCAGTCAATCCGGTCAAAATCGGTATCCCAAAATAGAATTCTCCTTATGTTTGGAACACCATCCGCTGTTTCTGACGCTTTTTGTTCCTTGTGTCGGGCGATGTCATAGAAGGTCTGTAGAGTAAGAAGAAAACCTTCTTCATACCCCAATGCTTCATCTATTTTTATCGCCATTTCAATTGTAAGCCGACGACGTCCCGTTATGACGGCGTTGAGCGTCTGGCTATGCTCGTGTATGGACTCGGCAAACCTTCGTTGGCTTAAATTCCTTCGCTTCAGTTCGCGGCTGATTATCTTCCCCGGGTGAATCCCTTTCAGCATCTGGATGTCTTGTGTCATATGCATTGATTTTGCAAACAGATTTGTTTGCAAAAATAGAAAGTTTCATTGGCATTCCCAAATCTTTTGCCCCATTCCCGAGAAATTGTGAAAAGAAATGGGGCTACATATCCTCCAGCGACAGGCAGCGGCTGACCTTGCGGTAGCGGTTCAGCCGCTTTTCCTTTCTTGAGAAAAACGCGACCTTTTCTTTCATGAGCGCAGCGTTATATTTATCCGGATTTCTCTTTACTGTCCATATGACTTTTTCTGCAAATCGCCAAGCCGTTTTTGTCACTTTTTCCGACTTTTGCGGGTATGATTTTGTCACTTTTTCTCTCGCACTGACCTTCCGTACCTCAAAGCTAAAACAAACAGCGAGACGGACGGAGTTCCACAGATGCAAGAAGAAACAGCGAGGCGGGCGGAGCGGAAGAAGGGTTGCAGATGCAAGGCGGATGTTGAAGTCAAAACCGCAGCCGCCTAGGCGGCTGTGAGGATTTTGACAAGACATCCAACGCCGCAGATGCGCCCTTATTCCGCTCCGCCCCCGTCTTTCCAGACTTTGAGGTACTGCTGCAGCGCCCACATCTCATCACGGAACCGCGCCGCCGCCTGGAAGTCCAGCTCGGCCGAAGCCTTCTTCATGTTCGCCTTGGCGGTCTCCGCAGCCTTCTCCACCTGGGAGCGTGACATCGAACGGATGACGGGATCCTGAAGGACGGCTGCAAGGTCGGCCTGGATGTAGCCGTCAACGTAGGCGCTGTTGGACTCGCGGGCGGCGTCGTGGCCGAAGCCTACCGTAATCCTTCCCTTGCCGAGGTCGGACGGGCTCGGGATGTACTGCGGGTCGTCGTAGGAGTTCGCCGCGCTCACGCGCCCGCGGCCGACATTCCCCTCTGTCGTGCCCGCAGTGCCGCGCCCTCCGGCAGCAGTTCCTCCAAATGCCCCGCCGCCGAATGCGGCCTTGCCAGACTTCTCCCCGCCATAGACACTCGCCAGCGCGTTGCTCTTCACCGCCACCTGCTTAGGCGTGATGCCGTGCAGTTTGTTGTACTCCATCTGCTTCGTGCGCCGGCGATCGGTCTCGTAAATCGTCTCCTGCATCGACTTCGTGATGGTGTCGGCATACATGATCACCAGCCCGTTCACATTCCTCGCGGCCCTGCCGGCGGTCTGGGTCAGCGCCCTGCCCGAGCGCAGGAATCCCTCCTTGTCCGCGTCAAGGATGGCCACGAGCGAAACCGTCGGGATGTCGAGGCCTTCCCTCAGAAGGTTCACGCCCACGAGCACGTCGAACAGGCCGTTCTTGAAATCCTCGATGATTTCCACGCGCTCCATCGTGTCGACGTCCGAGTGGATGTAGCGGCAGCGCACGCCCATGTTCGTGAAATACTTCTCAATCTCCTCCGCCATCCTCTTGGTGAGCGTCGTCACGAGCACCCTCTCGTCGGCCTCGGCGCGGACCCTTATCTCCTCAAGCAGGTCATCCACCTGGTTCTCTGTCGGGCGCACCTCAATCGGCGGGTCGAGCAGCCCTGTCGGCCGCACAACCTGCTCCACCACAAGACCTTCCGACTTCTCAAGTTCATACTCCGCCGGGGTCGCGCTCACAAAGACCTTCTGCCCGGCAAGCGCCTCGAACTCGTCGAACTTCAGCGGGCGGTTGTCGGCTGCGGCCGGGAGGCGGAATCCGTAGTCAATCAGCACCGACTTCCTCGAATGGTCGCCACCGTACATCGCGCGTATCTGCGGAATCGTCACATGACTCTCGTCGATGAAAGTGATGAAATCCTTTGGGAAATAGTCCATCAGGCAGAACGGGCGCATGCCCTCCTTCCTGCCGTCGAAATAGCGCGAATAGTTCTCGATGCCCGGGCAATATCCCATCTCCTTAATCATCTCAAGGTCGTATTCCACCCTCTGTTTCAGCCTCTTGGCCTCCATCCCCTTGCCGTATTCCAGCAGCTGGTCATACCTCTGCTTCAGGTCGTCCTGGATCATGCTAACCGCCTTCGCCGAGCGTTCCTTCGTCGTCACGAAATTGTTTGCCGGATATATCGAAATCTCGTCGATGTCCTGAAGCGTCGCTCCCGAAACCGGGTCTATGACCGTGAGCCTGTCGACCTCGTCACCGAAAAACTCGATGCGCACCGCGTCCTCCCCGTAGCCGATGCAGACGTCCACCGTGTCCCCGCGCACCCTGAAAGTTCCTCTCTTGAAGTCGGTCTCCGTCCTCGAATAGAGTGCATCCACAAGCTGATAGAGCAGCCTCGTGAGGCTTCTCTGCTCGCCGCGCTTCACCACAACCGTCTGAGAATGAAAGTCTTCCGGATTGCCGATGCCGTAGAGGCAGGAGACGCTGGAAATCACAATCACGTCCCTGCGGCCGGACATCAGGGCTGACGCCGCGCTCAGGCGGAGCTTCTCGATTTCGTCGTTGATGCTCAGGTCCTTTTCTATATAGGTGTCGGTCGTGGGGATATATGCCTCCGGCTGATAGTAGTCGTAGTAGGAGACGAAATATTCGACGGCGTTGTTCGGAAAGAACGACTTGAACTCGCCGTAGAGCTGGGCCGCGAGGGTCTTGTTGTGGCTGAGAATCAGTGCCGGACGCTGGAGCCTCTCGATTACGTTCGCCATCGTGAACGTCTTTCCCGACCCCGTCACTCCGAGCAGCGTCACCGCATCGACACCCTGATTCAGTGCCCTGCATATCCCGTCAATCGCCCCCGGCTGGTCTCCCGAAGGCTTGTATTCCGAAACAATCCTGAACTTGTTCATCTCAATACTGTTCAAACATGAAAATTCTTCTTTGTTCACGCATGCATTCCCGGAACTTCGGAGGCATATCCCATGTTCCACAAATCAGCGAGAACGCGAAGTTAATTCTTTGTGTGCAAATTTTATGCATATTTCTGAATTTGAAAAATATTTTCTAACTTTGCCGTGTTAAGCGGACTTGTTCCGTAGTTGTTGATTTGGACTGTATGTAAAGTCTTAAAAGCTAAACAATTATAAGTAAGTTTATGATTTATTCACATGAAGTGCAGCAGATGTGCTGCGTCGCGAAGGGTCCGAACCACGGCCCCGCTCCAATCCCT
Organism: uncultured Bacteroidales bacterium; assembly: GCA_934725015.1. GTDB lineage: Bacteria > Bacteroidota > Bacteroidia > Bacteroidales > UBA932 > Cryptobacteroides. Next base: position 47,775 of record CAKVAS010000011.1, read on the forward strand.
GAAGAGGGAAAATGGGTAAAAGCTAAAGAAGTTACCGACATTTCCGGCCTTACTCACGGCGTCGGCTGGTGCGCTCCGCAGCAGGGTGCCTGCAAGCTTACGCTCAACGTGAAGGACGGCATCATCCAGGAGGCTCTCATCGAGACCATCGGATGCTCCGGAATGACCCACTCCGCAGCCATGGCGGCCGAGATTCTTCCGGGCAAGACCATTCTCGAGGCGCTCAACACGGACCTCGTCTGCGATGCCATCAACACGGCGATGCGCGAACTTTTCCTCCAGATTGTCTATGGACGTACCCAGTCCGCCTTCTCGGAGGGCGGTCTCATGATCGGCGCCGGACTTGAGGACCTCGGAAAGGGACTCCGCAGCCAGGTAGGCACGCTCTACGGCACGCTCGCCAAGGGCCCGCGCTACCTTGAGATGGCCGAGGGCTACATCAAGACCATCGCGCTCGACAAGGACGACCAGATTTGCGGCTATGAGTTCGTCCACATGGGCAAGTTCATGGATCTTGTGAAGAAGGGGGTCGATGCAAACGAGGCTCTCAAGCAGGTGACGGGGTCTTACGGACGCTTTACCAAGGAGGCCGGTGCAGTCAAATATGTTGATCCACGTAAAGAATAAGGAGAAAAGACAATGATAAGAGAAGTTAAGTTCGAAAGCCAGGATCGTCGTATCAAACAGATACTCGCTGTCCTCAACGAAAACGGCATCAAGGATATTGAAGAGGCCAACGCCATCTGCGACAAGTACGGTCTCGATCCTTACAAGACCTGCGAAGACACACAGCCAATCTGCTTCGAGAACGCGAAGTGGGCTTATGTTGTCGGCTCCGCAATCGCTCTTAAGAAAGGCTGCAGGAACGCCGCTGAGGCCGCTGAGGCAATCGGTCTGGGTCTTCAGTCGTTCTGCATTCCGGGTTCTGTCGCCGATGACCGCAAGGTAGGTCTCGGACACGGCAACCTCGCCGCCATGCTTCTCCGCGAGGAGACTAAGTGCTTCGCGTTCCTCGCGGGACACGAGTCATTCGCGGCCGCAGAGGGTGCCATCAAGATTGCGGCAAAGGCGGACAAGGTTCGTAAGGAGCCTCTCCGCTGCATCCTCAACGGTCTCGGAAAGGATGCCGCTCAGATTATTTCCCGCATCAACGGCTTCACATATGTGCAGACCAAGTTCGACTATTTCACAGGCAAGCTTGAGATTGTCCGTGAAATCGCCTACAGCGACGGTCCCCGCGCAAAGGTGAAGTGCTACGGAGCCGATGACGTGCGCGAGGGCGTGGCAATCATGTGGCACGAGGGCGTTGACGTTTCCATCACAGGAAACTCCACCAACCCTACACGTTTCCAGCACCCTGTCGCAGGAACATATAAGAAGGAGCGCATCCTCGCCGGCAAACCGTATTTCTCAGTCGCGTCCGGCGGCGGCACCGGCCGTACTCTTCATCCGGACAATATGGCTGCCGGCCCGGCTTCATACGGAATGACCGACACTATGGGACGTATGCACTCTGACGCGCAGTTCGCGGGTTCTTCATCCGTTCCGGCTCACGTCGAGATGATGGGCTTCCTCGGAATCGGCAACAACCCTATGGTGGGCTGCACGGTGGCCTGCGCTGTGGATGTTGCGACCGCATTGAACAAATAATTTAAAACATTTGATATCATGAAAAGATTTTTGTCTGTTTTGGCTGTTCTTTCGCTTTCTGTCGCGGCATTCGCACAGGAGGATGGTAACAGGGATGCCAACGGCAAGATTGTCCGCGGACCTTATGAAACCAACAGTTTCTGGGACAACTGGGGAATCGGCGTTGCCGGCGGCGTGAATCTCATCGGTGACGGTGTCGTAACTCCTGGTGTGGGCGGAAATGTCGAACTCAACATTTCCAAGTATTTCACTCCTTGCTATGGCGTAAGGCTAGGATTTCAGGGCATCACCGCACGCGGCTCAGCTGACGGGGAGTATCAGCCGCTCTTCCACACTGAGAAGGACGGGAAGTATGTGAACCGTATGGCCTTCGGCTACATTCACGGCGACTTCATGTGGAACATCTCCAACGAGTTCTGGGGCTACAGGGAGTCACGCGTGTATAACTGCGTTCCTTATCTTCATGCCGGTCTGCTTCTTACGGGAAACCGCAACAATGCTGACAGCAAGCTGAAGATGGGTCGTGAAATCGCCGCCGGTGCAGGTCTCTACAATTCCTTCAAGGTCTGCAAGAGGCTTGACATCACCCTCGATGTCCGTGGAATCCTCTACAACGGTCGTGCTCTTTCCCTTCCGGGAGGAGTCTCAGGTGAGATTTCAGTTGCCGCCGGTCTTAATGTGAACCTCGGCAAGACTGCCGCATGGAAGCGTTCTGCAGGCATCACTCCTAAGCAGTGGAAGGATGCCAACGACGCCCTCAACGACGCGAACAGCGCTCTTGACAAGGCAAAGGCTGACGCCGCCGCCAAGGACAAGGCTCTCGCCGCCAAGGATGAGGAGCTTGCAAAGGCAAAGGCTGACGCGGAGGCTGCAAGAAAGGCTGCTGCCGAGAAGAAGGCTGTCCTTACTGACGTATCACCGGCTGTCATGTACTTCAACATAGGCGAGTCAGAGCTTCCTGTCAAGGAGCGTCTCCACCTCGACTACTATGTGAAGACCGTCATCGCCAATGTGGATGATAACAGGACGATTGTAATCACAGGAACGGCCGACAAGAACACCGGTTCCGCTTCACGCAACCGCAAGCTTGCAGAGAAGCGTGTGCAGTATGTTCAGGATCTGCTCGTGAACAAGTACAACATCGCTCCTTCACGCATCGTCGCGAAGTCCGAGGTTGTCAAGGCTAAGACCGCAGACGCGCCGCTCTCACGTTCTATTGTGATTGCCCTCTAATACGGGGCACCTAAAAGGCGGTTACAAAATTATCCCGGAATTTGATTCATTTCAAATCCCGGGATTTTTGTATAGTTGAACAGCTGAGAGGCAAAAAGATGAAGAAAAGGATGGAAGTGCAATCCGCCTTTTATTCGCTTTTTGCCAAAATTTGCAGGTGATAGTCGGCGCGTATCTTGTCGATGATGGAGCAGACAAGTTCAAAGGTCCGGCTGTCAGGGGTGTATCGGGCCGGGGTGATGAAATTTACGCGTCCCTGCTTGAGCAGTTTGCGGGCGGTACGTATCTTCTGCGGTATGGCCGGGTTATAGACTCCGATTGAGTGTCCTCCGAACATCTTGACTATCTTCATGCAGGGCACGTCCGTCTCTCCGTCGCCGAAGTAAATCATGTGCGGGAAAGGAATCCGCTTCTTGTCCTCCATCTGGCTCTCGTTCACCTTCTTGTTGTCCCTGATGCTGAGTATTCCCTTGTTTATCTTGAACAGGAACTGGGTCTTTGCCGTGTAATCGACCGCCACCCCTGGCCATATCGCCACGCCGTCCTTGTCGTAGATGTACGAGCAGGCGAATATCCGCTTGAATTCATGGGCAATCGGCGTTCCCTCAATCATCTCGGCGAGTCCTGAGGAATTTATGTAGTGCTCGACGATGACCCCGTGCTCCTTTCCGTATTCGTTCACCGCCGCGAACCATTCCCTCACGCCCTCGAACAGCTCGATTTTCTTTCCGAACCGTCTGAAGTCCTTTCTTGTAAGGCGTATGCCGAGCCGGCGGGCCTCGTCGAACATCAGCTTCATGTAGCTGAGGATGTTGCTCGCGTCCTGCTCTATTGCAATGTCGTCGCTCTCCGTCCAGAACTCCTTGGGGTTCTTTCCTATGGCCTGAATGAATCCGAACTCCTGCATATTGCCGGGGGAAAGCGTCCCGTCGAAGTCATAGACGAGCGCCACTATCGGCTTTTTTCTCATCATATTCAAAATTTTACCACAAAAAACATAATCTTTCGCCACAAATATAGGAAAAACTGTGGTTCATAATGTCTTTTCTTCCTAATTTTGCATCGTCTTCAGACATTTGTGGTTTCAACCGAAAAAATTGAATTATGATTAACAGACCGATGACGCATTATTTCACGAGGCTTACAGAGGCTATCCGTACAAACTGGGAGTCTCCGGCTCTGTGTAATTATAGGGGGGACGAGTTCACCTTCGGACAGGTTGCTGAACTCATCGCGAAGTTTCATATATGTTTTGAAGAGGGCGGCGTGAAAAAGGGTGACAAGATTGCTCTCTGCGCCAAGAACTCCGCGAAATGGGGAATATCGTTCCTCGCCATCAACACTTATGAGGCTGTGGCCGTTCCGATTCTTGCGGATTTCACTCCTGACAGCGTCAATTCTCTCGTCGATCATTCCGAGAGCGTGATTCTCTTCACCAACACTGACATCTGGAAGAAGCTTGACAAGGACGCGATGCCGAGAATCAAGGCGGTTCTTTCAGTCGATGACTTCACACTGCTGTATTGCACTGACGAAAAAATCAAGGCCGCGATGGATGACCTTCAGGCGGCGTTCGAGAAAAAATATCCGCTCGGGTTCACCCGCGAGAACGTGAACTACCCGACGGACAACGACAAGGATCTTGCAATCATAAACTACACTTCCGGAACGACGAGCGCCCCTAAGGGTGTCATGCTCCGCTACGAGTGTCTCAGTGCCAATGTTGAGTTCGGACAGGAGCATATTCCTTCCTATCCGGGCGACAAGATTGTGTCGATGCTTCCTATGGCGCACATGTACGGGATGATGTTCGAGCTGCTTTACCCGCTCTGCGGCGGCTCTACGATTTACTATCTCGGCAAGACTCCTACGCCGGCCCTTCTGCTCGGCGCGATGAAGGAGGTTCACCCTTATCTGGTGATTACCGTTCCCCTCGTGATGGAGAAGATTTTCAAGTCTGCCGTGCTCCCTGTGCTTTCAAAGCCGGCGGTAAGGTTCGCCCTCCGTGTCCCGGGACTCAACGGCTTGATTTATAAAAAAATACGCAGTAAGTTGTTGGATGCCTTCGGTGGCAAGGTCCGCATGATAATAATGGGCGGAGCCGCTCTTAATCCTGACATCGAACAGTGGTTCCGGAAGATAGGCCTGCCGTTCACCATCGGCTACGGAATGACCGAGGCCGCTCCGCTTCTCGCCTACGAGGACTGCCGTCGATTCGTTCTCCGCTCCTGTGGCAAGGTTGTTGATCGAGCAGAGGTTCGTATTGATTCCGAGGATCCGCAGAATGTCGTGGGACAGATTCAGGCTCGCGGAACAAGCATAATGAGCGGCTACTACAAGAACGACGAGGCGACGAAGGCCGCGTTCACCGAGGACGGATGGCTGAACACCGGTGACCTCGGAGTGATTGACGCTGACGGAAACATATTCATACGCGGACGCAGCAAGAATATGATTCTTTCCTCAAACGGGCAGAACATCTACCCGGAGGAGATTGAGGCGGCGGTGAACAATCAGCCTTATGTCGTTGAATCAGTGGTAGTTGATAGGGCGTCGAAACTTGTGGCTCTTGTCTATCTCGACAGTAAGAAGATTGAGGCTGACGGACTTGACGGCGAGGCTCTCTCCGAGAAGATGCATGATATGCAGATTATTCTCAACAAGACACTCCCGTCCTACAGCCAGATTTCGAAGGTGGAGATTGTGGGGCAGCCGTTCGAGAAGACTCCGAAGATGAGCATAAAGCGATTCCTTTACAAGTAAGAGCATACATACTGCTTAACATACATACAACGTTTATTTTTAAGGAAGGTCAGTCCCCGTTGTGAAACGGGGCTGACTTATTTTATGAAACCTTCAAAAAATAACCTGCATCATCTTTTTTCATTCTTTTCGGTCTATATTTCTTTTCTCATCGGTCATGTACCTCCAGTACCCCCCACCCTCTTCTAAAAGAAATCTATCCTCGAAAATAATAGAAAAATCTGAAGCAGTTTATTCTTTTCGTGTTTCTATGTTGCCCCCTCGTATATATGACAGGTGACTGACAAAATGTCGGTCGGTTTCTATTGGTATTGAGTTTGAACATCGGGTGCATATCGTTATATGTGAATTTAATTTTAAAATATTATGGCAAACGGAAAAATAGGTGTGACGACGGAAAATATATTTCCGGTAATCAAGAAATTCCTTTATTCGGATCATGAGATATTTCTGCGTGAGCTTGTCGCCAATGCGGTTGATGCGACGCAGAAGATGAAGGCTCTTGCCGCATCCGGCGAGTGCAAGGCCGAACTCGGGGAACTGAAGGTTCGCGTTGATCTGGATGAGCCTGCAAAGACGCTGAAAATCATAGACAACGGCATCGGTATGACCTCGGAGGAGGTTGACAAGTACATCAACCAGATTGCGTTCTCTTCAGCAGGCGAGTTCCTTGAGAAATACAAGGATCAGATTGGCAATATCATCGGTCATTTCGGTCTCGGCTTCTACTCCGCCTTTATGGTCGCCGACAAGGTGACGATTGAGACCTTGAGCTGGAAGGAAGGCGCCAAGGCCGTAAGGTGGACTTGCGACGGCTCTCCGGAATACACAATGGAGGACTGCGACAAGGCGGAGCGCGGAACGGTCATAACGCTTTATATATCCGAGGATGAGACGGAGTTCGCCACTCGCGGCAGAATCCAGTCTCTGCTCGACAAATACTGCAAGTTCATGCCGGTTCCCGTCGTGTTCGGCAAGAAGCAGGAGTGGAAGGACGGCAAGTATGTCGATACCGACGCGGACAATGTCATCAACACGGTTGAGCCGCTCTGGACGCGCAAGCCTTCCGAACTGACTGACGAGGACTACAACAAGTTCTATCATGCCCTCTACCCGATGGCGGACGACCCGCTGTTCCACATTCATCTGAACGTTGATTTCCCGTTCAATCTCACGGGTATTCTCTATTTCCCTAAGATTAAGGACCAGATGGAGATTTCCCGCAACAAGATTCAGCTCTACTGCAACCAGATGTTCGTGACGGACTCCGTCGAGGCGATTGTGCCTGACTTCCTCACGCTTCTGCACGGTGTGATTGACTCTCCGGACATTCCGCTGAACGTTTCAAGGAGTTATCTCCAGTCAGACGCCAATGTCAAGAAGATTTCCGGCTACATCACCAAGAAGGTTGCCGACCGTCTTGAGGAGATTTTCAAGAACGAGCGGCAGTCCTTTGAGGAGAAGTGGGACAATGTCAAGATTTTCATCGAGTACGGAATGATTTCCGACGAGAAGTTCTGCGAGCGGGCGCTCAAGTTCTGCCTGTTCAAGAATACGGACGGCAAGTATTTCAGCATCGAGGACTACCGCAAGGCAATCGAGGCGGAGCAGACCGACAAGGACAAGAAGCTTGTCATTCTCTACGCGACGGATCCGCAGGCGCAGTACTCATACATCGAGGCCGCGAAGAACAAGGGCTACGACGTGCTGCTGCTTGACTGCCATCTTGATTCCTATTTCGTGAATATGCTGGAGACCAAGCTTGAGAACGTGAAGTTCGCGCGGGTGGACTCCGACAGCGTTGACAGGCTCATTGTCAAGGAGGACAGGAAGAAGCCTGAGCTTTCCGAGGACGAGAAGAAGGCACTGGACGAGATTTTCAAGGCCGGTCTCCCGACGGAGATGGAGTGGAACGTCGAGGCCGACAATCTCGGCAGGGACGCCGCTCCGGTGCTCATCACCCAGTCTGAGTTCATGAGGCGTTACCGTGAGATGTCCAAGCTCGGTGGCGGGCTGAACTTCTACGGCTCTATGCCTGAGTCCTACAACCTGACCGTCAACCTTGAGAACCCTCTGGTCGAGGCTCTCCGCAGCGAGGACGCTTCTACGGATGAGGCAAAGGCGGCACGGGAGGAGAAGGCTCGTCAGATAACCGACCTTGCACTGCTCGCAAACGGGCTGCTCAAGGGCAAGGGGCTAGCCGACTTCATCTCGCGGAGCTACAAGCTGCTGTAGCAGAGGACTTTGCTATGAATTATGCCCGGGCAGTTTCCCTCGCGGGAAGCTTGTCCGGGCTTTTCTTGTAAAATGTTGTATCTTTGCAGCCGCTTGGCATGGATTTTCCTTTGGTCATGCCGTTTTGCATGGAAATTTTATTTGAAAGATGATGAAGTTATACAGGAAGCTTACGGGGTTCAGAGAGAAATATGTTGACACTCTGGCCAAGTTATATGATTATTCCACGACATTCTACGAGAACCGGCAGATGTCGGAGATGCTCGGGACTGATTTGAAATACACCTACGGTTCGTTCAAGCATCGCTGCGACGAGCTTTCAAAGAAACTTTCGCAGTACGGCATCGGGGCGGGGGAGCGTGTCGCGATTCTGTCGCAGAACACTCCGAACTGGACGGTGGCGTTCTTCTCGGCCGTGGCTTTCGGAAGGGTCGCCGTGCCGATTCTTCCTGATTCATCGGAGAATGAGGTGACCAACATACTCGAGCATTCGGGATGCCGGGCTATATATGTCTCGAAGAAGTATCTCTCCAAAATCAAGCCCGAACTGGTTGAGAAACTGACGCTTGTCATTGATATAGAGACCTTTGTCGACATCAGCAGGGACGATGACGCGTTCACCTGCGACGGGCGCACGATTGCCCCGCAGCCGGACGACCTCGCCACGATAATCTACACGTCCGGAACCACCGGGAGCGCCAAGGGCGTGATGCTGAGCCACAGGAATCTCTGCACCAACATCGTGATTTCCTATCATGCCCACAGGGCCGACGAGAATGACGTGTGGCTGTCCATACTCCCCATGCCGCACACCTACGAGATGAGCATCGGAATGCTCTATCCTATGTTCGTGGGAGCGAAGGTGTACTATCTTCAGAAGCCGCCGACGGCGACGGTGCTTCTCGCCGCGATGAAGAAGGTCCGACCGACAATCATGCTGTCCGTGCCTCTTATTATCGAGAAGATGTATAAGGCGAGCATCCTTCCTACCATCCAGAAGAGCCGGGTGCTGAAATGGATGCACAGGAAGATGGCCTGTGTCCTCTACTGGTTCGTGGGACTCCGGCTCAAGAAGACCTTCGGCGGTCGCATAAAGTTCTTTGGAATAGGCGGGGCGAAACTGAATCCTGCCGTTGAGAAGTTCCTCAAGAAGGCTCATTTCAACTATGCGATAGGCTACGGGATGACCGAGTGCGCACCGCTTATCTGCACCGCCGGCGTGAAGCAGACTCATGTCGGAACCACAGGCGGGGCTGCATACGGGGTTGATGTGAAGCTGATAAACGTGAACCCGGAGAGCGGGGAGGGCGAGATTGTCGTGAAGGGAACAAATGTGATGCTCGGGTACTACAGGGATCCGGAGAGAACGAAAGCCGCGTTTACGGAGGACGGGTGGTTCAGGACGAATGACCTCGCGTCCGTCGATGAGAAGGGACGCTACAGCATAAAGGGTCGTCTGAACAATATGATTCTGGGGCCTTCGGGAGAAAACATATATCCGGAGGAAATCGAGAAGGTCATCAATGACATAGACGGGGTGGATGAGTCCCTCGTGGTGGAGCGTGACGGCAAGCTTGTGGCTCTGGTGCAGCTCAGCAACAATGTCCTTGACTGGAATCAGGAGAGCGAGGACCAGCTTTTCGAGAAGCTGGAGGCACGCAAGCAGGCAATCATGAACTATGTGAACAAAAAGGTGAACCGTTCGTCTAAGGTGGCCGGTGTTGAGGTTGTCAAGGAGCCGTTTGAAAAGACGGCCACCCAGAAGATACGCCGCTTCAAGTACCGCGACGGCGCCGCTTCCTCTAATGGTACAGGTTCTGCGAACGGCACAGGCTCCGCTGATGGCTCCGGTTTCTCCAGTGGCACAGGCTCCGCTGATGGTGGCGATTCCGCCGGTGCCGCAGAATCCTCTGACAGAAAGGGAGAGGCCTGATTTTAGGACTATTCGTCAAAGTTTGCTAACTTTGCACGGTTTTTTTACAGAACGCTCATTATGACTATTCCATATCAATTGGTCAATCTGGGGCTGCGAGTCCTTTCATTTTCTCCGAGAATGTCGCTGAAGATGGCCTCCCGCGACCCTAAGCACGCAAGTGCAAGAACACTCAGAAGAATCCTCTGGAAAGCAAGGAACACAGCCTACGGACGCGAGCACCATTTCCGTTCGATCCTCAAGGCGAGGACCTCGGAGCAGCTGTTCAGGATGTTCGAGAAGTGTGTCCCGGCAGCGGAGTTCGAGGCTTTCCGTCCGTATGTCGAGCGGCATAAGAAGGGCGAGAGGGACGTTCTGATTCCCGGTAAGCCGCTGATGTACGCCACCACTTCCGGCACCACGTCGCAGCCGAAATGGATTCCGATTTCAGAGACTTACATGGAGGAGGTCTATTCCAAGATGTCGCACGTCTGGCTCGACAATTTCGCCCGGCTGAGGCCTAAGTTCCTTTCCGGAGGGCTGGTCGTGTCGGTTGCGAAGGTCGTCGAGGGATATGCCGAGGACGGTACGGTGTTCGGCTCCGTTTCGGGAGTGACCGCCAAGGAGTTGCCGGGTTTCATACGCGAGAGGTTTGTCACTCCGTCGGAAGTCTATGACATAAAGGACTATACGGCGAGGTACTACACGATGATGAGGCTTGCAATAGCCCACGGTGTCACGTACATCGTCGCCCCGAATCCTTCTACCATACTCGAGCTCGTGCACAATGCGGAGGAATATTTCGACGATTATATCACTGACATAGAGAACGGAACCCTGTCCGCGAAGTTCGATGTCTCCGATGAAATCCGTGCGGCGCTCGCCCCGGTGATGATTCCCGATCATGAGAGGGCGGAATTTCTGCGCCGCGTGAAGGCGGAGCATCCTGTTCCTCAGATTAAGGACTGGTGGCCTGAACTTCAGTTCCTCTCCTCATGGAAATGCGGCAACACGGCAATCGCCTCCGCAAAGGTCGCGGAGCAGCTCCCGTCATGCTGCTGCTATCAGGAACTCGGCTATTTCGCCTCAGAGTGCCGTTTCGGACTCGTCCTTGACGAAGGCATCGACTCCACGCTCTTCCCGCACTATCACTACTACGAGTTTGTCGAGGAATGTGACCTTGACAAGCCTGATCCCCGTTTTTATCGCCTGCACGAGCTGAAGCAGGGACATCGCTACTGCGTCTATGTCACGACTTTTTCCGGTCTCTACCGTTACAACATGAACGACCTCGTCGAGGTCGGAGGCTGGTACCGCAGGACCCCGAAGATTCACATGGTGCAGAAAGTCAACGGGATAGTGAGCATCACCGGAGAGAAACTTTATGAGAAGCAGTTCATCGAGGCCGTGCGCATGACCGAGAAGGAGACCGGCTGGAAGGTCAATTTCTTCATAGGATTTGCCGACCCGGAGGAGTCTCAGTACGATTTCTACTACGAGTTCGACGACCGCCGCATCCGTGCCGCCAAGGCGGAGAAATTCACAGAAATAGTCGATAGGCACCTTCAGGAAATGAATATAGAATACGAGTCAAAGCGAGCTTCCCATCGTCTCAAGGCGCCTAAGGCGACGGTTCTCCGCAAGAACGCCTATGACCTCTTCAAGAAAATCAGTCTCAACGAAGGGGCCCGCGACGGCCAGTTCAAGCTCGTGATGCTCCTTCAGGATGCCCGCCGCCAGCGCTGGATTGACTCCCTGACCGAGGAGTAGGGCTATCCCGTCGAGGCACTTGGCCGATTTTCATCAAGGCACTTGGTTGTGGGACTATGTTATTTCCCTTGCGGCCAGAGCGTTCTGAATGTGCGGAACTGGTCGGCGAGCTGCCGTCGGAGAGGGGAGTCTTCGGGGAGGCGGATGCCTGCCTTGAAAAAATCCGGATTGCAGTCCTTGGATGTCATGGACCAGTTGCCGACGATTTCGCCGTCTATGGCGATGACAGGGCGGAATATTCCCGAATTGTTGTGCGCATGATGCGAATGCTGCGGAGCGAGGGAGATGTCGCGGCTCTTGTAGGCTATGAGATATTCGTCGTAGGGCGGGATCAGATGTACGCAGCCTTTGCGGAAGCCCCTTGTGCGGCAGTTTTCGTGGAGCAGGAACTCCCGTCCGCGCCATTTTTCGACATGAAGTCTGTCTCCGAGCATCTGAACTGCGGCACGGCAGTCGCCTATATTGAGTCCCGACCACCAGACGAAGTCCTCGAATGTTGCCGGAGAATGGCCTTGGAAATATTTTGTCGCGAGGCATTGGAGGGCTTCTTCGCGGTCGGGGAGTGCGGGCGTCTTTGATGCAGGGGCTGAAGGTTCCCTAAGGTCATTGGGGTACGTTCCGCCGCCTTCTGAACGTTGTCCGGCGTCTTTGTCCTTGAACTTCTCGCTGGCAAGGCACCATGTCGCACGCAACGGATGCAGGTCTCCGTTGCATAGCAGCCCGGAAAGCTCGGCAAGACGGATATGGTAGGAAAGCCGGTGATCATCCATGCTGATGCCCTTATAAGCAAGTGCGGCAATCAAATCTTCCTTGAAGACACTGCGTTTCCCGTGCATCGCGTCCTCGAATATTCCCGAAATTCTCTGCTCTTCTTCCTCGGAAATCGAAACCTTGTTCGATGTCATCCAGCCTTTCAGCGCGGACAGCGCCTTCGGGGCGCAGAGCGGGCGCATCCACATATAGTCTTCCTCAGAAATCAGCTGCCATGTGCACCGCAGCAGGTGTGTCCGCACGATTCTCCCGGAATTGAAGTCTCTCTCAAAAGCATCGGACGACGGTTTCCGTGTCCTCATCGCCACCGCCCAGCGCATTGCTCTGTAGTCCTGGGCCTGCATCGCTCCCATCCAAGAGACGACTTCCGCGGGCGTGTTAAACTGCGGACACACAAGCTGTTGGTTCAGTAGTCTTGAGGAAATAGGATTCATGTTCGTTCGTCATTCTATTGTGCTGGCACAAATTTACGAAACTTCTTCCAATGAGATTCGCGCCAACATGGGAAAAGCAACTGTTGCGGCGATTGCGAAAATGTAAAAATGGTTGTTCTGTCCGCAATTTGTGCATATCATCATATTGTTGGAATTTATATCTTTGCATCATGAATAATCCGAAGCGATATGAAAAAGTTTATTTTTGTGATTTTTTGCAGTATATTAACACTTAGAAGCTGTTTGAATTTTTTGTTCAGTTATTTTGAGATGTATTTTTGAGTCAGATTTTGTTGTTTTGAGAGGAGTTTAGCGGTGCTAAATGACGAACAAAATGGGAAAATATGACCAAAAAGACACCAAAAGAACGAACATATAAAAATAAATGTGAGAAAAATTAAAACAGCTTCTTAATGTTATGGCACAGAAAAAGATAGTACAGACGGCGGGGCATGACCAGCTGGGGGAGTTCGCGCCGGAATTCGCTCATCTAAACGATGACATCCTGTTCGGGGAGGTCTGGAGCCGAAATGACCTGCTGAGCCTTCGGGACCGCAGTCTTGTGACGCTCACCGCGCTTATCAGCCAGGGGATTACAGACAATTCTCTGATTTTCCATCTCCAGAGCGCCAAAAATAACGGCATCACGAGGACGGAAATTGCAGAAATCATCACTCACGTCGCGTTCTACGCCGGATGGCCGAAGGCCTGGGCCGCATTCCGTCTTGCAAAGGAAGTGTGGACTGAGGATACGGCCGGTGAGGATGCCAAGGCGGCATTCCAGAGGGAGATGATATTCCCGATAGGGGAGCCGAACACGGCTTATGCTAAATATTTTATCGGCAACAGTTACCTCGCCCGTGTTTCGACGGAGCAGGTTCCGATTTCAAACGTCACTTTCGAGCCGCGCTGCCGCAACAACTGGCACATTCATCATGCGGCGACAGGCGGCGGACAGATGCTTGTCGGAGTGGCCGGCCGAGGCTGGTATCAGGAAGAAGGCAAGCCCGCTCAGGAGATTCTTCCCGGCACGGTCATCCACATCCCTGCAAATGTAAAGCATTGGCACGGAGCCGCTTCGGACAGCTGGTTCGCACACCTTGCCTTTGAGGTGTCTGGAGAGAACTGTTCTAACGAGTGGTTGGAACCGGTGAGTGACGAGGAGTATGACAAGTTGAAATAGGACTTCTTGTTTGGTAGGGAAGTCGGGTTTATAAAACTCGACTTTTTTGTTTTTATGACATTTGCTTATCTGATTTTTTGTTTTTATATTTGAGTGCTAGTTTTTATTGTGACTAGAATTTTGAAAGATAGTTTATTATCGTGTACCGCAAAGTATAGATTTATCTTGTACTTATTAAAACTAAATTTTATGAAAGCAAAATTCTACCTGATTCCAGTGGCACTGCTACTATTGGCATCGTGTGAAAAGTCAATGTCAGAAGGACAGACCACGCAGTCGCAATATTTAACTGGCGGACGTTTGAGGACCGAAGCCGAGGTTCGAGGAATTGCCATGTCTTCGGTATTGATGTTTTCATCTGGACAAACAAAGTCTTCACCAAAAGAAATTGCCTCAATAATCCCATCAATGGGCGTAACAAAGTCACCGATGAATTCTCCTCTTTTCTATGTTGTTAACTTTGGGGATGAGGATGGTTTTGTTGTGGTCGGTGCCGATTCAGATTCTCCGGAGGTTATTGTTTATGCGAATAAAGGAAACTATAATGGTGTTGATTCAGAAATAGGTGCATTTAATTTATATATGGCAGAAATGTCTGAGCAATTGTCCTCATTTGTCAAGAGGGGAACAGACGTGCCTATAGCTGATTACTATAAAACTTATACTGATGAGTCTTCTGTTGTAAATGAACCTTTGGTGACAGTTCACTGGGGGCAGCATCAACCATTTAATTGGTATTGTAGTTCTCCTTTTGACGATAATATTCCCGCCGGTTGTGTTGCCGTCGCATTGGCTCAAATTATGTCAAGTTACTCTTACCCGACATCAATTTCATTGTCTTATCCAAGTTCTACAACAAGTTCCATTGCATTGGTTTGGGAAAATATGACAGATGTATCTCATTTGGCTGGTGCTCATACAAATGATTGTTCGACCTGTAGTCAAATGGCAGCTCTTCTTCGTGAAATTGGGCACCGTGTCGGTATGAAATACGGAATAAGATGTAGCACAGCCAAAGATATAAATGTGAGGACTACACTATCCTCGTTTGGGTACAAAAGTTCCGAGTATCAGAACTATTCTTTGTCCAAAATAATGAATAGCTTAAACAGTAAACATCCTGTATATATATCAGCAGGTGCGGCAGGAGAAGATGTGGGGCATGCATGGGTTGTTGATGGCAGTCTTTACACATGCAAAACTAAAACAACTTATTTGATATCAAAGAATTTCAGAAAAGTCGTTGCAGAAGAATTTGTTAAGAATTGGTACCTTAATTTTAATTATGGCTGGAGTGGTTCCTGTGACGGGTACTTTCTTGCTGCTACACGTGAGCATGGCTCAGGAGAAATAATTGTCGGCGGTTCATATGATGAATGGAAAGTCTCGATGTTTACGGGGGCTGAAGGCTATAATCAGAATGTGGCAATTATTCCTGATATTTATCACTAAACTAAGAATCATGAAAGCGATAAGAACTATTTTTATGTTGACGGCGTTTGCTGTTTGTCTGGTTGGATGTATGAAATGGGGCGAAATAGATAGTGATTTAAATGGAATAAATGGCATCTATGCTGCAGCACATTTTACTTGTGTCCAAACAAACGCTTCGGGGAAAATAATAAATGAGGAACGTTATCTGAACAATCCGGGTTGGCCTGGAAGTTATAGGGTGTATTACGATTTCTCGTCAGATGGCAAAATCAGGGGGTATTATTGCTATTCATATTGGACGAAGGATGGGGACTTGTATTGGTCGCTTCGTCAGACGGATGAGCAATGCTCTGGGAACTATTTCATTTCAAATGGACATAAGCGTATCGTTGAAACTAATTTATGGAATTCGGAGTACAAAAGGATGACCGTGTATTGTTCCGATGATGAAGAAATACAGTTGTGGCTTGAGAATCCGTCACTTGGGAAGAGATGGTATGATGTTTATAAATTGAGCCGGTTGACAAATTTGGACGTGTTGCGGTCTCTTCGTGAGGCAAAAGAGGATAACCAAGAGAATCGCGGTGCAATTGATGATGAAATCAATAGGCTAATGCGAGAGAACCAATAGTGTCACAGATTTGTTTCGAGTTCATATGTTTTTGTCGTAGGCAAGAATGCGGGCATCCTCGTTTCTTGCCTGTTTTTCGTCATATTCTCGGTCCCAGCGGCGGTAGTATTCAAGCTGCGGGTCTTCAAATAGGCTCATCTGCTCCGTCTTGTCGTGGGTCAGGTCGGATACGCCGAGCCCGACCTGCCGGACGGGAGTGCGCCCGTCCCAAATTTCGGCGAGAAGTTTCCGCGCCCCATTGAGAATTAGGGCCGTGATGTCAGTCGGCTGCGGCAGCCTGCATTGCTTCTGTGCGACGCTGAAGTCGCTGCGCTTCACGAATGTGGAGATGACGGCTCCCCTGAAGCTGTGGCGTCGCATTCTGTGGGCGACGATGCAGGCGACCCTGAACAGTTCACGGTCAAGAGCCGCCGTTTCCGTGATGTCCTTCACGAAAGTCCTTTCCGCGCTGATGCTCTTTGCCTCCTGCTCGTCGGTTTCCACAGGCTCGTTGTCGTGCCCGTTGGCGTTTTCGTGCAGCTGTCCGGCATATTTCTTACCGACAATCTTTGCCAGCGCCGCCTCCGGTCTCGCAGCGAGGTCCCCTATTGTGTAAATTCCGTAGGCCGCAAGTTTTTCCCTCGTCTTCTTCCCGACCCAGAGCAGTTCCCCGACCGGCAGCGGCCACATCTTCCCGGGGACTTCCTCCTCCCAGAGCGTATGGACCTTGTCCGGCTTTTCAAAGTCGGAAGCCATCTTCGCGAGCAGCTTGTTCGAACCTATGCCGACGTTGACGGTGAATCCGAGCTTGGAGTGAATCTCATCCTTGAGCCGGGTCGCCACCTCCACGGGATCCTTCCTGTAAAGCCTGAGACTCATGTCGATGAAGCATTCGTCAATCGAAAACTTCTGGAGTACGGGAGAGTAGCTTCGGCATATTTCCATGAACCCGTCCGAGCACTTCTTGTACCACGCCCAGTCGCCTCGGACTATGACAAGATTGGGGCAGGTGCGCAGCGCCATGCTGACAGGCTGGGCGGTCTTGATTCCGAGTTTTTTTGCAGGCATCGAGGCCGCAGTGATTATGCTTCGGCGGTCGGAAGGGGCTCCTGACACGACGGACGGGACGAGCCTTATGTCTGACCCGCCTTCCGACAGGAGCTTTACCGCGCTCCAACTGAGGAACGCGGAATTGACATCGATATGAAATATTGCCCGCCGCATACACAGTTCGTGCGGCAAATGTAGTGATATTTTCTCACTTCTTTCTGTGATTTCATTGCGACATGATGTGGATTGAGGCATTCACAATCACCATCCAGCGAGGGTCGGTTTCGAAGCCTATGCCGACGGCGGAGCTGGCTCTTAGGGGCGTCGGGCGGAAGGTCATGCATGAGTCGGCGCAGAGGCGGTAGAGCTCGGACGCTCGGGAATGCGCCTGAACGGCATCGAGAAGGTAGCCGAGGCGTTGGATTATCGCCGTCGGAAACTCTTGGAGAATGGCCGGTTTGTCGGCTCCGGGCTCAATCTTGTCGGCAAGGAACGTGAGAGCCTCTGCAACGCGGTCGAGCCCTCCTGCCTCGCTTTCCTTCTGGACGAGGTCCAGTGCCGTGAGCAGAGGGGACGATACATTGACCGGGCCGAACGCGGTCTCGACGCGGCGGATTTCCGAGGACACGTCGTTTTGTCTGGCATAGAACTTCACAGGCCGCTTCTTGCGCCTTCCGAGGGTCATCCGCTCGCCGATGACCATCACCGAAAAGTCCCCTTCCGCCCCATTATAACCCGCGTACCCTCCTCGGTTTTCTCTCTCATTTCCGTTGTCGCCTTCATCGCCGGCGCCCCTCTTGCGGTCTGTCTCGCTTCCATCCCGGGCGCATCTCCCGCATCCTCCCTCACCGACGGTTCCTTCCTCGCTCTCAGGCAGAATTTCGTTCCGGTATATGTCGGCTGCGGACATCAGCGCGACATAGTATTCGCGCCCGGAGAACTGCATCATCCGGTCAACATAGAGCAGCGGCGGCACATTCCCGCGTTCACGGTACTCCGGTGCAACCGCGACATAAAAGAACTGGCAGGGGGAAATCAGCGCGCCTTCCTGTTCGAGTTCCATTAGTCTTTCCGACAGATTATTCTGCCTGGAGTAAATCATAATTTCGTCATTCATTCGCCAACGCATATCGCATCATGTTAAACGGTTCAACATTATCCATAATCCCGATAGGACAGGGCGGAATGCAAACAAAAAGCGAGTCAGGCACGATATGACCTAACTCGCTTTGCGGACTCTACTGTTCCGCGGCATTCATTCTTGTCCGCTGTGGCGCTTGCGGCTGTCTCGATTCTTCGCCGCACAATGCCTTTGCACGGCAAATGTATGAAAAATTCTTTCAGGAGCAACCTTCCGTGGGAGTCTTTTTTTCAATATTTTTCCTTACGACATCAAGTTGTCGCCTCTTCCTGACGAATAGCCGATTTTTCCTCTCCTGTTAAGGCATTCCGGGATGGCGAACGCTTGTGCGGTGCGTGTGCTTCAAAATTTGCGTTCTTTGCTTCAATATTTTTGACGCAAAAGGGCGTGTTTTTCTAACTTTGCATCAAACCAAATTGCATGCACTGAAATGAAAAACCGTTTGTCGCGCCTTGTAGGCATTTCTTTTTCGATTTTCTGCCTTGCAGCCCTCTCTGCGAAGGCTTTTGACCCAAGTATGTCACCGAAGAAACCCTCGCTCGGAAAGATTCGAGTCGAGTGGGAGGATGCAAAACTTCTTGCAAAGGGCGGTTATGCCCGCGTGCATCGCCTGAACGACGGGAGGTATATGGCCGTTTATTCTCGCGGCGGGGACGGATGCTTCAAGTTCAGTCCGGACGGATGGGCCGGATGGTCGGAGCAGCGGCCGGCTATGGTTCACGGAGACTATGAGTCGGCGGTTCCGGTCATGGTTTCCAACGCCGAGTTCGCGCAGCTAAGCGGAAGCAATCCTCATCATCCCGGTCGAATAATCTATGCCGGCAACATCCGTCCGCTTGAAAACAGGAGCTCGCGTACTCCATTCACGATTGCGATAGTCACCTCTGACGACGCCGGAAAGACATGGAGCGGAATCCGCGATGTCTATAAGTCCAAGACCTGGGACAAGGACGTGCTGCGCGGGTGCTATGAGCCGTGCGTGCTCGAACTTCCGGACGGGACCGTGCAGATTTACTTCGCCGACGAGACACCGTATTATGAGAGGCGCCTGCCCTACCAGAACATCTCCGTCATCGAGTCCAAGGACGGCGGCGACACATGGGGACCCGCCCGCATCGTGTGCTACAACGAGAAATTCCGCGACGGGATGCCTGTGGCGATGATTTGCGGCGATTGGATTTATGTCGCCATTGAGGCGAACGGGCAGAATGTGAAGTTTCATCCGCAGATTGTGTGCACGAAAATCTCCGACAATTGGAAGACTCCGGTCTATGGCTCCTCTGTTAACCGTTTCGATCCGTTCCGTACTTCGATGGAGAGCGCATACATCTATGCCGGTGCGCCTTATATAATAAAGACTGACAACTATTTCGTGATATGCTACCAGTCGTCCGAAGGGGCGCTGGAGCCGACGACTAAAAATTCCGTGATGGAGATGGCGGTTTGCAGGATTGATGAGATGAAGGGACATGAGTTCCTGACCATGAGGGAGCGCATCCGTCCGTTCGACATTGACCAGACACGCGACAACGGTCTGTGGAACTCCCTCTGCGACCTCGGAAACGACACCATTCTCGCTGTCACGCAGCTGAGCGGAAACATATATATAAGGAAGGGAAAGATTGTAACTGAATGATGTTCCGTCATTTCGACGGAGCGAAGAATGATGTGTTGTCATTTCGACGGCGCGAAGAATGACGTGTTGTCATTTCGACGGCGCGAAGCAGACGGAGAAATCTTTTTTCGGGAGGGGTGGCGCAAAGATTTCTCACTTCGTTCGAAATGACAGATGAGTGTTCGAAATGACAATGAATGTTCGAAATGACAAATGAGTGCTCGAAATGGTAACAATAACATGGCGTGTTTATATGATATAAAAAAGTTTTATATGATATAAAACGGGAAATAGACTATAAGTAAAAATGCAATAATATGAAAAACGGAATAACCTCAATATTTGCGATGATGACGGCTGCAATGGCGGTAGCAGCCTGCTCCGGAGAGCTTCAGCCAGGCAGTCAGCCTGAACCGGAACCTGAAATAAAGACCGTCTTTACGGCATCGGTCGTCAGCGCTGAGACAAAGACTGCCCTCGGAGAAAAGGCTGACGGAAAATATCCTGTGCTATGGTCCGAGGGCGACCGCATATCGGTAAATGGCGTCGTTTCGGAGGCTCTGACTGCCGAGGAGGCGGGGCAGAACAAGGCAGACTTTACAGTAAATGGCGAAATGCCGGCAGCGCCTTACACTGCAATATATCCGTCTTCGGCGCGGGTGTCTGAAAACTCAGTGAAGTTCGTGTCAGCCCAGACACCTGCCGAGGCCGGTTTTGATCCGAACGCGGCAATCATGGCCGTGCAAAGTTCCGGCGAACAGCTTGATTTTCATCATCTTGCTGCCTATCTGCGGATTACGGTGGCTTATCCGGCGAATTGCACCCGCCGCGCTACCAAGGCCGTGCTCTGCGGAAATGGCTCGGAGGATGTCGCGGGGGAGTTCGGCATCAGCTTCGACGAAGGCGGTGCACCTGTGCTCGGAACTGTCAATGGAACCGGAGAGAAGAGCATAACTGTCACGGCATCAGAGGATGCCGGAGCGACGGGCACTGCCGGACTGACGAATTTCTGCATCGCCATACCTGCGCAGACCTTTGCAAAAGGTTTCAAAATCGAGTTCTCAGATGCCAAGGGAGTTTTCCTCAAGGCCGAGACCTCATCGAGTGTAGAATTGAAGCAGGGCGTGATTCTGAAAGCCCCGGAGCTGACCTTCACCGCGCTTGACAACACTACCTCCGACCTTGAAGAGGTAGAGGAGGGGCAGTTCAGGATTGTATGGGACACGCCGGTTGCGATTGATGCAGATGGGGGCACTTATGTGCGTGTTCATCGGCTGAATGACGGTCGTCTGATGGCAACTTATACATCTGGCAATGCAGGTCAGAGTCGTTTCAGCAGTAACAACGGCAGTACTTGGACTGAAAAGACAACCATTCTTCCTGCATATAAGGAAAATGAACTGACATACCGTATGGATAATATCGAATTCGCGCAACTGAGTTCGTCAAATCCATATAAGCCGGGGCGAATAATATATGCGGTAAATGAACGTGGCTTTTATAAGGAAGGAACAAACACTATTTTCAAGACTCCATATCATATCTCAGTTTGCACCTCGGATGATAATGGCATAAGCAGAAGTGAACTCACGCGCATCCATACATCTGCGACTTCTGTCGGATGTTATGAACCGTTTATTCTTGAGTTTCCGGATGGAACCGTCCAGATTTATTTTGCGGATGAGATGGCGACAAGTGGTATTCCGTATCAGAAAATACGGGTAATCGAGTCAAAGGACGGCGGTGAAACGTGGGGCAATCTTCGTGATGTGTGCTATACTGAGATGCGCCGGGATGGTATGCCGACGGCAATGCTGTATAATGACAATATTTATCTCGCCATTGAGCATTATGCCGCCGACGGTGAACAACTTCATCCGCAGGTCGTCTATAATCCGATTTCAGAAAACTGGGCGAATACGGTTTATGCCTCTTCTCCATATCGTTTCGACCCGTTCGAGACTTCGCTTGCAAGTTCGACGATATATAATGGCGCTCCATACATAGCGCAGACTGACAATTATTTTGTCATTGCTTATCAGACAGTGGATGAAAGCAAGTATAATAATGAAGAAATCGCGAAAAAACATCGGCGTATGGAGGTACAAATATGTCCTAAATCAGAGATGGCTGAGGCGAAATTTGAGGGAAGGATGCGTGCGAAGACTCGGATTCCTGAAGGGGACGGTGTGACGACCGGCATAAACTGGCCGGCTATCTGTCCGCTTGGAGGTGACGAGTTCCTCGCCCTCTATGAACTGCATGATATAAAGACGGGGAAACTTCAGGTGAATGCTGTCCGCGGCCGCATAACCACAAGTACGCCGGAATTCAAATGACATCTGTCCGGTCTTCAAGCGGGATGTTCTGTCATTTTTGAGTGGGATGTGCTGTCATTTCTGAGTGGGATGTTTCTGTCATTCCGAGTGAAATACGCTGTCATTCCGAGTGAAACGAGGAATCTTTATCGCTTGGGATTGTTGCACAAAGATCTCTCACTTCGTTCGAGATGACAGCGGAAAATCGAGATGACAGCGGAAAATCGAGATGACAGTGGAAAAATCGAGATGACAGTGGAAAAACCGAGAAGGCAGTGGAAAACCGAGAAGGCAGTGTAAAATCGAGATGACAGTGGAAGAAGGCAGTTTTGGGGCATCGTGGAATGCAACATTAGAATGATAGATGTGAAATATTAGAGAATACGGATAATAATAGATGAAGATAAAGACCTTCATAAAAACCATCGCGGCGGCACTGCTGCTGTCCCTCACGCTGCCGGAAACGGCTCAGGGGGGGGCAGGGCATTACAAGTTCACCCATCTGACCACTGCGAGCAGCGGCCTGTCCTACGACGGTGTGAGCCGCATCATGCAGGACTCGCGGGGCTTCATCTGGATTGGCACCTACCACGGGCTGAACCGCTATGACGGGCGGCGCTTCGACGTCTTCACGGCCGACGACCTCGGGCTCACCACCGACTACATCAACTGCTTCGCCGAGGACCGCGACGGGAACATCTGGGTCGGAACCGACAACGGCGTGAGCTGCTACAATTATGTCCTCGACCGCTTTGAGCCCCTCACCCGCGCGAGCGACAGCGGGGAGACCATCCGCAACAAGGTGACATTCATCACCTTCGACGGTGACCGGCAGATATGGATGCTCGTGAACGACCAGGGCGTTTTTGCATACGACACGAAATATTCCCACCTCCACCACATAAGCTACGACACGCTCGGGGTCTCCGGATTCCGGAAGATGCTTGTCTCCAAGCACAGCGGCGTGTGGCTCTCACGCTACCATTCGGCTCTTTACCACTCTCCTTCGGGGCTTAGGGACAGCGGGGTCATTGAGCCTTTCCCGGACGGAGGATGGTTCGACGGCGATGAAATCGAAGGGATATACGAGGGCGCCGACGGACAGGTCTATGTGGCGAGCACGCTTCGGGGAATCAGCGAGATAGATCCTGTGTCCGGCTCCATGCGCTGCCTTTTCCGCCTTCCTGAGGGGGCCGTTCTCCTGGACAGCTTCTTCGAGAGGCAGAGATGGCTCTGGCTCACGACGACCGACGGCGTGTGGAGATACGACCTCATGGGAACCGGCGTGCGGAGAATCGAGCGGGATGCCTCGGACAGGTTCTCCCTTTCGGGAAGCTATGTGACCTGCGCATTCGTGGATGACGGCGGCGGCGTGTGGCTCGGCACCAAGGACGGCGGGGTCAACTGGTCCGGACTGGCGCAGACCAACTTCCGCAAGCACTACACTGCTTCCGGTGCCTCGCTTGAAGGCTGCATTGTGAGCGGCTTCGCCGAGGAATCCCCGTCGAGGGTCTGGGTCTCTACCGAGCAGTCCGGACTTCTTCTTTGGAATCCCGAAACCTCCGAGGTAGAGCGTGTCTCAACTCCCGGCATTCCCGCGACGGTCTGCTCCCCGTGCATTGACGGCCACTACCTCTGGTTCGGCTCGCTGCACGGTCTCTACAGGCTTGACACTCGGACCAAGTCACTGAAATCCTACGGCGTGCTCCGGAAAAAGAGCGGACGCAGCGACCCCAAGGTCTATCTTGTGCACAGGACATCGAACGGCGACATCTATGCCGGGACGACCCTCGGACTTTCAAAATATGACAGGGAAAACGACCGTTTCGTGGATACGGGAATATTCGAGGGCGTGTTCCTCACCTCGATGGACGAAGACGCGAAGGGTAATCTGTGGCTCTCGTCATTCGCGTCGGGAATATACCGTTGGAATCCGGCGAACGGAGAAATCCTCCATCTTTCGCATGACGACGGGCTTCCGGACAACAAGGTGGCGTCCGTTCATGTCGATGCCGGCGGTCGTGTCTGGGCGATAGGGTTCAGCCACGGTTTTTCCGAATATATTCCCGAAACCGGCAGATTCTCGACCTGCGACAGCTCGAACTTTCCATCCCTCCCGACCGACGTGTTCTTCCGCTGCGTCGAGGACAGGAGCGGCTGCCTGTGGCTTGCCTCCGACTCCGGTCTTGTCCAGTTCAACCCGGAAACCTCCGGCCTGCGTCTCTACACGGAAATCGAGGGGCTTCTTGACACCAAGCTCACCAACAGCGCCCTGCGGCTCTCGTCCGGCGAGCTCTGCTTCGGCTCCGACAACGGGTTCATCAGCTTCTCTCCCAAGAGGCTGCGCACCGGCGGGCATCCGGACATCATCATCTCGCGCCTTCATGTCGGCGATGCGGCCGTCACGACCGACGACAACCTCGACCTGCTGGACGACATAAGGCTCGACCATGACCAGAACTCATTCGGCTTCGACTTTTCCGTTCCGGATATGTCCGCGGCGTCGTCATCGTGGCTCCAGTGCCGTCTGAAGGGATATGACAGCCAGTGGAGGGACATATCCGTGTCGCGCTCCGCCTTCTGGTACAATGTCCCGTCGGGCACATACACCCTCGAACTGCGCTCATCGACCTCGTCGTCCGAATGGCACGGCGCTCATGTCCCGCTGAAGATAATCATCCGTCCGCCGTTCTGGGCATCCCCGTGGGGCATCGCGCTGATTATCCTCTTCGCGCTCATGATTGCCGCCGGCGTTTTTGTCGCGGTGTGGTGGAACGTCGAGCGCAAGAGCCGCCAGATGGAGATGGACTACCGCCGCTCGAAGGAGGAAGAGGTATTCCGGGAGAAGATAAACACCGTCTCGCAGATTGTGGGGCTGCCGAAGAAGGACCAGGATTTCCTTGCCGAGTTTGACGGCATAGTCCGCGAGAATCTTTCCAACGCGTTGCTTTCCAATGAGATAATCGCCGAGAAGATGGCCGTCAGCCCTTCAACGCTCGTGCGCCGCATCCGCCGCCTGCTTGACACTTCTCCGAACAACTATGTACGCAATCTTCGTCTTGTCGTGGCGGCCGAGATGCTGCGCGAGCCTCATGGGAACAACATTTCGGAGATATGCTACGCGGTCGGATTCTCGAATGTCTCCTACTTCGCCAAGTGCTTCAGGGAAATGTACGGAAAGACGCCGACCGTCTTTGCGGAGGAAATGAGGGGAAAGGAAAATGCCCCGGCGGAACCATGATGCGGATGGAGGATATAAATGTGGAGTCATGATGGTGATGGAGAATATAAATGTGGAGCCATGATGATGGAGAGTATAAGATGATGGAGAATATAAATTGAGCGCAATCATAAAGATAGTAATACAGATAAACTGATAATCAATTGAATATGAAAAACAAACTTTCATCTGTCCTTGCAGCCGCAGCCGTGCATACACTTGCCGTTGCTGCCATTCTTGCGGCTGCTTCCGGCTGTGAAAAGCCGGCGAACAGCGAAGAACCGGCTCCCGGACCGGCGCCGGAAAAGTCTGTCAGCCTCAGCCTCGGCAGCGGGACTTTAACCAAGACCGTTCTCGGTGAACCTGACGGTTCGGTCTATCCGGTCTATTGGTGCGAGGGCGACCGCATAGCCGTGAACGGGCAGCGCTCCGAGCCTCTTCACGGGGTGGGGGCCAAGGCCACTGACGCGACGTTCAGCGTGTCCGGAGTCAGCGCCCCTTACGGCGTGGTTTATCCGAGCTGGATTTGTGGCTCGATGGACGGCAATTCTGCCGAAATCACACTTCAGACAGTCCAGAAATGGACTCCCGGCTCGTTCGGCAACGGTTCCGCCGTGCTGTACGGACAGTCCGGGGAGACGAATTTCACTTTGAAAAACCTTTGCGGAGTGGTGCGGATTCCTGTGGATTTCGGGAAATATGAGATTACCGACATCACGCTCACGAGCCTCGGGACACCACTTGCCGGGAAATTCAGCCTGAACCTCGCGGACGGGAAACTGACTGCTGTTGAGGCCGGGCAGGACATCTCTCTCTCCATTCCTGAAGGCGGTTTTGCGGCTGGTTCGGGTGCTGGTTCAGATGCCGACTCGGCTGATGGCTCAGGCGATGGTTCCGGCGCTGGCGAAGCGGATGGAGTCTCAGTGGCCGTCGAGCTGAATTTCTGCGTGCCTGCGGGAGAATATGCAGAGGGCTTCAACCTCACGATTACCGAAAAATACGGCCGCAAGATGGTCATCGAGATGCGCGAGAACACCGCCGTGCACTCCGGGGTCATAGTCGGATGGGCGGAGCAGACCTTCGTACCGAGCGGTGCGCTGATAATCACCGATCCTGAATCTTGGAACAGCTTCGCTGCCGCCGTGAACGCCGGGGACTATTCTTTGTGGAAAGCCCCCGAGAGCGGTGAGGTATCAATCGTGGCGAACGTCACTTCCGCAGACGAACTTACTCAGATTCAAAGTTGGGACGGAGTGCTGAACGGTGGCGGATATATCATTACCCGCAACTCGCTCACAAAGCCGCTCATAAAGAGCATCACGGAGACTGGCGTCGTGAAGAACCTCAGGCTTGGCGGACTGCGCACCGAAAAGAGCGCCAACTCCTGCGCGTCTCTTGCCGCGACTAATCTCGGAACAGTCGAGAACTGTGAGAACAGGGCAGCGCTGACCGCAACCGTCGATGCCAACTTCACTTTCTGCGGCCTTGTCGAGGCTAACGGAGGGGTGATGAGAGACTGCGTGAACAGCGCCGACTTCGAGATAAATCTGCCGTTTTCTGCAAATCATGAATTTATGGGTGGCGGAATCGCTTTTCGCCCGGATGCAAAAGGCGCTGACGGCACGACAAAACTCGGAACATTCGAGGGCTGCCGCAACACCGGAAATATAACCGTGAAGAAAGAGGCAACGAAACCTTCTGACCTTTTCAAATGTGCGGTGGGCGGCATACTTGCTTCCGCATACGGCGGAACAGCCGAGTCATTCGTGACATTGAAGAATTGCGCGAATGAGGGAAACATCACGCTTTGGGAGAATGCCTACAAGAACAGCGGAACTCAGGGCGCCTACTCGATTGGCGGTGTTGTGGGCAGAATTGCACCTCTTTCCGGAAATGCGTCTTGCAGCTATGTTAATCCGACTCCGGGTGCCACAGCAGGTTTCTATGCTGAAATATTAGGCTGCTCCAACTCGGGAACAATCGATGTGTGCAGTTCCATCGACAGCGGCGCTTCTTCGGGAATGTCAGGAGCGAGACAATGCTATGTCGGAGGCATTGCCGGAATTGTTGTAGGACTTTCTGCCAATCCGGCCAAGATTGACGGCTGCACCAACAGCGGAAGGATTCTCGCCGGCGGAACACTCAAGCCATGCTCGCTTGTGGGCGGAATACTCGGCGGAACTGCCTTCTCCGCCATCTCCTCATGCACTAACAGCGGCTCATTCGGCCTGACCGCCAACACTCTGGCAAAGACGCAGGCTCAGATTGGCGCTGTCGGGGGCATCGTGGGGCATATCCTTAAAGTCTCTCCTGCCACAGCAATAAAGGGCTGCACCTCCACAGCCGCTCTTCCAAAGGAGGCAGTTGCCGGATGCTCCGGAGAAATCTACGCCACCGGAAGCAAGCCGACCATCGAATGACAGGAAGATTCCCCTTCCCCCCCAAAAAAAGGAACGATAAAAGTTTTCAATGAAACAAGAATATATGAAAAGGATACTTATTCTGACTCTCCTCGTCCTTTCGTCTGCTTCGGCGGCCTTTGCCCAGAGCGTGAAGGTCAGCGGAACGGTGAAGGACAGCGACGGCAATCCTCTGCCGGGAGTCTATGTTATTGACAAGCAGGCCAAGGCCAAGGGCACCGCGACCGACGTTGACGGAAAATATGAGATCGGCGTCGCATCCGAGGGCTTCATCGAGTTCAGCTGCCTCGGCTTCGAGTCCCTTCTGGAGCCGGTGAACGGGCGGGCGAAGATTGACGTCGTGCTCAAGTCCGAGGCCGCGAAGCTCGACGACGTGGTGGTCATCGCCTACGGAACCTCAAAGAAATCCGACCTCACGGGCGCTGTCTCGGTCGTGGATATGAAATCGCTCGCCGATGTTCCGGCATCCTCGGTCAGCTCCGCCCTCCAGGGCCGCATCGCAGGAATGGACATGATGTCATCGACCGGAGAACCGGGAGCCGAGGCTTCCATCCAGATTCGCGGCGCGAGGTCCATCAGCGCCGGAAACGCGCCACTTATCGTCGTTGACGGCGTGATTGACGCGGTCTCCGACCTCAATGAAATCAACCCGGCGGACATCAAGAGCATATCCGTCCTCAAGGACGTGTCCTCCACCTCGCTCTACGGCTCACGCGGAGCGAACGGAGTCATACTCATAACCACGGAACGCGAGACATCAAGGAACTTCACGGCATCGCTCAAGGCCTCGGCCGGCGTGTCCCGCATCATGGGCAGCCTCGACCTGATGGACGCTTCCGAGTTCGCGAAGTACTGCAACATGACGCACTACATCTCCGACTACATGAACGGAACCGAGAATCCTTCCCGCAACTTCTACTTCTCCGACGAGGAAATCGCAGCGAAGGGCAAGGGCACGGACTGGATTGATGCCCTTTCGCAGACCGGTGTTTATCAGGACTATAGCTTCTCCGCGCAGGGCGGTACCAACATCACCCGCGCCTCCGCGTCCTTCGGCTACCACAACGAGAGGGGAGTGGTCATAGGCTCCGGGTTCAGCCGCATCAGCGGAAGGGTGAGCGTCGAGACCCAGCCGCTCAAATGGCTCCGTGCCGGAGTGAGGCTCTACTACGCCGACCGCAGCACCGACAAGTCCAGCGCGTCCATCACCGGAACCAACAGCACCGCCGCGATTTACCTCAGCCCGTTGCTCGGCATCAACGACACGTGGAACACCTTCGGCTCGGAATACGCCTCCGGAGGCTCCCCGTTCAACAACCCCTACATCTGCGCCAGGCAGATAAGCCATGACGTGCGCCAGACCAACCTGAACCTGCTCCCGTGGGTACGGCTCATATTCAACCGCTACGCCTCCTTCGTCAGCAAGTTCTCATTCACGACCGACGGCTACAAGTCCCTGCGCTATGCCCCTTCCACCCTTCCTGTGGCACAGCGCAACCTCACAGGCGGAACAGCCACGGCAATCTGGCAGGACCGTCAGATATTCCTCAGCGAGAACACCTTCACATACGACCGGACCTTCTCGCGCCGTCACACCCTGAACCTCCTCGCCGGCTTCACGGCCGAGCGCACCGACATCGACTACCGCTATTTCTACGGAGAGGGATATATGGACGACAACGTCACCTACAAGAACCTCGGCGGCCTTCTCGACGACCGCAACACCACCAACCGCAGCTATGAGAACATCAAGACCTCGATGTCCGTTCTCGCCCGCGTGAACTACGACTATCTCAAGAAATACTACGTCACCCTCACCATGCGTGCCGACGGCGCGTCGAACTTCGCCGACAACCGCAAGTGGGGAATATTCCCGGCTGCGGCCCTGAGGTGGAACATCAGCCGCGAGGACTTTCTTGCCGGCGCCTCATGGCTCGACGACCTTTCCCTCAGGGCGAGCGTCGGACGCAGCGGAAACGATGCCATAGGCTCGTATATGTCGAAATCCACCCTCACTGCTGACAAGGGAGTGTGGATGCTCGGAGACTACAGGCCGCTGGCATATTACGACACGCGCCTGAGCAACGGAAACCTCACGTGGGAGACGACGGACTCATATAACATAGGCCTCAATTTCTCCGCGTTCGGCGAAAGGGTCAATCTCGAAGTCGATGCATACGAATCGAGGACGTCGGACCTTCTCCTCGCGATGAAGACGAACCAGAGCACGGGATATGACACATATTTCACGAATATGGGAAACACCCGCAACCGTGGAATTGAGGTCGCCCTCACCACACGAAACATCGTCACGCGCAAGTTCTCGTGGAGCACGATGTTCACGATTTCGCACAACGACCAGCTTGTCATCGACGCCGGAGAGGACCGTCTCGTGCCGACATATTCCAACTTCCGCAACCTCACCCAGCCTCTCTACGGCTACCGCGCAGGCTATCCGGTGAACTCCCTCTGGGGCTACCAGTACGCCGGGGTATGGCACAGCCAGGACGAGATTGACAGGAACAGGATTTCCAGAACATACGTCAGCTCGGGCACGGAACAGCTCGGAATCTGCCGCTATGTGGATCAGAACAACGACGGGCTGCTCGACCAGAACGACCTTGTCTATCAGGGAAATGCCGACCCTGTGGTCTATGGCGGACTCCAGAACACCTTTACTCTCGGCAACCTCTCCCTCAAGGTCTATGCGACCTACTCCTTCGGCGGAAAGATTTACAACATCAGCGAAATCCTCGCCGGAAGCGGCTCCAGGGCATATAACAAGTACCGCTATATGCTCGACGCATGGGATCCGGAGCTGAATCCCGACTCCAACATCCCGCGTGCCGGAAAGGAAGACTACAACGCCAGCGACCGCATGATTTACGACGCGTCCTACATCCGTCTCAAGGAAGTCTCGCTGAGCTACCGCTTCAACGTCGCGAAGAAATGGTGCAAGAGTATCGTCGTGGGCGCGAGCGGGGAGAACCTGCTGCTGTGGAAGCGCTACAACGGCTTTGACCCGGACGTCTCCACCAGCGCCACGACACGACGGATTGACAACGGGGCGTTTCCGCGTCCGAGGACATTCGTGATTAACCTTCAGATGAACTTTTAGCCTCGGGAGGACATGGATATGAAAAAGATAATTTGCATTGCATTGATATGCTTCGGCGCGGTCTCATGCTCGCTGAAGGAAAAGATTACCTCCTACACCGAGGGGGACAAGTACTACCGCAGCGTGGAGCAGATAAAGACCGGGCTGAACGCCTGCTACTCTCCGCTCCGCCTGATTTACACGAATATGGGATTCTGGGAGATGTGCGAGTGCGACACCGACCTCATGTTCCTGAACGTCGATAACCAGATTGACGCCGTGTGCGACATCGCCCCGGCACGCCCGGGAGCGGCCTCCACCGTCTGGCAGAGAGGCTATCAGGGCGTCTCACGCACCAACTCCATGGTGTTCTACATCGACAGGGCCGTGTCCGAAGGTTACATCACTGAAGACGAGGCCGCTCCTCTCTATGCCGAGGCCTCCGTGCTCCGCGCGTTCTACTGGTATCTTCTGACCTCCACCTTCGGCGACGTGCCGTTCTACACCGAGCGCGTGACCGAGGACAACCGGGCGGCGATTGTGAAACTCCCGAGAATGTCCGCAGCCGACACCCGCGCGTTCTGCATTTCCGAACTTCGCGCAAATCTCCCCGCCCTTGAGGCACGCAGGAGCTACGACTCCGGCACCGACTACCGCATGGGACGGGCGCTCGGACTCATGCTCGGAGGCCGCCTCTGCCTGTGGAATAAGGACTGGGACGGGGCAGTGGAGTTCTTAGGACAGCTTGAGGGGATTTACGGCGAACTTTCGCAGTACCCTCTCACGGACGTTCCTTTCAGCGTGAAGTATAGCCGTGAGTCAATCTGGGAGGTGCCGAACACCTACGAGCCTAACGGGCTTCAGATTGTGGGCACGCTCGCGAGCTGGACGACCCCTCTCCGTGCCCAGAACATCGTGAGCGACGAGTTCGCGCAGGAGGAAATAATCTCGGATGTCTATTACGGCATCGGCATCCCGGAGCTCGGGGCGCATTCCCAGACCTACACGTCGGCGCGTCCGACCCCGTATCTGTGCCAGAACCTGCTGCCGTACAGCTCTGAGGACCTTCGCTCCGGCGAATACTCAAACGGCGCGGACAAGGCCCGCGGCGGCTCGGGCAACCTTGCATGGCGCTGGTACGGCTACGACCCCGACGACGCCGGACGGGTCGGCGAGAAGGAGGTGATGTTCTTCGGCCTCCGCAGGGACGACGGCTCATGGAACAGGATGAACTCCGCGAGCACACCGTGGCTCGGCAACAAGTTCTGGTGCCCGGATATGCGCAGCACCCGCGACGCGAACAACTACAAGATTTTCCGCTATGCCGGAGCTGTTCTCGGCTTAGCCGAGGCGCATCTGATGCTCGGGAACACGACCGAGGCTCTGAGTTATCTGAACATGACCCGCAGCCGCGCCGGCCTGCCGGAACTCACGCTCGCCGATGTCGGAGGCAACGCCGACCTGCTCATGGAGGAAATCCGCCGCGAGTGTGCCAAGGAACTTCTCGGCGAGTACAACCGCAAGTTCGACCTTGTCCGCTGGGGCATCTGGTACGAGCGCACCTCGCAGTACAACACCGGCTCGCTCATCAGCCGCAACGTCCGCCCCTGCAACCGCTACTGGCCTATTCCGGCCGACCAGGTTGCCGCGTCGGGAGGAGTGCTGACTAATATAGAGTACGGCGAGTAATGAACGGGGCGAATAAAAGGCGGTTGCATCCCATCTTTTTCTTCATCCCCTTTGGCTAAGTTTTTTTTCTTATGTCATTCCGAGCGGAACGAAGTGAAGCCGAGGAATCTTTACAATAGCATAAAATAGTATAAAGATTTCTCACTTCGTTCGAAATGACATGAATGTTTGAAATGACATGAATGCCTGAAATGACATGAATGCTTGAAATGACAGGAAACCAATTCGAAATGGCAGAAAGTGTTCCCCTTGTCATTTCGACTGAGCGAAGCGAATGGAGAAATCTTTAAAACTGAAACAAAACATTTGAATATGAACAAGATAGTAAGAACATCAATGGTCTTTGCGGCGCTTCTGGCTGTTCTCGCGGCCTGCGGACGGCAGCCGGAATTCATTGAGGTGACGGAACTCGGATGCCGCGCCCCGGAAATCGCGGTCGATGCGACCGAGGGCAGCGCGTCCTACGTCGTCATCGCATCATCCGAGGTGAACGCTGAAATCATCTCCGGCGGCGACTGGGCATCCCTCTCCACATCACGCTGGACCGGAGACAGCGAAATCGAGCTCAGCTTCAGCGCAAACCCCGGACGGGAGCGCAAGGCTGACATCCGCCTCACCAGCGGCCGGCGCGAGTTGCTCCTGAGCCTCATTCAGGGCGGGGCCGAGGACGCGACCTTCCATTTCACGGAGAGGAACGTCACCGTACCGTTTGAGAACGGTGCACAGACGGCCCGATTCGAGACCGTCATCCCTGTTGAGAAAATCAGCGGCAGCGTCATCTATCCCGACGGCGGCGACTGGATTGAGGAACCCCTCGCCAAGGTGGCATCCGACGGCACCTTCATCTATGCCGTCCGCGAAAATCTCGGCGACACACCGCGCACTGCCATCATCGAGCTCACCTCCGCCGATAATGTCGGCCGCACCCTCACCGCAAGGCTCTATGTCACCCAGGGCACTCGCGGCGACGTCAAGACCGTTCCGCTCACTGTAGGCGGACTCCGCTCCCTCGCGTTCGACGAGGCTGACCCTGACAACAGCGACCTCGACGCCGACGGCATAATCCTGAAGCCATACGCCCTCACCGGCCGTGTCATCAGCGACAACTCAGAAGGCAACGCCGCCCCGAACGAGAATATGTCCGTAATCATTCAGGACCTCACTCTCGCCGGCAGGACAGTATATCTCCAGAGCGCGGAAGAGGGCGAATCATACGGAGTCAAACTCATCTTCGACTCGGAGGACGCGCTCTCGCTCAAGAGATACGACCTCGCGACGGTTTCGCTCAAGGGCAGGAAACTCATCCGCCACACGGCTCCGGAGCACTACACCGTCACGGGCCTAAAGGCCTACGACATAATTTCCGCAGCTTCCGGCAGCGAGTCCGATGTCACGCCTCGCGCGAAGACAGTCAATGAACTCACCGACAGCGACATCAACACCCTCGTGACGCTCACCGGCTGCGAAATCCCCGTTTCCAAGGGCGCGTTCGTTCCGATTGACAACACCCGCAGCAGCATAATCAACAAATACCCGATGCCGCTTCTCGACAAGGCCGGCAGCACGATTTACCTCCTGACCAACACCACCGCCTCATGGGCGCGTGACGGCAAGGGACTTCCGCAGGGCAGCGGCAGCGTGAGCGGAATCATCGTGAACGAGACCTGCGACAACTTCGAGTGGAACAGCTCCGTGGCGGCCTCCGACACCCGTCTGGAGGACTATGTGACCGGACTCGGCAACATAGGCCGCTACCAGATTCGTCCGCAGCTGCGCGGCGACATCGCCCTCGACGACGAACCGTTCACCGAAAAACTCTGCGAGTGGACCAGCTATGCCGACGTGCTCAACAAGCCGGGCCTGAGCTACTCCAAGCCTGCCCTCCGAGAGATTTCCCCGAGCCAGGACTGGAGCTCCCTCGGGCCTCTCTCCGGCACCGCTTCCGGAATCGTCTCTCAGACAGAAGGCCCGGCATGGTTCGGAGCATACTGGTTCTCCGGCAACCACGCCGATCCGAAGCTCGACGAATACTACTGGCAGATTGAGTTCTCCACGGCCGCTCTCACCGAGGCAAACGCGCCTCTCTCCGTGCAGGTGGCCGCGTTCAACACAGTCGGAGCCGACGTCGGAGCGCCGCGCTACTGGTGGCTGAAATACTCGACCGACGGCGAGACCTGGCATACGCTCACGGCAGACTCCTACACCGGCAATTTCGTCCAGAACACCTCCGTCGGCACCGAGTGGACCTACACCGTTCCGGACTATCCTAAGAACGGCTCCTACCGCCAGTATCACTGCCCGGGCGCGAAGAACATGTCCTTCACCCTGCCTGTCACCGCCGACCTTTTCGGAAAGGAAACCGTCTATGTCCGTCTCATGCCGGCGAAGGACGTTTCCGGCTACGACGGCCTGCTCCCGATTTCCTACGACGGAACGACCATCCAGAACGTGAAGCGCTCTTGCCTGAGTTATGCGGCGGTGCGGTATGTCAAGTAGGTGGTTTTGAGTGTCATAAAAATCTGAGTCAAAAATACATCTCAAAATAATATGTTAGTTGAAAACCAAATGTTTATAAATATGAAGAACACTGAAACTAAAAAAATCGTCGGGGGGGGTATGCTTCGCCTGAGATGAAAACCGTGACAACCCGTCTTGAAATGGGATTCTGCCAATCGTTGAACGAACAAGGCTCCACAGATGACCTCTATGAGGTCGAGGGCGGGTTCCAATGGAATTAGTCTCCTGTTTTGACGATGATTCAATGGGTGTGATGTCAAACTTTTAACTCTTATATGAAGAAAATGAAACGGATATATACAATAACCACAATAATTATGACCGCGCTTGCCCTTGCCGGATGCGCCAAGGAACTGGAAGAGAACGTTCAGAAACCGGACGGGCCTCGGACCGACGGCGAAACCATGATTCTCGGAGCTGTGTTGCCGGATTCTCCGGACTCTCCGGACTCTGCTGATGCCGCCGCGTCTCAGTCCGCCGACACCAAGACGACGATTTCCGACAACGGCAATAAGACTTACTCCGTACTTTGGGCGGAAGGTGACGCCATTTCCGTGAACGGCAAGACCAGCAAGAACATAAATATAGACCCGGACAACGCCAAAAGCGCAACATTCACTCTCGATGTCGTCGATGCTCCGTACTGCGCGGTATATCCGGCAGGAGCAATTGTGGCGGATTCATTTTCAGCGGAATCGGATACGCTGAATGTCACTGTGCCTCAGACGCAGGCATACAGAGAAAATGATTTTGACAAGACTTCGGCAATTATGTCGGCATATTCAAAGTCTGCTTCCGCCGGGTTGGTTTTCAGGCACACGATGGCTTATATCAAGCTGACAGTCACCAATGTTGCAATTAAGAGCGTCCGCATCAACGGAAACAACAATGAGGCAATCAGCGGCGTGTTTACTGTAAAATTCTCTGAAACCGGAAATTCTTTCGCACCAAGAAAGGACGAGAAAGGAAAGACTAAGGGCAATACATCCGTGACATATTCCAACGGAGATTCCGGCATTGCGGCAAACACCCCGATGTTCATAGCCATTCCGGCTGCTGACTATCAGAAAGGTCTTACCTTCACTATCGTTGATTCAGAGAATCACTATCAGGTGAAGAAGACATCCGCCTTTACTGCAAACGCCGGCAAGGTCTATCCTAAGGAGACAGAATTTGTGGCAGACGGAACTTATGTCGACGGCGGAATCTATACCGTTGAGGATTGGAATACCTTTGTTGCTGCTGTCAATGCAGGTGATTGGTCAGCATGGAAGAAAACCATTGACGGCGAAGAGGGCGTGCACCTTATGGCAGACATCTATTCTTCAACGAATCTGCCGAGAACAAATGACAAAAGGGCCGACGGGACTATGCTTGAGTGGGATGGAATATTCTATGGCAATAATCATGTCATTTCCCACGATGCAATAGAACCATTGTTTTTACATATAGGCAGTGCGGGAAAAGTTCAAGATTTGATCGTATCTGGTACACGAAAGAGAAATGTAAACAATGGATGGCCTGGAGCAATAGCTTTGAACAATGCCGGTGAAATCAATCATTGTACAAGTAAGGTTAATGTTGAAATTAGTGGCAGCAGTACAAATGCATCAGGTATTTGTCGCACAAATCGTGGAAAACTTATAAATTGTGCGAACCTTGGAAATATAACGGTATCTAATCCGAGCACGTCTGTTACGGATATCAAGATTGGTGGAATTGCGTTATATAGTTCAGGAACGATATCCGGGTGTTCAAATGAAGGAATAATAGATGTTTCCGGTGTTTGCCAAAATTGCATCGTTGCAGGCGTTGTTCTGGATGTGAGCGGGACGGTGGAAAAACTGGAAAACAAAGGAGACATATCTATAGATGTCAGTCTTAAACAGTTGAGAACTATTTATTTGGGAGGTGTTATCGCTAATGCTGAAACAGCAGAGACAATGTCTCAGGAATATAATGGGACAAAAGTAATGCTTCTTGAGGCTGGTAATGCAAAAATGATTCAGAGTTGCTCCAATTCGGGAAATCTTAAACTTAAGAAATCCGGAGCATTCCATATGAAAGGTGGCGCTATTGGTGGTATAGCTGCATCCGTGAATACAGGTTCTTCGACATCCGATTGTACAATCTTTGACGGTTGTATCAATAACGGTAATATATCATTCTATGAGACAGAAACATATTTGAGTAAAGAGGGTGTTCCTGCCGGTGCTTATGCAGTAGGTGGAATCTTGGGAAGATGTGCTGTTTTGGGAGATGATTATTATTATAAGATTGGGACAGGATGCTATACTGTGATTAGAGTGAATTGTGTAAATACTGGAGATATTGATGTGTGTGTGGCCAACGGGCAGCCTATGACTGAAAAAAATTCCGGTGCTCGTCAGACTTATGTCGGAGGAATTGCCGGTTTTGTCGGCGGTGGTGTTGTTCGTGGAAATAAGGGGCTTGCGACACCATACACAATAAAACTTGGCTCACTTTATGGCGGAATATGCGCTGGTGGCATTCTCGGAGGCAGTTATTCGACAAAGATTGACGGAAATTCCGTTGCCAATGTGAATTTCGCTAAATCAGACAATGAAATTTTGGCCGCTGAAAAGATAGGTTATGTCGGAGCTGTTCTCGGATGGGCGACATCAGCACTTAATGCTAGTATTGCAGCAACCGTGGCTACAGCCAATTTTGGCTTTGATTCAACTTTTAAGGATACTGAAAATTATAAGTCAGGTTTTGCCGGAGTTAAGTCAGGTGCGACTATAACCATCGTCTCCACTTGCAAATACAATGGGAAGGCCGTCACTACTGGTGATATTTATGGTGGAACAATGAAATAATAACAACTAAAATAAGTAAGAGACAAAAGATTTTATGAAGAAATTCATCACACTTTCTGTTCTGGGATTGCTTGCGACAACGGCCGTGAGCGCCCAGAACTCTACAGACGGTCAGAATCCTGCGGGCAGTCCGGCGGTTCAGGCGACAGATGCGGCGGCACCGGCACCGGTCTCCGCAGTCAAGGCCTGGGAGGGTAAGATAACGATGCCGACGTACCTTCTGGATCCGGCGGAGCAGTCGCCGATCTTCGAGCGCGACTGGTCGTACCAGAGGGCGAAGCGCAGCGTGTATCCGTACCCGCTGAACGACAACATGACCCGCACGAAGAAGGACGTGACCTACGACTGCCTCTATATGGAGAACGAGTACGTGGAGCTGTGCATAGTGCCGGAGTTCGGCGGTCGTCTCCTCTACGCGGTTGACAAGACCAACGGCTACGACATCTTCTACCACAACCACGTGGTCAAGCCGGCCAACGTCGGGATGACGGGCGCGTGGATAAGCGGCGGCGTGGAGTGGAACGTCTTCCACCACCACCGCCAGACGAGCCACGTGCCGTGCGACTGGCGCATCGTCGACAACGCCGACGGCTCCAAGACGGTGTGGGTCGGGGAGACCGAGTACCGCCACAGGATGCAGTGGGCGATAGGCGTGACGCTGCGCCCGGGCAAGAGCTACATGGAGATAAGCGGCAGGCTTATGAACTCCACCCAGGACGACAACTCCATGCTCTACTGGTCCAACGTCAGCACGCACGTGGACGAGAACTACCAGATATGCTTCCCTCAGAGCACGGAGTTCGTGACCTTCCACTGCAAGAACTGGTTCGCGCACTGGCCGATCACGCACGAGACGTTCAACGACATGGACTTCTACAGGGACGGCATCGACGCGAGCTGGTGGAAGAACCACTACATGAGCAACTCCATGTTCGCGCACGACCTCAGGGACGACTTCATCGCCGGCTACGACCACGGCCGCAACGCGGGCACGATGCTGCACGCGAACCACAACATCAGCAAGGGCGGCAAGTTCTGGCTGTGGGGCCCGAACAGCGAGTGGGACACGCGCATCCTCACGGACGACTCCGGGCACTACATCGAGCTGATGTCCGGCGCGTACTCGGACAACCAGCCGGACTACAACTGGAGCGCCCCCTATGAGACCAAGGAGTTCAGCCAGTACTGGTACGGCATCCGCGACATGGAGGGCGTGAAGGCCGGCAACCGCCTCGCGGCGGCCAACGTCGCCCTGAAGGAGCCGGGAAAGGCGTTCCTCGCGGTGAACACCACCGAGCCGAGGCATGACCTCAGACTCACCCTCCTTGGCGGCGGAAAGACCCTCGCCACGGAGAACATCCCCGACATAGCCCCGGACAGGCCGTTCAAGACGACCGTCGGCATAGACAAGAAATATACGGAATCAGACCTCGCCATAGTCCTCACCGACGCGGACGGCAGGGAAATCCTGCACTTCACCCCTGTAAGACACGACCCGAACGCCCCTCTCCCGGAAATAGTGGAGCGT
Organism: uncultured Bacteroidales bacterium; assembly: GCA_934725015.1. Classification (GTDB taxonomy): domain Bacteria; phylum Bacteroidota; class Bacteroidia; order Bacteroidales; family UBA932; genus Cryptobacteroides. Next base: position 87,205 of record CAKVAS010000011.1, read on the forward strand.
CCGAAGAAGCCGGAGGACATAGCTAACACGGAGGAGTGCTACCTCGTGGGCCTGAGGAACCTCCAGTTCCACAACCCGTTCATCGACCCTACGGCCTACTTCATGGAGGTGCTCAGGCGCGACCCGGGCGACACAAGGGCGAACACGCAGATGGGCGTGTGGTACAGAAAGAGGGGCGACTACGACAAGGCGGCACAGTACCTGCGCACGGCGATAAGGCGCCAGACCCACGACTACACGCGGCCTAAGGATGCGGAGGCGATGTACAACCTCGGCCTCGTGCTGAAGGCCCAGGGCAGGACCGCCGCTGCGATGGACACGCTCTACAGGGCGACGTGGAACTATACCTACAACTCGGGGGCGAACACGCAGCTCGCGCAGATGTACGCGCAGCAGGGCGACTGGGCGATGGCCCTCGACCGCCTCGACGAGGCGGTTGCCTACAACGGCCGCAACTTCTCCGCGAGGGTCTTCAGGGGGCTCGTCCTCAA